>DATGIS010000047.1:0-46848 GCA_035295625.1 Candidatus Acidiferrum sp. | reverse complement strand
GAGTCGCCGTCACGGTTGGAGGGGCGGTACTTGCGATGCACGCGCCGACGGCAAGCGCGGAAGGGACGCCGGCATCTGACTATCCGCCGGTGAAAACCGGACTGCGAGGCGACGAAGCCAACGTTTACAAGTTCGCGCATGCTTTGCGCGACGGAAAAAAGTGGGATTCGCTTGCGACCGCGGAAGAATCCGGCGAAACGTACGATCTTGTTGTCGTCGGCGCAGGAATCAGCGGACTCGCCGCGGCGTATTTTTACCAGAAACGATTCGGCAAGGGATCCAAGATTCTCCTACTCGACAGCCATGACGATTTTGGCGGGCACGCGCGGCGCGATGAATTTGACGTGGATGGACGGCTTTTGCTTGCGAACGGCGGCGCGCAGTCTATCGAGAGCCCGGGAGCATATAGCAAAATTGCGAAGGGGCTGCTCGCGGAACTCGGCGTAGACGTGCAGAAATTTTACAAAGCCTACGACTCGAAGCTTTACGAAAAATTGGAGACCGGATGTTTTTTTGACAAGGAGACGTTTGGCTCTGATGCGCTCCTCGTTGGAATGGGAACAAAGCCTTGGGAGGAGTTTCTTGCGAACGCGCCGCTCTCCGACGCAGCGAAAAAAGACATCGTCCGCGTCTACACCGAAAAGAGCGACTATCTTCCGGGATTAACAAGACTACAAAAAATCGCGCTGCTACAGAAAATCAGTATGGCGGAGTATTTGACCAAGCATTGCAAACTTGCACCGGAAGCTCTGCCGTTTCTTCAAAAATTCTCGCACGACCTGTTTGCCGTCGGAATCGAAGCCATTTCCGCGTACGGCTGTTACACAAACGGCGATGACTATGGCTCGTTCACCTATCCCGGTTTCGACGGGCTCGGCCTTGGTGAAGAGGAGAAGGAAGAGCCGTACATTTTTCATTTCCCCGACGGCAATGCGTCTGTCGCGCGATTGTTGGTGCGCGCGTTGATTCCCGATGCGATGCCGGGCCACACGATGGAAGACGTGGTCACAGCGAAGGCAGACTATTCGAAACTCGACCGCGATGAACAAAACGTGCGCATTCGGCTGCAAGCGACGGCTGTACACGTAACGCAAAAGAGTGGTTCCGGCGAAAATGGCTTCGTGACGATTTCGTACGCGAAAGACGCTTTGCTGCTCTCCGTAAAAGCCAAGCACTGCGTAATGGCCTGCTACAACGTGATGGTGCCGTACTTGTGCCCGGATTTGCCGCAGAAACAGAAAGCGGCGCTCGAGTACTGCGTGAAAGCGCCGTTTCTCTACACACGAGTCGCGATTCGCAACTGGAAGCCGTTCGCGAATCTTGGAATCCATCAGATCATGGCGCCGGGAAGCTACCATTCTTATATCGCACTGGATTTTCCTGTGACCATTGGTGATTACCAATTTCCGAGCAAACCCGAGGAACCCGCGGTGCTTTTCCTGTTGCGAACGCCGTGCAGTCCCGGTGCGCCGCGGCGCGATCAATATCGCGCGGGCCGCTACGAGCTACTGACGACGCCGTTTGAAAAAATCGAACGCAACACGCGCGAGCAACTGCAGCGCATGCTTGGCGGCGCCGGCTTTGATGCCGCGCGCGACATTGCGGCGATCACCGCGAATCGCTGGGGCCACGGCTACGCCTACGAATACGATTGGTATTCCGACCGCGACCTTCCTCCAGGCCCGCGTCCGAACGTTTTGGGCCGCGCTCCATTTGGACGAATCACGATTGCCAATTCCGATTCGGCGGCGCGAGCTTACACCGATGCGGCAATCGACGAAGCCCATCGAGCAGTGCGCGAGCTTCCCCAATAGGCCAAATTCCGCAAGAAGGGTAACGCGAATGACCGTTCTGGAAAAAAACTTCTGGTTGACCACGGTCGAAATGCCCCGAATCGAAACACGGCCGCTGCCGGAAAAAGTGGACGTCGCGATTCTGGGCGCGGGCATCACGGGACTTTCCGCGGCGCGAACACTGGCGAAGCAGGGAGCGCGCGTGGCCGTCCTCGAATCGCAAACAGTTGGCTGGGGCGCGAGTTCGCGCAATGGCGGCATGGTTTTGACGGGCTTGAAAGTCGGCGTGGCGGATTTGCTTTCGCGCTACGGGAAAGAGATGACGAAGCGGATGTTTGCGGCGTCGCTCGAAGCCATTTCCACGGCAGAGCAAATCGTTGCGGATGAGCGAATCGATTGCGATTTTTGCCGCAGCGGCCACCTGGAAGTGGCGAACAAGCCGAGCCACTTTGATGGATTTCAGCGCAGCGCGGAAACGATGGAGCGGGAGTTAGGGCACACGGTGCGGATCGTTCCGCCAGAAAATTTGTTCACGGAAATCGGATCAAAGATATATTTTGGCGGCCTTGTCGATGAAGTAAGCGCGGGCGCGAATCCGGCCCGCTACGTCGCGGGGCTAGCCCAGGCCGCGATTCGAGCAGGCGCCGCGATCCAGGAGCAAACGCGCGTGGATCGACTTGAGCGTGTCTCCGAAGGCGGTGCAGGGGGATTCAAGCTCTCCACGTCCCGCGGGACGCTCCTGGCGCGCGATGTGCTCGTCGCGACGAGCGGCTATACGAGTGACAGCACGCCGTCGCTTCGCCGCAAGATTATTCCCATCGGTTCGTACATCGTCGTCACCGAAGTTCTGCCGGCGTCGGTCGCGGCGGAAATCAGCCCGCGCAACCGGATGATCTACAACTCCAAATATTACACGCACTACTACCGGCTCACGCCAGATCGCCGCATGCTCTTTGGCGGCCGCGCCGCGTTTTTTCCAGAGAATGAAAATACGGTCCGCGAGAGCCAGACGATTCTGCGGCGGGACATGGTCGAAATCTTTCCCCAACTACAGAACACAAATGTCGAATACGTCTGGGGTGGCACACTCGACTTCGCATTTGACATGATGCCTCACGTGGGACGGACGGATGGCCTCTACTATTCGGTCGGGTACGCGGGGCACGGAGTGGCAATGGCAACTCTGCTTGGTCAGAAGATTGCTCAGCGCATCGCAAGCGGTGGCGCAATGCCGGACGCAAATCCGTTTTCGGAAATCCCGTTTAAGGGTGCGCCGCTCGGACTCTACCGCCGCAAGCCGTGGTTTCTTCCGCTTGCCGGCTTGTGGTTTCGCTTCCTTGATTTAATCAGCTGAAACCGCGCCAGTGTCTCCTCTCGGTTTTCGTCGCAAGCATAGGTACGCCGCCGGGCCCAGCAAAATCGCAATCGGGCCCCATAGAATCGCAAATTTATCGGCGCTCAAAATACTGCCTGCCGTTGCGACAATTCCCATGAAGATTGGCGCTGCCACCGCGTAGGAGAGTCCTGCGCGTCCACCAGGAATGCGAAATGACCGTTCCAGCGTCGCGTGCGTTTTTCGCAGTCGCCACGCGGACAGCGCTGTCATGAGGGTTGTTGCCACGCGCAGCCACGCATAGACCGTGATGAGTTGTGCGAGGCTGTGAATCGCGAGCAGCGCGTACACGATTCCGGAAATTACTATGCACACTGCCGGAGTTCCGAATCGCGGATGCAGCCGCGTCAATTGTTTGGGAAGAAATCCATCTTCGGCCATCGCGAACGGCATGCGGGTCGTCGCGAGCACGGTGCTGTTCAGTAGGCAAATATTGGCAATCGCCGCGGCGATGGTGACCGCTGCCGCTAGCGTGGCGCCGCCAATCAAACGTGCGGCCTCCGAAAAATAGCCCGAGCCCCAGTCCTGCCAATTGTTGAGGGCTGCGAGAGAAGCAAACGTGGGAAGAAAATAGGTCGCGATCGACATTGGCACAACGATGGCCAACGCCAGCGGATAGTTTCGCCGCGGATTATCGACCTCTTCCGCAACGGTCGAAAGCTGTTCGTACCCCGAATAGAGCCAAACTCCGAGCGCGAGGCCCACGCCAAAAACTTGCGAAAACGGCTTCTGCGGCGGTATCAGCGGAACAAAGGGGTTGTGATGTGCGTGCGCCAATGCGATCGCGGTCATCGCGACAATCGGAAGCAACACCGCGATCTCAAGCACCGTTGAAATTTTTCCTACGAGCTGGATGCCGCGAACGTTCACGTACGTGATGATGGCGATCAACGTGACGGAAATGGCGTAATGTTTCCAGCCTGCGACGCTCGGATAATAGGCCGTGATGTAGTCGGTGAAAAGAACCGCATACGCGCTGCCAAGCAGGAACGATGCCGTCCAGTTCCACCAACCGGAAAGAAATCCCCAGAAGTCGCCGTAGCCGGCGCGCACCCAGCGATAAAATCCGCCTTGTACGGGCATCGCCGTGGTCAGTTCCGCGGCGACGAGCGAAATGGGAATGCACCAGAACAAGGGAATCAAAAGGTGATAGAGCAGAGTCATGCCAGGGCCGGACGTCGTGACCTGCTCTTCAAGACCGAACGGGCCGCCTGTCGTGTACGAAAACATGACAAACACGAACGAAAAAATTCCCGCTTTTTTTGCGGCGGATTTCAGCGTCGGTTGGTTGGCGTCGGCCACGGGCAAAGGAGAAATTCAGTGGCGCGAGTGTACTCACACCGGTGCGTGTGCGCAACAGCAGCTACAAGAAAATCTAGAATTTGCGCGAATGCTCTTTCGCCCAGCGCTCGACGACTACCTTCTTGTCAGTGTAAAACTCGATCGCGTCGCGTCCCTGGCCGTGCATGTCGCCAAAGAAACTGTCTTTCCAACCGCTGAAAGGGAAGTAAGCCATCGGCGCGGCGACGCCGATATTGATACCAATGTTTCCGGCCGGAGCTTCGTAGCGGAAACGGCGTGCAGCCGAACCGCTCGATGTGAAGAGCGACGCTTGATTGCCAAATGGGTTTTTGTTGAGGAACGACATCGCTTCGTCGAGATCATTGGCGTGAACGAGGCTGAGCACTGGCCCAAAAATTTCCGTGTGCGCCAAATCGCTCCCGACCGGAACTCCGTCGAGAATGGTCGGCTTCACGAAATTGCCGTTTTCTCCGCCAGGGATTTTTGAGTTGCGGCCATCCACGAGAATTCTTGCGCCCTGTTTTTCGCCTTCACCGATCAGTGATTCCACGCGCGTTTTACTTTGCGGCGTAATCACCGGGCCCATCTGCGTGCCTTCTTCAAGTCCGTTGCCGACGCGGAGTCTTGAAGCCGCCTCGGCAATCGAATCGCGGAATGTCTTTTGCGCTTCGCCAATAGCAACCGCGACAGAAACGGCGAGGCAGCGTTGCCCTGCGCAACCAAAGGCACTGTCACCGATAATCTGGGTCGCCATATCCATGTCCGCATCCGGCAACACGATGACTGGATTCTTCGCACCACCCTGGCACTGCGCGCGCTTTCCGCTTGCTGCTGCGCGGGCATAAATATATTTTGCGACAGGCGTCGAACCGACAAAACTCACCGCGCGCACCTTTGGGTGATCGAGAATCGTATCCACGGCGGTCTTTCCGCCGTTGACCATGTTCACGACGCCTTTCGGCAGACCAATCTGCTCGAACAATTCAAACGCGCGCTTCATCGTAAGGGGCACGCGTTCCGAGCCTTTCAAAACAAATGTATTTCCCGTGGCAATCGCGTAAGGCAAAAACCAGAACGGAATCATCGCCGGAAAATTAAACGCCGTGATTGCCGCGACGACGCCCATCGGCTGGCGAATCATCGTTTCGTCGATGCCACGAGCGACGTCTTCCAGGTTGTACCCCTGCATCATCATCGGAATGCCGCACGCGACTTCCACGTTTTCAATCGCGCGGCGCAATTCCGCTTTCGCTTCGGTCACTGTCTTTCCGTTTTCGATAGTGATTAGGCGAGCCAACTCATCAATGTGCTGCTCGAGCAGCATCTTCAGTTTGAATAGCGGCTGGATTCGGTCTTCCGGCGGCGTGCGGCGCCAGTCGGGAAACGCAGCGGCGGCAGCTTCAATCGCGGCGTTCACTTCGCTCGCTTCCGCAAGCGGCACTTTGCCCAGCGACGCGCCTGTCGCAGGATTGATGACATCTTGCCAGTTGGTGGAAGTCGAATTGGTCCATTGTCCGCCGATGAAATGCGGGATGCGGATGTCGGAAACGGCTGTGGCGCTCATGGGAAAACCTCGGCGATCGCGAAGAGTAAATTCCGTAAAATGTGGTTGTGCCAGACCTTACGGAATTTGAGTAAAGTTTACAGGAAAACCGCACCGCGCGAAATGAGCTTTGGGGAGCCGCGTCAGTTTTGCAGCCAGGCTTCCATTGCAAAATCACCGCCGAAGTCTCGTTCGCGATAGTGGAGCGCGCGAATCTGTGGGGTAGCGACAATGCCGCGTACAAAGGGCACAGTCGCGCGTCCAGCGAGTTTCGGTGCGTAAAAGAGAAAGAGCTTGTTCACCGCTTTTGCCGCGAGCGCTGCGCCGTTCAAAGTAGGGCCGGCCTCGAGAAGGACGCTCAAAAGTTCGCGCTTGCCGAGTTCTTTCATCACAGCCTTGAGATCCAATTTTCCGTTTTTAGCAGGCAAGCGCAAAAGCTCGGCCCCCGCGGCTCGCAGCTTCTTTGCCTTCGCCGAAGTGAGCGGCTCCGCTGTCACGACGAGCAAATCGTTCTGAACGTCTCGCAAAATTCGCGCGTTTGCTGGAAGCCGTAGTCTTGCGTCGAGGATCACGCGCAGCAGTCGACGACGTCGCGGCAAGCCGCTGCGGTCCGTCATGAGCGGGTCGTCCGCGAGAATCGTGCCGATTCCGGTCAACAGTGCATCGGATGCGTGGCGTAGCCGTTGCACCTTCGCTCGCGATTCTTCCGACGTGATCCATTCGCGTTGTTTGCCCTTCCCCTGTTTCGGCAGCGCGAGTTGTCCGTCCAGTGTCAGCGCCGATTTGAGCGTGACGAACGGGGTGCGCGTCTCAGTCCAGTGAACAAAACCTTCGTTCAGCTCCGTTGCGTCCAATTCAATATCGTTTGGGCCGAGTTCTGCCGCAACGCCGGCCACAAGCAGCCGCTCTTTGCCGAGTCCTTCGACATTGGGATTTTTATCGCGCATTGCCATCACGACGCGTTTCACACCGGCTTGCAGAATTGCTTCGGTACAGGGGCCTGTGCGTCCCGTGTGATTGCATGGCTCAAGGCTTACGTAAAGGGTCGCACCGCTAGATTTCTCACCGGCAGCTTTCAGCGCGACAATCTCCGCGTGTTCCCGCAAATCGTATTGGTGGAAGCCTTCGCCGACAATTTCGCCATCGCGTACGATGACGCAGCCCACCATCGGGTTCGGGCTCGCCAGCCCGATGCCTTTGCGGGCCAGAGCCAGCGCGTGTTGCAGGAATCGGATGTCGTGTTCGTTCACAGAATTAGTCGAAAAGAGAATTGACGTAAGTTTCGGCGTCGAACGGAACCAGGTCTTCAATTTGTTCGCCGGTGCCTACGAAGCGAATTGGAAGTCCAAGCTCGCGGGAGATTGCCACGACGATGCCGCCCTTTGCAGTGCCGTCAATCTTGGTCAAAATAATTCCAGTCACTCCGACCGCGGAAGTGAATTCGCGCGCCTGCGAGAGTCCGTTTTGCCCTGTGGTCGCGTCCATCACCAGCAAAATATCGTGCGGTGCGCCGGGAATCACTTTCGCGGCGGTGCGCTTCATTTTTTCCAATTCGGCCATCAAATTGGATTTTGTGTGCAAGCGGCCGGCGGTATCGACGATGACGGCGTCCGCGTTGCGCGTCTTTGCCGCGGCCATGGCGTCGAATACCACGGCGGCGGGATCGGCGCCGGATTTTTGCTTGATAACTTCCACGTTGTTTCGGTTGGCCCAGACTTCCAGTTGTTCGATCGCCGCCGCGCGAAACGTGTCCGCCGCGCAAAGCACAACGCTCAAGCCCTGCTGCCGCAGCCGGTTCGCCAGTTTGCCGATGCTCGTTGTTTTGCCGACGCCGTTTACGCCGACGATGAAAACAACTCGAGGTCCGCTTCCGTTGCTGGACGCGCCAGCCAGATCCAGTTCTGTGGTCGGTTTTAAAATACGCGCGATATGCGACTTGATCTCCTGCTTCAGCTGCGAAGAGTTCGACAGCGCGTTGCGATCCATCTTTTCTTTTACGGAGTCCAGAACTTCGCGCGTCGTTTTCACGCCTATGTCAGCGGAAATCAGCGCCATTTCCAAGTCTTTCAAAATCGACGGGTCGATTTTTCGCTCGCCGAGAAAAAGCGTGTCGACCGTTTCGGTCAGCGCCGCTTTGGTCTTGGTGACGGACGATTTCAGCCGCTCAAGCAGAGAGGGCTCGGCCTTCTCGGTCTTATCCTTTTTTCCAAACAGGGAGAACATAGTCAGCTGCGCTATGGCTGGCGCAATCGTAAATTGTAACAGAGAGGGAATCGCAACGCCGGAAGGCGTAGTGGCTAGACTTGCACTTCGACGGCGGAGAGACGCAAGCGGCCTGCGGCAATCGCGGAATCGAGCGCATTCACAATCGATGGGTCGAACTTGGAGCCTGCGAGCGCCTTAATGCGGCCTAGCGCGTAGTCGAGGTCCATCGCGGTCTGATAGGGGCGGTTCGTCGTCATTGCGTCCAGGGTATCGGCCACGCCGATGATGCGCGCCATCGTCGGAATCTGCGGTCCGGATAAACCGTACGGATAGCCGCGCCCGTCGATGTGTTCGTGGTGCAATTCGATGCCCGGCAGCATTTCTTTCAACTGGGAAACGGGGCGCATGATATTCGCGCCTTTTACTGTGTGCTGCTTCATCAGTTCGAATTCTTCCGGTGTCAGCGATCCGGGCTTTTTCAGGACGCGATCGTCCACGCCGATTTTGCCTACGTCGTGCAACAGCGCCGCGATGCGCAATTTATCGAGATCGTCCGCAGCCAGCCCGAGTTCGCGCCCAATAATCTGCGAATACTTCGCCACGCGGCCGGAATGGCCTCGCGTGTACGGATCCTTTTCGTCGATTGCGGCCGCGAGCATGCGGATGGAGCCGAGAAACAACTCGCGATTTTCTTCCGCCGCTTCTTTCAGCTTCTCGATGTACTCTTCGATGTCGCTGGCCATCTTGTTGAAGTTTTCGGCCAGTTCGCTGATTTCCGCCGCGCCGCGTACCGGTGAACGTTGATGAAATTCTCCGCGGCTGATGGCGCGTGTGGATGCCGCCAGGCTGCGCACCGGTCCGCTGATGCCAATCGCAAAAAAGTAGCCGACGAGAATCGCGACGAGCACCACGATGCTGACGAATGCAACCGCCTGCCGGTTCAGATCCGCGAACCCCGCGTCGTCGCGCGCTTCGCTCAAGCTGCGCTCGACTACGACCGCCCAATCGAGTTCGCTCAGCGTGCTGTAGGTCCCGATCATCTCGACAGGTTTCTTGCCTTCTTTATCGGTGAACCGAATCGTTTCCGTGTTATGAAGCGCCTGCGGCAGCGCCATAATTTTCGTGACTACAGGATTCGCACCATCGTCTTCGCCCGGGCTGAATTTGTGCGTATCCGGGTGGGCGATCAGCTTTCCATTGTGATCGACGATGAAAACCGTTCGTCCGCGCACGCTGGCGTCCTGCAGCCGCTGCAGAATTGGTTTGAACGCAATTACCGCGGCCAACATACCGCTGAATTTGTCCTGATCCATCAGGGGAATCGCGATGACGAATGCAGTTTCGTTGTTCGGCGCGAGTGCCAGCGGATCGCTGCGAAACTTCACAAAATTGGTGGCTGAAGATTGTTGTGTACTCTGAAATGCGCGGCCCAGGACTTTACTGACAAACGGATCCTGCTCCGCCCGAAAATTTCCCTGCGACGCGCTGGTTCCTTTGCCGTTCTTTCCGACCGCCGTGACGTAAAGCACCGTCGAATGGTTGCTCTCGACGAAGTTTTCCAGCAGCCGCGTTACCTTGGGTTCTGCGGCGGGGTCGGATACGTCCTGAATCGTGCCTGTCAACGCCAGGATTTGTTGTTCGCTCAGGAGCTGTTGCGTGAGGGTCGAATCAAAGGACTGAACTTCCTGCGCCAGCGAGCGAGTCAAATCCGACTGCTGCACGCGCTCCGTATCGAGCAGCTTTTCCTGGCTGAGCTGCAGCACCTGCCGGTGGTATAGCCCAATCGGCAGCGCGCTGATGAGCAACATCGCCCCCAGCACGAGCCAGAGAATGCGGACCCGTCCGGACCGCAACTTGCCCACGGATTGTTTCCAACGCGTGTCCATCGCCACTCCCCATTTTACGGGCGGGCGCGGAGGCATTGGACGGCGTTGCAAGCGTGGGGTGCGGATCCGCCAATGGGACGAAGGTACTACTCGTCCGCAATGCCCCTATTCGCGTTTTTGCGGCCTGTCCATGATTTCGCGGATCGCCGCGGCCGGCGTTGTTGCGCCTTGCAGGATCGCGTTGACTTGCTCGGTGATCGGCATTTCGACGCGGTTTTCTCTAGCCAGCGCAAGCAATGCGACAGCCGTTCCGACGCCTTCCGCGATCATCTTCATGCCACTAAGAATTTCGGTGAGCGCGCGACCCATGCCCAACTCCGTTCCAACGTGCCGGTTACGGCTCAAAGCGCCCGTGCAGGTCAACACCAGATCGCCAAGGCCCGCCAGACCGCTCAGCGTTTCCGCCTTGGCGCCCAATGTGACGGCAAGGCGCGTCATTTCAGCGAGTCCTCGCGTAATCAGCGCTGCCAAAGGATTCGCCCCGAGTCCCAATCCCTGGCACATGCCCGCCGCGATCGCGATGACGTTCTTCATCGCCCCGGCCAGTTCGACACCGACTACGTCCGTGTTCGTGTACACGCGAAAGTTCGGGCCGCTAAATCTTTCCCGCAAGGTTCGCGCCAGGGCTTCGTCGGAGGAGGCAAGCACGACCGCGGTCGGCTCGCCTCGAGCCGCTTCCAGCGCAAACGAAGGCCCGCTCAAAACCGCCGTATGAGATTCAGCGGGTCGACGCGTCACGTCGGCAATGACTTCACTCATTCGCGCATGGGTCGCCGGTTCAAGCCCTTTCGTCGCGCTGACGATGACGACGTCCGACAATAAATGACGCGCCGCTTCATCATAAATCTGTCGCGCATGTGCGGACGGCATCGCACCGACGACGATTGCAGCTCCCTGCAATGCATCCGCCATCTTTGAATGTACAGAGATTTTCGCTGGCACTGCCTGTCCGGGCAGATAGACCGTGTTTTCGCGTTTTTCGCGGATTGCGTTTGCGAGCTCGGCATCGTGCACCCAGAGTGCAATTTCGTGCGGCTCCCGTGCGCGCGAAAGAAGAATCGCCAGCGCCGTGCCCCAGCTTCCGCCGCCGAGAATGGCAATCCGGCTCATTCTTCTTCTTTTGTCTCGCTGTTTTTTCGCAAAGAAAATTTTGGCTCGGTGCCTTCGACGAGCCGCTGAAAGTTGGCATCGTGTTTATAGATAATCAACATCGCAGCCGCCAGCGATCCCGCGGAGATCGAAATCGGCGGTGCGTAGTGCGGGGCCCACAAAAAGTACACGAGCAAGGGCATCACCGCGGCCGCGGAAATTGAAGCCAGCGAGACGAACCGCCAAAACCCCACGACCAGCACAAAAACCGAGACTGCTCCAAGCGCCGCCAGCGGACAAAGCACCGCAAACACTCCGGCCGCGGTCGCCACGCCCTTTCCGCCTCGGAATTTCAGCCAAATCGGATAGCAATGACCGACCAGCGCAGCCAATCCCGCCAAAATTTGAAATGCCGCGTGATCGGGAAAATAATGTCGCGCGACCCACACTGGCGCTGCGCCCTTCGCCGCATCAAGCATCAGCGTGAGAATTCCCGCTGCGAGTCCGGCAGTGCGAGCCACGTTTGTCGCGCCAATGTTTCCGCTCCCGGATTTGCGCACGTCTCCGCCGCCAAAGAGCCTTCCCAGCAGCAATCCGAACGGAATCGACCCGCAGACGTACGCCGCGGCGCAAAGAACTATGAGTGTGAGTGGAAGATTCATGCAGTTTTTGGCGACACCGGAAACGTTGCGAGCGTAGTGTACTCCGCCCCGGCCGATCTTAGTTCGCTCCGCATCAGATGAAACGCGGCCGCCTCCATCGTCCCGAATTGGCGGCCGGAATTCTTCACAATCAGTTCGCGAAACGCAGTTGAGATTCGCCCGTCTTTGTTGCGCGCCAGAGTCAGATGCGGCGTGAATTCATACGGTTCACCATGCGCGGATTCTTTGCCCACCGCTTCGTCAATTCTCTTCGCGAGTCCCGGCAAACTGTCCTCCGCCTCGATTCCCACCCACAGCACGTGCGGCCGCCGCTCGCCAGGAAAAAATCCTAGTCCGCGAAAAGTCATCACAAAGGCCTGCCCAAACGCCACCCCTCGAAGCGCCTCTACAATCCCATCGACACGCTCGTCCGGAATTTCACCCAAAAATTTCAGCGTGATGTGCAGGTTCCGCGCACGAACCCATCTCCACGAGTTATCGATCTGCCTCCATTCCTGACTCAGCTTGTCGATGGAATCGCGAATCGCCGAAGAAATGTCGAGCGCAACAAAGAGCCGCAAGATTCAGCCCCGCTTCGCCGAGCCGTTGTAAAGGAAATGCAATCGCACCAGATCGAGCGCCGCTTGCGAAGCCTGCATCCGCACCATTTCGCGGTCTCCGGGAAAACGCAGCGCGCGTGTTTTTGTTTCGGCCGGTCCAGCCAGCGCGATATGCACCGTTCCCACCGGCTTTTCTTCGGTGCCGCCGCCGGGCCCCGCGATGCCCGTAATCCCGACACCCAACGTGCTGCCCACGCGCCGGCGAATTCCTTCCGCCAGCGCAACAGCCACTTCCGGACTCACCGCGCCCTTTGCTTCAATCAATTCTTTCGGGACATCGGCCCACGCCGTTTTCATCTCATTGCTGTAGCAAACCACGCCACCCAAAAAATACGTCGAGCTCCCCGCAATGCTCGTCATGCGTTCGGCAAGCAATCCGCCCGTGCAGCTTTCCGCCGCGGCAATCGTGGCGTTGTTCACGGTCAACAGCCGCGCCACAACGTCATGCAGCGGCGAGCCGTCGCGCGAAAAAATCCGGTCCGTAAGCGCAATCTCGAATCCTTGTTCGATTTCGCCAAAAGTTTTTTTCGCGTGTTCCCCATCGTCCGTCCACATCCGCAGGTGCACCTGCACTTCGCCCGGCGAAGCCAGTACGGTTGTGTTCACGTCGGCATAGCGTTTGTAAATCGGCTGAATTCGCTGGTCCACCATCGATTCGCCCAGGCCGGTTACGCGCAATTCGCGGTGAAACATTCGCACGCCGGAAACGCGCTTCGCCACTCGTGGCAGCACTTCTTCGCGAAACATCGGCTCCAGCTCGCGCGGCGGCCCGGGCAAGAGCGCGATCATCCGGTCCCCGTCTTCCAGCCAAAGTCCGGGCGCAGTCCCGCGCGGATTGCTCAGCGGCTCGGCACCTTCGGGCACCATTGCTTGCCGCACGTTGGTGTCCGGCATCTCGCGCCCAAACGACCGGAATCGCGCCTTGATTGCATCCAGAATCGCATCCTGTCGCTTCAGTTTTCTGCCAAGCAAATCGGCCACTGTCTCGCGCGTCAAATCGTCTTCGGTTGGCCCGAGCCCGCCGCTTGAAATAATCAGAGGCACGCGATTCAACGCGTCGCGAAACGCTTCGCTCAAGAGGTCGCGGTCATCGCCGACAATCGTCTTGCGCACCACTTCGATCCCAAGCTTGTTCAACTCTTCCGTCACGAAGAGAGAATTGGTGTCCAGTCGGTCCGGAGTCAAAAGTTCCGAACCGACCGCGATGATTTCAGCCTTCATCATAAGTTTGGAACTTTCAGCCCAGCAGCGGCAATCCGCGCACATCCCAATCAAGGCTGTACAGCGCATTCACGGTCGCAATCATGGCTCGCCCCGTCGGAAGCAGCGCCATGCCGACTATCTGCGATCCCGACAGCACCAACTCTCCATGGCCCTGCGGCGTGATCTTCACGATGCCGCGCTTCCCGCCATGCGATGCCGCGACGTAAAGATTCGCGTCTTTGTCGAACGCCAATCCCTGCGGCCGGCCGAGTCCGCGGAAAAACGTCGTGACCTCGCCGTTTTTCGAAATGCGATATACGCGATCGAAGCTCGAAGTCGTCGGCCCCGTCGCGTACAGTTCGCCGTCGGGATGAAATGCCAGGTGATACGCCGCAACGGACGGTTCCAGCGTCGCAAACACAAAAATTTCCCGGCTCGGGCTGATCTTGAAAATCGTTCCGCTCCGGTCGCCGACGTACAGATTCTCTTCACGGTCAAACGCAATTCCAGTCGCGACTCCCATGCCTTCAATCCACTCTTCACTGCGGCCATCCGGCGAAACGCGATGAACCGTTCCATCATTGCGGCAGGACACGTACAAATTTCCCGATCGATCCAGCGCCAGACCGCTCGGATTCATCAGCGAAGTTACGAATGGCTTCACGTTGAAATTCGCCGTCACTTTGTAAAGGGAAACCGGCACGCGCTGGCCACGCGGCCCGCTGAACGTCACATACGTATTTCCGTCAAAATCTACGGCAGGATTCGCGACCGGCTGCAGGTTGTCCGCAATCGGCATGGCGATGGAGACTGGGAACGGCTCGCTCCGGTGGCCGCCCGTTTCGATCGTCACCAACCCGCCGAACGCCCCGTCCGGCACGCGTGCCACAACACGGCTCGCGCTGACCAGCGAAAGTCCGCTCTCCGCTTCGCCAAATCGCACAATTGGTTTTGCAGCACCGCGCGAGGCAAACGCGCTCCCGTGCAGCGCTACTTCGCCGCCGGGAATCGCCGCGGCGGGCGAAACCCGCTCAATTCGCGGCACTCCGTTTTTTTCCGGGGAAGCCCCGAACCCGAATTTCATAGCCAACCATAGTGTAGCGCGACGCGCAGCAGAATGGCTGCGTACACGCCCGCGAGCCAGTCGTCCGCCATGATTCCCCAGCCGCCCGGCAAATTCTCCAGCTTGCGAATCGGATACGGCTTCCAGATGTCGAACAAGCGGAACAGAACGAATCCCGCCAGCAGATATTTCCAGTTCACCAGGCTCAGCGCGGAAAAAATCGCGTAGACCGAAAAGTCCATGTGCGATTGCAGGTGCGGCATCGCAATCGGAATCAGCGGCAGTACCAGCGTCAAATGCTGCCCCGCCACTTCATCAATCACCACGAACTGAGGATCTTTCAGCCCGGAATAATCCGCCGCAACGTGTGACGCCCACACGCCCGCAAGCGCAAGGAAGATCAGCAGCAGGAACGCGCAGGCGAGCGGAAGCCACAATGCCGCGTCATGAATGTCCGAGCCCGGCACCAGGAAGTGCCGGTCCATCAGCGTCGCATCCACCAGTGGGTGCAGCGAAAAAAGATCGCTCCAGTGTGGCGGCCGCAAAAAAAAAGCCGCCGAAAGAAAAATCGTCACCACGCCGACAAGCGAGCCGAACGTTCCCGGTGCCTTCGGCGCGTAACCCACCCCGAGCGCCGTTGCAATCGCCAGCGCGAGCCGCGGCTTCTTTTTTTCGGAGTTGCTTTCAGCGTTTGGTGTCATCGTCTTCATTCAAGTCCAAAATAATCGTCTTGCGGCTCTCTTCCACTTTCTCCAGGTCCTCTTCGTCAAAAATCGGATCGGAGACGACGTATTTTTCGCTGGACCAGTTCCCGAGGTCCTGCATCCGGCAGCGTTCGCTGCAAAACGGAAATTCCTTGTCTTTGTCAGAGTCGGTAGAAGCTTTGCAAATAGGGCAGCGATGGATCATGGCCTGAAATCGCTCTCAGCGTTATTTGTTAAGAACGTCGAACATAGTAACCCAGTCGGCGAGCCAGCGTCAGCCGATTACTCGCAACGGCGCGCCGGTAGCGATGCGCGTCAGGGTTTCCGCGGCGACAGGCGCTCGTTTCGGCTTCCGCTCTGTTCTTGGCTCGATTTCCAGGACGCGCCCCACCAGATCGTAGGCATCCGTTTTTTCAATTTCCACACGCACCATGTCGCCCGCGGCGGCAACCTCTCCATTCGGCAATTCAATGTCCGTCAAATAAAGTTTGCCGTCGATCTCCGGCGCCATTCCTTCCAGTCGCGCTTCCCACACCAGCGGATTGTCTTTCGATTCGCCTTCGACCAGTGCGCGCACCGTCTGGCCCTTGAATCGCCGCAGATTCTCGCGCGAAATCTTTTTCTGGATGGCCATCAATCGGTTGCGACGGTCGGTAATCGTCTCCGTGTCCACTTTTCCGTCCAGCGGAAAACTTCCCGCGTTGTCCACGTCTGAATACTCGAACACGCCCATCCAATCGAGTTTTGCCACGCGCACGAAATCGCAAAGCTCTTCAAAATCCGCTTCGGTCTCGCCCGGAAATCCCACGATGAACGAAGTGCGCAGCGAAACGCCGGGAATCGTCGTGCGGATTCGTTCCAGTAATTTCAGGAATGCATCGCCATTCGATCCGCGTTTCATGCGCGCCAGCACGTTTCGGCTCGCGTGCTGCAGCGGCATGTCCATGTATTTCACCAGCCGTGGATGCGCCGCGAGCGCGTCGAGCAGCCCTTGCGTCACGCGGTTCGGATACGCGTACAGAAATCGCACCCAGGCCAGTTGTTCGATCTCCGCCAGCCGCGAAAGCAATTTCGCAAGGCCGTCGCGCAATCCCAAATCTTCGCCGTAAGACGTCGTGTCCTGGCCGATCAAAGTCACTTCTCGTGCGCCGGCCGCCGCCAGGTTTTCCGCCTCTTTTACGACCGACTCGAATCGCCGGCTCCGGAATTTTCCGCGCAACTGCGGAATGATGCAGAAGCTGCACGGATGGTCGCAGCCTTCCGCAATCTTGATATAAGCGGCATGCTTGGGCGTCGTGACGATGCGAGGCGTCAGGTCGTGATAGAGAAACGCAGGCGGGGCTGCGGGCAAAACTCTCAGATCACCTTCGACCGCTTCAATGATGCGTTCGACTTCGCCCGTGCCGACAACCGCATCCACTTCCGGCACTTGTTCCAGAATTTGATTCCGATACCGCTCGACGAGGCATCCCGCCACGATCAATTTCTTCGCCGCGCCGAATTTTTTGTGCTCGGCCATCTCCAGAATCGTGTCCACTGATTCCTTTTGCGCCGATTCGATGAAGCTGCACGTATTTACCACGAGGATCTCCGCCTGCTCCGCGTGCGGAGTCAGTTCGTATCCTTCGCGCGAAAGAATGCCCATCATCACCTCGCTGTCCACGAGGTTCTTCGGGCATCCCAGGCTCACGAATCCTACCTTGGTATTGGCGCGAGTTTTGCTCATTCAGGTAATTCTTAATTATAACACGCGCGTCGTTCGGACCTACTGCGGGGCTCGAGGGACACCGGCGAGGCGGGTTTTCAGTTGGTCCGCGGAGCTTGGCGCGCCTCGTTGACAACTTCCTGCACGGACTTGACGACAATTTCCTGCGGTATCGTCGCGTGCGTGGCGTCGGGGACAACAATCTGCCGCCCTTTCGAGGAAAGCTTCGCCAATTTCGGCTGAATTTCATACGCCCAAATCTTCTGATAGGCCTCGGCCTGCCGATTCAGTTCGGCATCGCCAAAGTCGGCCGCCTTTCCTGCAGTGAGCACAATCATCGGAATATCCCCCAGGGAAGGAATCGCTTTCGCTTCCGCGTAACTTTCATCCAGGACCATGCCCGCATCGACGTTATTCAAAAATGATTTTGGCTGGTGCCTGAGCTCCGTGACCAGTTCCTCGCGCGTCATTTGCGATTCGTTTTTGTCGCCGGCAGGAGAAGAACCGGTTACCCGTAGCAAACCAACTTCCGACGCCGCCCAGAACAAAGTGTGAATCGAACGCCACAAAGCGCGCGGCGCGTGGTGTCTCGCCAGAAAGATTTTCGGCGCGCGCAGCGGCTCATCTTCGTGTGCCGCGTCGTCAAGCACGACCCCTGCCGTGTCTTTCGCATACATTCCGGCGAACACGCGCGAGTTCAGCCCGCCGATAGATCCTCCCACCATCACGTATGGCGGCGGAATTCCTGCGCGTTTCAAAAGTTCA
The DNA here is from genome assembly GCA_035295625.1 of Candidatus Acidiferrum sp. Classification (GTDB taxonomy): domain Bacteria; phylum Acidobacteriota; class Terriglobia; order Acidiferrales; family UBA7541; genus Acidiferrum. Next base: position 28,936 of record DATGIS010000047.1, on the reverse strand, counting down.
TCTAGGTCCTCGGAATTCGCCGCGCTCGTCCTCGGGTAGGGACCCGAATCGCTCCATCCAATCCCAGCGCGGTCATACCAGCATGCTTGCGTGAACTTCGCTATCTCCGCTCGCGTTTCCTCCCACGCCAGGCCAGGATTATCGCCGCCCGTATCGAGAATCACCGCCGGGCTTTCCGTCCCTGAACAGAAAATGTTGAGCGTTCGTCCTCCGATGTCCACCGAGCGCCCGATTTGTGGCAACCGTTTGCGATCTTTCGCCCGTCCGATCCTCTCGTATATGAATCCGCAGAGAATCAATGCCGCGCATCCCGCAACCAGGATTGTTCCTGCCGTCTTCAGTTTTTTCTTGAGCATGGGTCCTCCGGGCGGTAACGCCTCTCGCTCAGAAATATGCGCGCAACGCCGACCAGAAATTGCCCCACGGAAGGAAGCTTCCAAAGCTGAAAATCAGCGGCACCGTAGCTCCGATGCTCGCGCCGACCCACTTCCATATGGCCGGCCGCAAAAACCACTGCCGCAAGAGCGAAGCTGCAGCGTCGAACAACGATGTCACTGCGCCCCAGGAGTTCGCTGCCTCTTCAAAGATCAGGTCCATCTCGCCGCCAAAGCGCTCGCGGAAATTGCGCGGATGCAAGCTGATGAGCAGGCGATAGAGTCGGCGCGTCACGTTGCCCTCCTTGGATTTGTCCTCAAATGTGCTCGCGCCTCGCGAACGAGCGATTCGAGTCGCTCAATCTCCGTCGCCAGCAATTTTTTCCCCGTGGCAGCCAGGCGGTAGTAGCGTCGCCGCGGATCTTCCTCGCCGGGCTTGCGCGGTAATTCCCGCACAAGATCTTTTTCGAGTAGTTTTTCCAGGTTGTCGTAAAGCGTTCCGGGTCCCAGCTTGTATCTGCCGCTCGATTGCCGCGCGATTTCCTGCATGATGCCGTAGCCATGGCGGTCTTCGCCGGAGAGCGCCAGCAGAATATGCAGAACGGCGGGTGAAAGGGGAAGCAGGTCGTGCGGGTCGTTGTTCATAGTCGGACACCGATATATCGGAAACCGAGTTATTTGTCAAGCGGAATGTTTGCGGGTTAACGAACGGCAGCGGGCGAGAATTGTTGCTCGCTAGCGGCTGCGCGCGGCCGCTCGGATTTGCCCCAGCAGTTCCTGCAAGCGGCTCGTGTCGCAGAACGCTCCGCCAAAACGCGCCGCGGAATAGATTTGCGTGAACTCTTGCACGCTCCGCGCGAGTCCGGTTGCCTGAATTTGTGCGGCGAATTCGTTCGGCGTTTGTGTTTCGCCCCGCTGGAAGCCTGCTTTGCGCAGGATTCGCTGCATCTCCAGATACAGCCGGGAAGCGATTTGCGGGCTGTTCCGTTCCGATGGTGGCTTGCGCATCTGGAAAAACAACAGTGCGTTGCGCGCCATTCGCGCGAGCAGGTTGAATCGCAAAATCGCGAGAAAAATGACGAGCGCAAAAGGAAACAGCAACGCGAGCATTCGATTCCTGAATTGCAGCCGCCGCAGCAGGTCTTTTCCTTTGTCTTCCTTCCGCCCGAACCAGTCGCGCGCTTCTTCCCGCCAATTGCGCGATTTCGTCTGCATCGCCTGCGCCAATTGCACTTGATGCCCAAAGTCGTAGTTGATCACCCACTCATTCCACGTGAGTTCCATCCAATCGGCGATCAACGCAATTTTTGAAAAAAATCCCGGCTCAACACTAGTTGCCGCCGGTGTCGGGTCAAACACGACCCACCCGTTCCCGGGAAAATATGCTTCGACCCAGCTGTGCGCATCGCTGGCGCGCACGATGTAGTCTCCGCCGAGTGAATTGAATTCACCGGGCAAAAATCCATTCACTTCGCGCGAAGGAATTCCAAGCGTGCGCAGCATCACCGCCATCGCCGAAGCGAAATATTCGCAATGGCCCGCGCGCGTCTCAAACAAAAAATGCGGCAGCGGATCATTTCCTGGTTTTCCGGTTAACTCGAGCGTATATGCATAGCGCGAGCGGAGATACGCTTCGATGGCCATCGCTTTGTCAACGGGCGTCGCTGCTTTCGCGGTGATGCTTTGCGCGAGCGCCGAAATTCGCGAGTCCAGCTTCGGCAGTTGAAGATAAGTCTCCTTGACGTCCGCGGGATAATTGGTCCCCGCTGCGCGCAAATTCTCGAGGGAATACCGCGGCAAGCGCGAAAGCCCGAAATAGCGCGTCGAACTGTAGTTGTGAAACGGATTGAAAACGGAATCGGAGGAATCGCGAAACAGATAAACGCGGCGCCCTCCGAACGGGCTCGCGCGGTCGCCGGAAAAATTTCCGCGCAATGCAATTCCGTTTCCCGGCACGAAGAGCGCGTCGCTGACCATCGGTTCGAGCAGCACGGTGTACTGCAAGACCCGGCTTCGGTCCGTTCGATTCTGCGTGCCGCTGCTGATCGGAATCCAGCCGTCGCCATTCGGAAAGACAGCCGCCGAACCGCGCCCTCCGGAACTCCAGCGCACGCCATCGAAATTCGCAAGCGCGATGCCGCGCCAACGCAGACGGTCATATTCCACCGGCGCGCCGGTCTGCACGCGCATCACCACCGCGGTGTTTCGTTTGATGCGTCCGATTTGTCCGAGCTCGACTTCATCGGTGAAGCCGCTCATGAGCGCCGTATTCATGCTGGTGCGGCCCATGTAGCCTGCGCTGAAGCGAGGAAAGAAAAAGAAGAGCAGGGCGCCTGCGGCAATCGCGCCAAGTGTTGCGAAAATGACGGCGACACTCAATGCTCGCGCAAGGCGCCGTTCGCGTTCGCGCGGGTCGGCAATCTGTGCGGCGATTCCCGAACTTGCGCCGCGCCGCAATTCAAGAGTCGCAAACGTTGAAACGGCAAACAGCAAATAGACAAAGAACAAAGCCAAGAATGTGGTGTCGACCGTGAGCACGGCGGAAACAAGAACCGCCGCGAAAGAAAGCATCGCGAGAAATAATGCGTCGCGATCGGTTGTTGCGCTGTACAAACGCACCAGCGTAATGAAAAGCAAAAAGTGGACCGCCGCGATAAGCGCCGCATACAGCGCGGGATTCGGTGAATTGGCGGTAAAAATTCGAGAGAAAACGAAAAGGTCGATGGGAAAAAATCCAAGATAACCGGTCACAAGCCACGTTGCGGCCCGCGCTGAGAGTTCGCTCGGGCGGTGATTCCACCAGCGATGGCCTTTGTAGAGAAGCGCGGCGATGACGAAGAGAGAACTCGGAAGATCCATCTTGCCCGTTGAGACCACACAGACAGCGCCAGTGAGAATCAGCAGAAATAGCGAAGCGCGAAAGAAGCGCTCCGCGGGCAGCTCGGTGGAAGAGAGACTTGGACTGAAGGCGGCCATGGCGAAATCCCAGAATAACATCCGGATGCCATGCTCGATTTTTGGACGGGCGAAAGGATTAACGTTGAATCAGTGAGGAGATTTTTTGAGCGCAGCCAGCGCGCGATTCGTGAGCTTTCTCGTCAAGCTGGAGATGGCGAGCGAAGTAACTTCTTTCAGCAGGAAAAATGTTGCACTCGAAAGCTTCGGCAGGCGTGGCACCTGCGCGAGAAATGCGTGCACGGTCAATTTCCGGTAGGTCACGGAGTGGCGCACTACGGGCAACGCCAATCGTTTTTTCGGAAGAGCGCCGTGAAACAATTTCTTCCAGGCGGCTTCGGCCGCTTTTGCGGGATCACCGCTTACAGGAATTGTCGGAAAGTGCCAAAGGTTGGAAAGCAAAGTCGGAACGTGATCGGGCAGATCGTCCGGATTGTTTTTTGCCGGAGGCGGCAACAGCAGTGTTCTGTTTTTGTCGTCGACGAGAATGATGCTCGCCATCTTCACGTCCACGAAGTCTCGTTTCTTTTTTGCTTCGGGCAATAGATCGGCGACGCCGAGTTTACGGGCTTCACAGAATGTTGCGACAGGGCAAAGCAAACATTGCGGCGAGGATGGAGTACAAAGCGTGGCGCCCAGTTCCATCATCGCCTGGTTCCAATCGCCCGGCGCACTCGGATCAAGCAGGTGATCTGCTTGTGCCTGCAACTCTTTCCAGCGACGGGCTTCGCGCAGATCGCCATGAATCGTGCCGAGTCTTGCGAGCACGCGCGCCACGTTGCCATCGAGAACGGCGCATTTTTCGTCCAACGCGATGCTGGCGATTGCGGATGCCGTGTAGTCTCCGATTCCGGCGAGCGAGAGAATTTTTTCGCGCTGTTGCGGAAACTGACCGCCAAATTCGCCCATCACTTGCAGGGCGGCTTTCTGTAAATTGCGCGCACGACTGTAGTAGCCGAGGCCCGACCAGAGCCGCAGCACTTCTTCTTCGGGCGCCGCAGCGAGCGACTTCACGTCAGGAAATCGTTCGAGGAATCTTTCGTAGTAGGGGATGACGGCGGCGACGCGCGTTTGCTGCAGCATGATTTCCGACAGCCAGACGCGATAGGGATCTTTGGATTTGCGCCACGGCAGTTCGCGCTGGAATTGGCGGAACCATGCGAGCAGGGATTTGCGAAACGTGGCCAGTTCACGGCCGGAGAGATTCATGGCGCTTTAGTTTCGCACAGAAGCGCGGGGGAATTTTTATTGCACGAAATCGTCAAGGAAAAGAACGTACGAAGTGTGCCAAAGAATGGCGGGAATTGTTCCGTGAGGCTGGCTGGTGACAATGATTTTGAAAATGTCGGGAGCGGAGGCGAGATCCTGCATCAAGGCGTGCGAAGGGTCGTACGGAACCGGCTGCACCTTCGCGAGATGGCGCAGAATCGGAAGAATATTCTTCTCCGACGAACCCATCTCTGTTTCGTAGCCAGGACTTCGATATTGGAGGTGCGTGCTTCGTTCATAAAAATGCCAGGCAACGCCCGCGCAGAGCGTGACGGCGCGCTCGAAACGCGGATTGCGAAGTTCCGGGGAGGCCGGAGGAGCAATTCCCGGCTGCAGATGCGGATCGAGCACGAGCAAAATGCGAAAATCCTCTTCGTGCGTAAATTCACGCACCATCAGATTGCCGAGCCGCGCAGACGCTTTCCAGTGCACGTGCCGCACGCTGTCGGTGGGAAGATATTCGCGCAGCGCGTACAAATCCTGGCCGCGGCCTTTGGACATGCTTTCGAGAGCGCCCTCGATGCCCGCAAAAATTTCAGAGAAGTCCGAGACGGTTTCGACGTTCGGGTACACAAGCACTTCTTTTTTCATTTCCAGCTTGCGCGCCTTTTGCAAAAAGCCGAAGGGAAACCGCGTCACGATGCGGAAGGCGTCCTGGCTGTAGACGCCGCGATGAGGAAATGTGACCGGCACGCGCTGGCGCAGCGAATCCTGGCGCGGCAAATAGGGAAAATAGATTTTCGATTGCAGCATGGCTGTGGCGGTTTCTGACTTCTTGGGCGCGACGGCCTCGACCATCAACGAGAACGAAGGCATGGTCAATTTCTCGTTGTGCAATTCCACGACGGCGTGCTCGGTTTGTCCGGCGAAGATGTGTTCCGGCATTTCGAGATTCAGTTCGACGCCGGAGAGACACACCGACGAAAGCACGCCGGAAATAAGAATCAGAGCGATCAAACAAGCGAGAATCAGGAACAGAAGATTGTTTCCGGTGTTGAGCGCGGCAAGCGCGACCAGCAGCGTGCCGAGAAAATAGATCCAGCCCGAGCGGGTAATCCGGTATTCAATTTTGTAGCCGATCCAGCGCAGCGGAGTCCGCTTCGCGAGTGTTGGCACAAGCGTGACCGCGACCCATGCTGCGACGGCCAGCGCCAACAGGGAACAGGTGGCAGCCAGGGGAACATTGCCGAATTCGGCCGCGACGCCCGAATACAGAGCGAGGATCATCGCGACGCTCAGGGCGGAGATCGAGAGAAAAAACGCGCGGACGGAGGGCCGATCGGCTTTCGCCCAAAGCTGCGCGAGAGTGGATGGCCGTGTCACGGGCTCAGATCAGACCGGAACGCGAACGGACTCGACGATTTCGCGGAGCGCAGTTTCCGTGGTTTCGGATTTGCGTTGCAAAGAAGCGTGGCGCGCGCTGGCGACGACACGATGTGCGAACACGGAGACGGCGAGCTGCTTGAAGTCGTCCGGCAGGCAAAAATCGCGGCCGTCAAGAAACGCGCGCGCTTGTGCGGCGCGCTGCAGCATCAATGTGCCGCGCGGGCTGACGCCGAGAGCGAGCTGATCGGATTTACGAGTGCGATTGACGATGTCGAGCGCGTAGTCCTGCAGACTGGAGTCGACTTTAATGTGTGTGACGGCTTCCTGCATGGCGAGGACTTCGCTGACATCGGCAACCGGTTGCAGCGAATGGAGAGGATCGTCGTTGGCGCGTTTGCGGAGAATTTCTTTTTCCGTCTCGTGGGACGGATAACCCATCTTGATGCGCATGAGGAAACGATCGAGTTGTGATTCGGGCAGCGGGTAGGTGCCGTGATGTTCGACGGGATTTTGTGTGGCGATGACCAGGAATGGATTTGGCAAAGGAAGAGTCTTGCCGTCCACGGTGACTTGCGCGTCGTTCATCGCTTCGAGCAGCGCAGATTGCGTACGCGGCGTGGTGCGGTTGATTTCATCGGCGAGAACGACGTTTGCGAAAATCGGGCCGGGACGAAATTCAAATTCGCGCGATTCGGGATTATAGACGTTGACGCCGAGCACGTCGCTGGGCAGCAGGTCGGACGTGAATTGGACGCGCTGGAATCCGCATTGAAAGGATTTCGCGAGAGCCTGCGCGAGCGTCGTTTTCCCGACGCCGGGAACGTCTTCGATCAGCAAATGGCCGCGCGCGAGAAGGGTGATGAGCGCGAGCTGAATGGCTTCTTCTTTGCCGTAGATGGCTCGTGCGATAGTACGGCGCAGTTCTGAAACGACCTGAGAGGTGGCGGTCGGCATTGGTTGAAAACCCGGGCCCTTCCTGTTACAAATGAGAGCGGAGTTGGGCGACTAGCTCAGTTGGTTAGAGCGCTCGCCTCACACGCGAGAGGTCAAAGGTTCAAGTCCTTTGTCGCCCACCATTCCCAATTCCACTTCTTATTTTAGCGAAACAAAATCATGTCAAACATTTTCCGTGCGCTGGAGTTTCTAGGGCTGAGCGTGCGAACGGATCATCTGCTTTCCAGCACGGACGGTATATCGCGGGATCCGTGCAAAATAGCTACCACCTGCACGGAATCCGCACTTTCGCGATAAATCACCAGGTAAGACCGGACGGGCCAAAACCGAACGTCGCGGCTGGTTAGATCAGGTCGCGAGTGCCCCGACTGGGGAAGGGCAGCGAGTCGGTCAAATGCGCTGAAAAACTCTTCCGCAACGCGATCAGCGGACTCCAGAGAGTCGGAAGCTATGAAATCGTAGATTGTCTGCAAGTCAGCGAGTGCTTCGGGCGAGATGTGGCAGGGAGGCAAAAGACTTACTCTTTTCGTCCGCGACGGAGGCGCGCACGGGCTTCCGGCAGAGCGATGCCTTTACCTTCGTCAAGTTGTTTTAGGCCACGAGTAATCTTGCGGTCTATTTCAGCTAGACGGCGATGTTTGATCTGGTCCTGCTCTTCGAGGAGACGCAAAGCCTCCCGGATGACTTCCGAAGCTGAGGTGTATCGCCCGCTTTCCACTTTCGCTGCGACTAGCTGTTCTAGTTCAGGCGTGAGCGAGACATTCATCGGAAAGATCCTTTCTTGGTTTCTCGAGGTGATAACGAAGTTTAGCATAATTTGACATACTCCGTGAGTGGGTATTTCCGGTAGACTCTCCGGACAAATAGAGGAGACCAAGGATGATCTGGCTGCGTGCGCTGGAGTTTCTAGGGCTGAGCGTGTGGCTCGGGAGCGATATTTTCCTGAGCTTTGTCGTTGCGCCCGGCGCGTTTCGCGTGCTGGCCCCGAACCGGGACCAAGCCGGAGCGGTGGTCGGCTTCGCACTGACTAAGATGCATTTGATCGGCATTGGGTGCGGCGTTGTTGTGCTGCTGGTGCGATTGCTGCGGACAAAGGCGGTTTCGAGTTTGGCAGCGCCAGCGGCGCTTTGCGTGGTGCTGATGATTGTGCTGACGACGGTTTCGCAAATTGCGGTGACTCCCAAGATGGCGGTGCTCCGAACGCAAATGGGATCGATCCAGGCAACGGCGGTGGAAAGTCCGCTGCTGGGGGAGTTTGCAAAATTGCACCAGGTGTCGGTGACACTTGAGAGCGGCGTTCTACTGGCCGGAATCGCCTGTATCTTTCTGATGGTTAGGGAGTTAGCGCAAGGAATAGCGCGCTGACCCTTTTTGCTGCGGCTGGTGTTCTAGTGACACCCCGGTCTTTTTCCAAAGAGTGCGCAAGTTATTGCAATCAAACGACTTGACTTGCCGACGACGGCAAAAGAGCGAAGCAAGAGTGCGCAAGTTAAACAAAATAGGTGACTTAGAATTGCCGCAATGAAACGGTCCCGAACCGTGACGACAAAAGCAAAGCGGGGACCGTCAGTGTGCTCTGGCAGGTCCCCGCTAAAATTTGAGCGTAAATTTCCCCGATGAGATAGTAATGCATCGGGTATCTTAATGCAAGAGCAATTTGTTGGAGTGGGTTTATTTGCCGCGTTTCGGTGCAAGGAGCCGGGTCGGAATGTTTCGATGCATGGTGAGGGTGGCGGTTCTTCTGTCGTTGACAGGAGCGGTCGGTGTGTTTGTGGGGACCGCCGCAAAGGCTGAGAAGTTAAAACTGAAACTGAAGTGGAGCCAGGAGTTTGCCAAGTCTGTGGATTGGTACGCGCGCACGTCGGCCGGGGTTGTAGTGGTGAGAAGCGGGAAGAGTCTTGTTGGCCTGGATGAAGTAGAAGGAAGCGAATTGTGGATTTTACCTGAGGTTGAGCCGAGTGGCTGGGAAAGAGGTGGTGTGGACGTATGGGCGCAGCGTGGCCGGAACATCGTGGAAGTTCCTGGAATGGGAGTGTTGCTACTGAACCGCGTGAAGTTTCCGGGAGATAAGGAAGGGCGACTTGTTGCGATCAATCTGCTGAATGGCAAGAAATTGTGGGAGCAGGAGCAGTTGGACGATCTGATGACGGCGGTGCCGCTCTATAAAAGCGGAGAACTGGTGCTGGTGACGAGGCGGTTGGAGAAAAAGCGGTTTACGGAGGAGATTATTGCGGCGGCGGCGGTAAGCACGCAAGTGCCTTTGGTTGGATTTTTCATGACGCCCTATCCGTACCACTTTGAATTCCTACGAATGGACGTGGCGACTGGAAAAGCAAAGTGGAGCACTGAATATAACCGGTTGTTCACGCCGGGCACGGCGCGCGTGAGAGTGACAGACGAACAGGTGCTGCTTTACTTTGGCAATCGTCTGATGGGCAGCCTCAGCCTGGAAAGCGGAAGGCTGTTGTGGGAGGACGGCGAAAAGTCCAGCGGCAGTGTGCGATACACGTTGCCCATGACATGGGAGAAGGGAAAGCTGATTTACAGTTCGGAGTACCTGCGGGCCGTGGACCCCGGCACGCAAAAAGAGATATGGAGCCTCGAGGACCTAGGAAAAGTAACGGGAATTGTGGTGCGCGACGGCGTGGCAATTGCGCTCGGCGAAAACAGGATGGCCGCCGCTGATATTGAGAGCGGGAAAGAACGCTGGCGGACCAAGACACACGGACACACGAGTAACCTCGTTTGGGACAGACGTGCCGATACGCTGATTTATGTGGATGGGAAGGGGCTGCACACGGTGGAAGCGGCGACGGGAAAGGCCGTGCAAGACATTCCCCTGCGCGCGGAGAGCTGGCCATGGCAAGTGCGACAGGCGAGCAGAGAAACGGTGGTGACAATCGCGGCGGGGGAAGTGTGCGCATATAACCTAAAGACAGGCAACAAAGTGGCCTCGGAGGGCAAGCTGAAGTCATTCTTCCGGGCGGATGCGCACATGGACAACTGGCCGATGCCGGAAGACGGGGAAGAGCTCGAAGGTATGACGAGGTTGCCGTCGACGAAGGACGAATGGGATGCGTTGCGCAAGACCAGCATCCTGGACGCGGATACGCTGAAATCGCTGGAAGAAATCGCGGCGAACGGCGAATTTCTGGAGGGTTTTGAAACGGGGACGGAAACACAAGAGACGAACGGGAGCATAAGGACGATCACCAAATTGTGGTGGATCGACCCGCAGACGAACGAGGAAGTGGAAATAACTCCGGCGGCGCTTCATCACGACCTGGACCGCAGAGTGGGCCTGGTCTTCGCCGTGAACGGCCATCAAATATGGAGTGCGACAATCGCAACCGCTCAAGGCGCGCCGAACGGGAAGCCTGCGGACGAATAACGAAGGGCAATCCAGAATAAAGGGTCTGGCGAAAAGAGCAGTTGACATGCGTCTCTGCCGGTGCTATTTTTCTAGCACGATGATGCTAGAAAAATAGCAAGCCATGACAAACACATCAAAACACGCAACTCTCTCGCGCCGCGAACGGCAAATTATGGATGTGCTTTACAAGCTGGGGCGCGGCACTGTGGCCGACGTGCTCGATCGGTTGGGCGGCAAACAGCACTACTCGACGGTTCGCGCGCAATTGCGGGTGCTGGAAGAGAAAGGGCACCTGAAGCACGAAGAAGACGGCGCGCGCTACGTGTATCTGCCGGTGGTGCCGCGCGACGTTGCGCGACGCTCCGCACTGCGCCATTTGGCGGACACCTTTTTTGACGGCTCGACGGAAAAGATGGTGACCGCGCTTTTGGGCGACGAAGCGACGAAGATTTCGGCCGATGAGTTGGAACGCCTGGCTCAGCTCATTGAGGAGAGCAAGAAGGAGAAGCTGCCATGAGCTTGCCGAATCTGGAATCCGTGGGAGATTTTCTTCTTTCCTGGACGGCAAAGACGACAGTGATTTTCTGCGTCGCGTGGATTGCGGCAAAACTTGCGAGACGGCGATCGGCCTCATTTCGCCACGCGATTTGGGCCACGGCGCTTCTCGGAGTGCTGGCGATGCCATTGTTGCTGCTCGTGGTTCCGGAGTGGCGATCGAGTGCGCTGATCAACTCCGTCGTAGTTTGGGCGCCGGGAAGGGCGCCGGTGGCTTTTGTTGGCGGGGAAACTGTTCCGGCGATGGTTGTAAACGCCGTGATGTCTGCGCCCACCCGCGAAAATTGGATGATTTTTTTCGTGCTTGGCTGGATGGCCGGATTCGCAATCCTGGCAGTGCGGATGGGGGCGGGGCTTTTCGGATTGCGGCGAATTTTTCGCGAATCGCAAACGTTGCGCGACGAGCGATTGGAATCGATGGCGAAGGAAATTTGTGCGCAGCTGCGGATTAAGCGTCCTGTTGCGCTGCGCGAGTGCACTCGGCCGGAGGCGATGCCCGTGACGTGGGGCACGCTGCGTCCGACGATTTTGCTGCCGCCGAGCGCGGTGAGCTGGACGGAAACACGGCAGCGCAGCGTGCTGATGCATGAACTGGCGCACGTGGCGCGACGAGATTGGCTGATGCAGATGTTTGGAGAATTAACGCGAGCCGTGCATTGGTTTCACCCGCTGGCGTGGGTTGCAGCAAGAGAGCAGAGAAGAGAGAGCGAGCGCGCTTGCGATGATTCCGTGCTGAATTCCGGAATGGATCCTTTGGAATACGCGCGGCAATTGCTGGATATTGCTTCGACGTTTAAGAGTTCCCACAGCGGCTGGTCTTCTGCGTTGGCGATCGCACGGCCAACAAATTTTGAAAGGAGATTTACAGCAATGCTACGTCCATCGATGGAACGGGGAAGTTTGTCAGGTACGGCGAGAGCGCTGGTGTTGCTGATTGCAGCGGTGGTGCTGGTGCCGCTGGCGGCAGTGCGCTTGCCTGCGCAGGATGGCGCGAGAATCGGCGGAACGATTTCGGACCCGAGCAGTTTGCCGATTGCGAACGCGACGGTCGCATTGACCGACCAGAAGACGCACCAAATGCAGATGACAACGTCGGATCGAGAGGGCAAATACGTCTTTGTAGGTATGGTAGCGGGAGAGTATGAACTGCGAGCGATGAAGCAAGGATTTGCGGAGACTCGCGCAACCCTTTCGACTTTTGGCGCCGCACGAGAGATGCTGCAAAACAACATCACGCTGGAAGTGGCGTCAGGAAATGACGAAATCAATGTGATCGCGCCGGGTGGGCCGAAAAACGGAGTGAACGGAGGCGTGGCTGGCGGCGTGAATGGCGGAGTCAGCGGAGCTGTTGATGGCGGCGCGAGCGGGGGAGTGAACAATCGAGTTACGTTTGAGGGGGCCGCGAAAACGATACGTCTGAGAATCGGCGGAGAAGTGGAGGCCGCGAAGGCGCTCGAAAAAGTGCCGCCGGTTTATCCTGAAAAGGCAAAAGCCGCCGGAGTGCAGGGAACAGTGATTCTGCACGCGGTGATCGGGACGGATGGGACGCCGCTTTCGCTGAAGGTGATGAACAACCAGATTGACCCGGATCTCGCGCGGGCTGCGGTGGAAGCGGTGAGCAAGTGGCGCTATCAGACGACGCTGTTGAATGGCGAGCCCATCGAAGTGGATACGACGATTAAAGTGAATTTCACGCTGAAGCCGTAGAAGCGAGGGCGTCGAGGCCAGGTACACATTCGCCTTTTTGTGTTCGGTCGTTTAGCGGCTTCGGACCTTCTTTCGTCTGACGGATTTTCTTCCGATCGACCTTGCTGCTGGTTTGTTCGGCAGGCCGCTCTTGCTGTTATGGCGCTTGGTTTTCTTGGGCTTGATTTTGTTGGTGGCGGCGTAGCCGGCGCGGGAAAAGGCGCGCCACATGTACCAACTGGCGACGGTGCGATAGGGGCGCCAGCGTTCGCCGAAGGCGAGGAGTTCCTTGGGGCTGGGCTTGTGCTTTTTGCCGTAGGCGACGGACCAGCCTTTTTGTACGCCGAGGTCGTGGATGGGGAGAACGTCGGGGCGACCGAGGCGAAAGATCAAAAACATTTCGACGGTCCAGGCGCCGACGCCGCGGACCGAAACGAGGCGTTTGACGAGTTCTTCGTCAGACAGCTTTTCGGCAGATTCCATGGAAGGGACAATGCCTTCGATGGTTTTTTTCGCGAGGTCTTTCATAGCGAGAACTTTTGCGCCGGAGAGGCCGGCTTTGCGAAGAGATTGCGGGCGGAGCTTGAGCATTTCTTGCGGCGTGGGAATGCCGCCAGTCTTGCTGAGGGCTTTGACGCGGCCGAAGATGGTGGCGGCGGCCTTGCCGGAAATGGATTGGTAGGCGATGGCTTCGAGGAGGGCTTCGTAGGGGGATTGGTGGGCTTCCATGTCGGCTTGGAAGGGGGCGGTGGAGCGGACAAGTTCGGCGATGGTTTCGTCGCAAGAGCAGAGATGCTTTACGGCGGCGTCGAGATCGAAGGGAAGAGTGGGCGGTTGGCTGATCATGGGCGCATTGTCGATTGTCAGGGAAGCAGGATAGCGCGAAACGGGAGGGAGCGAAAGAAAAACGAAAAGGAACGAACAGAAGCGATACTTACTCGACTTCGTGTGATTGCCTGGGCGAACAACGGCGTCGGTCGCTGTGAGCAGTGCCGCCGAGCTAAAACCAAATTAGCAGGGACACAACTTCTTTATTGATTTGAGGCTTCTTCGACCAAATCCTTCAACGCGCCGATAAGCGCAGCGATAGTCTGATCGATGTACTTTTCGCGTGTTGCTCTGCGGGGGGAGTCGGCGAGATCCTGTGAGAAGGCCCAGAGTGCGGCGTGAGTTTTTGGGTCCACGACAGTTAGAGATAATTCCTTGTGGCTTCCGTTTGATGCAAGGCGAAATTCCAGGATGACGTCTGCCTCGGTTGGCCTGGTGACGATCTGAAATCGGTCCCATTTTGCCAGTGCCGCGTAGATGCTGTTATAGGGCCGATCGGAATAGTCCTTAGTTATCGAGCTTCCGCCAGTGATATCTGAAATGAAGGCTGTTTTTGCCGATGATAGTAAGGTTGGCAAAGGCGCGACTTTAGGCTGCTGTTTTTGCGCCAGGAGCGGAGAGCTGAAGAATCCAAGGCAAAGAACTGCTGTCAAGACAGTTGTTTGTGTGAAGGCTCGCATTGAGTTCCTCCAGGGGGCGAGATGTGTGGCGGAAGTGGTGCTGTTGGAGAGACGCGAGGCGGTGCAAGCGCGTTTCAATGACCTGCTGGGCCGACTTCGGGCATAGACAAGCGCAAGGATTGCTTGTGCTAAAATCTCGGGTTTATGCAAACAGGAATTATTGGACTACCGCAGGTTGGGAAGACGACGCTGTTCCGGATTTTGACGAAGGCGCATGTGGACGCGTCAAAGGGCGGACAAGAGACGCGGGTGGGCATGGCGAAGGTGCCGGAGCCGCGGCTGCTGGATTTGGCGAAGCTGTATAACCCCAAGAAAATTACTTACGCGACGGTGCAGTACGTGGATTTGGGCGGCATGCAGAAAGAGCGCATGCGCGAATCGCTGGCGTCGTTGCGCGAAGTGGATTGCATCATGCATGTGATCCGCGTGTTTGACGACCCGAGCGTGCCGCACGCGGAGGGAAGCATCGATCCGCTGCGCGATGCGACGAATTTGGAACTGGAGCTGATGTTTTCGGATTTGGACCAGATTACAAAGCGGCTGGAACGGTTGGAAAAAGATTTGAAGAAAAAAGCCGACAAGCAATTTGAGCTGGAAAAAACGGTTCTCGAAAAGTGTAAGGCGCATCTGGAAGCGGAAAAGCCGCTGCGCGAGTTGGAGTTGACGCCGGAAGAGCGGCGGCCGATTGGCGGATTTTTGTTTTTGTCGCAGCGACCGATGCTGTTTGTGCTGAATCTGGGTGACGAAGAAGCGGGCGAACTGGAGACGGCAGTCGAGCGGCACAAGCTGGGCGCGTTGCAGGGACGGCCGAATACGGGAGTGGTGGCAGTGTGCGGGCGGCTCGAGGCGGAACTTGCGGAGATGGATGAGAAAGAAGCGGCGGAGTTGTTGGCATCGTATGGATTGAAAGAGCCGGGACTGAACCGGTTGATCCGCGCGACGTATGATTTGATGGGGCTGACGTCGTTTTTTACGGCGGGCGAGCCGGAAGTGCGTGCGTGGACGATTCACAAAAACACGAATGCGGTGAAGGCGGCGGGCGCGATTCACAGCGATATTGAGAAGGGATTTATCCGCGCGGAAGTAGTGCGTTGGGACGATTTGGTGGCGGCGGGGTCGCTGGGTGCTGCGCGGGAAAAGGCGCAGGTGAAGCTGGAAGGGAAAGAGTACATCGTGCAAGAAGGCGATGTGATTTTGTTCCGGCACTCGGGGTGAAATAAAGAGAAAAGCAAGAATTAACACAGAGGGCACAGAGACAAGAGCACAGAGGACACAGAGAAGAAGGGAAAAGAAAGAAAGAAAGAAGAAAAAGAATTGACACCGATAACGCAGAGACAAGAGCACAGAGGACGCAGAGAAGAATGGTGGCGGGTAATTTCGCGACTGCGGGTTGAGTGCGAGACGGTTTGAGGGTCTGCACAGGCTGAAGCCTGTGCTACTGGCGATGGAACACGACCTGGCAATGCGAACGGCGATGGCGGCGGGGCTGGGGCTAGTGGCCGCAGCGGGAAATTTGATTGGCGGATATTTCGTCGTTCGCAAGGATTGGCCACGGCAATTTCTGCAATATTTTATCGCTCTGGGCGCGGGCTACATGCTGGCGGTGGCGTTTCTGGAGATTATTCCGGAATCGATTACGCTCGGCGGGCGCGACGCGTTGTTTTTTGTCCTCGCAGGATTTTTCCTGGTTCACCTTTTCGAACACACGCTTGCGCCGCATTTTCATTTTGGCGAAGAGACGCACACGGAAGAGATGGCGCATCATCATCGAGCGCAAAGCAGCGTGATGCTTGGACTTATCATTCATACGTTTTTTGATGGAGTGGCGATTGCCTCCGGATTTTTGGTTTCCGCCTGGCTCGGAACAGTGATATTTATTGCGGTATTCCTGCATAAGCTGCCGGAAGGGTTCACGGTGGCGTCGGTGTATTTGGCATGCGGGAAGAGCCGGAAGCGGGCGATCCAGGCCGCTGCGGCCTTGGGCGGCGCGACATTGGTCGGCGTTTTGTTGACCGGCTTGCTGCAGAGCCAGTTGCAGTACGCCTTGCCGCTGTCGGGTGGGGTTACGGTTTATGTCGCGGCGACGGACCTGCTACCGGAGGTGAATCGTGAGCCGAACTGGCGGATGGCGGTTTTAGTGTTTTTCGGCGTGGCTAGCGTACTGATAATGCAGCACTTATTTCACGTTTAGGGTCGAGGGGAGTGTCAGCGTTAACGGACACTTTCCCGCAACTTTCTGAAAAGTCAGGTGTTCGATAGGATGTGGTTGCTATGACCAGGTCGGACGTCCAACTGATGCTGGACGTGAAGGCGGGCGACCAACAGTCGTTCGAGCTTCTGCTCCAGCGATATCGGACGCCTCTGGTCAATTTCCTGTATCGGATGGTTCGGAACCGGGAACAGGCGGAAGATTTAGCTCAGGAAGTGTTTTTGCGGGTGTATCGCGCGAGGGAAGATTACGAGCCAAGCGCGAAATTCACCACCTGGCTGTTCCGGATTGCAACCAATCTGGCGCTGAATTCGCTGCGCGACCATCGGTATCAGAAGCTGGAGACATCGATGGACGCACCGATCGTGGCCGATGCGGAAGACGGCGACGAACGGATGATGGAAGTGGCAGACGAGCATCCGGACATTGAACAGCACCTGGTGGAAGAGGCGAGAAAGAAAATGATTCGCCATGCGATAGAAAAACTGCCGGAGAAGCAACGCGCGGCGGTTTTATTGCATAAATACCAGGAGCTGGACTACGCGGAGATTTCGAAGATTTTGCAGTGCTCGGAAAGCGCATTGAAGTCGCTGCTGTTCCGGGCTTATGAAACGCTGCGGGTGGAACTAGCCCCACTTGTGGCGAGAATGGCGAAATGAAGATGCCGGCCTTCCCGGTAAGACCGGGACAAGCAGAAGGCCGGCGCTACATGGCGTCCTCGGTGAAGCACCAGGGCTCAGTAAGGAAGGGTAGTCATGAGTTGTGAAAAGATGGAAACGCGGATTCTGGCATATGTGGATGGCCGCCTGAAAGAAGGCGAGCGCGCCGAGATGGAAAATCATCTCGAAGGCTGCGCGGCGTGCCGTGTGCGTGTGAATGAATTTCGCGCGGTGGACGATTTGCTGGATGAGCTGCCGATGATCGAGCCTTCGGGCGCATTCAATGCGCGCGTCCATGCGCTGGTAGCGGCGGAGCCGGAAAAGCGGAAGGGATGGCTGGCGTGGTTCACGCCATCGCCGCGTGTGGCGTTTGCGGCTTCACTGTTGTTGCTGGCGACAGTATGGCTGGGATCGCTTTCGCAGCGCCCGCAGCCGGTGATTGCCGAACAGGATTTGCCGGTCGTGGAGAATGCGGACTACGACGTGATTTCGAGTTTTGCGCCGCTGTCGGATTTGTCGCAGGTGCCGGATGACGATGCGAACGATAACGATGCATCGCAGCCGCAACAGCCGCAGCAAATGTAAAAGGGAATGAAGACGAAACTCCAATTCGGTGCCTGGTTGCTGACGCTGGCGGTCGGCTGTGCGATTGCATTTCCAATGGCAGCGCAAAATCGTCCGCCGAAACCGCCGCGGCAGGAGCAGCGACAGCAACGGCAACAAGAGCGGCGTCAAGAGCGGCAACAACAGCAGCACAATGGGGCGAACGCGAACAATGCGAACCGTCCGCCCGCGTCGAATCAGACGGTGACGCCAAATACGAACCGTCCGCCCGAGCGGGCGCACAATGAGCAGAATTTGAATCGTCCGCCGAATGCGTACACGCCTCCTGCGCGGAATTTCAATAATTTGAGTCCGCAGGAAAAACAGAGGACGCTGCAGAACTACCAGAACTATCAAAAGCTGAATCCCGGACAACGGCAGCAGATGCAGGAGAGCGCGCGGAACTGGAACCAATTGACGCCGGAGCAGAAGAATCACATTAAGAATGATGTGCTGCCGAAGTGGCAGCAGCTTCCGCCGCAGCGGCAACGTGCGATCCAGCAGCGGCTCGGTGTTTTGAAAAATATGCCGGAGTCTGCGCGGAACCAGCATCTGAGCGATCCAAACTTCACACGCGGAATGAGTGAAGGGGACAAATCGATGCTGCGTGACTTGAGCCACCTGCACGTTGGCGGCGCTCCAGAAGAACCGCACGAGTAGAAGGTTCTAAGTCGTAAGTTTCTAGTTGTAAGTAAGAGCAAGAAACGGGAGAGCCGGGTAATTTTTGGAGTGCGTTCGCCTTGTAAGCCTTGAAATTTAAATAAACGCGGATTCGTTCCTTGCGATTGGGGCGGACCAGCGTTCACGCCAACGATTTTCTCAGAGACAATATGGAGTGATTGACACGAACGCGGAATACCCGTCATCGTGACAATTTGCATTTCGCCGCATCGAACAAGGTGGGGAGCTTAGTTTGGCCACGGGCCTCAGCGCAGTCGGTGAAAACGGAACTTCAGGCAGCCTCTCTTCTTCGCGTTTTCGCGCATTAAAGCATCGCAACTTCCAACTATTTGTCGGCGGGCAGCTTGTTTCGCTGATCGGCACGTGGATTCAAAATGCCGCGCAACTTTGGCTCGTTTACCGGCTGACGAATTCGGCGGCGCTGCTGGGAATTTTCGCGTTTGCGAATCAGATTCCGATGCTGCTGCTTTCATCGGTCGGAGGCTACGTCGGCGACCGGTACAGCAGGCATCGCGGCGTGATTGGAACGCAGGCGGTGTCGATGGTGCTGGCTTTTCTGTTGGCGGGATTGACGCTCGGCCACCTGATCCACGATCGGCGCGGCGCGTGGGTCGTAATCGTCATCGGTTTCTTTCAGGGGATCGTGAACGCGTTCGATGTGCCAATCCGGCAATCGTTTTTCGTAAATATGGTGGGCAAGCCGGATTTGCCCAATGCGATTGCGCTGAATTCTTCGATTTTTAACGGAGCACGCGTCGTCGGACCAGCAATTGCAGGGTTTGCGATCGCATTGATTGGCGAAGGCTGGTGTTTTTTCGTAAACGGTTTGAGTTTCTTTGCCGTAATCGTTGCATTGCTGGCGATGCGGATTGCGCCGCAGGAAGAAATGAACGCGACACGCTCGCCGTGGCAGAGCTTCTTGCAGGGATTCCGGTTTGCGATGAACGACCGTGCGATTCGGCCGGTGCTGATCGTCTTGAGCATGCTGAGCTTCTTCGGTTTGCAGTACATGGTATTCATGCCCGTATTTGCGAAAGTCGTTCTCCATGGCGGCGAGCGATCATTCGGCTTGCTGATGAGCGCTTCGGGGATCGGCGCGGTGTTGGGCGCGCTGCAATTTGCCGCGCGGACGAACTACAAAGGAATGGTGAAGGCGGTCGGGACAATGTTCTTCATCGCCTCCGTCGGGCTGATTGCATTTTCGCAATCGCACTGGTTCTGGATTTCCGCTGCGGTCATTTTTGTATTTGGATTCGCTGCCACATCCCAGATGGCCGCGACGAATACTCTTGTGCAGAACCGCGTTCCCGATGAACTCCGCAGTCGCGTGATGGCGGTTTACGCAACGATGTTTATGGGCGTACAACCCATCGGATCGTTGCTCGCGGGCGGATTCGTGAAACGGTTCGGGGCGCCGGCGACAGTGGCGGCTTTCGGCGCGATCTGTTTGCTTGGCAGCATCGTTTTCATTTTGCGCGTTGTGCCGCGAATGCAAAGCGCGAAGCCCGCTCCTGCGCAGGCTTAATTCACCGACAGAACAATCACGCGATCGGTTTCATTTTTCCGGGCGGGCGGAAGTTTAAGAATGACGCCGTTTGCGGATTGCGTGACCTCCACTTTTGTGCCGGAGATCAAATCCTGTGCGCCCGCGACCGATTTCGCAATTGGCGGAAGAGCGAGAAGCGGCGCATTCCATTTCAAAATGTGAACGTAGATTTTGCCCGGCTTTTGCGTTGTGATGCCCCAATCGGCAGGGGCAATCGGTCCGCCTCGCGTTCCGTAAATAGAATCGCCGTATTTGCCGAGCCATTCGCCAACGGCGCGCAGCCGCGTTTGAAACTCGTCCTGGATTTCACCATTCGGCAGCGGACCGATGTTAAGCAGGAGATTTGAGTTATTTCCCGCCGCGCGCACGAGCATCTCTTCGACCTGTTCCGGCGATTTGTATTTTGTGTCGCCGATGTTGAATCCCCACGAATCGTTGAGCGTATTGCAACTTTCAAGTGGAAGCGCGTCGCTGACGTAAGTCGTGTTGAATCCGGCTGTATTGTCACCAGGGAGATCCCGTTCGAAAGTTTGCACATCTTCGCCGGGCCGCGGTTTCTGGTGATGATTGGGAATAATCAGAGCAGCGGGCTGAAGCTGGTGAATCAGAGCATAGGTTTTGTCGAGATGCCAATCGGCATTGGGTTTGTCCCACATGCCGTCGAACCAGATGCCCGCGATGGCGCCGTAATTCGTGAGCAATTCGCGCAACTGGCCGTTCATGTAGTCGTCTATGTACGAATTGAAATTGCCGGAGTCCGGGCGGCCGTTGTCCCAGGAAGTGGCGCCGCGTGGGTAGTAATCCGGATTGTGCCAATCGAGTTGCGAATAGTAGAAAAACAATTTAATGCCTTGCTTGTGCGCTTCGTCGGCGAGTTGTTTGAGCGGGTCTTTTCCGTAGGGTGTGCGCTGGACGATATTCCAATCGGAGACTTTGGAATCGAACATGGCGAAGCCGTCGTGGTGGCGCGAGGTGATGGTGATGTACTTCATTCCCGCCGCTTTGGCGAGTGCGACCCATGCTTTCGCATCAAACTTTTCTGGGTCAAAGAATTTAGGCAGGCGCTCGTAGTCGTGAAGCTTCAGTTTGCGGTCGTGCAGGACCCATTCGCCGTCGCCGAGAACGCTGTAGGTGCCCCAATGGATGAACATGCCGAATTTGGCGTCCTGAAATTCCTGCCGCGCCTTTAGATTTTCTGGAGCTGGTTGATAGGCGGATTGCGCAGAGCTAACTGCGGCCGCAGCAGCGATTGACAGAAGCATTGTGAAAGTTCTCGAAAGAATGTTGTGAATGTTCATCAGTGGTCCTCGATCCGCGATTTGGTGGCGGAATTCTACAACAAGGAACCGTCAGGCGGGGTTGGGGCGATAAAGAAATTGAGTAGCGGGAGAAGGTGTGGTGGTTGGCAGACCGGTAAGAATGGCGTCGACTTTGTGTCGATTCGGCGAGAGCGAGCAGACGGGATCGGTCGCGGCGGCGTCATTGGCGAGCAGCATCGCCTGGCAGCGGCATCCGCCGAAGTCTTGCGCGCGGCGATCGCAGGATTTGCACGGCTCCTGCATCCAGGATTCACCACGGAATTTCTGGAAGGATTCACTGGCGTCCCAAATTTCGCGCAGGGATTTTTCTTTCACGTTTTCAAATCGCAAGCCGGGAATGACAGCCGCCGCGTGGCAGGGAAGCGCCTTTCCGCTCGCAGTGATGAGCATTACCTTACGGCCCCAGCCGCCCATGCAGGGCTTGGGATATTTCGCGTAATAATCCGGAACCACGTACTCGACGCGAATTTTGCCTCGCAGGCGCTCCTCGGCGGATTTTACTTTCACAAGGAATTCGTCGAGTTGTTGGCGGCTCGGCAGCAGAAGGTCGCGATTTGCAAACGCCCAACCGTAGTACTGCACGTTGGCAAATTCGATGCGCGTGGCGGAGGAATTTTCCGCAATCGCCAACATTTCATCCATTTGATGAAGATTCCTGCGATGGAGAACGAAATTCAGAGTGACGCCGACGCGGCGGGACTTGAGCCAATCGAGAACGCGGAGTTTTTGCGCGTGTGTTTTGGTTCCGGAGATTTCTTCCGCGATATTTTCCGTGGCCGCTTGAAGACTCAACTGAAAATGATCGAGGCCCGCGGAGATGACTGCGTCGAGTTTAGTTTCGTCAAGCGGAAGGCCGGAAGTGATGAGGCTGACGTAAAGTCCCGCGCGGCGCGCGGCGCGAATGAGATCAACGATGTCGACTCTAGCCAGTGGCTCGCCGCCGGTCAAATCCGCTTGCAACACTCCGAGATCTGCAGCCTCGCGAAACACGGAAGTCCACGTTTCGGTTGAAAGCTCTGCGGAACGCGCGTCCAGTTCGCGCGGATTCGAGCAGTAAACGCAGTGCAGCGGACAGCGATGCGTGAGTTCGCAGACGAGCGCGAGAGGTTGGTTGGGCGTGGAATTCATTAGAGCCAGGACTCAGGCGGGAAAATCCAGCGCGCGATCTTTTTGCAGCAATTCGAGATAACCGAGAATGTCAGATTCGACTTTGTGAGGCTCTGCTTTGGAATAGAGCTTCTGCAAGTCCGCGATAATTTGGCCGACGGTGTGGTTTCCGTCGCAGCGCGTCACAATTTCGAGGCTCGGGCCGTTCAAGCGCAACGCGCGTTCCGGCATCAGCAGCACGCGCTGATTGTTATTTTCGCCAAGCCGGCAGCCAGGCGCGAGACGCGGCTTGGAATTTAAGTCGATGGCCATGACACAGCCATCATAACGCGGATGCGGTGAGTGCCGAAACGATGGAAAACGCGGAGCGACGGGAAATAGGTCCGTTGAGCCGTCAAGTATGCAAAGCGGCGGAAAGTCGACGATGTTCAGATCGCGGCGATCTTCTTTGCGAGTTCTGCCGCCTTGGCCGCATCCATGATAAGCGCGGCGGACTTTTCGACCCGTTCGGCAAGAGTTTTTACTTGCGCGGCGGTGAGGGAGGCGAGTTCCACTTTCAAGTGGGCGGTACACTGTCGTGACAAAAACGATTCTGTGGCGGGGCCAAGATAAGTTTTGCTGACATTGATTATTTTGTCCGAAACCTCGCTCATTGCTTTTCACCTCCGACGACTGATCCGGCTTGCGAAGCCTCCGCCTCCGATTGAAAAAAACGGACGGCGGTGACCATTCGGGAAAACGAATCGGCGAGGTCGCCAATTTCATCGTCGGAAAAACGTTTGACGGTGATCTTGAGATTTCCCATGCTCACATTTTCCGCAACTTCCTTGAGATGCTGGACGGGCACGAGAATAGCGCGGGCCAGCGCAATGCTCATCATCAACGCGATGACGAAGCCGGCGAGGGACACCCCGATGACAACAGGAACAGCGCGTTTGCTGATGTGCTCGATCTTGTCCTGTGACGTCTGGCTGGCGTCTCGCCCAGCCAATTCGCCGTCTTCGGCGGTTTCACTCAAGTGTTTAGCGGCTTCGTCGTAGGAAGCAAAAATGGCGGCGCTCTGCGCGGGAGCGGTAGTTTTTTCGACGGTTTGGGCGACGGCGTTCAAGGCGTCCGAATAGCCGCGGGCGGCATCGGCGATGAGTTGAAACTTGGCACGTTTTTCGTCGGTAGGAGCAATGCGCACGGCTTTGGTGGCAAGCGTTTCGATTTCATGGACTTCAAATTCGGCTTCGTCCAGATACATTTCGCGGGCTTTGTCCGCGCCGAGCTGCTTGTATTCGGCGAGGTAATTCTGGGTCTTGCGCTGCGCTTCGAGATTGTGGACCTGAATTTCAAGCGAGATGGAATCGAGTCGATCGCCGACACGAGCCGTTTCCAATGCGCTTTTGCGCAAGCCAAACACTGAATAGATTCCGATAACGGCAATGATCCCCATCAAAACGATGAGAAGCGCATATCCGCCGACCAGTTTGTTCTTGATAGTGGGCTTCATGAATTTTCTCCGAGTATGTCGTCAAATTAAAGAGGATATCCGGGTTGCCCAACCGATTTTCCATCCACCTTGACCACCTTTACGTTGGCGCCCATGGCGGCGACAGAGTTCGCTTCGACGACGGAGAGCGCGCCAGGTGACTGGGCAACAAATTTTGCCGCGGTCGCGTCGGAATCGGCGGTTTGAATCGTCATTGGTTCGTCGCCGCGGAATTCGGCGTTGATGACGTAGCGATGGTATTCCGCGACGGTCTGGCGCACGATGCCTGAGATCATGCATTGAAACGTCTTTGTCGCTTGATCGCGCGCGATGAGGTTCACCTGCTTGTGATCCGGCCAGGCACGCACATCGCCGAGGATCAGTCGGCGCAGCTGGGCCATCGAAAGGCTTTCCACGGGATTGGCTTTGTTCACAATGACCGCCAAACCGCCGGAAACGCACTGAGCATTCAAAGCCGGGCTGAAGAGTAAAATCAGAATCGCCAATCTCAAACAGTGCCTAGTCATGCCGTTACCTCTCTCCTCGCGAATTCGTGTGAGCATTAGAAAGTGAATGAAACCTGCAGGTCCAGGCCGTTTTGGGGTTGTGCCGAGCGCTGGTAGATGCGATTGAACTGCGCCTTCAGTGCTGCGTATTCCGTGAAATCCATGCGCAGGCCGACGGAAGGACCGTCGTAGCGGCCGGTGAAAATATTCACGGGATCGTTGTTGGGTACGTTGACGTATTGGAAGCGGAAGTACGGGCGATAGACACCGAACTTCCGGGAAATTTGGGCGTAGGAGAGGGGTGAGTTGAAGCTCTTTGCTGCGCCGTCCATTTTGTTGTGGAGCAAAACGGCTTCGTTGAGAAGTTCCCACGAGGAATTTGTGTAGACGACGTAGACGCTGGCGATGTCTTGCGTGACATCGGCAAGTCCCGGCGGAACGAGGCGATCACGAAAATAGGAACCGCCGATCTGGATTCCGGGCGCCCACTGCGGTTTTATGTATGCGGCAAGGTTGAAGCTTTTGTGATCGCGATCGCTCAGGAAGTTTTGTACCTGGGCTTTCGCCGGATCGGAACTGCGCCCATTTCCGAATTCGGCGACCCAATGAAGCTGCAACGTTTCCATGTGGGGAACGAGTCCAGTTGCGGTAATCCCGACCTGATGCACCGGCAATATTCCGCCGCTGTCTTCGAAGTAGTACATGAAAGGCCGGCCTGTGGCAGTTTGAAACCACGTGCCGTGATGGAACGAAGTGTTGTAGTAGCCGATGGAAGAATGGAAGCGGCCGCCGCTGATTTCGAAATAGTGGTTGGGTTTGTACGTAATTTCCAATCGCTCGATGTCGAGTCCCCAAGTATTGGTGGCATCAGAGCCGTACACGAGTTCGCCGAGAAAACTGATCTTCCTGGAAAGTCTGGAAGACAGGAACAGATCAAACTCGCCGATTTGAACCGTGTTGTGGACGGGAGCGGGTAGCGGGAAAATGAGCGGATTGGCGACGGGGCCAAATCCCAAATTGACATCGGCGAATCCTCGAATTTTCAATGTGGGACCACCGCCGGGTAATTGCATTGTGTGTTCATGAATCTCCGGTGCGGGCGTAGGCTCTTGAACCGGTGCAGGTTGCGTTTCGGGCTGAACCGGAGGAGCTGCGGCCGGTTCCGAGGCATTAGTGGCGGCGGGTGCAGCGCCGGGTTGTGCCGTTTTCAACGAGGAGACTTGCGCTTCGAGTTCTCGCAATCGAGCATCTTGCGCCTTCAATTGTTCCAGTAATTTCGCGATGATTTCGCGAGATGGCTCGGTGCCGGCCTGCGAGGATTCCTGAGCGGACACCGGCGACAAACTTGCTAAAAAAATCGCAAAAGACAGGCCCGCAATTCGTGGAAGAAACATGTTGAACGCTCCCTGTTCTGCCTGGTGAATCGTACCGAGTGTGACGATTGCTGGGCCGCCGAACGGATTGGAAAATACGTGCGCAGCAACCGAAGGAATTAGATTCTTTTCATGTTGGTGAACATCGGCGTGAATGCGGGAGCAAGACGAGGGCCAGACGATTCGAACGCTAACCAGGCAAGAAACGCGGGGACGTTCAAAGTTAGAACAATCTATTTTCGGGCCGGCAATTTCGGTGTGCAACGAGTCCCGGCAGTTTTGGGATTGCTTATTCTTGTGCGGGAACGAATGCGCCCGGCGGCGGCCAGCCGGGTTGTACATAGGCGAAATAGAGTGCGTCGAGCATCGCCCACAAAATGTCGCATTTGGCGCGAAGGGCGTTGTGCGCCGCTTCTTGTTCGTCGCGCGTGCGCGCATTTTTGACGACCCACGACAAGGCAAATTCGGCGTCCTCGGGGGCCTGTGTCAGGCGGCCGGTAAAATAGTCGAGGCCTTGCGACATCCACGGATAGTGTTCGCGCAAACGGTCCATGCGCAACGCGATCAGGTTTTTTGAAAAAAGTTCCGTAAGCGACGACGCGACCGCTTCAAGATGGGAACCATTCGCGACGAAGCTGATATAAGCATTCACGGCGTAGCGAGTCGCGGGCAAAATTCCTTCGCCGCGAATGGCGCGAATGCGCGGCAGTCCGGTCGCTTCGACCAGATGGAGCCATTTTTCAATTCCGCCGGGCCGGCCCTGCTCGCCGTCATGATCGATCATCCGTTTGCGCCAAGCCAGCCGAAAGACGGGATCGTTGCTTCGCGCAAGAATCGTCGCGTCTTTAATCGGTATGTGGCTCTGGTAGTAGTAGCGATTGAGCGCCCATGCCTGGAGTTGGCCGCGCGTCAGGGAGCCTTCGTGCATCATCGTGTGAAACGGATGCTGGTGGTGATAGCGCTCTTCACCGATTTTCGTAAAACCCGCAATGAATTCGGCTTCCGGCAACATCGGCTTTTCGGCTGAGTTCACAGAGTTATCTCCATACCATCGTGAGCGATTTCAAATCCTGCATCCACCGCCGCTCGGCGCTCGGCACTGTCTTCCACCAAAATCGGATTTGTATTGTTGATATGAACCAGAATTTTTCGCGCACTGGCGTCATCGGGAAATTGCGCGAGGAGGCCGTCCGGTCCACTGAGCGGAATGTGCCCCATTTCTCGGGCCGTTTTTTTTCCGCGGCCGGCCTGCTTCAGTTCGTTGTCGCTCCAGAAGGTTCCGTCGATCAATACCACATCGCTGGCTCTAGCCCAGGCCTTCCAATTCGTGTCTCGGCCGGGCAGGGAAGGCGCAACGAATACCCTCTTGCCGTTAAATTCCACGTCGAGGGCGACCACCGATTCTCGCGGCTCCAACTGCTTCCTTAGTCTTTCGCTGACGTAATCCGGATAGTCGTTTCCAAGCGGAATCGCGCGGACCCGAAGTTGCGGCGCTTTTCCCGCCGCGGCCTCCGAGGGAGGCTCAATCTCATTTGCTTTTGCAATCGAAAACCACTGTACAGGCGGCGTTGCCCGGCCGAGCACGCGAAAGATCGAATTTTCCTCGTCCATGATGCGTCGTACGGAGGGCGTCGAATGAATCTTGAATCCTTGAAATTCGCGCAGATGCAGCAAGCCCGCGAGCGAATCGATGTCGGCGCTTGTCAGGTATACGTCATAAATCGGACTGGAGTTGCGAGTGGAAGAGAAGGGAGCCAACTCCGGAGTTGCCAAAATCTGCGTGCGCAAATCGGGCGAAGCGTTGATCAGTGCCCAGTGCGTCCGCTGCGCATATTCCGGGTTCGCATCGATTGCGATTTGCGTTTGCGTGCGTGGTGAAGCTTTTATCGAACCTCTGCGCACGCCCGTACAATTTGCGCAGCCGCAATTCCACTGAGGGAAACCGCCACCCGCTGCGGAGCCGAGAATCTTAATGCGCATGGAAGAATTCCTGGTAGGTGGGCCGTCTACGAGCAAAAAAATAGGGACGCGCTTTTGCGCGTCCCTGAATCTTCATTCCGGAGCCGGTTAGAGCTCGGCGTTCGCGTACGAACTTACTTCGCAATTCAAATCGATTTCTTCGTGCTGCGGGGTCGTCCATTCCATGGTCAGGTCCCTCCCAGAGTTTTTGAACTCACTGGACCCGGCGAGCATAACACGCGTTTGCGGAGAAGGGAACAAATAAGGATAGGCCAGTCAGAACCTTCGCCAGACTCCAGCGAAACGAAGGCGAAAACACGCCACAAAATATCGATGCCGCGCGAAAGACAAACCACAAGCTGCAGTGGGCGTTTCGAGGCCTCATCGCTCTTGCACCCTTCCACAACTTTTTTGAGAAATTCTCACGATTTCCCTTGACTTGTCGCCAAACCGCTTTAAGATGTGGCGAAAAGTGGAGTGTAGTGGATTAAAGCGGTACGAAGTAGGGCAGACTAGTCGGATTTAGAGGACTGTGGGCGACGTGGTCATCTGGGGCAACAGAAACCACTTCTTTACCAAAAACGGCCTCCATCGGGGCGGTTTGAGGGCTCATCGTCAGAATCCAGGCTCCTTGGGCAGACGGGCAAATGAACCTGCGCGGCAACAATCCAGCGAAGGTAGACGAGAAGGGTCGTCTGAAGATACCCGCCGTGTATCTGGAGCAGCTAAAAGCATTCGGGACGCAATTCTATATCACCAGTCCCACGGGGGATACTGTCCGGATTTACCCGATTGCAGTTTGGCAGGGCATCGAGGAAAAGCTTTCTAAGGTTTCCTCGCAGAATCAGGCGAAGAGAAAGTTTTTGATGCACACGAGCTATTACGGACAAATGGCCGAGATGGACCAGCAGGGAAGAGTACTGCTGCCGTCCGTATTGCGGGAGAAGGCCGGCACCAAAGGCGAAGTGGACGTGTTCGGCGCTTTGGACTATCTGGAAGTGATGAACCACTCCAAGGTCATGGAAGACATGGAGAAGAACAAGTTTACCGAGGCGGATTTCAAGGCGCTGGAAGATCTTGGGATTTAAGGCTGTGTGAGCGTGAATGCTCCGCACACGCCGGTGCTGTTGCAAGAGGTGCTGGAATGGCTGCGAATAAGACCGGACGGAATCTACGTGGACGCCACGCTCGGAGCGGCGGGTCATTCGGAGGCGATCGCCGAAAGATTGCAGTCCGGGCGGTTGATCAGCCTGGACCAGGACGCACAGGCGCTGGCGATCGCGCAGGAGCGGCTGAAGAAGTACGGCTCGAAAGTGAGCTGCGTTTTATCTCCGTTCTCAAGGATTGCGGAGGTCGTACGCGAGTTGGGGATTCCGAAGGTGGACGGGGTCTTGGCCGACTTGGGGGTTTCGAGCATGCAGCTTGACCGGCCGGAGCGGGGATTTTCGTTCCGCGAGGCTGGTCCGTTGGACATGCGAATGAGTGACGCCGGGGAACTGA
>DATGIS010000046.1:0-6325 GCA_035295625.1 Candidatus Acidiferrum sp. | reverse complement strand
ACCATGCCCTATTCCAAAGAACCCGCGGCCATCAATCGCGAGTACCTCGCGGAAGTTGTACGCATCATTCCGCTTTCGAATGGACTGACCGGTGTCGGCATCAAGATCCTGATGGAAATGGGAATGCAGCAGCACACTTATTCGTTCTACGGCCCGCCCCCAAAGTAAAATTTCGCGCGCGCAGCGCGCGGACACAACTCAACGAAAACAAGAAAGGGCAGTCTGAGAAAACTCAGGCCGCCCTTTCCCGTGTTTGGGGGGTGGGGAAACTCGTTTGTGCGCTTTAGGCTTTTCCGATCATCGTCAGCGTCTGATGCCGCAATTTGCCGAGGCTGCGATTCACGGGATGTTGCCGCTGCAGGAATCCCAGCACCGGAGGACGGCGCCGCGTCAGCTTGTTCATCGCGATATTTAGCCGGATGTCGCGCCGCGCAAATTTCAATCCGGCCTGCAGCGCTTCCACCGCTTCATCGCGCCGGCCCGCCGTCGCGTAAACTTCCGCAAGATTCAAGTAAAGTTGTGCCTGGTTTCTTTTCAGCCGCACCGCGCCGTCGCAGAGCTTTTCCGCTTCGCCCCATTTCTGTTCCGACCGCGCCAGCACCACGCCAAGGTACGACATGTAATAGGGATTGTTGCGTTCCAGTTCCACCGCGCGCTTCATATGCGGCAGCGCTTTGCCGGCATAGTTGTCGCGCAGCAGCGTCAACCCCTGTTTGAATTCTCGAAACGCCTCAGTATCCATCATGGACCACCTCGTCAATAGCGCGGTGAGCGCGCGTTAAATTGACACCCGGGAAGCGGAAACGCGCCCTCGCCGATTGCGTGAAATCGCGGAGTTTATCGGGACCGGGCCATGCAGGAGCTTTCCAGCCAGCATCAGGATGCATAGCGCGGGGAAGAGCAGAGCGAGTGCGGTTTCCAGTAACATCACTCTGGAAATTACGCGTCTCGTGCGTGGGAATCTACTGGACCGAGGGACAGTCTTGGGACATTTGCACTTTCGAGGTCGGCGCCAAAAAAGGACAGTCTCGCGATGACATTATTTGCGCCTGTCCAAACTGGCGCTTCGGCCAGTCACGTACAGCCGGGAAAATTCAGCCCACGGATTTGCGCCACTCTTTCCAATCCTGGAGTGTTACTTCAAGCATTTCTTTTGCCGCTTTGTGCAGCCATTTGCCTTTGCGTTTTGCCAAATCGTTTTTCACCGCGGGGATCGCGCGCGGCGATCCGAAATGCATGTTCGCGATTTCGCGGCCCATCGAATACAAAAGCCGTTCTTCTTCGCGTTCTTTCGGCAGCGTGGATAGTTCGATGCGCGAACAATCCGGCGCCAACCGCCGCACGAGCCAACGGTCGCTGAAACTGACAAACGGGTCTTTCACGCGGATCGCGCTGTTTACAAGCTGCGGTCCAAAAATCTCTTTTTCACTCACGCCCTTGGCCCAGACCCAGGCGGAGGGACGAATCGCTTTTGCTTCGCGCGCAATGTACGAGCCTCGGGTTTTTGTGAGCGCGAGAATTCGCGGATGGCCCAGACTTCCTAGGCCGGCGACGCGTGATTTCAACTGGTATTCCGGAGTCGGAGAGGGAAGCGCGGCTTCCATTAACTTGCGGGTTTCCGCGGGAAATTCGCCTTTGTAATTCGGCAGTGAATTCATCTTCGCCCAGAAATGAACGGGGTCGCGCAATTCGCTCAATGCCATCAGCCGAAGCCATTGGTGCTTTTCCGCGAGCACAAACGGTTCGCCGCCGCTTTCCAGGCCATCGCGATAACCGTGCTCGATGGCTTCCGCGCCGTGGCGACGACGGAGGTTAAGGTGCTCTGCTTCTACGGCCAGATAGACGCTGGTGGCGAGCCGCACGAGATCGATCGTGTACGCGCAATGCCAGGCTTCGTCGAGATCGTTGACGCCCCAGATCAGACGGCCTTCGAGATCGCGCCACGTTCCAAAGTTTTCGATGTGCAGATCGCCGACGGCGAGAACGGTGGGAGCGCAGGAAATCTCGTGGCAAAGATGCGGCCAGAGTTGCAGCCAGCGGTAAAACGTCGCACGGAAAAAGGGAAACGCGGCGAGCGCCATCTGCTCGTGCTTGGTTTTCAGATCGCGTTTGACGATCGGAAGATGCGTCGCGAGCCACTTCTCAAAATCGGCGGTGGCCTCCACGATGCCGTTCACCTTGAATTTTGCGGCGACGGATTTTGTCATCTGTACCTTTGTGC
Source organism: Candidatus Acidiferrum sp. (assembly GCA_035295625.1). Taxonomy (GTDB): domain Bacteria; phylum Acidobacteriota; class Terriglobia; order Acidiferrales; family UBA7541; genus Acidiferrum. Next base: position 4,104 of record DATGIS010000046.1, on the reverse strand, counting down.
GGCTGACATTCCTTTTCAGCCGCGCGCCGAGCTGGCAGTGGCCAGACTGCCGCGCACACGCGCTTCATAAATGGGGAATTTCGCGGCAAGCTCCGCCACTTGTCCGCGAATCTTTTGTTCGACCTCGGCGTTGCCGACGTTGGTCAACACGTCGGCGATCCAGTTGCCGATAAGTTCCATTTCCGGTTCGCGCATGCCGCGGGTCGTGACCGAAGGGCCGCCGAGACGAATGCCGCCGGCTTTCATTGGGGGCAAGGGATCGAACGGAATCGAGTTTTTGTTGACGGTGATTCCGGCGCGGTCGAGCGCTTTTTCGGCTTCGGTGCCGGTGATGCCTCGGGGATGAATCTCGACCAGGAAAAGATGATTGTCCGTGCCGCCGGTGACGATGCGGAAGCCGCGCTTGGCGACAGCGGCAGCCATAGCCTTCGTATTGGCGACGACCTGTTTTTGGTAGTCGCGGAAGTTCGGTTCGGCGGCTTCCTTGAAGCAGACCGCTTTTGCGGCGATGGTGTGAACGAGCGGGCCGCCCTGGAGTCCGGGGAAAGTGAGCTTATCGAGTTCTTTGGCGAATTGCGTTTTGCACAGGACGAGGCCGCCGCGCGGTCCGCGCAAAGTTTTGTGCGTGGTGGTGCTGACGAAATCGGCGTGGGGAATTGGACTTGGATGAATGCCCGCGGCGACGAGCCCCGCGATGTGGGCCATGTCCACGAAGAAGAGAGCGCCGTTGCTGCGCGCCGCTTTGGCGATGCGCTCGAAGTCGATCACGCGCGAATAGGCGCTGGCGCCGGCGACAATCATTTTCGGTTTGTGCTCGGCGGCGAGACGATCGATTTCGTCGTAGTCGATTTGTTCGGTGTCCTGACGCACTCCGTACGCGATGAATTTGTACATGCGGCCGGAAAAATTGAGCGGATGGCCGTGGGTCAAGTGGCCGCCGTGAGAAAGATTCATGCCGAGGACGGTGTCGCCGGGCTGGAGCGCGCTCATGTAAACGGAAACGTTGGCTTGCGTGCCGGAGTGCGACTGCACGTTGGCGTGCTCGGCGCCGAAAAGGGATTTGGCACGATCGATGGCGAGCTGCTCGGCTTTGTCCGCAACTTCGCAGCCGCCGTAATAGCGCTTGCCGGGATAGCCTTCGGCGTATTTGTTGGTGAAGATGGAGCCCATCGCTTCGAGAACGGCTTCCGAGACGAGATTTTCAGACGGAATGAGCTCGATCCCGGTGGCCTGGCGTTTGGCTTCTTCGCGCAGGAGTTCGGCGATTTGCGGGTCCACGGCGTCCAGCGGCCGCTGCATCCGTTCATTGGCTTCCGTCGTCCGGGTCATCGTGTGGTTTCCTTTTTGGAATTGGGGCACACCATAGTAGCGCGGCAAGGGGAAGGAATGAAGTGAGGAGGGAAGGAAGCCGGGAAGCGGCGAACGGCCGCGGAGAGGGTGCGGCGGTTCCAAAATGGGAACCGTTTGGGTACACCCCGGTGTTTTTTGCAAAGAGTGCACAAACGATTGAAAAGAAGCGAGATGACTTGCCGGTCGCGGCAAAAAACGGCAAAGAAGAGCAAAAGAGCGAGCGGTGGGAAGGTGTGGTATGCCCATCCCCGGGCAGTTTGTATGAGCATCAAAACAGGGAAGTTGCGGGAGAAGCCGTTTGGAAGAGAGTGAAAGAAAAGGAGTTAGGAAAGCGCGGTCAGGCGCGAACTGTTCGAAATGGGATCCGTAACACACAGACAGTATAGCATGGATTTACCAAATGTCAATCAATATTATTGAACTTATTGTTCGGTTAATTCGAATGAGGATGGGGATGCCCTGGTGGCGAGAAAAATTGGCCAAGATCCGCCCTCTATAGCCAAGAATGGCGCGGCCGAGCTGGCTTAAGTTGGCTGTCCCCGATTGTGTCGAATCCTTGCCCTTAGGTCGGGTTTTGCTTATATTCTTGGAATATTCCGTTTTTCTTAATAGCTAAATGCTTTGTCTATTCAAACTTCTGTTGCTCTTCTTGTCTTTTTCGAATTTTCGGTCTTGTCTGATGGGTCTAGGCCGATATGTATGACTGTGCCTAGGTTCTTCCAAATCCTGTTCATGGAAAATAGGCTTCGCCGATGAGGATCGGAATATAAACATGCGTCTTCTAAAATTCACTAGTTCTTGGACCCCCAGAGAATGGGCCGAGCTCATTCTGACTGTGTTTGTAGGACTCTTCACGCTCATGAATGCCGTTGTTGGTCTTTTCTATTATCTTACCTACAAGGAATCGATAGTGGAAAGCGGGCGTCAAACCAATAGGCTGATATGCGCTGCGAATATTCAAGCTGATGCCGCTAAAAAAATGGTTGATGCTGCATCGACTCAAGCCGAAAAGATGACCCAGCTTTCCGTCCAGGCGATAGCGCAAGCTAAAGCTGCTAGCGCTCTCGCGAACGAAGCCAAACGGGCGGCAGACATATCGAGACAAGCGCTGGACGCCGAAAGGGCAAGGTTTGTTGAGGATCAGAGGCCTTACATATGGGTCAAAAAGACGGAGAACCCGCAACTACAAGCGGGACGTAAGGCCACTTGGAGTTTCGAGTACACGAATTACGGACGCTCTCCGGCTATTGGAGTCCGCCTTAGGGCCCAAACCATCTTCGGCACAAACAGCCGTTTCAAAATAAGGAATGATTTATATGACGGGCTTCATGACGGTCCCAACGATCGGGGCGGAAGCGTCATGCCGCCGCAAGATCCCGCCTATAGCACTGGATTCTCTGTTGAAATTCTTAGTGAAGAGGACGTCAAGCAAATACCTCAGCATGATGATGGAATCGCGCTACTGGCATACTTTGAATACTTCGATGTCCGTGGGAACCTCTACCACACTCGGTTTTGTACTTTCCGATTTAAGAGCGGAGCGTTCGGTGAGTGTCCCGGGGTGGATCGAAACCGTGTTGACGAAGTTGGGCGATGAGATCCAATCAAAGACAGCACCCATCCGATCGGCTGGCTTGCCGCTGCGGTCGCGACGCATTGCAATTACCGACGAAGATTATCCGCGATTGACGAGCTGTTACGTGTTGTAGGAGGTGGCCGGATGTCGGTGAAACTGCTAGATGTTGTGGCTTTGCTGGAGGACGAGGCGAAGCACGGATTGCTGCGTGGGCAAGTAGGCACGGTCGTTGAGGCGGTTGCCCCGAGTGTGTTCGAGGTGGAATTCAGCGATAACGATGGCAGAACCTATGCGACCGTGGCAGTTCCTGCCGAGAAGCTACTGGTATTGCGTCACGAAGTAATCGAGGCCGCTTAGACTGTGTTCGTGCTCCGTTTTTTCCAGCCAGACTAAATCAGACAATCTGCTTTTCGCCCGCGCAAGGGCGAAGCGCGATCAAAAGTAAGAGAAGGCGGTGACCTTCCGCCGCGCACAAGAGTAGAGTCACGCCTACACGAATCACGAGTGAAGATGGCGACACGAGGAATTTTTGAACCGGGAGAGGTCCGAGTTTCGAGAAGCGCAGCGTCGTGGGTTACGGGGATTTGACGAGGGCGGTTACCGCGATTTCGGAGCCGCTGACCAGTGAAGACTCGACGAGCACCTGGTCGGAGCGGCCGTTGTGGGTGAGCACCGCGGATGCGACTGCATCAGGAGAGAGATTCACGTCGCGGCCGAGGCCGACGACTTTTGTCGCGGTTGCGTGGGCGGGAACGGAGAATCGCACGGTTGCGGTCTGTCCCTGCATGAGCGCGGCGGGAGTGACCTTCAGCTCGCACGCGAGTTCCTTGTCAGACAAATTGATGATGACGTAGGAGCCGAGTTTTGTTTGCAGCTTTTGCGCGGTGTCGACGTTGAAGAGTTCGAAGCCTGAAAACGTGTGTTTGCGGAAATAGCGCTTCTTTTGTCTGTCGACGTAGAGTTCGGCTTCCTGCGGAAGCCAAATTTCCTGACGGGTTGAACGAAACTGGACCGGCGCGTAATCGATCATGAGATGTTCCATCTTCAGCTCGATTTCCGGGACTGGGCTCATCAGCTGCGATTCGAGACGCAGCACTTGAAAACTTGGCGGGTCGATCCAGGCGCGCCCTTCGAGGAAAACGGGATAGGAGTTTACGCCGACACGATAGGTACGCATG
>DATGIS010000045.1:0-30310 GCA_035295625.1 Candidatus Acidiferrum sp. | reverse complement strand
AACTGGCAGACGCGCAGGTCTCAGAAGCCTGTGGGGTAACACCCGTGGAGGTTCGAGTCCTCTCATCCGCACCAAAAACAAGTCTTCAGTTCTCAGTCTTCAGTCCTCAGTAGAAGCAAAATTTCCTAGATGAGCCGGTCCGAGCGGGCGAGGCCAGTTCGAAGAAAGACGCAGATGCGCAGCCAGGAGTGGCTACGCTACCAAAAAACAGTCTTCAGTTCTCAGTCTTCAGTCCTCAGTAGAAGCAAAATTTCCTAGATGAGCCGGTCCGAGCGGGCGAGGCCAATTCCAAGAAAGACGCAGATGCGCAGCCAGGAGTGGCTACGCTACCAAAGCCCAGGCGCAAAAGCTTGAGCTACAGCGCAGCGTGGGCTACGGCGTAGTGTAAAAACCGAAACGAAGCGGATATGCTCATGTTTGAATGCGAGGAGATGCGATGCGTTTCTTGCGAACGATGGCGCTGGGATTGTTTTTTGCGGGCGCGGCTTCAGGACAGCAACAGTGGCCGGTGACGTCGACGGTAAATGAGCCGACGATTGCCGGGCGGCCAGTGCAGCTGGACGCGCAGGGCAAATTGCTGCCGTGGCCGATGGCAGACGATGCGGGATTTTCGTATTCGTCGCACGTTCTGACGCAGTGGACGATTCTGTGGGACCAATACAACCGGCAGCGGCTGGATTATTTCTATTGCTGCTTCGATTTCGATCGCGCAACGTACGAAATGTTTCCCGAATTGCATTGGGTGAATTCGACCGCATATCCGCGCGCGATGATGCAGGGATTTGTCGAGCGGCTTTACGCGTACACGGGCGACGCGCGAACGCTGGAAATGCTGCAGAACTACATGGACTATGAACTGGAAAACGGACTGACACCCGAAGGTTATTCGTGGGCTGGGGTTCCGTATCCATCGGCGAATCCCGGCGCGAAACGCTACACGGGATGGAGCCAGCACGGCGAAGATTTTATCGAGCCCCACCTGATCGGCGCGGATGGCTACGCATACCTGCGTCTCTATGAAATGACCGGTAACACCAAGTATTTGCGCGAGGCGATTCGCTGCGCGGAGATGCTCGCGAAACATTTCCAGCCGGGCGACGAAAAGAGTTCGCCGTGGCCGTTCCGCTGCTTCGCGCGAGATGGATCGCTCGAAGGAGGGCGCGGAATGAGCCCCTACTCGGCGAATGTGGTCGAGCCGATCATCCTATTCGATGAACTGATTCGGCTGGGGCTGGGCGACGTTGTCGGCTACAAACGGGTGCGCGAAGGCGCATGGTCGTGGCTGATGAAATACCCGATGACGAACAACGTGTGGGTCGGCTATTTCGAAGACGTTGGCCCCGGTATGGAAAATATGAATCAGGTAATTCCGCTGGAGCTGGCGCGGTATGTGCTGCTGCATCCGGAAAAAGATTCCGACTGGCGCGAGCACGCGCGGAAATTGATCGATTGGGTGAAGACAACGCCGAAGTGGCCGAAATATGTGGTGCACGGTGCGACGGTGACGACGGAACAAGGCGACGGAAAACAATTCTGCTGCAATTTGCCGAATCAATGCTGCGAGAGCCACACGTCGCGGCTGGCGGCAGTGGAAGCGTTCTACTACGCGAAAACGAACGACGCGGCGTACAAGGATGCGGCGTTTCGTTCATACAACTGGGTGACATATTGGCAAGGGTTGCCGGGAGCCGCGCACGCGCCGTACACGGACCAGTGGTGGTTCACCGACGAGTTTACCGACGGGCCGCGGCGATTGATGGATGCATTCTGGGCGGTACCGGAATGGGCGCCCGAGAATGAATCGCATTTGCTGGGCGGAATTTCGCCGGTGACGAAGATCGCGTACGAAACGGGATCGGTGGTCTATTCGACATTCGACGAGGACGCGACGGAAGTGCTGCGGCTCGATTTTGTGCCGGAGTTCGTCACGGCGAATGGAAAGCCGTTGGCAAAACTTTCCGATTTGACAAAGTCGGGATACACCTTCGATGAGAAAACCCGCGTGTTGCGCGTCCGGCATGAAGGCGCGCGGGACATTGCGATTCAAGGGAGCGGCGGAAACGCTCCTGTGCGCATCGTGACGTTTGACGATCCGCACCTGACCGCCGGAACGATTCTGGACGGCTTTTATCCGGCCGCGCCAATTGCGTGGGGCGACTCGCAGTGGACGATTGCGGTGCCCGGCGGAAAGTTCGGGACGTTTCACCTCGCGCTGAAAGATCAAAACGCGGACAGCGCGAACATCTGGTTTTCCGTACCGCAAATTTTTGCGGGCATCGATATTTACAACGGCGGATCGAGCGACGCCATGGTGAACGTCAGTTCACCGGAAACGCGAGCGGTTTCCATCACGCTCAAGCGGGGCGAATTACGGCGCGTACGCACCGGATGGCGCGACGCGAGCTCCGGCGTAAATTTCCGGTTTTTGCACGGCGAAGGATTGCATTTCGATAATTTGGCCTGGATTCACCAGTAGCAAGGCACGGTCAGGCCAAGGCGATAGCCTGCTGCGAGAAGTACAATCAGGGCTTGGCCGCGGATTTCTGCTTCCGGGTTGAGGCGCGGAGGACGAGGCGGGGCTCGAGAAAAATTGGCTTGGGCACAATAGCCTGATCGGCTTCAATCAGCTGCAAGGCAAGCTTGGCTGCGCGCTGGCCGATGACGGCGGTCTGCTGGTCAACGCTACTGAGCGGCACGCGCAGGAATTTGTTGTAAAGCAGATTGCCGCAGCCGATGACGGAAACATCTTCGGGGACTCGCAGACCGGCATCGAGGATTGCCGAAATGGCGCCGTAGGCGGCCAAATCGTTGTAGCAGAAGATGCCGTCGGGGCGAGGGTTCTGTCCGAGCAAAATCTGGGTCGCGCTGTAGGCGGCAGCGTCACCGAGTTCTTCGGCGCGGTCCGTGCTCATGACGAGATCAGGGTCGACCGCGATGCCATTTTTGGTGAGGGCGCGTTTGTAACCTTCAAGGCGTCCCAGCAGCGGGCTGAGCGCAGGTCCACCGATGTGAGCGATGCGTTTGCAGCCGGTATCGATTAAATGTTGCGTCGCCAGCGCGCCAACCTCTTCGTCATTCACCCCGACGAAATGCGCCGCCAGGCCCAGGAAGCTCCGATCAATCAAAATGTAGGGAATGCCAGCTTCTTCAATCCGGCGGAACATCTCGACAGTCCAATGGGTGGACGCGATGAGCAGCATATCGACGCGGCGCGTGATGAACTGCTCGACAGCCTGGCGCTCGATTTTGGGGTCCTGCTCAGACGAGGTGACAACCAGCGTATAGCCGCTGTTCCGGAGGGAGACGGAAACGCCGCGAACGACTTCCGAGAAAAAGGAGTGCACGAGGTCTGGAATCACCATGCCGATCATGTTGGTGCGGCCGGTGACGAGCGCCCGGGCGGCGAGATTCGGGCGGTAATTCAGCTCCTGGACGCGCTTGAGCACGCGCGCCTTGGTTTGATCACTTATATCGGAGTGATTGCGGAGGGCTTTCGAGACCGTGATAACGCTTACGCCGAGATCGCGGGCAATGTCTTTTAACGTGACGCCCATGGTGGATTATAACACGCACTTCCTTGGATGATTGTTACGGGAAGATTGTTCCACGGGAAACGAAAAGGGAGGCGAGCCAGGTCTTCTCGCCTCCCTATTCTTCCCCTTACGGGGAATCCGGTAAGCCTGACGGAGGGTGGCTCACCGGTCGTGTGTTGGCCTGCTTCATTTAACCCCAAAACGGGGAAATTTGTTGCGGAAAAGCCGAGGAAAGGGCAGAGTTTTTAACGGAATCTTTATAACTTTCGGCTAGCGTACCGTCCATGTCAAAAAGCTCCTCTCTAAGCCCCGATAACATATTGCGTTTTCTGCAGGTTAGGAATGAGAGCGTTACCACGACAGAAATTGTCCAAGGACTGCATCTATCGAAGAGCGAGCGAAAGCCGCTTTTCAAAATGCTTTCCAAATTGAAGAAACGCAGTCTGATCGCAGAAGTCGCGCCGGGAAAATACAAGCTGCGGGGCAAAAAATTCGAATCGGAATCGGGCACGAAACGCCCAGCCGACAGTGCTCCGACGGCCAGACGACTGCCCGGAAACAGTGTCAGCGGACGCTTGGTGTTGCATCAGGATGGGTACGGGTTTGTGATTCCGGACCAGCCGATTCCCAACATCGAAGGCGACATCTTCATCCCACGGCACGCAACGGAAGACGCGATGCACGGCGACCATGTCGCGGTCGAAATCAGCCGGCGCGGATTCTCCGGCGAGGGGCAGCGGATCGAAGGACGCATCGTGCGGGTGCTGAACCGTGCGCACCCGAGCGTCGTGGGACTTTTTCGCTACGGGCCGCATAGCAACGTGGTGCTGCCGTACGACACGCGAATTCACCACCAGATCGAGATTCCGCCGGGACAGGAATTGACGGCGGCGTTGCGAGCGAAGCTTGGTTTGGCTTCTGCGGAAGAGGGGCAAAAGAGCCGGCGGCTGCCGCGCTTGAAAGAACTGGATGGAGCGGTCGTGAACGCGGAATTGGTGCGATATCCGCGCGGCGGCTTGGCTCCGGTCGGGCGCGTGATTGAAATCCTCGGGAATCCGGGCGATCTCGGGGTGGATACAGAGATCGTGATTCGCAAGCATCATCTGCCGCACGAGTTTTCGCCGGAAGCGGTGCGGGAAGCGGAAGAGCGCGCGCACCCGGTGGATGACGCCGACCGCGCGGGTCGGGAAGACTTTCGTTCGCTGCCCATTGTGACGATTGACGGAGAAACAGCGCGCGATTTTGACGATGCGGTTTACGTTGAGAAGCGGGCGGGCGGTTGGCATCTGCAGGTGCACATCGCGGACGTGGCGAATTACGTTCGGACGTTGACGACGCTCGACAATGAGGCGCGGCTGCGCGGCACGTCGGTTTATTTTTTGCACCGTGCGGTGCCGATGCTGCCGGAAGAGCTGTCGAACGGAATTTGCTCGCTGAATCCTCACGAAGACCGGTTGGTGATGAGCGCGCTGATGGACTTTGACGCCGCTGGGCGAATGACGAGTTCGCGGATGACGGCGGGCATCATTCGCTCCGCCGAGCGGATGACGTACACAAACGTCAACAAAGTGCTGGAGGGCGACGCCGAGATGACGAAGCGCTACTCCGCGCTGGCGCCACACTTTGAAAATATGAAGGAACTCGCGCTTTTGTTGAACGCGAGGCGCAACGAACATGGATCGATTGACTTCGATCTGCCGGAACCGGTGATTGAATTCGACGAAGAACAGAAAATGACCAACATTACGCGGAGCGAACGCAATATTGCACACCGCTTGATTGAGGAGTTCATGCTCGCGGCGAATCGTGCCGTCGCCGGGTATCTGCTGAAGCGGGGAATTGCCGCGCTGCATCGCGTTCATGAAAAGCCCGACGCGAGGAAAGTGCTGGAGTTTGAAGAGTTGGCGAGGGCATTTGGCTATTCGCTTGGAGTTGAAAATCTGCATCAGCGCGAGATTGCCGTGAAACACGGGCGCGTCCCGGCTCCAGCGAAGCGCGGCCGTCCGGATTCGGCGGGGCACGGGCGCGAACGCGGGATGAAAGTCGCCCTACCCGGCGCAAGCGAATTGAGCCTTACTCCGCAGCACTATCAAAAATTATTGCGAAAGCTCGCGGGCAAGACCGAGGAGCGCATCGTTTCTTACCTGATGCTGCGCTCGCTGAAACAAGCGCGCTACGCGCCGGAATCTTTGGGGCACTTTGCGCTCGGATTTGATGAATACACACACTTTACCTCGCCCATCCGGCGTTATCCGGATCTTGTCGTGCATCGTGCGTTGAAATGGGCTTTGGCGAATCCAGGGCCAAATCCTCCACCCGAACCGCACCTGCTGAAGGCTGCGACCGCGGCCCTTTATTCCCATCGCGTTCTGGAAGAGCTTGCGACGGAGACTTCCGACGCGGAGCGCCGCGCTGCCACCGCGGAACGCGAATTGCGCGACTGGAAAACGGCTCAGTTCATGGAGCAGCATCTTGGCGACGAATATGACGGCTTGATTATTTCGGTGCAGAAGTACGGCTGCTTCGTGGAGCTGATGGAAGTCTTTGTCGAAGGACTGTTGCCGATTGGCGCGCTGGAAGACGCCGCGGGAGCACGCTGCCTGTACCGCGAGCACGAGCATGCAATTGTGGCGACGGGAATTTCCGGGGAGCGTGGCGGCCGCGGGCGTGGCGCTGCTACGCCACTTTCAAAACAGCGTTCGTGGAAATTGGGTGACCGCGTTCGCGTGCGCGCCGAACGCATCGATCCAATGCGGCACCGCGTGGAATTTGCTCTGGTAACCGAAGTGGGAACTGCTTGAAACGATTTCCGAAACCGCGTGTCGTCGTCAGCCGTTGCCTTGGTTTTGAAGCTTGCCGCTATGACGGCAGCATCCTCCGCGATCGTCTGATCGATTTGCTCGAGCCGCATGTCGCGTTCGTGGATGTGTGTCCCGAAGCCCACATTGGGCTCGGCACGCCGCGTCTCCCTGTGCGACTGGTTCAATTTGGCAAAGAATTGAAACTCCTTCAGCCGGGCACGGACGTGGATGCGACCCGCGACATGCAAACGTTTATTGAAGACTTTTTGCAAAACAATGGCGACACCGATGGATTTCTCCTGAAAAGCCGGTCGCCCTCCTGCGGAATCAGCGACGTAAAAGTTTACGCGACCACCGAACGCGCGGCCGCGATCGGCAAAGGCGCGGGAATGTTTGGTGCGGCCGTCCTTGAACACTTCCCAACGGCGGCCATTGAAGATGAAGGACGGTTGCGCAACTTCAACTTGCGCGAACATTTTCTGATCAAGATTTTTACCCTGGCGCGCTATCGCGAGTGCATTGCAAAACGTTCGGCCGCGGCGCTCATCGAGTTTCACGCGTCGCATAAATTTGTTTTTATGGCCTACAGCCAGCAAGCGATGCGGGAGATGGGCCGAATCCTTGCCAATCCGCAGAAAAAATCCTGGAAAGAAATAGAAGCGGCTTATCGCGAAAAATTGCACGAAGCGCTGGCGCGGCCGGCGCGCCACACTTCACATTGCAACGTCCTGGAGCACGCGCTCGGCTACGTATCCGACGGTCTATCCGCGCAAGAGCGAAGGCATTTTCTCGCCACTCTGGAACGTTACCGGAAGAGACGCCTGCCACTTTCGAGTGTGCTGGCCGTGGTGCGTTCGTGGATTGCGCGATTTCAGCAGTCCTATTTGGCGCAGCAACATTATTTTGAGCCGTTTCCGGAAGACTTGATCGAGCTGTCAGACTCCGGAAAACCGCGGCTCGATTGACCGATACAGCTCTGGCGGGAGAATCTCAGACCGGCGTCCAGGCTTTCCCGGCCACCATAACTTCCTGCGCGTCGTCGTCAAATGTAACACGCTGCCCGGTCTGGATCGCGGCGATCGTCATGCAAAGTGCGACAGAGTGGCTGTAGCCCGCTTCGATATTCGCGTTGGGCGTTTTTGAATTGCGCACGCACTCCATCCAGTTCCGCATGTTGGCGCTGGTCGCTTCATCCACGCCTGCATTCGAACTGGTTTCGATTCCAGTGCCGCCTTCGATTAAATTCTTCGTCGGAAGTTTGTTGGCTTTCATTCCCATCGCGCGGGCTGATCCTTCATCGAGTCCACCGTCCGCGCTGATGGTGTTTTTATCAAGATCAAGCGTGCCGGCATTCGAACGGTAAAGCTCTTTCACGTCGCCGGCCGAATTCGTCTGTCGCGACGAATAGACCACCTGAAAACCTTTGGCCGGGTCGTTCAGCGGACCGTAATCGAACACGGCAGTCAGCGTGTCCCAATTCTCGCGGCCGTCTTTCCAAAGATAGATTCCGCCGTTCGCCACAACGCTGCGCGGACGCGGCAAATTCGTAAACCAGTGCACGGTGTCAATCTGGTGCACCATCCACTGATCCGGGATGCCGCTCGAATACGGCCAGAACAGGCGAAACTCGAGATATTTCCGCGCGTCGAAGGGAATCATCGGCTTGTTCATCAGAAAGCGCTTCCAGTCGGTGTCTTCTTCCTTCAACTGCTTCACGAGAATCGGCCGGCGCCAGCGGCCCGGCTGATTCACGTTCCAGGTCATTTCGACGCTGACGATGTCGCCAAACTGGCCGGACTGGATGAATTCCTTTGCGCGCTGGTAATTTTTCGCGCTGCGGCGCTGCGTGCCAACCTGCACGATGCGGCCGGTCTGCCGCACGGCTTTACGGAATTCACGCGCGTCTTCCATCGTGTGCGCGGTCGGCTTTTCAACGTAGGCATCCACGTTGTTTTTAACGGCTTCGATGCCGTGCTGCGCGTGCTGGAAATCGGCGGTCGCGATGATGACTGCGTCGATGTCCTTGCGATCGTAGAGTTCGTCGTTATTGCGGCAGAGCGCCACGCGATGGCCCGTACTCTCCGTGATGAGCGCGACCCCATCGTCGCGGCGGCGCTTCCAGATGTCGGACAGCGCGTTAATTTCAAACTGCTGTGCCCCCGCGTGTTTCAAAAATGCGGGAAACAACGCTTCGCGAAACCGGTCCGAAAAACCGATCACGCCGGTGCGCACGACGTTGTTCGCTCCAAGAATGCGCGAGTAGCTTCTTGCAGGAAAACTGACCGAACCGGCAGCCGTCGCGCTCCATTTCAGAAAATCGCGTCTCGAACTCTTCTCGGGCATGGGACATTACCTCGCGAATTGATTTCGTTTTACTTGAGCGCGCCTGCTTTGCGCAGCAATTCTTTCGTTCCCGCCATGCAGATGCGGGAAGATTCTTCCGGCGTGCCGCCACCTTCCCAGTGAGTCTCAAGGCTCATCGTCCCGCGATAGCCGTCGCGCAGCATCGCGCGGAACTGCTCGGCATAATCGATGATGCCCTTTCCCATCGCGGCCCAGCCGTACGTGCCGTCGGCCTTTTTCTGCACGTCCTTCAGATGCATATGACCGATGCGCTCCCTCGGCACCTTTGCATAACCGTCGGGATACGCTTTTTCGCCAAGCGCTGCCGCGTTGCCAGGATCCCAATTGATCAGGAAATTTTTGTTCGGCACCGCAGCAAGAGTACGCGCGGCTTCAGCTCCAGTGCCAGAATTGCATTCGTATTCGTTCTCTAGAATCAGAAGGATATTATTCTTCGCGGCCTTCTCCGCAAATTCGCGAATTTTTGCATCCATCGCATCGCGATAGGGCTTGTCGCTTTCCAGCCGCCAAAAATCGAACATGCGCACTTTATTCGTTCCGAACGCTCGCGCCATCGCAGTCGCGCGTTCCAGCACCTCGTCTTGCTGTTCGAACGTGAAGCTCGCGTTGTACGCCGATCCAGTTGGGCTATATTTCGATTTCGGCGCACCAGGCCAATCCACTTTAAATAACGGACTGGCGATGTCCGTCACCTTCAAATCGTATTTCGCGAGCAACTTCTTCGCTTCCGCGACTTCCTTTTCATCCAGATTGACGATGTTTTTCTTCCACAGTCCGCGTATCTCGACGAAGCCGACGCCAAATTCGTTTGCGGCCACTTCCAGCGCATGGCCAAAGTCCTGCGTAATTTCATCGGTAATCACGGACAGTTGAAACAAGCAATCCACCTTCGCCGCGCTCGCCGCGTTCGCCCATTTTGGTATTGCCAATGCTGCTGCCGCAAACCCTGCTTTCTGTAGCAATTCGCGCCGTTTCATAAGGGTCCCTCGCCGCCCGCATTTTACATCCACTCGTGCGCGCCGCGCGCGATTCTCTTCGCATCGATGCCGCGTGTTATTCTAAGTTCCTGCAACGCCCGTTCGCGGCCCCGCGGTTCCCCGGCGCATTGGCTTGCACTCAAAAACGGGCGACTCGCCCTTCTGGAGAATATGACCGTGTCTTCCTCTGTCACTGCTCCTGCTGCGAAACGTGTCTTCAATTTCAACGCCGGCCCCGCCGCGCTTCCCCTTGCCGTGCTTGAGCGCATCCGCGAAGAGCTGCTCGATTGGCGCGGCTCCGGTATGTCCGTAATGGAAATGAGCCACCGCTCGCCCGAATTTGAAAGCATCAACGCCGCGGCTGAAGCCGGCCTGCGCAAACACCTCGCAATTCCGGACGAGTACGCGGTGATCTTCGTGCAAGGCGGCGGCAGCATGCAGTTCACCATGGCGCCGATGAATCTGTGCTTGCCGAACAAACCCGTCGACCTGATTCACACAGGCACGTGGACCGCAAAGGCGCTCGGCGAATTGAAAAAGGGAATTGCGCACAGAATCGCGGGCACGACGGAACCGGTCAAGTTCACCCGAGTGCCAAGCCAGAGCGACCTGTCGCTGTCGGCGGACGCTTCGTACGTCCATATGTGCACCAACAACACGATCGAGGGCACGCAGTATCACACGATGCCGGAAACGGGCGACGTCCCGCTCGTCGCGGATATGTCTTCCGACATCGCTTCGCGGCCAATCGACGTCAAGAAATTCGGCGTCGTCTTCGCCGGAGCACAGAAAAATCTCGGCCCCAGCGGCGCAACCGTCGTCATCATCCGCAAAGATCTCGCCGAACGCGCCGACAAGAATCTCCCGACGCTTCTTCAATACCGCACGCACATCAAAGAAAAGTCGCTCTATCACACGCCTCCTACGTTCGCGATTTACATCATCGGCCTCGTGATGGAGTGGATCGATTCCCTCGGCGGCATTTCCGCGGTGCAAAAGCGCAATGAAGCCAAAGCCAAATTGCTTTACGACACGATTGACTCGAGCAGTGGCTACTTTAAATGCCCCGTTGAACCAGCTTCCCGCTCGCGCATGAACGTCGTCTTCCGTATCGCGGGCGGCGACGAAGCCGTCGAAAAGGAATTTGCCAAGCAAGCCGAAACAGCCGGACTCGTCGGCACTCCCGGCCATCGCTCCGTCGGCGGCATGCGCATCTCGCTCTATAACGCCGTCGAACTTGCGGCCGTCGAAGCTCTGACCAGTTTCATGAAGGAATTTCAGCGCAAGCGCGGGTAGCGAAGATTGGCAACGTTTCTCGCAGTATATCGTTAACGTAGCTGGCTCATTGGGAAATGTCTTGAAAGCCGTGCGATAGGCGCGTATTCTGTGGCCATGAAGGATACGAACAATTCGATCAGCCTGCCGCCTGCCGGCTCGAACGGATCGGTCGCCGCCGATGCCAGAAAAGCCGTGATTGATGCCATGGAAGACGCAAGATATGAGTGGCGCACTCTCGACGGTTTAGCGGAGCAAACAAAGCTCCCGATCGAGGAAATCCGACAACTAATCGATTATCTCCAGGATGAGATTATTCGATCTTCCGTACCCGATGAGAGAGGTCGCGATCTTTATACCACGCGCAAGCACTACCGGCAGACTCACGGACTTGGAACTCGACTTCTAACTGCCTTGTCAGACAAGGTAGCGTGACTTTCTGGGACCATCGCTTCTCTGCGTTCACCTTCGGATTCTTCGGTGGACTTGCTGTAAATCTTTTCCGTCTGTACTTGATCTCACAATCACGCAAAGTGGAAAGACCTGACTTTGATTGGATTTATTGGGCACAATTTGTAGGTCTGGCCTTACTGGGCGGAATTGTCGCTCTAGCACACGACCTTTCGAATCAGATTAGCCCTTTGATAGCCTTGAACGTTGGCCTCTCCATCCCTGCCATCATAAAAACTGCGGCTGAACTTCCCGCCCAGAGACGGCGACGAAACGCCAACTGATTCCAAAATTTTCACTGCAGGCAGCTCACAACCTTCAGTCGCGCGAGGTAGCTCGATGAGTCTTTACACTTTCGTCCTCTTCATCCACGTCGCTTCCGCGCTGCTGCTTTTCATCGCGTTCAGCATTGAGTGGGCCGCGGTCACCTATTTGCGCGAATCCACCACGCCAGAGGAAGCGCAACTGTGGCTGCGATTCGGCCGTTTTGCGCCGGTATTCAACGGTCCCGCGCTCGCCGTGCTCATTCTTACCGGCGGTTACCTGGCGTCAGTTTTGGGTGCGATGAAATTCGGCTGGATTCCGGGCTCGCTCATCGGAATCGTCGTCGTGATGCTGCTCGGTATCGTAATCAACATGCCGAAGATGCGCGCGATTCGCCTGGCGATTCCGAAAGGCGGCGCTGCTCTTTCCGCGGCGCTTCAAAATAAGTCACTGCCCGTCTCGGTCCGGATTCGTACGTTCCTCGCTCTCAGCATCGTCTTCATGATGGCCACCAAAGTGAAATTCGAACATTGCCTGCTGGCACTTCTGAGCGGCCTGATTCTCGGTCTTCTTTTCTCTTTGCCAGTATTGCGCCGCAAATCGGCTTAGTTGTCTTCGGGCGATTCAGACGTCGTGGGCTGCACTTCCTGCATTTCGTCGAGCGCCTTGGAATAATCGTCAAGGTGCAGTTGCAGAAAGAACGCCGTCTTCGGCTCCAAATCCTTGTCGAGCGTTTCCTTTTCTTCCTTTACAACGTGGCCGTTGAACCCAACTTTCCATTTCAGCCAGTCGCCTGCCTTCGGGTGCTGCGCTTCCACTTCAATATATCCGCCCACCTGGTTCGGAACGCTCACGCTCCACGAATGAATTCCGGAAATGGTTTTTTCAGCCGTCTCCAAAATCGGCTGCTCGCCGGCAGGCTTCGAATGGTCCGCAAACGTAATGCTCATGGTCACGGGCGTCGAACTTTCCGTTTCAAGCGTAATCTTCGTCGGTCCCCCGCCCCATACCGAGGCCGGAATCTTGTTGGAACTCTGCAAATGCGAAGGAGCGGGATGAACCGTCCACCAGGTCAGTACCGCCGCAATTCCCACAATGCTGAGCCCCGCGCCGACCAAAAGCTTTTTCATTTTTCGATGTTCCCCAGTAGAGGATGGAGCCCGAAATTATTTCCAGTGTACTGGGCTGTGCGCGCAGAGGACGCTCCGCGTTCGCCCTTGTGCCCAGACGGGCATCGCCGTGCAACAACAAAAGAGCGCGACCATGTACGAATGGCAGCGCTCCTTCATTCTTGTGTTTCAGTTTGCAGACTGGCAATCGTGTCAGAAGTTGAGCCGCGCGGTAATCTGCACTGCGCGCGGTCCGGCCCCTTCCGCCGACTGCAAGCCTGTCAACTGGCCGAAACCAGCCGTGTTCCCGTCTGTCACAAGCAAGCTCGGCGGCTCATAATTGCGATGATTGAAAAGGTTCGCCACTTCCGCTCCGAACTGGAGCCGCAATCCCTCCGTGAATCGCACGGTCTTCATCAACGACATCGAAACGGCGCGCGTTCCTGGTCCAACAATTCCTCCCACCGGAGCGTTGCCGAATCGCCCTATATTCGACGAAGGAACCGCGAACGCGGCCGGATTCAGAAAGAACCCTGTCGAACTCGCCGCGTACGGCGAAACTCCCGGCACGACGTCCGGACGCGTCGATCCGACAACGTTAATCATGTTCGTGCCGGACGGATCAGATGTCTGCTCGTACGGCGTCAAAAATGGTCCGCTCTGCACGACCACCACGCCGGCAACTTCCCATCCGCCGATGAGCCGGTCCACAAACTCGTTCGAACTGTTCGCGAACTTCTTGCCCTTGCCGAACGGAAGTTCGTACAAATACGTCGTCAGGAATCGGTGCCGCCGGTCGTAAGCCACGTTGCCGTAGTCCAAGCCTAGATGAAAACGGTCGGACACCCAGTTGCCGCCAGCGCCGACAAACGCCGTTGGCACCGCACCGCCTTCATTCGAAAGATCGCGTGTGAAAGAGTAGCTGCTCTGGAACTGCAGCCCTTGCGCGAAACGCTTTTTCACTTCGATGGTTATGTTGTGGTAATTGCTCTCCGCGCCGTTTTGCACGCTTTGGAGCACGCCCCAGATCGGATAAGGCACATTTGCGGATGCAACGCTGTAGCCTTGCGTGTTCGCAGGAACCTGGTTGAGGTCCGCCATTGTTTCGAGATTCGATCCGTGGCTGCCGGTGTAGGAGAGTCGCAACCCGGTTCCGAAACCCAGCTCTCGCTCAAACGTCAAATTCCACTCCTGCACCGTTGGGTCGTGGTACTTCACGGGGAACGCGTAGTAAAAACTTTCCTGTCCGACCGCATTGATGTTGGAAGGGAACGGCGATGGAAACGACAGCGCCGCATTTCCAGCGGAGTCAAAGCTCTGGCCGTAGTAGTTCACGCTGCTCGCACTGACCGCCCAACCAGACACCAATGAAAAACCAAGCGGCGCTTCGATAAATCTTCCGTAGCCTCCGCGGAAGACCGTCCTGTCGTTGTGAAACGGCCGCCACGCAAATCCGATTCGCGGGCCCAGGTCTTTCTTGTCCGTGTACCGCAGCTTGTCCGGCAATCCCGCTTGTTTCGCCGTCAGAATCGGCGTCGGCGCGATGGAAGCCGCAAACGCAGGCTCGGTCAATGCAAGCGTCTTGTCGTTTGGCACCACCACAGCGCCGTGAACCACTTGTCCGTTTACCGTTCCCGTCCAATCGGGAAGAAAATCGGCCGTGTTGTATTGCGTATCCTTCAGCGGAGGATGCAATTCATAGCGCAAACCAAAATTAATCGTAAGGCTCGGAGTCACTCTCCAATCGTCTTGCGCGAATACCGCATACGAATAGCCAAGTCCGTTCATGTTCGGATTGTTTACCTGGGAAAGAAAAACATAGTCCGGGTAGCCCAATAGAAATGCCGTGTATGGATCACCAATCACGGGCTTCGTGCCACTCGTGCTTGGATCATTCCCGTTCAAGTCGAGATTCGTGACCGCGCCATTAAACACGAATTGACCGAGCCGCTGATTTCCGAACACGTTGTCGTCGTGGTCGGTCATTCGCCGCACGTCGCCGCCAAACTTGAATGTGTGCCTTCCCTTGGTCCATGTCACGTTGTCCAGCACCTGCATGATTTTGCTTTGCTGGAACGAAGGATTCGCCCCGCCGGTCTGTTGAAAACCCGTGATTTGGAAATTGGGCACTTCGGAAGCGGTCGGCAATACGAGCCCCGTCGGAACAACGAGCCCCAGCTGCGCCAGCAGCGCCGCATTGTTATTGTTGAAGCTCGTCGACGTGTGCATTTGATTGAAGCCGGCACGCAATTCGTTAATCAGCGTCGGCCGGATGACGTAGTTGTACGCGATCGTGAGTCCCGAATCCTGCTCCGGAAGGGAGAACGGCCCCAGCGCCGTCGTTCCTTGCGTATTCCACGGCCCGGCGCCCGGTGCGGCGGTTACCTGCCGCGTTTTGAATGTCGCGCGTGCATAAATCATTTGATTCGGAGTCAGCTTTTGGTCGATGCGCAAATCTGCCTGATTGCTGGAGATTGGAGTCGGAAAATTGACGCGGTAATTGTTGGAGGTTGCGTCTGGCGCGCCTGTGTTCGGCGCGGGAACAAGATACTTCAGCACGTTGGCGGCTAGTGGCGAAATCGGAACCGCATTGCACGGGATGGAACTTCCATCCGGCTGATAGATTTGTACTCCATTCAGGTAGGCGCACAAATCGCCGCCGCGCATCGCCAGTGTGGGAACGTTTTCGGTTAACGGTACCTGCTTCGGCAAGCGAAGCCCTTCATAGCTCATGAAGAAAAACGTTTTGTCGCGCCCGTTATATAGACCGGGCATTCGCACCGGTCCGCCCCAAAAACCACCGAAATCGTTCATAACGATTTTGGGCTTCCCGGTAAACGGATTCCCCGCGTTGATCGCTGTGTTCTGATGATTTTCGAAAAGTCCGCCGTGAAAAGAATTGCCTCCGCTCCGCGAGATGGTCGTCACGTCGCTCACACCGCTGAACTCCGCGTTATTGTTCGTCGCGTTCACGCGGATTTCCGCAATCGAATTGAACGACGGAAAGAGCTCGTTCAAAGGCCCGCTGGCCTCCACGCTCACGCTGCTGATGCCGTCGATTGTGTAGGACATCAGAGCTGGCGTCGCCCCCGCCACACTCAGATTTCCATTGTCGTCCGTTTGCACTCCCGGCTGCGTCGTCAAAGTCGAAATCGGACTGGTGGAACCCGACGCCCGCGTAAAGATCGCGACCGGCAAGTCTACGAGTTCTCTTCCGGTCTTCGTCTGCGCGAGGTTGGAAACGTCCGTCGTAATGACCGCGCCTGCCGTGTCTTCAACCAGCACCGTTTGCGATTGCGAAGCGATCTTCAATGCCGAATCGATACGCTTCGTCTCGCGCGCCTGCAAATCCACGTTTGGATATTCGAGCTTCTGAAAACCTGCCATCTGCATCGCCAGCGAATAGATTCCTGGCTCGAGGCTTAGGAACGAATACGCGCCGTTCGCGTCGGTCGTCACGCTTCGTTCGATATCTGTTCCCGTGTTCTTCAACGTGATTGTGGCGCCCGTAACCACATTCCCGGATGCATCCTTCAACGTTCCAAAAATCGACCCGAACGTCGATTGGCCCGCGGCCGTGTCCGCGAGCAACAACAGCATGGCGACCGTCAACAACGCTACGAAGCTTAGGAACTTACCGGGGCCCCACTTCCCACTTTCGCGCTCACTCAACATAACCCCTCCTCTTTGACTGCACTTCTCCGGCACGGCCGGACACACTTCCGCACAAGCCCGCTCCCAGCGGATTGCAGGCGCTGATTTCGCGCTGGCAGTTCCACGGAGGCAGCGGATCGACTCGATCGCGTTGCCGGAGAAATTTTCCGTATCTTGGTCAATCGGCGGCGGAATGCAAACGCAAAATTTCTATTGCGACAATCGTTCTCGCGTGAAACATATGTTTCAAATTGCTTCTATCGAAATTTCCGGGGCGCACCGCGGCGCGATGAAGCAGGTTTCGCAATCGATCGCATTTCTTTTTTTGTGTTGTGTTTTGCTTCAGGGTTGGAAAGGATGAGCCGCACGGTTTCTGCCCCGGATTGCCATTCTTCACTGGAGGATGAAAGTGCGTTCAGTTTTATCTCGTCGTCTCTCTGCTTTAGTACTCGGCTTTCTCGCGCCCGTTTTGCTCTACTCTCAATCCATACCGCTGCAACATCCCCTCGAATCGCTCAAAACACAGGAATATTGGGTCGTCTATGACGTTTTGCGCGACGCTGGAAAAATTGACGCGGACACTTTCTACGCGAGCGTTCTGCTGAAAGAGCCGCCCAAGGACAAAATTCTTTCGTGGAAAGCCGGCGATCCCGTGTTTCGCGAAGCCGAGGTCATCCTGCTTCGCAAAGGAAAAACGCTCGAGGCCGTCGTGGACATCGCCGGACACAAACTCGAATCCTTCAAAGAAGTCCCGGGCGCTGTCGCCCCGGTTCTCGACTTGGAATTTCGCGAACTTGGGGAAATTGTGAAAAAGGATCCGCGCGTCATCGAAGCTCTCAAGAAACGCGGCATCACCGATTTGACTACCGTCGAGTGTGCCCCGACGCCCTTCGGCTATTTCGCGCTGCCCGAACTCGAAGGCCATCGCATCATGTTTGGCGGCTGCGCGGATATGCACGGCGTCTATCTCAATTGGGGGCGGTCCATCGAAGGGCTGAACATCGAAATTGATGCCGTGGAAAAGAAAGTTCTCAATGTCATCGATGACGGCCCCGTCCCGGTTCCAACTTCTCCCATCAACTACATGGACCTGCCTCTTGCGGCGCGCGCAAATACCACTCCCATCGCACTCTCACAACCGCTCGGCCCGAGCTATCAGGTGTCGGCGGCAAATGATGTCAGTTGGCAGAGCTGGCAATTCCGTTTCCGCCTGGATCCGCGTTTGGGCGCCATCGTGAATCTCGCAAAATTCAACGACGGCAAGGCCTTCCGCTCCGTCCTCTACGAAGGCGCCATGTCTGAGTTGTACGTTCCTTATATGGACCCAGCCACCGGATGGGCCACTCGCGTCTTCATCGACGCCGGCGAGTTCTATCACGGCGGCGTTCTGAAACCGCTTCGCGACGGCGTCGATTGCCCAACTACCGCGACCTACTTCGATTCTCTGATTCCAGACAGCCACGGCATGCCCGTCATTCGTTCTCATGTCGCCTGCCTCTATGAAAGTTATAGCGGTGATCCTGCATGGCGTCACTACGAAGAACACGAAATCTGGGGCAGCGGCGCGCGCGTGCTTGTCTTGCGCACCGCAGCCGTCATCGGCAACTACGATTACGTCATTGACTGGCGCTTCGATCGCGACGGTGCAATCCGCGTCGCCGTCGGCGCCACCGGTATCATCGAAACAAAAGCCGTCAAAGAAAAAATCTCCGCCGGCCACCCGATGTCAGGCTCCGCCGACGAATACGGCAACTTCGTCGCGGAAAATACCATCGGCGTCAATCACGACCACTTCTTTTCCTTCCGCTTGGACGTCGACGTCGATGGCCAAAACAATTCCTTCATGGCCGACCGGCTTGTGAAACGTCCGTTGAACAATCCCGCGCGCAAGACGATTTGGGTCGTCGAGCCATCCACTGCACACACAGAAAAAGACGCCATGATGAATATCAACATCGAAAAGCCTTCGATGTGGCACTTCATCAATCCCAATGTCAAAGGCCCGCTTGGCTATCCCACGGGTTACGAACTCATGCCCGGCGCCAACGCAGCCTCGCTTCTCGATCCTGACGATGGGCCCCAAAAAGTCGGCGCCTTCTCTTCTCATCAGTTGTGGGTCACTCCGTACAAGTCCGACGAGCGCTACGCTGCCGGCGTCTATCCGACCGACAGCAAAGGCACCGACGACGGTCTCGCCGTCTGGACGAAAGCCAACCGCAACATCGAAAATACCGACATCGTTGCTTGGTACACGATGGGCTTTCACCACGTTCCGCGCGCGGAAGATTGGCCCGTCATGCCCGTCATGTGGCATGACTTCATTCTTCGCCCATTCAATTTCTTTCCTCACAACCCGTCGCAAACATTGCCACCGGCTCCGTAATTGCGCCGATACAACCTTGCAAAAAGAAAAAGGGCAGAAGCATTCCGCTTCCGCCCTTTTCTTCTTTCCATTTCGTTTTACGCCAAGTCAAACAGCAGCACTTCCGAGTCGTCTACTCCGGCCAGCTCCAGCGACTTCTCTTCCGAAATCGCCGCGCCGTCGCCGACTTCCAGCTTCTTGCCATTCAGCGTCACACTTCCGCGCGCCACTTGCACGTAGGCATGCCGCTCCGGCTTCAGCTCGTAATTCACTTTTTCTCCGGCGCCGAGGATCGTCGAGTACAGCTCGTTGTCCTGCCGGATTTTCACCGAACCCTCGCGTCCATCCGGCGAAACTAACAACCGCAGCTTCCCGCGCTTCTCCTCCGGCGAGAAATATTTCTGATCGTATGCCGGCTTGTATCCATCCTTGTCCGGGAACATCCAGATTTGATACAGGTGCACCGGCTCGGTCAGCGACGCGTTGAACTCGCTGTGCGCCACTCCCGTCCCCGCGCTCATGTACTGCACGTCTCCCGGCTTGATCGTCGAGCCGTTGCCCATGCTGTCCTTGTGCGCCAGCGCGCCTTCCAGCACGTACGTCACGATCTCCATATCCCGGTGCGGATGCGTCGGAAATCCTCCGCCGCCCGCCACCCGGTCGTCGTTCATCACTCGCAGCGTTCGAAACTGCACGTGCTTCGGATCAAAATACTCCGCGAAAGAAAAGGTAAACCGCGTGTCCAGCCATCCATGATCGGCATGCCCGCGCTCGTTGCTCTTGCGAATCGTAATCATTTCCGCTCCTCCTGGGGTCCCTTCCCAACTCACAGTCGCATTATAGTTGTTATAACGACTATTGTCAAGAGGAATGTCGCGCCTCCCCTATCCCCTTTCCCTTCTTCTCTTTACCCTCCTTCCCCCTTTTCCTCACCTGTACTTTCCCCCCGTCGCCCTCCTCTCCTCTTTTGGTGTAAAGTGAAAGGTGACTGAGGCTTATCCATGGATTCCGTCACTTCCACCGCCGAATCGAAAAAGACCGCCGACACCGCTGCTCCTCGCGAAACCGTCACCATCACCGACAATCGCACCGGCAAGTCCTACGAAATTCCCGTCACCCACGGCACCATCCGCGCCATGGACCTCCGCCAAATCAAACTCGACGCCAACGATTTCGGGATGATGAGTTACGACCCCGCCTTCAACAACACCGCCTCCTGCATCAGCCGCGTTTCTTACATCGACGGCGACAAGGGCATCCTTCGCTACCGCGGTTATCCCATTGAAGAGCTCGCCGAAAAAAGCACGTATCTCGAAACCGCCTATCTTCTCCTCCACGGCGAACTTCCCACCGAAACGCAGCTCAAGGATTGGTCCTGGCACATCTCCCATCACACTTTCATCCACGAGAGCATCAAGAAATTTCTCGACGGCTTTCACTACGACGCCCACCCCATGGGCATGATGATCTCCACCATCGCCGCCCTTTCCACTTTCTATCACGACGCGAAAGACATCCTGAATCCCGAGTCCCGCCAGAAACAAACGTTTCGCCTCATCGGCAAAATGCCAACGATCGCCGCCTTCGCCTACCGCCACACGCTCGGCATGCCCTTCGTTTATCCCGACAACGAACTCAGCTATCCCGGCAATTTTCTCAACATGCTCTTTCGCACCACCGAAGCGCGCTATCGCCCGAATCCCACTCTCGAGCGCGCCCTCGACGTTCTCTTCATCCTCCACGCCGATCACGAACAGAATTGCTCCGCCAATGTCATCCGCGGTGTCGGCAGCTCCCACGTCGATCCCTATTCCGCCACCGCCGCGGCCATCGCCGCTCTCTACGGCCCGCTCCACGGCGGCGCCAACGAAGAAGTCGTCCGCATGCTCCACGAAATCGGCTCCGTCGGCAAAGTCCCCGACTTCATCAAACGCGTCAAGGCCGGCGAAACCAAGCTCATGGGCTTTGGCCACCGCATTTACAAAAACTACGACCCGCGCGCTCGCATCATCAAGCGTGTCGCCTACGAAGTTTTCGAACTCATGGGCAGGAATCCGCTCCTCGAAATCGCCCTCGAATGTGAACGCATCGCCCTCGAAGACGAATATTTCGTCAAGCGCAAGCTCTATCCCAACGTCGACTTTTATACCGGCCTCATCTATCAATCGATGGGCTTCCCCATGACCATGTTTCCGGTCCTCTTCGCGATTCCTCGCACGTCCGGCTGGATTTCTCAATGGCAGGAAATGCTGCTCGACCCCGAGCAAAAGATTGCCCGTCCGCGCCAGATCTATCTCGGTCACGATACGCGCAGCTACATTCCGATGGACCAGCGCGTTTAGCCAACAGCGGCTTTCGCTCTGAACCGAATAAACTCTTTAGCCACCAGCTTTCCCGTTCGTGCAGTGCAACACCGTCTCTCTCGGTAAAATAGAAGTCAGCGAGAACGTATGTCCCAACCTCCCAACACGCACATTCATTCCGGTCCCAAGCGCCGCAGCCAGCGAGTCCTCATGCAGGTTCCCGTTCGCTTGCGCGGCAAAGACGCCCAGGGCGCCGACTTCGACGAAGAAACCGAAACGCTCGCCATCAACGCGCACGGCGCGCTCGTCCTTCTGCAAGCTCGCCTCACCAGCGGCAGCCTGCTCCTCCTCCAGCACAAGCGCACCACGGAAGAACAGGAGTGTTCCGTCGTTTTCCTCGGACCTGTTCGCGGCAACAAAGCCGAAATCGGCCTCGAATTTTCCGCGCCGCGTCCCCAGTTCTGGCGCGTCGCCTTCCCGCCCGAAGATTGGTCTCCCAAAAATCCCGAGTCCCGCACCATCTCTCGCTCGCGGCCGCAGGAAAAATAGCTCCGCAACGCGTCCAACCGTTGTCTTTCGCTGATTAATAAAGCTGGAAGAATCCTTCGTTTTTCTGCAAACGTACCGGGACACCGAAGAGCGCTTGCAAATTGGCTTCCGTCAAAACTTTGTCTTTCGCCCCATCTGCCATCACTTTGCCCGCCCTCAGCAAAATCACCCGCTCCATCTCCGGAATAATTTCGCTCACGTGGTGCGTCACCAGCAAAATCGCCAGCCCCGACTGCGCCAGTTCCCGCATCGTGTCCCGCAACTGAAACTGCGCCCCGATATCCAGCGCATTGCTCGGCTCGTCAAAGAGCAGCGTCTTCGGCTCATGCACCAACGCCCGCGCAATCAGTGTCCGCTTCGCTTCTCCGCTCGACATGTGCATCACGCAACGATCCGCCAGATGCGCAATCCCCAATCGCGCCAGCACTTCATCGCTCCGCCGCAAGTGTTCCGGGTCCGGCTGATGATGTGGAAATATCCGCGTGCTGCTGAAAAATCCGCTCAATACAACGTCCCGCCCCGTCGCATCCGTCGTACAAGCCGCCAGCAAATCCGGCGAAACAATCCCCAGCAAATTTCGCAGCTCGAACACATCCCACCGCTCGCGCCCCAGAATCGCCATCGACGATCCTTCCCGCGCCAGCGGGTAACACTCCCTCGTAATCGTCTTGATCAGTGTTGATTTTCCGCAACCGTTCGGCCCAAGGATGCAAACGTGCTCGCCCGCCTCAATCCGCAGCGACACCTCGTCCAATGCCGCGCGCTCTCCCCGCATCACCGTCACTCGATTTAGCTCCAGCAACGGCGCACTCATCCCCCACGCATCTCCCATGCGAACGCAAAACAGTAGCACAGGCACTCTTGTTTAGCCTGGAAGGGCCTGTGCCCATCGCATGACCTTGCCGCGATCTGCTCCACTCTGCAGAGTGTCCACAAAGTGGCGGCGTGGAAAGCTACCTTCAGTAGCGCTGTTTACGGAAATCGAACCTAAATGGAAAAGTGGAGGCGAAAACCCGAGGATCCTCGCCTCCCGGGGTGGGGTGTTACGAGACGGATCCCTCAGCAGCCGCGCCTCCCTGCCCTGCCAGGCAGGGGCGCCGCATCACTCGCGTGGTGCTTAGACCGCATCGCGGTAAGAGACTTACCACCAGAGGGCCCGTATTGTCCGCTATTTAGCACCTGGGAAAAGCCCCTGTCAACGCCAATTTCGTGCTGTCAGGAACCTACGTTCCGTCCTTGCATATCCAGTACGCCTCGTACCAGTTTCCCAAGTGCGGTTGGGCTGTATGGTTTTTGCAAGTACGTCATGCCCCGTTTTCCGACAGGCAGCCCGGCTCCGTCGTGGCTGTATCCGCTCGTGAATATCACCGGCATTTCGGGAAACCTCTGGACAAGCCGCGCTGCCGTCGCCGGACCGCCCAACCGTGGCATTACCACGTCCAGGACCGCTATGGCCGGCTGTTCATGCTCCGCCAATTGCAGCGCCTCCTCCCCGTTTGCCGCCGAAAGTACCCGATACCCCAATTGCAAAAGCGCGTGCCGCGCCATCTCGCGGATCGATTCGTGATCTTCCGCCAACAGAATCAATTCCGTGCCGCGCGAATCTTGATTCGAACACGGCGCGAGCGCCGCGGGTTTCTTGTCGGCTTCCGCGTTGGGCGTCGCCGGCAAATACACACGGAACAGCGTTCCCTGCCCGGGTTCGCTGTAGACATGCGTGAAGCCGCCGTGCTGCTTCACGATTCCGTAAACCGTAGCGAGCCCCATTCCGGTTCCTTTGCCCGCCTCTTTCGTCGTGAAAAACGGCTCAAAAATGCGCTCCTTCGTCTCCGCATCCATTCCAATTCCGGTATCCGATACGGAAATCACTGCATACCGTCCTGAAACGACATGCGGATAAAACCGGCAATAAGACTCGTCCAGATCCACCATTTCCGTCTCGATCACCATACGGCCGCCGTTTGGCATCGCGTCCCGCGCATTGATGCACAAATTCATGATCACTTGTTCGATTTGTGTCGGGTCGGCCTTGACCGGGTCCAGCGGCACCGTCACGATTTTCAGCTCGATGTCCTTGCCGATCACGCGATCCAGAAAATTCACCAGCCCGTTCGCCGCCGAATTCAAATCGATGATGCGCGGTTGCAGCACCTGGCGTCGCGCGAACGCCAGCAACTCTCTTGTCAACGATGCCGCGCGCTCTCCTTGTTCCTTGATTCTGCTGAATCGATCTGCAATCTGCGGGTTCGCAACGCATTGATCAATTCCAATTTCCGCCCATCCCAGAATTGCCCCTACCACGTTGTTGAAATCGTGGGCAATGCCGCCCGCAAGTTGTCCTATCGCTTCAAATTTCTGCGCCTGGAAAAGCTGCCGTTCCATCGCTCGCAGTTCCGTTACGTCTTCTGCCGTCACTTCGTACTCCGGCCTTTCGTCGTTGCGTTTCAGAAGTCGGAGGCTTACTCGTACGCTCACGAAGCCTCCGTCCAGTCGCCGCCATTCGGCCTCCGCCTGACGAACGAATCCAGTTTCTTGGCAAGCCTGCAGCAGCTTGACATGCTGTTCTGGAAAACGAAAAACATCTCGAAACAGATTTAGCTTCCGGAATTTCAAAATCGAATCGCAACCCAGCAATCGCAGCAGCGCCGGGTTCGCATCCAGAAATTCTCCTTTTTCGCTCACCCGGCAAATCCCGTAAATCGAATTCTCCACGAGTTCACGGTTGCGCTCCTCAGACGCCCGAAGCGCTTTCTCTGCTGCTTTCCGCTCAGTGATGTCCATCATCACGACGCAAACCAGCTTTTTTGTTCTCGGGGGGCTTTGCAGCGGGAAAAAACTCGCTATGTAGTGCCGTGGTTCATAGGGCGGAATCGTTCGTTTCACTTCCGCCTCCACATTGAGGATCGCCTCGCCTGTCGCGAAGATCTGCTGATAGAGTTGCACCGAATCTTGGTATGCCTGCGGAACCAGTTCCCGCAATGATCTTCCTGCGTGAGCTTCTGCGGATATCCCGTGGTTCCGTGCCATCGCATCGTTCACTCGAACGAATCGCAAATCCTGGTCCAGCAGCGCAAGACATACCGGCGTTGTCCGGTACAGCAGATCCAGCTCTTCAAACTGCCTCCGCGCTCGTGCTTCACTTTCCGCAAGGGCCGTCAGCGCGTTGGCCGCATTTTCCCGCAATCGCTTCTCGTTTAAGGAACGATTGAGCGCCAGCGGCAACCGTTCCAGGTTGTCCTTCAGCACGTAGTCGCTCACGCCCTGCTTGATGCATTCGACCGCGGCTTCCTCTCCCAACGTGCCCGTGATCAGCAGAAACGGGATGTCCCGGCCGGTGGACTTCACTATCCCAAGCGCATCAAGTCCCGTCCATCCGGGCAATCGGTAGTCGGAAAGAATTATGTCAAACGTGTCTTGGCTCACCGCCGCGGTGAAAGTATCTCTCTCCGAAACGATTGTTGCTTCAATCGTGAATCCGTTTTTCTTCAATTCGTGCAGGATCAGTTCGGCATCGTCTCGAGCGTCGTCCAAGATCAACGCCCGCAACGTCGCCGTGTCACCGGCCATCATGGGTGGTGCCAGTACCTGGAAACTCATGGTTCCGCCTGTCTATTGCACTTCAAATGCTGCTGCGGGTGGGGCGCAGTTCACCCGCAGCCAATAATTTCCCAGCAGCGTTACCGCGTCCCGAAAGCTCGCAACTTCCACTGGTTTCTGCACGAAGCTGTTCGCCCCTCGTTGATAGCACTCCCTCAAGTCTTCTTCGTGGTTGGAAGACGTCATCACAATCACCGGAATGCACCGCGTCCTTCCGTCTTCCTTGATCGCTTTCAACACATCGTGCCCGCTCACTCTCGGCAGCTTCAGATCGAGCATGACCACGCTGGGATGCTCTCTCCCGTTTCGGGCCGCAAACTTTCCTCGGCAAAACAAATAGTCCAGGGCTTCCGCGCCATCTCGCGCGACCACGATTCTCAAATTCTTCTCGTAGTGCTGCAGCGATCGCGTCGTAAGTTCGGCGTCGGCCGGATCGTCTTCCACTAACAAAATGTGCGCCGCTTGTTGTTTCATACGTGTGCTCCTGCCATCTCTAGCGTGGGGTTTGTCTCACTGGAAGCCGACGGCAGCGTGAAGTAAAACGTTGCTCCCTGCTCCGGCTTTGCTTCGGCCCAGACACGCCCGCCATGCTTGTGCACGATTCGTGCCACGATTGCGAGCCCGATTCCCGTTCCCTCAAATTCGTCTTGCCGGTGCAATCGTTGAAACACGCCAAACAGCTTGTCCGAATATTTCGGATCGAACCCCGCTCCGTTGTCTTTCACAAACAGCACCACTTCTGTTTCCGTCTTTTCCCAGCCGATTTCAATCGTTGCGGGACTTTTCTTCCGCGTAAACTTCACCGCGTTTGCTATCAGGTTCGCGTATACCTGTCGGACTAGCCCCGGATCCGCTTGCACCATCGGCAGCTCGGCCACCTTCCACACAATTTCCCGGTCCTCGCCGTCCGCCTCGCAGCTCGCAATCGTTTCCTCAAGAATCTCGTTAAGCGCCACCTCTTCATACTTGACCGCTTGACGCCCAAACCGCGCCAGTTGCAGCAGATCATCCACCAGCGCGGACATCTGTTTCGCCGCGATTCGAATTCTCCCCAGGTAACGCCGCGCTTCTGTCGAAAGCTCCGCCGCGTATTCGTCTTCCAGAATTCGCGAAAAGCCGTCCATGTGCCGTAGCGGCGCGCGCAAATCGTGCGACACCGAATAGTTGAACGATTCCAGCTCCCGGTTCATCTCCTGTAGTTCTTTCGTCCGCAGCACCACCCGCGCTTCCAGCTCCGCATTCAGTTGCCGCATTCTTTCTT
Organism: Candidatus Acidiferrum sp.; assembly: GCA_035295625.1. Lineage (GTDB taxonomy): Bacteria > Acidobacteriota > Terriglobia > Acidiferrales > UBA7541 > Acidiferrum. The sequence goes on along the minus strand of DATGIS010000045.1, from coordinate 3,811 downwards.
CCGCCTCATTCCGGGCGATGATTTGCGCATGCAAATCTTCCACTGTGTCGTGCAACGCGCTGCGCTGTCGATTCAATTGCGTGCCCAGCAGCTCTCGCGCGCGCCGCAACCCTATTTCGATTTGCGCTCTCGACACCACTTCCCGCTGAATGTAGTAGCAGCCCAGAATCAGCGCGCCGCACGCCAGAACCCCTGTCATCAGCTGCAACCAAAGCGTCCATTTCACGCTTCTGCGTATCGATTCAGACCGCATCGCGAAGAGTTCTTGCTCCGTCTTTTCAAATGCGTCCAGCAACGCCGGCAGTTCATCGTTCGCAGGCAAAACCGTGTCGGACTCCTGTGGCTGCCCCTTCGCCGCGTTTGCTTGCGCCTTCTCCATCGCTGCATCCAGCAACTGCACCTGCATTTTCAATAGCGTTTCAATCCGGCTGGCTTTTGACTGTTGCAATGGATTGTCCTTCGTCAAATCGGTCAGCCGACCCGCACCCCCGAGCGCCCTTTCTCGATCCGTCCGGTATCGCTCCACAACCTGGCCCCACTTTGTCGCCCGGTAAAGCCACAGCTCCGTCTGCATTCGCAGCCGTACCAATCGCAGCGTTGCCGCTTCGTTCAAAACTTCCTGTGTGTGAGAAACCTCGCGATTCATTTCGCTGGTTTCCCCCACGCTCCGCACGCTGACCGTCACTCCGGTCGCCAGGATGACGACGAGTAGCGCGCCAGCCTCCGTCAACCGCCGCCGGAATTTCAGTGCTCTTTGCATCCTGTGCCTGCCTGCGCTTACCTTCCGCTCAACATCGCAACATCTGCCTTCCGCTCGTTCCCCCGCAACTTCTTCAACAAGGACTCGAACTCCTCCACCAGCGAACTCTCTTGTCGCGCCGCCCAGAACGAGACTTCGGTTTGCAGTTCCACAGAACCCCAGGGCGACCTCGCTTCGTTCATTGCCACCCTTCGCGTTTCCAGTCGCTGCCGTAAAATCGCAACGCTCGGTTCGGCCGCGTCCGACGCCAGAACCGCGAATTCGCAATGGGAAATACGCGCCAGAAGATCCGTTCTCCGGAAACAGCCCTTCAACAGCGCCGCCGTATCCATCACCGCGCTCTCGCTGTCCGTAGGGCCAAACTCTTTTTGCAGCTCTGCAAGGTTTGCGATTCGAATCCCCAGCAGCACCAGTTGTCCGTCCGTCCTCTTCGCCGTCTGCAAATATTTTTCCGTCAGCGCCCGGAATCCGTCTGCGTTGTAAAGCCCGGTTTTTGCGTCGCGAAGCAGGTCCGCCAGGCCTGAGACCGTATTTCGCTCCAGCGCATTTCGCAGCACTCGCTCCAGCGTTCGAACATCCGCCACGTCCTTCAGTACAAAATCCAGCGCCCCTTCCCGCAAACTTTGTTCCGCAACGGACTTTTCCGGCGTCGTCGCCACCGTTATCAGCGGCAGGCTCGGCGCCGCCCGGTGCACCGTTCGCACCGTCGCCAGTGCGTCCTGCCCGGACGTCGCCAGATCCAGGAACAAAATCTCCGGCCCCACGAGCTGAATCGTCGGTAGCAATATGCTTATTGTTGACACTATAGTAAGTTGCAAGGACGATTCGTCGTCCGGAAAAAGCGACCGCAGCATTTTCGAAACCTGCGCCGGCTCCGCCTCCGCCATCAACACCCGTAATTTTCGGCCCTGCAGGCCGGCGTACGTCGCAACGTTCGGCAATGTCGCATTCATGGCGGTCCCGCCGTATACACAGCCCCTTCGCGTCGGAAACTGCGCGCGAACTTCGGCCTGTGCAAATTTTGTTTCGAACGAGACTGGAGAGGACAGTCCTCTGGACTGCTACTGGAAGGGTGCCCTTATTGTCGCGCGCTTAAAGAAAGAGTCAAGGATGTGATGCGTACTCGTAATCAAATTTATGAAGATGAAGATTTTCTTAGAATGAGCGCCGCCGCGCCGGCGATTAATCCGCCCGAAATTATAATTCCCTCCCACACCAGTCCCGCCGCCAGCACAAGCGCGCCGGGTGCGCCGAACGGCGCGAGCAGAGCCATCAGCGCGGCTTCGCGCACTCCCATTCCGCCTTGCGTTAGTGGCAACACCGCGGCGAGTTTCGCGAGTGGCCACGCGAAAAGCCACACGCGCAGCGGAAGCGTGAGTCCACAGGAAATCGCAAGCAACGCAGTGAGTACGAGAAAGGTGAACTGGATCAGCGTTCCGGTGAGCCAACCGGAAATCAGAATCGCCGGCCGGCTTTTGACGGCACGCAACGCGTGGCGCAGTTTCACGATACGGCGGCGCACTTTCCAGGGACTGCGCGCCACCGCAACGCGATAGATTCCGTACGCGATTGCAATACCGGCAAGAACGATGACGACGAGCAGCACAAGATAACGAATGCCGCGCTCGCGCAACGCTTCGGGAAGTGAACCGGGAAGCAGAATGAGTCCTAGAAGAACGAGTCCCGCTTGTGCCGCAACGTCGAGGAAACGGTCGGCGAGATTTCCCGCGAGCACAGCAGCAGGACGCGGGCTGTTACGAAGTCCGACGGCGAGACGAACGACATCGCCTCCGACAATAGAAGGAAGGAAGAGAGTTCCGAAGAGTCCGCCGAAATAGCATTGCGCGGAAGTGCGCAGATCGAGTTGAGCGCCGGCGGAATTCACGACCATGCGCCATTTGAGGACGCCGATTCCGTGCGCGCAAAGATAGAGAAGAAGAATGATTGCGAAACGAGCCGGCGGAACTTTTGCGATTGCTGTGCGCAAAACATCGAACGGAATGAAATGAAAAAGAATTGCGAGAACCGCGGCGGCGAGAATCCATCGCAGCGAACTAAGCAACCAGCGGAAAGATTTGCCGGTGGGCTCGTGAGCGCCCTTCATGAGCCGGATTTTTGTTGCTTCGCGAGCCCGCCGGAAAAAACGTCCTCCACTTTTTCGGCGAGAACGAAATCCAGATCGCTGATTCCTTTCACGCTGTGCGTGACGAGATCGATCACAACTTTATTCCAGACGTTGAACCATTCGGGATGATGGTTCATCGATTCGGCGATGAGCGCGACGCGCGTCATGTTGCCGAACGCGGCGACGAAATCCTTGCACTCGTATTCACGGTGAAGCTTTCCGTTTTTCACGGACCAGCCGGGAAGCCTGGTCATCAGTTTTGAAATTTCGTCGTCGGCGAGTTTGCGCGCTTGCATGGGGAGCCTCTTCCAGAGTGTGACAGGTTGGTGCGGGGCCGAGGCCCTTTATGTTACGCGGGAGCAAGGGCAGAACCAAGAGCGAGTGAAGTACCGGCGCGTTTGCGTTGCGGGGACGGAGCGAATCCTCTATCTTAGAAGATTCCTTTGCACCTAAAATGCGCGGTGTAGGCTTGCACCGCCGAAGCGGAGAACGATTGTGAAAAAGAAAATACGCGCGATTCAATATGGTATCGGTCCGATCGGAGCTTCGATTGCGAAGCTTCTGCGCGAAAAACAGTCCGTGGAAATTATCGGCGCGATTGACACCGACCCTGCAAAGATTGGCCGCGATTTGGGCGAAGTAGTTGGCGCGAGCGATGCGCCCTGGGGCGTGAAAGTTTCCGCGGATGCCGCGGAAGTGTTGGGACAAGCGGCGGACGTTGTGATGCACACGACCTCTTCTTCCTTGCCGAAAGTGATGGACCAATTGCTGGCATGCCTCGAAGCGGAGTCGTGCGTCGTTTCGACTTGCGAAGAGCTTTCGTATCCGTACCGGACACATCCGGAGCTGGCGACGAAACTCGACACGGCGGCGAAAGAGTGGGGCGTGGCGCTGGTTGGCACGGGCGTGAATCCGGGATTCGTGAT
>DATGIS010000044.1:0-8116 GCA_035295625.1 Candidatus Acidiferrum sp. | reverse complement strand
CGGTGGTGGTGCCGTCGCCCGCGACGTCAGACGTCTTGGAAGCGACTTCGCGCACCATCTGCGCGCCCATGTTCTCGAGGGGATCCTTCAATTCGATTTCTTTTGCAACCGTCACGCCGTCCTTGGTGATGATCGGCGCGCCGAACTTCTTTTCGATCACCGCGTTGCGGCCCTTGGGGCCGAGAGTGATCTTAACCGCATCGGCGAGAGCGTTCACGCCGCGCAGAATTGCCTGACGCGAATTCTCTCCCGTAACAATCGTTTTTGCCATTGCTCAATTCCTCCGTGAAATTCTTTCGTGCTTACCGCTGAAACCGTGTAAAGCCGCCGATCTGAGAATCGGCCACTACAAAAGCTAACTGCACGGCCCGCTTCAGAAAGCGGGCCCTACACTACTTCTTTGCTGCCTTGGCCGCGCCGCTCAGCTTCGCGAGAATCTCTTCTTCGCGGAGGATCAGCAGCTCTTCGTCTTCGATCTTGATCTCTGTGCCGCTGTACTTGCCGAACAAAACGCGGTCACCGGGTTTTACGTCCAGAGGAATCAGTTCGCCCTTCTCGCGCTTACCGGCGCCGACGGCGATCACTTCGCCCTCCTGGGGCTTCTCTTTTGCTGTGTCAGGGATGATGATTCCACCCTTGACGGTTTCCTTCTCTTCAATGCGCTTCACGATCACGCGGTCGTGCAGCGGCGTAAGATTGACTGCCATCTTCGAAAAACCTCCGTTGGTGAGCTATCGGGTTTGCTGTAGGGAAGAGGGCAAGGTGTTAGCACTCCTCTCGTACGAGTGCTAATATAGCAGAAAAGTCCTCCAAGTCAAGGGCAAGGACAGCAATTTCAATGGTTTTCATCAGTTTTTCAAATCGGCCAGTCTTCGAGTTAACCCGTTTATTTAGTTAAGCTTACTTGGTGCAAGAAAAATCTTGCACTTGGCAGCCGCCGTGCTTACCCTCATCTTCAGTGAACACGCTCACTTACGTCCGGCTTATCGGCTTTACCGCGGGAACGTTGCTGATGCTGTTTTGGATGGTAGTGATTCTCGGCTACCGGCGGCAGCGGAATTTTGAGCGAGTGTTTTTCTTTTTGTGCCTGGCGCTCTTCTTTTTTTACGCGGGGTCGCTGCTCGCGCTGAACGCGCAGATTTATTACTCCGTCCCTCCGCAAAACCTGACGGCGTTTGCCGCGGTTTTGGTGGGAGCTGGGCTCGCGTTGTTGCCACCGTTGCTCTTTCATTTGCATTGGGAATTTGCTGCGACGCGAGGATTTAGGGCGCGGGCGAGCGTTAAGGGATCGACGATCGGGATTGCGTACGTTCCCTTCGTTTATTTCATCGGCGTTGCGTTGCCATCGCGCCTTCGCGAGCACGATTTCGATTTTGGTATTCCGGGCAATTCGCTCGGCTCAGGATTTGTTGTCTGGTTTGCTCTCCTCCTTATTCTGAGCTGCGGTTGGGAACGCCGATTTTCACGCGAAATGGCGGGCCGACCGGAGAGGACGTTCCACCGGATAGCGTGGGCCGCGCTGGTTGGCGCGGTGCTGTTTTTGGCCGCGATTCATTTTGAAGCATTTGGATTTAGTCACCACTTGCGCGAATCGCTTGTGACTGCCGTTTCGATTCTTGGGCTCTTGCCCTTCGTTGCGCTCATTTACTTCGTCCAGCGGCACAACTTCTTGAATATCGGACGGCAGAAGAACTTGTTATACGCGGTGTCGGCCACGTTTGTTGCGCTTCTCTATCTTGCGTTGGTGCGGAGAATCAGCGATTGGATGGCGCCGGTCCTTCCGCCGGAAGCGACGGCGGCGATACTGCTTTTTGCGCTGGTCGTCTTCATTGAGCCCCTGCAGCGTCTTTTGAGCCAGCGCTTGCAGGAGACGGCGCGCAGAGAAATGGATCTGGTGAACCGGCTCGGTAATCAGATTCAAGCCGAGGCCCGAAAAGGCGAGCTGAAGAACCTCGTTTTGTACATCAATCGACGATTGGCGGAGGAGCTCCAGTTTGCCGAAGCGTGGATCACCATGCTTGAGCCAAAAATCGAACCAACGCAGCCTCTCGCAATAAAACCGGAGGCGATTGAATCGTTTGCGGTTCTCCGGCCAGGCCGAATCAATGCCGTGCTGAATGTCCGGCCGCACGGCTCGATGATTTCCGGCGAAACCGAAGTGGCGATGAAGTTCCTCTGCGAATCGATGGCGGTTGCGCTCGATCTTTGCCAAGTGATTGATGAAAAGATGCAGCTCGAACGGGACCTGGCGGAGCGGGAGCGGTTGGCGCTTGTGGGGCAGACAGCCGCAAGCATTTCGCACAATTTGAAAAATCCACTGGGTTCGATCAAAACGATTCTGCAAGTGCAACTTGAAAGTCCGGAAATGCCGGAATCGATGCGCGGCGAAACGAAGATGGTGCTGGAGGAGATTAGCCGGCTTTCGGCGAAGCTGAATCAATTGCTGCAATTCAGCCGGCCAGCGGTGCGCGCGGGTAATGGCGCTTTACAATGCGACGCGAGCGCCGTCATCGAAGAAGCCGCCGCCGTATTGAAGCCACAGGCCGATAAGCGAAACGTCGAGTTGCAGATCGGTCTTTCCGCCGCGCAGACTCCACTGGCGATTGCGCCAGAAGCGCTCCATGACATCGTTTCAAATCTGCTCGTCAACGCGCTGGAAGCGGTTCCGGCAGGCGGACACATTGCCGTGACCTATGAAGAAAGCGCCAAGACGGCTGTGCTGCGTCTCGAAGACGATGGCCCGGGCATTCCCGAATCCTTGCAGGAAAAAATTTTGCAGCCGTTTTTCACCACGAAGACGCAAGGGACGGGGCTGGGATTGGCGATCGTTGCGCGCCGCGTGGCGGAATGCGACGGGAACCTCACGTGGCAGAGTCCCACGATGAACGGCCGTGGCACGCGATTTGAAATCACTTTGCCCTTAGTTCTGGAGGCGTCATGAAGACCATTCTCATCGTCGATGATGAGCCGGCGGCACGCTACGGGCTGCGTCGCGCGCTTGAATCGCGTTACCGGATTGCGGAAGCTGAATCGGCGGAAGCAGCGCGAGCGGCGATTCCCACGGAGAAGCCGGATTTAATCTTGCTGGATATTGTAATGCCCGGGCAGGATGGCCTTTCCTTTTTGAAGAGTTTGCGCGAGGAAGGGAATGACGTGCCGGTGCTGATCGTTTCTGCGCTGGATACAGCGAAGACGGCGGTCGAAGCGTTGCGCGTCGGCGCGGCGGATTATTTAGTGAAGGGATTTGAGTTGGATGAATTGCGGCAGCGTGTGGCGAATCTGTTGAAGCTGACCGGACTCGAGAAGGAAAACTCGGCGTTGCGCAGCCAGCTGGCGACGGAAGGGCAGTTTGGAGGGATGATTGGCCGTTCCGCCGGAATGCGAAAGGCATTTGAGATGGCGGATCGCGTGGCGGCGACGGATTCGACGGTGCTAATTCTTGGCGAGAGCGGCACGGGAAAAGATTTGCTGGCGCAGGAGATTCACGCGCGATCACCGAGGGCAGGGAAACCGTTTATCGCCGTGAATTGCGCGGCGTTGCCGGAGAATCTGATTGAGTCGGAACTATTTGGCTACGAGCGCGGAGCGTTTACTGGCGCGGCGCAGCAAAAGAAGGGAAAGTTTGAGCTGGCGCATGGCGGGACGCTGTTTCTGGATGAAATTGGCGATATGAATCCGGTGACGCAGGCGAAAGTTTTGCGCGCGCTGGAAAACCGGACGATTGAGCGGCTGGGCGGGTCGCAATCGATTCCGGTGGATGTGCGCGTGATCAGCGCGACGCACAGGGATTTGCCGGCGGAGATTGCTGCTGGAAAATTTCGCGAAGACCTTTTTTATCGATTGCGGGTCATCACCGTCGAGCTGCCTGCGTTGCGCGAACACAAGGACGACATTCCAGTGCTGGCCGATTCGTTTGTGCAACTGCACGGAAACCGGCTAAACCGCAGCGTGAAGTTGAGCCGAGAGGCCTACTCTGCCCTGGAGCGCTATGATTGGCCGGGAAACGTACGCGAATTGAAAAATGCGATTGAACGAAGCATCGTGCTGGCGCCGGGAAACGAAATTGGCGTAAAGGATTTGCCGGAAGAAGTCGCTACCGGAAAGTCCGTGACGCACAAAGAAACGAACGGGAGCCTGGACACCGGAATGAATGACCGCGATTTTCGCGAGGCGAAGCGGAAATTCGAAGTTGCGTGGATCACGAAGCAGTTGGCAAGTCATCGCTGGAATGTTTCGCGCACGGCGGCGACGATTGGTTTGCACCGGCAAAGTTTGCAGGAAAAATTGCGCGAGCTGGGCATCCGACGGCCGGGCCGCGAACCTTTGGAGGAGGAATAGTGTCTCGGGAAGAGCTTTCGATCGCAAAGGGCCTTAACAGCCGAACATCTCCGAACGCGGAGGAGCGTGAGCGTCAGAATGAGGAATTTTGGGCTTCACGACCGGCCATTGGTTACGTGCTCGCAGGAGGAGCTAGTTCGAGATTTGGGAAAGACAAAGCGCTCGTCGAATTAGGTGGGAAGGCTGTTCTGGAAAGGACACTCGAACTTCTGACGGAAAGCGGAGTTCACGAGGCAATCGTGGTCGGACCAAGAGCTAAGTACGCGCGATTTGGAGCGCGGTGCGTTAAGGACAGATGGCCAGGAGAAGGACCTCTTGGCGGTATCATCACCGCGCTAGATAAAACGGTGCTCAATAAATTCGGCTATCGCTGGAGCCTGATTCTAAGTTGCGATATGCCGTTTCTAACTCCTGAGTGGCTGCGCTTCCTGATTGCGCGCGCTTTACAATCCGGCGCGGAAGTTGTCATCCCGAAGAGCGCGCGTGGGTGGGAGCCCCTATGCGCCTGCTGGCGGGTCTCCGCAGTGGAAACGATTTTGCCGTTGTTCCATGCGGGAACGCGCAAAGTCACGGAAGCCTTGAATGCTCTGCATGTGGAAGTTCTTGACGAAAAGGATTGGAAACGATTTGATAGCTCGGGGCGGCTCTTCTGGAACATGAACACGATGGAAGATTATGAAGAGGCGCGGCGCCTGTTTGCGCCGGAGAATTCTTGAGCGAATCGGCGAAAACGAACGGATTTGCGGAAAACTTTTTTGAGTTCCGCGATGTGAGCAAGGCGTTCGACGGAAGGCCGGTGCTGAACCACGTGACGTTTCGCGTCAAGCGCGGGCAGACCTGCGTGATTATGGGCCGCAGCGGCGTGGGGAAATCGGTGTCGCTGAAGCACATCATGGGATTTCTGAAGGCGGACTTGGGGCAGATCTTGATCGATGGCGAAGACGTCACACATTTTTCCGAAGCTGAATTTCAGAAAGTGCGCGGAAAAGTGACGATGGTTTTTCAATCTGGCGCGCTTTTTGATTCGTTGAGTGTCCGCGAAAATATTGCGTATCCACTGGACGGACAACCCGGTCTGACGGACGAAGACGTTGACGCCTACGTTTTGAAGCTGGCGCGCGAACTGGAGGTCGAAGAAGTGCTCGACAAGCTGCCGAGCGAGCTTTCTACCGGAATGAAGCGCGCCGTGGCGATTGCGCGAGCGCTGGCGCAGAATCCCGAGGCGATTCTTTACGACGAGCCGACGACGATGGTGGATCCGATCATGGCGACTCACATGGGCGACATTATTTTGCGGCTGAAAGAAAAGTTTCATCGCACATCGATCGTGGTGACGCACGACACACACCTGGCGCGGAAGCTTGCGGACAACATTGTGTTTTTGCAGGAAGGAAAAGCGGCCGTGTTTTCCTCGTGGAAAGAATTTGAAGATTCCGACGATCCGCTGCTCCACAACTTTCGTATGCAGGATGAACTGATTCCCGCGCTGGACGTGACGCTTTGAGCCAGGCGAGCGGTTCTGCGGATCCGCGCACGCAACTTTGTCGCGAGATGGGTTTTTGGGACGTCCTCCTCTTTAACATCGCCACCGTGCTTGGGCCGCGCTGGATTGCGGCCGCCGCGCATAACGGTACTTCCTCTATTAGTTTGTGGGTTCTTGCCGCCGTGCTGTTTTTTGTGCCGATGGCGTTAGTCATTAATGAGCTGTCGTCGCGTTTTCCGGAAGAGGGCGGGCTGTACGTCTGGTCGAAGGAAGCGTTCGGGGATTTTCACGGCTTCGTCGCCGGCTGGACCTATTGGGTCTATACGATTTTTTATTTTCCGGGATTGCTGCTGGCGAGCGCCGCGATGAGCGGCTATGTGTTGGGTGGCAAAGGCGCTGAACTGGCTCAGGATCGAACGTTTTTGCTCGTCGGTTCGCTATTGCTGCTCGCGGTGGCTGTGCTGCTCAACATCATTGGACTGAACATCGGAAAGTGGCTGCAGAATGCGGGCGGAGTTTCTACGTATCTGCCGCTGCTGATTTTGGTCGGCGTCGCGGGAGTGCTGTGGATGAAGAACGGATCCGTGACGCATTACACCTGGCAAAACATTAAGCCAACCTGGAATTGGGACACGGTCAATTTCTGGTCGCAGATTGCATTCGCATTCACGGGGCTTGAGCTTGTTTCCGCAATGAGCGGAGAGATTCGCGAACCGCGACGGACGCTGCCACGCGCTGCGTTGACGGCGGCTGCGCTGATTGCTGCGATGTATATCATTGGCACGGTGTCGCTGCTTGCGCTCGTTCCGGCGGGCGATGTGGATCCGAAGAGTGGCGTGTTTCACGCCATCACCATCGGTTCGGCGGCATTGAAGATTGGATTCGTCGGGATACTGGCGGCGCTGCTCGTCACCGTTGGCAATGCGGGTGGTGTAGGCAGCACCGTGGCGGGGATTGCGCGCGTTCCATTTGTTGTTGGTATCGACCGCTACTTGCCAAAAGCGTTTGGAAAAATCCATCCGAAATGGCGCACGCCGTACATTTCGATCATCGTCCAGGCAGTGCTGTCGGCCCTTGTGCTGCTGGTGAGCCAGATTAACGAGACAACGCGCGGCGCATATCAGGTCGTAATCGACATCACGATCATTTTGTATTTCATTCCTTTTCTTTACATGTTCGCCGCAGCGATCAAGCTGGCGAATCGCGCTGACCGCGCGACGAATCCCCACGCGGTGCTGATTCCCGGCGGAAAAGTTGGTGTCTGGTTGGCGTGCGGTTTGGCGTCGGCGGTGACGCTACTTTCTATTGTCGTGTCGGTTTTCCCGCCGGGCGATTCGTCGAACCGGCTGCTGTTTGTTGTCAAGGTGGTTGGATCTACGATCGGCGCGATTGCCTTCGGGTTAGTTCTGTATTATCGCGGCGCGCGCAGCAAAGCCGTAGGGCATTCAGAAGCCCTGCGCGATTAAGTCCTGGAGCGAGGGCGCACTCTTGACCATCGCACTCGCACGCGCTTCCAGACGCTGTTCGATGTATTTTCCCAAAACGTCCGCTTCGAGATTTACCGAGTCGCCGGGATGGCGATCGCGGATGTTCGTGTGTTCGTAGGTGAAGGGAATTACGGCGATTTCCGCAATTTGATTTTCCCAGTGCGCCACGGTGAGACTCACGCCATCTATCGTGATCGAGCCTTTGGCGACAACGTATTTCGCAACTTCGTCGGGAACGCGGATGGAGTAGCGCCAACTGTCGCCCTCGGGTTCCATTGCCGCGACTGTGCCCGTACCGTCGACATGGCCGAGGACAAAGTGGCCGCCGAACTCTTTGCCGGCTGTCAACGGTTGTTCGAGATTGACGCGGTCGCTTTCTTTAAGTACAGCGAAAGTTGTCTTGTTCAGTGTTTCAGCGGAAAGATCGGCGGAAAAAGCATTTTTGTCGCGCGCGACCACGGTGAGGCAGCAGCCGTTCACTGCAACGCTGGCGGATATGGCGAGAGACGGCGCAAGAGTCGGGGCATGAATCGTCACGTGCCCACCATTGCTGTCGATCGTGAGCGACTCGACAGATCCAAGATGTTCGATGATTCCGGTAAACACGAAGCTGCTCCCCCACCGAAGATAGCGGATTCTTCGCGCGATGCCAAATCACGCTGGCGTCTCGGTTGCGGGAGGCAAACCTTACTAGAATTGTGTAAGATTGAGGCGCCTCGGGGATTCCACCATGAACAACACAAAACGCGATCGTGAATTGGGAATGGACCGCGCGATTTCCCGCCGTGATTTCCTGGACGGAGTCGCC
>DATGIS010000043.1:0-47777 GCA_035295625.1 Candidatus Acidiferrum sp. | reverse complement strand
CGACCTGCGAACCCGGAACAGGATCTCCGACTGTGCCGTCGCCAGTTACGTCGGTGCGGAAGATTTCGCCCGGGGTACCAGCCTGCGGCAAAGTGAGGGTTAGCGGAATCGCGGACGCATAGTGAGCCGTGAGCGCGAGTCGAGTGGCCCAGGGGAAATCCATAACCGTGCCGACGCTGACGAGGTGAGTGCGGTCAAGTGCGGACGGGCCGTAGTACTTCAACGGATTGTTGAAGTCCAAGGCGTTGTTGACGAAATCCTGGTCTGCTGCGGCCGACTTGAAGCGAGAAAGCGTGTAGGACGCGATCAGGTTTGCGCGGCGAATGCCCGGCAGAGGATTCTTCAAATTGGACTTTAACTCGACCAACAGGCCGTTATAAACGGAGCGGCCTACAGGGAAGAGCATCTCGTTTTGGCCGAGATTTCCATTTATGCCGCCAAACGCGCAAGTCGGGCAGGGAGCGCCGCCACTGGCGTCGAATCCGGAATCCAGGCCGTTCGAGGCAAAGTCCGAGATGGTTGCACCACCTGTGGCATGCAACCCAGGACAGGAAGCAATTGCAGCGTCGATTGTTGCCGCACCGCAAGCGGCCAGCGTTGCGGAGATGGCGTTGTTTGCGTTGGGGACATTCAGGAAGCGGGCGTCGCCGACTTTGTTGGTGTCCAGGCCCAGCGTGTAGTGGGTAGACACATTGCGAACGTAGTCCACGCTGATCGTGGTGTTGTGACCGAGTTGGCGCTGCACACCGACGTTCATCTGAACGGAGCGAGGAGAAACGTAGCTAGGTGCCAGCATTTGAATGCCGTTCAGGTTGTTGCCCTGCAGAGTCGTGCCAATAAAGTTCGGGTTGGCGCCTGCGCCCTGAGCAGCGATAGCCGCCTGGTACGCAGACTGGTCTGCAGCGATTTGGGCTGCCGCGGTGCCTACAGCTTCGCCGCAGTATGCGACTGGATTGCCACTGTTTACGCCCGGGACTGGGCCGGTGGCGGAGCCTCCGAAGCATGGAGCTGCTTGCGCGAGGAAGAGGCCCTGAGTTAAGCGACCGGGGCGGTCGAACAATACGTTGTTGAAAATGGCGTTCTCATAATAGAGACCGCCACCAGCACGAATGACTGTCTTGCCATTCTTGAAGGGATCCCACGCAATGCCGAGTTGCGGGCCGAAGTTCTTGTTGGGTTGGTTGACCCGGTTTTCGAGGCCCTTGTAAAACTGATTGTCGAATTGAGCGAGGGCGGCGACGGGAGCCAGGTCGCTATCGGTACGGCCGGTGTCGCGTCCGTAGTGAAGGCCGAGCGTCACAGTCAAGTTTGACTTCAACTTCCACTGATCGCCGACGTAGAAATCAAAGCGATGATCATACTGGCCGCCAGCGGGCAGATTAAATCCCGGACGCTCTGTTGAGAAGCCTTGGCCGTTTCCAAACAAGATTGTGCTAACGGGCCAATTCAAAGGGTTGCTGAATTTGTCTGCAGGCGTGCCGTCCAAGCTGGGAAAGGGGCCCGTGTTGGCGACGGCTTGGTTGGCCGGATTAAACACTGACTGCACCATTGGCTGCAAGGCGAAGAATTTGGCAAAACCACCACCCAAGATGGCGTTAAATGAAGTGCCATAACGGAGCGTATGACGGCCAAGAGTGAAGCTGCCGTCATATTTGATTTGGCGGTCTTCCTGGAACGTCTGTTGAGGAGCAAGAATGTTCGCGCCAGAGCAAAATGCTTCGCCGCCGGCGAGGCAAGTAAAGTCGCTGCCATTTGGAGTGATGTTAAGGGAGATCCCCGGAGCCGGATCAAGGGCGCCGGACAGTGCGACGCCGTCCACGATGGCGTTGCGGAATTTCAAGAATTCAAACCGGACACTGTTGGTGGTACGACCGATGCTGAAGTCCGTGCCAATAACATGGGTGGGAGTATGGTCCACGTTCGCAAACGGCTGATAGACGCCCGGGTTGAAACCGCGAACGCTTGAGTTCTGATCGAAAGCGAAGCGATAGAAGGCCGTCCAGTTCTTCCTAATGTTGTAGTCGACGCGGCCCAGATATTCGCGCTGTGTGAACGGCGAGTTGAAGCTGCCGAGAAGTGAGCCGAACGGAGCAGACGGCGACACAGGACTCTGCAAGGTTTGATCCGTGCGCTCGAAATCGCCAAAGAAGAAGAGTTTGTCCTTGATGAAAGCGCCACCGAGATCGGCACCAAATTGTTTGCGGCCGAAATTCAGATTGTCGTTTGGAGGGGGAGCAATCTTAGCGGAAGTCTGGTTGCTGCGGCCGTAGTAGTACGCGCCGCCGTGCCATTCGTTCTTGCCGGACTTCGTAACCACGTTCACAGTGCCGGACGAGGTCAATTCGGTGGACATATCGAGAGTGGAGGAGCTAACTTGGAACTCCTCGATAGCACTCTGCGGAATATTTTGAGTGGTCGTGCCGACCGTTTCATCCGAGATGTCCACGCCATCCACTTCGATGCGGGCTGTACGTCCAAAACGTCCGCCGAAGGAAAGCGAAGAATAACCGTTTTTGGTGGGGTCAAATGTCGAGCCGTCCTGAATCTGGACGCCAGGCTCGAGAGTTGCCAGATCCAGGAAGTTGCGACCGTTCACGGGCAACTGTTCGATGTCGGCAGCCGTGAGAACGTCCTGAACGGAGGCCTGCTCCGAGTTGATCTGAAGGGCCGAACTGGTGACTTCAATGACGTTGGTGGAGGAGCCCAACTCGAGCTTTGTGTTCACCGTGGCAATCTGTCCGACCTGCACCGTAACGGTCGTTTCGACAGTTTTAAAGCCCGGTGCCTCGACGCGGACGCGGTAGTTGCCAGGGGCGAGCGCGCCGGACGAAAAGTAACCGGTATCGCTTGTGGCCAAATTCTGGTTGGTACCCGTATCCTTGTTCACGACAGAAACCTTGGCCTTGGATACCGCACCTCCCTGAGGGTCAGTGACGGTGCCAGAAATGCTTCCCGTAGATACGGAAACCTGGGCCAGGGACAGTGGAGCGAGGATCAGACTGGAACTAAACACTAAAGCTAGAGCAACCAATGACAAGGCCGCCAGCTTACGCATGTTATGCATTACTCCTCCAATTCAAAATTGAGCGTATAGACCGTAGAACAGCTTCCGTTCCGGACTCCCCGTAAGACCGCACAGAAGCAAAAGGGCGTTAATTTGACCAAAGGGCGGCGTAAGACCACTCAAACGCCGACCTCATTAACGCGAATAGGCAAAAGTAAATATGCAAAAGATTAGCCAGAGTTTGGAAATTATTAATCTATTTGTTTTCTTGTATTTACGAGGAATTTTGTATTGAGAACGGAAATAGTATGCACTTATTCATAAAGCGATACGGAATACAGTATAAAGGACATCTAAATTGCGGATAGATGGCGGAATCTAGGAGTTGGTGCGGCGGGCGCGGTCGGCGAGGGTACGGGCGCGTTGGCGGGCAATTTCGACGAGGCGGGTGTCGTTGGCAATTTGGTCGAGTAATGGTACCAGGTGGGAAGGTTCGGGGAGGAGGCCGCGGTTCAAGTCGGATTCGAGCTGGAGGAGGCCGTCGTTGATGCCAAGGCGGTCGTACTTGAGGCGGCGAGTAAGTAGGACGACGTGCTCCTGTTGGCGGGCGAGGCCTTCAAAGATTTGAAGCAGCTGGGTGGCGGCGTTGTTCAGGGTGTAGTTGAACTTCGTCTCGAATTTCTGGCTCCCCTTTTCCCAACGAAAGGTCTTTTCGCCAAGGTTGGCGATTTTGCGGTGAACGTCGAGGTCGAGGCCCTGGAAGTGGTGCAACTCGCCGGCGTAACCGAACATTTTAGCGCGCAAGGCAGAGCTGACCTCGAAGGGCGAGCTTCCGGCGTCTTCGTCGAGCTGGCGGATTTCGTAGGTGGCGGCGTCGGAGTCTTCACGAACGGTGATTTCGATGAATTCGGGAGTGCTGGCGGGAAAGACGCGGCGGAAAGTGAGCTTCGCAGACTGAGCCGAGGAGGCGGAGGCGCTCGCGAGAAACAGGAGTAGCGCGGAGAGAGCCAATAGGATTTGACGACGTGAAATCATCGCACCATTGAGATGCGCGAGGCAGGGCCGGACGTTGCGGAGGCGGCCTTGGCAGCGGCTGGGCGGGGAGCCGGGCGCGACGGCTCGATGCCAAAGCGGCGATTCGCTTCCTGCGCCTGAAGATGGCAGAGAGCGACGGCAAGGGCGTCGGCCGCGTCGGCGGGCTCGGGAATCTCTTTCATGGCGAGCAGCGCGCGAACCATCGTTTGCATTTGGCGCTTGTCGGCGTGGCCATAACCGGCGACGGAGGCCTTGATTTCGCGCGGCGCGTAGCTGAAGACTTCGACGTGATGCTGAGCGGCGGCGAGGAGCACGACACCGCGAACTTCCGCGAGGCGAAGAGCGGTTTTGACGTTGAGCGCGGAAAAAATCGATTCGACGGCCATGGCGTGGGGCGAAAATTCCTGGATAAGATCGCAAAGAAGAGCGTGAACCGCTTCGAGTGCAGCGCCGGCGGAGATTTTTTGTTTTTGCGCGACGTGGAGCGCGCCGTAATGCAGCGAGCGGCAGCTGCGACCCTGTGCTTCCACGATGCCATAACCGGTCGGGCCCGAAGCGGCCGGATCGACGCCAAGAACGCGGATACAAGGAATAGCGGAATTCATCGGAACTCAGTCTAAGGCGAAGCGTCCGGATACGGCAAAGTTTTTGTGAAAAGTTCGCAGTGTGTTACGTGCGTGCCATGACTCGATGGGAGCGGAAGAGGGAGCGAAGATCTCGAAGCGCGAAGTGTTCTGGTGAAAATGAAAAAGGCCGCAGATTTCTCCGCGGCCTTTCGAATAACGATGGATGAAAAACTTAGTTGGCCCCGACTGCGGCCTGGATTTCGCTTTCGTCAATGTCGAAGTTGGCGTAAACGTGCTGCACGTCGTCGTGTTCTTCGAGCGCTTCGACGAGGCGCAACATCTGCTGCGCTTGCGCGCCCGTAAGTTTTACGTAATTTTGCGGAACCATGCCGACTTCGGCACTGGCGGGAGTGATGCCAGCTTTCGAGAGCGCTTCCTTGACGGTTTCCAGCGCTTCGGGCGGCGTCACGATGTACCACGCGGAGCCGTCGTCCTTGAGATCTTCCGCGCCAGCTTCGAGAACGAGGTCGAGGAGCTTGTCTTCGGTTGCCGCTTCTTTCGGAATACTGATCTCGCCCTTGCGATGGAACATCCAGCCGACGGCGCCAGCTTCCGCCATGTTGCCGCCGTTCTTGCCCATCATATGGCGCATTTCGCCAACGGCGCGATTGCGGTTCGTCGTCACGACCTGAATCAGCATGCCGACGCCGCCCGGGCCATATCCTTCGAAGGTGACTTCGTCGTACTGTTCGCCTTCGAGCTGGCCGGTGCCGCGCAAGATGGCGCGCTCGATGTTGTCGTTCGGCATATTTTCGTTTTTGCCGGCGAGAATGGCGGTGCGAAGGCGCGGATTGGAGTTCGGATCGCCGCCGCCGATGCGGGCAGCGATGGTGATTTCGCGAATCAGTCGCGTAAAGACGCGGCCGCGCTTGGCGTCGGTGGCCGCCTTTTTATGCTTAATCGTGGCCCATTTTGAGTGCCCGGACATGACAATTCCTCTTCTCTACGTAGAATTTCCTGCGGCTACACGCAAGCCGTGGCCGCTTCCCGACCATTTCGGAGACCCGATGGGCGGGCTACCCCTCAACTATCTGCGGAAAATTAGGGTGAGCCGCAAACTCGCCGGGCCGCTCGGGCCAGGCAGAATGAGGACCTCGGGAAGTTTATCACAGGCAAGTGGTTGCTGGAACCGGGTGGAAAAGAGGAACCGGGAGGAAGCGGCCGCGGCTATACTTTGCGGAATGGTCTCTCCGGTTGACATTCGAGGCGATGCATTTCGAGCGTGTGCGCATGACTGAGCGCAAATTTCGCGTGCTGGCTGTGGCGTCACACCCAGTGCAATACATGGCGCCGATTTTCCGGCGAATGGCCAAACATCCGCGACTGGATTTACACGTTGCGTACTGCAGCTTGCGCGGCGCGGAGGCTGCGGTCGATCCGGACTTTGGCCGCGAAGTGAAATGGGACGTGCCGTTGCTCGACGGCTACGAATGGACTCATGTGCCGAACAAGGGTCCGGAGCGCGAATCGTTTTGGGGGCTGAACAATCCCGGCCTGAAGGACTTGATACGTGAGGGGAAGTTTGACGTGGTGTTGTGCTTCGTCGGATATGTACGGGCTTCGTTCTGGATTGCGATGCGCGCGGCTAAGAAGGCTCGCGCTGCTTTTCTTTTTGGTACGGACGCATCGTCACTGGAGCCGCGCGACGGAAGGGCGTGGAAGGGAATAGTCAAGAGGCTCGCGTGGCCGCACCTCTTTGCACGGGCGGACCAGGTGATAGTGCCGTCGAGCCCCGGCGTGGAGTTGATGCGTTCGCTGGGGATCGCCGAAGAGAGAATCACGCTGACGCCTTACTGTGTGGACAACGATTGGTGGATGGCGCAAGCCGCTCGCGTCGATCGCGCCGCGGAACGCGCGAAGTTGGGATTGCACAACAGTGAAACCGCGATTCTCTTTTGCGCAAAACTTCAGCCGTGGAAGCGGCCGATGGATTTGCTGCGCGCGTACGCGCAGGCGCAACTGGAGAATTCGCGGTTGATTTTCGCGGGAGATGGGCCGTTGCGCGGTGAATTGGAGGCGGAAGCCACGCGGCTCGGAATCTCGGATAGCGTTTCTTTCTTAGGATTCATCAATCAATCTCAACTTCCGGCACTTTACAAAATGGTAGACTTAATGGTATTACCTTCCACCTACGAGCCTTTCGCCGTTGTGGTGAATGAAGCCATGTGCTGCGGCTGTCCAGTAATGGTGAGCGATCGCGTGGGGGCGGCAAAAGACCTGGTGGTGCCGGTAGCGCCGGAATTTGTTTTTCCTGCGGGGAATGTCGAAGCGCTTGCGGAACAATTGGCCGCGGCGCTGAGAAATCCGGCGCGATTGCGCGAATTGCGGAGCGCCGTCGGCGCGCATATCAGGACCTGGTCGCCGGAACGGAATATTGAGGCGACGGTCGCGGCGATGGAAGCGGGCGTGAAGCGGGTGCGCGGCTTGTAGAGAACGGAACTGTCATGAAATGGCTTATGCAGAATGCAAAGCAGCGCGCCGCGTTTGCGGTGAAGAATCCGCGGTACGCGCTGGGGGCCATGTTGCGTGAGTTGACGCTCGCCGACGAAAAGTTCCTCGCAAAGATTACCGGAGCGTCGGTCGATGCGATTCGTGGCTATCTCGATGAGCCGATTACGTCGCCGGCATTTTCGCGCCACCTGCGGGAAGCCGAGCAAAAGTTTCGCGAACTGGCGATTACCAGCGCGGACCTCTACGCAAAGAAAGTTCTGTTTCCGTATGCGGCAGTGCGGGTACTGAAGCCGGAATGTGTCGTGGAAACGGGAATCGCCAACGGCGTGTCATCCGCGTACATCTTGCTCGCGCTGCACCGCAATCAGCGCGGTACGCTGCACTCGATCGGTCTTTCCGATCCTGCGTACTTGCCAGAGGGAAAAGAGCCCGGCTGGTTTGTGCCGAAGTGGCTGCGCAAGCCGTGGCGTGTGCACCTCGGCGATGCGAAAGAAATCTTGCCCCGCCTGCTGCCGGAACTCGGCCGCATCGACATTTTTTTGCATGACAGTCTTCACACGTATGAACACATGCTCTGGGAGTTCGAAATCGCGTATCCTTTCCTACGCTTGGGAGAACTCCTATTTGCCGACGATGCCCTCTGGAATTCGGCCTTTGAGGACTTCGCGCGCAAAGTGGGTACACCGGAGGCCCGCATTCTCCACGGCGTAGGCGTGCTCCGGAAAAATGGGGCGTGAAGCTCCTTCTTTATTCACATTACTTTGCACCCAGCATCGGCGGCGTCGAGACGATTGTGGAATCGCTTGCTCGCGGCCTCGCGGAACTGCGCACCCCGGATGATTCGCAGGAATTTACGTTGACGCTGGTAACCGATACGCCGCAAGGAACTTTCGACGATCAAACGCTGCCATTCCCGGTGTTGCGCCGTCCGCGGTTTTGCAATTTGTACCGGATGGTGCGCGCGGCTGACGTCGTTCATATTGCAGGACCGAGTTTCCTGCCGATGTTACTCGCCTGGATAGCACGTAAGCCGTTTGTAGTGGAACACCATACATACCAGGCAATTTGCCCCAATGGGCTCCTGATTCACCAACCGGAACGAAGCGTATGTCCCGGGCACTTTCAGGCAGGCTCGTATGGAACATGTTGGAGATGCGAATGCGTGGAAAACGGCGGCGCTCGCGCCGCGATGAAATTGTTTCTGGCGTTTCCCAGACGTGCACTCGTTCGCCGCGCGGCGGGAAATATTGCCGTGAGCGAGCACGTTGAAAAGAGAATTGCGATGCCGCGAACGAGCGTGGTTTTGCATGGCATCGCGCAAAAGATTGACAACAGCGAAGGGCTGTACGATTCCAAAGGTGGCAAGAGCAACACGACATTTGCATTTGTCGGACGATTCGTCGCGGAAAAAGGCGGCAGTGTTCTGGTCGAGGCGCTCGCGCGGTTGCTGAAGCGACGCGTTGACTTTCGGGCAAAGTTTATTGGAGATGGTCCGGAAAGAAGGGAATTGGAAGCACGAATCGCGGCGGCGGGGCTGGGAGCGCACGTCACCATAACTGGCTACCTGACGGGACAGAAGTTTGCAGAAGCCGTTAAGGATGTAACGGCTGTAGTCATGCCTTCGGTGTGGGAAGAGACGGCGGGTCTTTCTGCAATGGAGCAGATGGTTCGGGGACGCGTCGTGATCGCATCGGACATTGGCGGTTTGGGCGAGACTGTCGGGGACGCCGGACTGAAATTTCCCGCCGGCGATGTTGCAGCGCTGGCGGACTGTTTGGAACAAGTTGTGGCCGACCCGGAGCTTGCGGCAGCGAAGGGGCGGGCCGCATTGGAAAAGGCGCGGCAGGCTTTTTCACTATCACAAATGATTGAGAAACACCGGGCGATTTATCTCGATGCCTGCCAGCGTCAATAAGACTGCGAGGTTGCCAGGAGCGGGAATCCATTGAAGCAGGCGGAAAGAATCGGCGTGATAGGCTGTGAGCTGTGCGGGCCGAAAGTAACGCAAGCGCAGATCCCCGTGCGGAGCGATTTGTGAGGAAGCGGAGAACATGAGCGAGGCGTTAACCGTTAACAAAAGCCCGCAAGGAATGGCGGTACGTGCCCTCGATGGCGCTCATGAAATGGTCTTGGGAACGGCGCTGCGCTATCTTCCACAGAAAGGGCGCGCACTAGACCTCGGAGCTTGGAGCGGCGCGCTGACGCAGCGTTTGCAAGCAGGCGGCTTCGAAGTGGTTGCCGCGGACGTGGAAAACCAGTTCGGCCTGCCGACGGAATTTGTGAATGTCGATTGCAATGACCCAAACTTCGACCGAAAATTTTCCAGCAGGTTCGATCTGGTTGTGGCGGTGGAGGTAATCGAGCACCTCGAGAATCCCACGGCGTTCTTGCGGAGCATTGGCAGGCTCTTAAACGAAGCTGGAATCGCGATTGTTACCACACCGAATGTCGATAATGCGGCCGCCAGGCTGAAGTTTTTTCGAAGTGGAAAAGTGCGAGCGATGGAAGCGAATAATCCGGAGCACATCACGCCGGTTCATCTCGATCTTTTTGTAAGGCAAACCGTGCCGGCGGCCGGATTGCGATTGATAGAGAATTTTGTCTATCCCGAAGGTCAATTTCCGTTAACTGGCCGTCGCTACTTTGTCGCCTTGTTCAAGCTTGCAGCGCTTTTAATGAATGGACCGGCCCTGACCGGAGACACTCATGTGTTCGTCCTGCGCAGGAACTGCGCCGCAAAGCCCTAGCAATCACATCAAGCAAATCGGTTCTTGAGTCGAAGGAACGTGACAAACCTGAGGACTGGCAATTTGAAATTGCCGCGGAAACCGCACGGCTAGGGGAAGCTGATTGCGCAGGTCTGACATGCGCTTTTCGCGTAAGAGTCAACGATTGTGAAGTATCCTTGAGTCTCGGTCCACGTCAAAACAGACTTGGGCGTGAAATTTAAATGAGATCCCTGAGCCAGTTTCTACCGAGTGTGCGGGGCAATCCCTTGATGGGGTTCCTCATGTTTGCCGGTTCGATTTTCGGCGCCTATGAAGCCGCACAATACATTCTTGCCGGCGACATCATCGGACTTATCTATGTGGGACTCGTGTTCATCACCGGTGCCTTCGTCATCAGCATGCTCAATAGCTGGCGCAAGGCCCTCTATATTTTCTTGATCTGGCTTCTCTTTGAAGATTTCATCCGCAAATACCTCGGCAACAATATGTCCATCTATTTTGCCAAGGATCTTTTAGTTGCCGTGGTGTATTTGTCTTTTTTCATTGCCTGGCGCCGAAAGCAGGTCGAGGGTCTTCGGCCGCCCTTCCTGATGCCGTTGCTCGCGTTGGTCTGGTTCGGGCTTCTGCAAGTTTTCAACCCTGCTTCGCCTAGCGTTATCTACGGAATCCTGGGCATCAAACTCTTTTTCTATTACGTGCCCCTCATGTTCGTCGGCTATGCGCTGGTCGATTCCGAACACGAGCTCCGCCGGTTTTTCAATCTCAACTTGATCCCATTCGTCTTCATCGCGGCGCTGGGAATTGTGCAGTCCATCATTGGTCCGACATTCCTTAACCCGGGCGTTTTACAAGAAGATATCCGTGAATTGGGAACCCTCTACCGCGTAGCGCCTATCTCTGGAGCGATCGTCTATCGCCCAACTTCTGTCTTTGTAAGCACCGGGCGCTATAGCGATTTTTTGAACATTGCATGGCTGGTGACGCTCGGCTTCCTCGGGTATACGTTGCTGCGTTACAAGAAAGGCCGCTCGCTCGCGTTTATCTCCGTCATAACAACCGCTGCAGCGATGCTCCTGTCGGCTTCACGAGGCGTATTTTTGTGGGGGCTGATTAATCTCACCGCCGTCGGTGCCGCTTTCCTTTGGGGAGCGCCCTGGCGGCAGCGTGACGTCGCACGCATTTTGCGAACCATATTTCGCGCAGGCCTCGGCATCGCTCTCGCCGTTTGTTTGCTGCTCGTTTTCTATCCGGAGGCGTTACTCGGTCGGATGGCCGTCTACAACGAGACTCTCTCCCCCAACAGCTCGGCGAGCGAGCTGACGCACCGGGCCAGAGACTATCCAATTCAGAACTTCATCGGCGCTTTCAGTTATGAGCGCTGGCCCTATGGGTATGGGATTGGAACCACGGCTCTCGGCATTCAGTATGTAATTCGAATTTTTCACATACCGCAGCTGGGTGTCGGAGTCGAAAGTGGCTTTGGCGCCCTGGTCGTCGAAATGGGAATCCTTGGCCTGATCCTTTGGCTAATTATGGCGGTCGCTGTCTGCCTCAGCGCCTGGAGGATTCTCCGTCAGTTGCGCGGATCGCCCTGGTTTCCGGTCGGGCTTGTGATTTTCTGGTTTACGTTCGTGATGCTTTTGCCGAACATGGCCGGCGGAATCCAGGCTTACGAAGACTTCGTCTTGAACGCATACCTCTGGTTGGCGCTGGGTATTCTGTTCCGGCTGCCAAAAATCAAAGTTGAAGCGGAAGCCGCGGTGACCGAGCGGAGTTTGGCGCAACCCGAACCGCGCTGGATTACGTGAAGTGATCCTTTCGGTTGTTTCACCGTTTGTCGATAAGCAACACGGCACGGAACGCGTCCTTGCCGAAGTGCTCGAGCGCCTTTCCTCGGACCACGGTGTCGCAGTCCATTTATATGCGCAACGCGTTTCCGATCTTGCTGCCGCGCTCCCGCCTGGCTCCAGCCGCGACGATTCCGCGAACGGAAGAATTTTCTGGCGAAGGGTCTCCGCGATTCCAGGTCCGCACTTGCTTCAATTTGGCTGGTGGTATTTCGCGAATCGCTTCGCGCGCTGGCGCGACGCAAAATTCCGCGGCCTTCGCCCCGATTTGCTTTATTCACCCGGAATCAACGCGCCGGATGCGGATGCCATCACGGTTCACATTGTGTTTCACGCGTTTTATGAAGAAGTCCGGCCGCAGCTCCGGTTGCGCGGAAATTCGCCGCGCGTTTGGCCCCGCATGATTCACCGCCTGTTCTATTACCGGCTCATCATGGCGCTCGAACGGCGCATCTATTCCAATCGCAACATTTCGCTTTCCGCCGTTTCGCAATTGGTCGCCGGTCAATTGAAGCGATTCTTTTCCCGGGACGATGTGCTTGTTATCCGCAACGCGGTGGACGCCAAACAATTCAATGCAAACGCGCGCCTCGCCAGACGCGATGCAGCCAGATCTCAACTGCGTATCTCCCCGGGCGAATTTGTGTTTCTCCTCATCGGAAACGATTGGAAAAAAAAAGGCCTCGATGCGCTGTTGAGTGCGCTCGCCGACTGCGGCGACCAATCCATTCGCTTGCTTATTGCCGGCAAAGACGACCGCGGCTCGTATCGCGAACAATGCGTCGCGCTGAAGCTTTCCGACCGCGTCCAATTCCTGGATCCTTCGCCCGACGTTCTGCAGTTCTACGCTGCGGCGGACGCGTACGCCGGGCCGTCTCTCGAAGACGCCTACGGCCTGCCCGTCCTTGAGGCCATGGCGTGTGGCCTGCCGGTCATTTCAAGCATCGCTTCCGGCGTCAGCGAAATAATCAACGATGGCGAAAATGGCCTTCTGCTGCGCGATCCGCGCGACGCCCCTCTGCTCGCGCAACTCCTGTTGCGCATTCGTACGTCGCCGGAATTTGCGCGCACTCTCGGCACCGCCGCAGAAAAAACCGCCGCCGCCGAGTCCTGGGAAGCGCACGCGGCAAAAACCTTCGAACATTTTCAGCAAGTCCTGGCGCGCAAACGCGCTCTCTCCACGCAACACACTTCCCACTGAATCCAATCTCGCGCCGCCGAATTCTGTTCCAAATTGAAACGCCGCCGCCAAAACTTTTTTCGCTCTTCTCTCTTAAACTTCTTGGAACCTATCTCTCCAGTCAATTAAACTACCTCCGCGCAACGGCCACACTTTCCCCCTTCCTGGTTCCGCCGCACCCGAGGGGGCATGCCCACCGTAGTCGAAGAAGCGGTTGCCATTCAGCGCCGCTATTACGCAGACACCGCAACAAAATACGAACAGATGCACGCGCGCGAAGGCGACGACAGCGCCTTCAATCATCGATTCACAGTAGCGATGCTGAAGATGTTAGACGCCCGCTCGGTTCTCGATGTAGGAACTGCCACCGGTTTTCGCATCCACGATTTGCGCTCCGTTCTGCCCGATGCATTCCTCTGTGGAGTGGAACCGGTCGACGCGCTTCTCGGCGTCGCTCGCCGCAATGACGTGCTCACTTCCGGCGCGCTCATTCGCGGCACCGGCTTCGCGCTGCCCTTCGCCGACAAAAGTTTTGATGTCGTCTGCGAATTCGCTACGTTGCATCACGTCGATCGCCCCGAAATGTTCGTACGCGAAATGTTGCGTGTCGCGCGCAAGGCGGTTCTGATTTCCGATAGCAATCGCTTCGGGCAGGGCAGTTTTCTCGCGCGCCTCGCCAAACTCGCCATGTTCAAGACCGGCGTCTGGCCGCTCTTCGATTGGCTTCGCACCCGCGGCAAAGGCTATCGCATCACCGATGGCGACGGCCTCTGCTATTCCTACAGCGTCTACGATTCCTACGACCAGCTCGCATCCTGGGCCGATCGCCTCCTGATTCTTCCCGCCAGTCCGCGCCAAAGCACCAGCTGGCTCCATCCGCTCCTCAACACCGGCGGCGTCATGGCCTGGGCCATCAAGGAATCCGCCTCCCGATAATTTCGCGCTAGTAATATAGAGGTGGGTCGTTGCCTGCTTATCTCGCTTAACCGGAGACGCCGCTTTTTTGCTGAGCACGGCTTTTCGCGTCGCATCCATCGTAAACGCGAGCGACTCTTTCGGAATTCCGGAAACGAACGGCCCAACCATCCAGCCGAGGCCGGAAGGAATATCCCGCGTGAGCGAAACCACTTCGCTCTGGATGTAAACGCCGCCGTCGCGCTCTTCCATCCGCCACCACGTTTCCATTCGCCAGAGAAATCCGTCGTCGCCCCCCGCCGGCTTTTCGCGCTCATCGCTTTTTCCGGCGTTTTCCACTTCCGCAATTTTGATCGCGCTGCTGCGGCTGTGCGCGCGCAGCGGCGAATCGCGAAAATAGTGCACGTCGTGCGTCGTGTTCAACACGACTGTAATTACTTTGTGCCGCCGAAATCGCAGGAACGCCCGATAGTGATCGCCGTCATGTTCCAGCGTTTTCGATTGCTCCACATCCGGCTTGTAATATTCCGAGTGCCGGTCGTAATCCTCCAGCACGCGCAGAACGTCATCCACTTTCACGCCGCTGATAAACGCGAGCGCTTCCCAGTGATGAATCAAGCCGCCGGGACAACGAATTTCTTTTCCGCCGTCGAGCGTCTGCCGTTGTTCGATTCGTGTCGTGCCGTTGCGCACGGATTCGAGCGCGGCTTTGCGTTGCGCTTCCGGTAAACCATCGAGCCACAGAAACGGCGCGCCCGCTTTTAACTCCTCTGCGTTTCGCTCCTCGGTCAACGCGACGTAACGATCGAATGCGGCCGCTGTTTCCGATTTCAACTTCGGAACCGGTTCAACCGCGGCACCGCGCGCCGAATCCGCTGGAGTAGCGCACAAAAAAATCGCCACAACGAGTAGAAATTCTGTTCCGCGCCGCATGCCCGCCATTCGCTTCACGTGTCCGGCCCGCCTTGCACAAAAGTATCATCGCGCTGCGTCGCCTCGGTGCAAGTCATTTCGCTGCAATGCGCACACCGGCGTCGCGGCACGTTCGTCTTAATTTTGATGCATGCGAATGGCCGCGCAGCCAGGAGAGCGGAGACGCTGCGCGGAGGCAAGAGATTCTTCTGAGAGGGAGAAAATTAACCGGGCTGGGTAGCTCGCACACGATCCCTTGCGGGACCGCTGTCCCCGCGCGGCCCCCAACCCGTTGAGCTAAGTTATCCCGAGAGGCTGCATCACTCAATGGGCCGGAGGAGCCACTTTTGGAGGTACCCGGGTCTTAGTACTACTGTCCTAGAAGTCGGCTGTTCCAATCTGGCAACTCCATGAAAAGAAATAGGTTAGCTTAATTCGAACGCCAACCCATCGGTACTATCCCGCGCTATTCACGCCGCTGACGAATCCGCCGAGATGGCCGGTGACGGAGATGACGATGGCGGTCACGAATTGCACCGCGTAGCGAAATCTGACCCAGCGCGAATCCGTATTCCGATACAACAGCAATACAGACCACATGAGTAAACTGGAGAGCCAGCCGAAGATGAGGTGCAGCAACAGATTGCCCTTCAGGTGCGCGCCTTCAAGCTGGAATCGCCACGCGAGGATGCCTGTGATCACCACCGGAATGGAAGCGATGGCTGCGGCAAGTTGATTGTAGTAAGACGCGGAGATCAGCTTTTCATTCGAGCGCCACTTCCCCAAGACTTCAAAAATCACGGACGTGAGGCAGAGTCCGATGGGGAAGTGGACCAGCACGACATGCTGGGCGTGTTTTGCAAAGAGGACTGTTCTCGGATCAAAAGGGCTTTCCATCACAATCCTCTAGTGCACGATCACTTTCGCCGTCATCTTCGGATGCAGCGAGCAGAAGTAGGGAAATGTGCCGGGTTTGTCGAATGTGAAGGAAAACTTTTCGTCCGTATCGAGCGCTTTCGATTTGAAAACCTTGTCGTCGCTCACAACGGTGTGCGGAATATCGTCCGCGTTGGTCCATGTAACTTTTGTGCCGGCCTTAATTTCCAAAGTTTGCGGGGAAAAACTGAAATTGTCGATCTTGACCACGGCCATCATTTCCTGCGCGGCCTGCGGTGTTGCGTTGATAGGACGGATCGCCCCCAACGTGTGATGAAGGCCGCCCACTAGCAAAATTGCCATTCCTACAATTCGTATCGTTCGTTTCATTTTTTGTTTTCCTTTCAGCTCAAATTCGAATCAACAATCGCGAGGGCTTTTTGCCCGCGCACAAAATTCACGCTTGTCACGCCAAGCACGCTGCGCAACTGATCCGCCGGCACTTTCATCGGGCCCGGAGAATCGGCCTTGCCCGGCGCGGGCTGGGGAAATGCCGTGGAGGCTGCGGTATGAAAGGTCACGTTGCCTTCGACTTTCTGCATGGTCTGGTGAATGTGGCCGTTCAGCACGGTGACCGAGCCGAAGCGCTTCATATAGGCGAGGGCTTGTGAGGCGTCTTCCGTGCCCCAGCCCCACTCGGGATAAACCGACCACAGAGGAATGTGCGCAAACACGACGAGGGGCGTGCTCGATTTCTTGGCCTTCAAATCATCTTCGAGCCATTCGAGTTGCTCGTGGCCCAGCGTGCCGAGCCCGCCCGCCTTCAAATTCATGACATTCACGAGACCGACGAAGTGCACGCCATTTTTATCGAAGCTGTGCCAGCCGCCGCCCTTCGTTCCTTTGCCATAACGCGAGAGAAATTCCTTGCCCTCGTCGATGGCGACGTCGTGTTCGCCGGGCACGTAGAACGCTTCCTTAACCTTTGCGTCCTTCAAAATCTGCTGCACGTTGTCAAACTCTTCTGGCTTCGAAAGGTGGGTGACGTCGCCGGTGTGGAGCAAAAATTCGGGATTGTCCGGCAGCGCGTTGATCTTGTCGATCGCCGCTTTGAGAGTGCCGATCACGTCCGGATTCGCCGGCTTGTTGAAGCCCATGTGGCTGTCGCTAATCTGGACGAAGCTCAATTCGCCCGCCGCCGCCGCGGGGTCAAGGTCGCCGAGCTTGCTCAAGCTGAAAGATTTGAGTACTCCGCCCTGCATGACGCAGAGCGTTCCGGTGCCGGCCCACGCCATGCATTTCAAAAAGCCGCGCCGGTCGATTCCGTCGCCGTTATGGTCAAACTTAATTTCGTCTTCCTTCTTTATGTCCGTCATTTGCGGATTCCTTTCCTGTGCGATTCCTTGCCAAATAAGAGAGCGGCGCGCGGGGTGTGCCGTGAATGGCGCGCCGCCCTTGGACGACGTGTTACCAACTAGCTGTACTCAGCGGCGCGAACTTTTATTCCGGAATCCGCAATCCATCGGCATATTCTCGGCGTCAAATAAAGCGGGAATAAATTTCGCCCATCCGTGGTCTTATATGTTCGGACGGCAAGATGTAGGGCAGAAGGACGGACGAGTTACCTTTGCAGGACCGCGAGCATTTTGATCAGCTCGTGCTGCCGCACGTGCGCGCCGCGTTTAACCTGGCGCGGTGGCTGTTGCGCAGCCGGGAGGATGCCGAAGACGTGACGCAGGAAGCGTTGCTGCGCGCATTCCGTTTTTTTTCCGGCTTTCACGGGACGGATGCGCGGGCGTGGCTGCTGCAGATCGTTCGCAACACCTGTTATACGTGGATGGAGAAAAACCGCTCGATGGATGCCAGTGTCGAATTTGATGAGTCGTCGCACTTCTCTTCGCAGCCGGGGCCGGAGGCGCAGGCTGTGGCGGGCAGCGAACGTGAACGCTTAATGAAGGCGCTCGAGCAACTTTCGTCGCGGTCGCGCGAAGTCATCGTGCTGCGTGAACTCGAAGGGTGCTCGTATAAAGAGATCGCCGCGATTACGTCGATGCCGATCGGCACAGTGATGTCCACACTGGCGCGCGCGAGAGAACGTTTGCAGAATTTGCTTGGTGCGCCGGGGAACAAGGAGGCCGTCCATGACGTGTGACGTCTCCCAATCCGTTTTGCACGCGTATCTGGACGGCGAACTGGACGCGCCGCGCGCAGCCGAGTTCGAAAAACATATGGAGGGATGTGCTGCGTGCGTTCGCGCGCTGGAAGCGCAGGAATCGCTGCGTTCCTCGATTCAGCGCGCCCACCTGTATGAAACGCCGCCGCTCGATCTGGAAAACAAAGTACGGAAACAACTTTCTGCTGTCGCGGAGCCGCGGCCAATTCGAAAATTTCTTGCATTGCAATGGCTTGCGGCAGCCGCAGCCATAATTTTGATCGCGGGAATTTCCTGGAAGGTTTTGCCGAAGTTTGGAAATGGATCGAATCTTACTGCATCGACGGCAGCCGGGGAGATTGTGGATGCGCATATCCGTTCGCTGCAGCCGGGCCACTTGACGGATGTTGCTTCGACGGACCAACACACTGTGAAGCCGTGGTTCGATGGAAGGGTTTCGTTCGCGCCGCCTGTTCACGATTTTGCGGAAGAAGGGTTTCCATTGCTTGGGGGCAGGCTGGACGTGCTGGAAGGGCAAACGGTGGCGGCGCTGGTGTACGGCCGGCGCAAACATTTTATCAACGTGTTCGTTTGGCCGGACCGCGCCGGCGAGAGCGATCCCTATAACGGCGTGAAGAACGGCTACAACTGGGTTTCCTGGAGGCAAGGGGAACTGCGTTTGTGTGCGGTGTCGGACGCCAATCGCGACGACTTGACCGCATTGAAAGACTTAATCAGCCGCTAATTTTTCTTGGTCGACTTGCTCTTGGACTTGGGCATTTCTTTCGCGTAAATCAGATGCAGCGTGATTTCGCTCGTTCGGCCGGACTGCACCTGAAAATTCTTCTGCCATTCCGAAAAGATTCCGTTCGCCGTCGCGCGCAAATCGTAATTGTCCGAGCGCAATTTGGTGATTGTGAATCGTCCGTGCGAATCGGCGTGAACGGCATGGGGAGAGGTTCCGTCGCCGGACTGATAGGTGATTGCCGCGTGGGGAGCCGGTTTATCGTCCGGTCCCAGCACAAGGCCCGAGATGATTCCGGTTGAGCCGCCGGCCTTTTTCTTGAGCACGTACTGTGCCTGTACAGCCGCCGCCGAAATTGCCAATAGCGCCACTGTGGCCGCTAATACTCGCTTCATGTCCGTCTCCTGCCTTACTGCCTGCCAGTGTAATTCGCGCAGCGGCCGGCGGACGGTCGTTGGTGCGATGTGTGTTGCAGGCGGAACCTGCCTCTTCGGTCAGGTAGGTTCCCGCGATCAAGCGACGCTCAGGGCAGAGTCGATTCCAGATCCAGGCCGTCAATCATGTTTTCGAGTTTTTCGTTTTCGGAGTCGCGTTGCGCTTCCGTATCCTGGATTTTCTTGCGCAGGACCGCAAGCTGCGTCTCCTGATCGTCGAGCTGCTTTGTATAGCGTTGCAGAAGGGCTTTTTCCTCGGCGCTTCCGCGCAACGCCTTCATGTTTTCCCGCAAGCGACCCTGGTCGTCGACGATCCGGTCGATGTCCTTTTGGCGGTCTTCCATTTCCTGTTCGAGCTTTGCGACGACGGCTTTTTGCGTGGAGATTTTCTTGAGCGCATCGGTCATTTCCGGAGTGATGCTGCCTTGCTTGGAAAAATAGAGAACCTGGTCGTCGGTTAAATTGGAAATTTGATAGGTCGTGAAGAGCGGATGAACTTCTTCGACGGGAAGCATCGCCGTCGTGTTCGAAGCGACGTCCATGCGGAACCGGCTGGTACCGGGAGCCTGCTCTTCAGGTTGTTTGGAATTTTTCAGGAAATTCCAGCCGAGGCGCGCCGGATGTTCGATCACGAGGACGCGCGGAGTCGAATCCTGGTTGCGCACGGTATAGGTGGTGCGCTGCTGCTCCTCGCTTACCTGCGTCATCGTGCCCTTGTGCATTTTCACTTTTGTGACGTGTTGCGGCGACGCGTTTTGTTTCGCTTCGACGAGCAAGCCCAGGTCGGTGGCATAGGAGAGCAGCCGTTTTTCGCCGGGCTTAATGGGGTCGGTCAAGCCTTCGCCGGCGAAGACTTCGCTTTCGAGAACGTTGAAGCTTCCGCCGTCGAGCGTGAGCGCGCTGGTGTTTTTCATCCAGATTGCGCGCAGTGGGCGGCCGGAACCGCTCGTGCCGCTCCACAGGGAAACTTTCTCAGCTTCGATGTCGGTCTGCACAATCGGCACCAGCGCCGACTGGTTTTTCTTGAGCGTCACGCGATCCTTCAATTTGTATTCAAACAAATCGCCAAGCCCTTGCCCGCTCGCCGCTGCGCTGCCCATTTCGCGCGCTTCGGCGATCGCGTTGCTCGTCGGCGGTGGAGGAGCTGGAGCCGCCATCGCTCCTGGGGCCATTCCTGTCACCGCGTTGAAGTTTCTGCCGTTCATGGGGAGGCTTGCGATGTGAGCCCGATTTGCTACGCTCAACTTTCCGCCGCCAGCCGCATCGAAACTCGCGCTTTGCGTCTCAAGCGCCGTCGCGTTTGCAGTCACTTCGACCATCTGCGAGGCCGTACCGACTTGCAGCGTCGAGTCCAGCGCATTTTCTCCGGACCCAACGTTCACGGCGTTGACGGCGTTCGTCTTGAATCCATTTGCTCCGAACTCGGCACGGTAATTTCCTGGCGGCAACGAGGACACTATGTAGTCGCCATCGCTGTCCGTCGTGGTTTGCGCCACGATCGCGCCGCTTTGATCCTTAATAACCACGCTCGCGTTCGGCACCGTCGCGCCCGAAGAATCGGTCACCGTACCGCTCAGACCGCCATTCCCGCGCAGCAACGTCGAAGCATGTGTCTGCGGCGAGAGCTGCACGCTCTCCGGCAGCGGCACGACCGGACGCCGCCCGTAATAAGGTTCCGAAAGCTGCTGTATGAACGAATGGGGCGCGCCGGCGACAAGCGAAAGTTCGACGTCGTTCCAATCTTCGCCGACTGTGTTGTCCACAATCGCCCAGCCTTGCAGCAACGGCTTTTTTCCTTCCTTCGACGGCAACACGATGCGATACGTGGTCTTCCAGATGGGGACTTCGCTGATGTAGCTCACGTACAAATTGCGCTCACCGTTTCCCGTCGTCGAAATGGTCATGCGCCGGACGTCCTGCTCGCGCGCCGAAGCGACGAGGCCGAGATATTTTCCGACTTCGGTATTCAAATCGTGGTCCACAATTCGCACGCTCGTGTTCGTGTTCAAATCCACGTTGCGCACTTCGCCGGCATCGCTGATGAGCGAAATCTGCTCCATCTCCACCGAACCCGCCGTGCCCATGCGTGTTTTCTTTTCGACGCTCAACAACTTTCCAGTAATCGGAGCGCCGGCGCCGTTGCGAATCTCCACACGCGCTCCGCGCAACGCTCCCAGAAATTCCGCGACGGTGGGCCGTTCGCCCAACGCCAATCGTAATGTTGCCAATCGCCGCGCGAGCGGGGCTTCGCTGTTGTAATCCACGCCGGTGATGCGCCCGCCGGAAAGATCGAGCACCGTCAGCGACTTCAGAACGTCATTCAACTGCGCGCTGGTGAAATCGACATGAACATCCTGGCTGCCGCGCACGCGGCCCAAGTGCTCAAAATAGCCGACGCCGTTTTTGTAAAGCACGACGCGGCGAACCGGCAGCCGCGTGGATTCGGCGCTGTTCGTCGCGCTCGCTTCGCGTGCATCCGCAATTTTTGTTTGTCCTTTGGAATTTTCCTGGGCCGCGATCGGCCCGGCCACCAGAGCTAGTACGCACACACCCGCAGTGAAACGTTTCATAGGCCACACTCCACTCCGAAGAGATAACTGCCTTGTTACGCAAGATGCCCGTCACGTAGCGCGAGTTGTCCGCGAGTGAAGACAAAAGGTGCAGCGCGGAAAAATGGTCGCGATGTAAACGATTGCTGCACGAAGCCGCTCCGGCTTTTGCCTCTCCCACGTCGCGGCTTCGTGCTTTGCGCTTGTCTGGTATGGAACGGTTAGACTCCGCGGTCTTGCAGGAGTTCCCGCGGTTTTTCGGAAAATTGCAGCTGTCTAGCGCGTCGCGGCCGCGAGGCTCGAAATTTCCAGCTGAATCTTCGGCGGATGCAGCAACGTGTTGTGAATCAGACAGTGATGCACGGACTCTTCCACGCCGCGCTGATGCTTTTCGTTGAGTTCCACAGGTACGCGCACTTCAATTACGAAATTCTCCATACGCGCCGGATTTTTTTCTTTCTCCGCCGTCACGCGCACCGAAGTTCCTTCCGTTGCGAGCGAATGTTTTCGCAAATATTGCGCCGCGTAATATCCCGCGCACGCGCCCAGCGAAGCCAGCAGCAATTCCGGGGGCGTCATTCCCTCGTCGAACCCGCCGCTCTCGACGGGCTGATCGCTCACGATGGCATGCCCGCGGGTTCGAATTTCAAACTGAACTGCGCCCAGATGTTCCACCAGCACTTCCATGACTTCCTCCTGGCGTACACAAGTCTGCGCGTGACCCTATTTTTTATCAGTGAGGAGCGTCACCTCTCGGAGGAAGATTCAGAGGAATACCCCTTTGCGGCGCGGAAAATCAGCAGGTGGCTCATCCACGCGACCTGCACCAAATAGAGCGGCAGCCACACGTAGGGAAAATGCGTCAAGAACGTATTTGCTGGTTCATTGTGAAAACGGCGCAACGGCGTCGGCATCGAAAGAACGGAGATCACGACCACGTTCAGCAGCAGGGCCAGCCCCATTGTGTTCCACGTGTAGACCAGCCACACCGGCGCCTTTTTCTTTGCAACAAGCCACGCCATCGGCAAAGCCGTAAGGCCGGTCAGCACGTCCCAATTTCGTCCTTCGAGCGTCATTTGCACCGGCACAAATCCGGCGCGATGGCCGAGATACAAAAAGATTTCCACCGCAACGCGAAACACTTGAAATCCAATGAGCCAGGCAAGTCCCGGGCTTTCCGTCAATTTCCTCGCGGCGGGAAAATAGGTGCCGATAAAGATGAGGATAAACATGAGCGCAAACAGCAGCGGGAGCCGCGGCGGCAACTGCTGAAAATTGCTCAATTTCCCCGTGAACGCCAGCACGCCGGTCACTGCCAGCCATGCAAAGAACGCTCCGCCGAGGCGCGGGCTTCGCCGCGTCAGCTCGGCCTGCAAGGCGGCGACAATCAGCAAAAACAAAATAGCCAGATACAGCGGGCCGGGATTCATGGCGGTAGTATGCGGCACCTCGGAATTTTCGCCTACGAGGCATAACTATTTTTTACGCGACGCATCCAATGGCCAATGCTGCTCCGGTGTGCCTCGAATGGCGTCCTAATATTTTTGTCTTCGCTGCTCTTTTGCTCGCTCGGTTCCACGCAGCAGTCGCAACCAGCATCCGAAATTCCTATCGAACGCTGCGATGTGCTTCCTGTCGTCATGGTGCGCATCGACGGCTCCGACATGCGCTTTCTGCTCGACACGGCCGCCACCACCGTTTTGAATCTCAGAACTTTTTCTGCCGGCCGCTCGAAGGAGATTCAAATCTCGTCCTGGGCCGGAACCGTGCCCACCAGCGCCCGCGAAGTCTCTCTGCCCGAACTGATCTTCGGCGAACATCATCTCCGCGACCTGAAACTCCCCGCTATCGATCTCAGTCCCATCGGCAACGCGTGCGGCGGCAAGATTGACGGCATCCTCGGCGTCGATCTTCTCGACAAAATGGGCGTTACCATCGACCTCAAGCGCCGCGTCGCTTCCTTCGCTCCAGCGCCGCAAGACGCGCGCGCAGTTTACGGCCAGATGGAAGAATCGATGCACAAATGCAATGTCGCGTTCAACGATGGCAACGCCGCCGTGCTCGAGGACTGCTTCGATCCTGAAATTGTTCTGTACACGCCGCAGGGCGAGTTCCGCGGGCGCACACAGGTGATGAACTATCTGCTAAAGCGCTATCTCCAGTACGCCCCGAAACTTTCCTATGCGATGGAGCTTCACGAAGTGAAGCTTTTTGGCGACGCGCTTTGGTATTCGTACGATTACACGATCGATTCGCCCAAAGAACACACCGTCGGCCACGGCATGTCCATGTGCCGCAAAGATGGCGCCCACTGGCGCATCCTGAATCTTCACAATTCGCTGCGCGATTCCGCGGGAGGAGTCGCCAGCGCGGCAACACCGTCCGCGAACAAACCGCAATAAAAAAGGGCGCGATCGCTCGCGCCCCGTGGATTCTATTTGCGTGGGTTTTTGAACTACGGCTTTGCCGACGCCGGCTTCAAAAACATTTCGTCATCGACCGGCACATTGCCCTTCACTTGCGTCAGCCGCATCTTGATGACAGAACCTTTTTCCGTCCTTTTCATACGGAAGGGAACCATCATGCCGTCCACCGGACGATAGTCGTCCATGTCCAGCTTCACGGTGTACGTTCCTTCGGGCCTCGAGATCGACTCTTCGCTTCGCGCCAGCAATCCCGTTTCTGCGTCGAAGGAAAGCTTCGTCGTTTCGTTCTTCTGCGAAGAATATTCCACGACGTACACATCCTTCAGGCCGATCTTATCCGCGCCGATCACTTTTCCCGTCGCCGCGAGCAAAATCATGTTCGCCTGTTCCGAAAACTGCGAACGCCGCAGCCGGCTCTGCAGATCTTCTCCCTTGAACTCGTGATAGCCGCCGCGCGGATCTTCAATCCATGCCGATTTTCCGTCGCACACTTCGCGCACTTCCACGTCCTGCTGCATTTTCATTTTCATGAGCGATTTGTCGGGAGCTTTCTTGTACATCTCAATCGCGATGAACGCCGAGGAATCTTCCGTCTGCAGCACGCCCTTCATCATGATCGTGTTCACGGACTTCCACGCTTCCGATCCGCCGCCCGCTTTTTCCGCGCGCGAGAGAATTTCTTTCAGCGTCGGCACAGGAGCGATCGTTCGCGCCGCCGGGCTTGCGCTGGCTTCGCCGGAAGTCGCGTCTCCTGCGAGCTTCTCCCGCACCATCGCAATGTTTGTCGGAGACGCCGTCTGGCTTAACACGCCGCGCGGCACCAACATCAGCACAATCACCGCGGCCACCAGCAGCACCAGGGCTCGTTTCAGAAGTGCATTCATGGGAGCAACCTCATATTCTTGGCAAGAACTTTTTGCCGGCTTCAAGTTTCGCGTTTCCCCTTGCTCGCCTCCATAGAACGCAAGGCCAACTGTGTTGCCCGCGCCACTGTCCTGAAGGTCAGGTCGCATAAAGTGATCGCAATCACGCTCCGTTCTTCGATACCTGCCGGATACGGTGTCCCGCGAGCTAATCTGTGCATTTCGCGCACAACAGCGCAAGGTTCTTCTGGTGCTATATCCCACCGCTGTTATCGTTTACATTAGTACGACAACTTAAAACCTTGGGATGGCTGAAGAATGAAGCCCCTACGCGCCCTTCTTTCTCTCATCACCCAGAACAACGATTTCCAGCTCGAGCAAGCGGCTTCCGCTCGTCTCGCAGCCAAGGACATCGGTATTGATCTGGAGATTGTTTACGCGGACAGCGACACGATAACCCAGAGCACGCAGTTGCTCCGGGCGATTCAGGCGGACCCGCTTCTGCGGCCCACCGCGATCGTATTCGAGCCCGTCGGTGGCACCGGTTTGCCCCAGGTCGCCCGCGCCGCCGCAACCGCGAGTATCGGTTGGGCGGTACTCAACGCCGATCCCACCTACATCGCCGATCTTCGGCCGACGGCGAAGGCACCAATCTTTGCGGTTACGACAGATCACAAGGAAATCGGGCGTATGCAGGCACAGCAAGTCGCCGCGCTGCTGCCCCGGGGCGGGTCCATGCTTTACATTCAGGGGCCGTCCGAAACCACGGCAGCAAAAGACCGTACCCTCGGTTTTCAGTCCACCGTTCCCTCAAATGTTCAAGTCACCATACTGAAAGGACAGTGGACGGAAGAGAGCGCCATCCGTTGCGTCAACTCCTGGCTGAAGCTGACCGCATCCGTGAAAACGCGTATCGATGTCGTAGCGGCACAAAATGACGTGATGGCCGTCGGCGCGCGAAAAGTCTTTTCCGCTCTTTCGAATCCGGAAGAACGCGAGCGGTGGATGCGCGTTCCTTATCTTGGCGTCGATGGACTTTCCAAGACCGGGCAGGCGTGGGTTCGCGAAGGATTGCTTACAGCCACCGTCGTCGTTCCGGCAATGGCCGGGCAGGCGATTCGTCTGATGGCTTCGGCGATTTACGCCGGCAAAGCGGTTTCGGATCGCACTCTTACGATTCCCGAATCCATGCCGACCATCGACCGCTTGTCGGCCGTTAAACTCGCCAGCTGATTCAGCGCATTTCGGTTTCACAAGCTGCCGCATGCATCTGGTCCCCTTCCGCATCGCTTCGTCCCGTCGGCGACGAAACGTGTAAGATTAAGCGTCCTGCAGGGGACAAGACTCGCCGTCATGACTTCCCGCTCCACTCGCACGAAGCTCATCGCCACTGGTCCCGTTTTATTTGTTTTCCTCGCCATCGCATCATTCGCTGGTATGGCGTCCGCTCAAACCGCGCTCGATCTTCGCGGCAAGTCCGTCGATCCTTTTCACTCCTCACGCGGAAAAATCACCGTCCTCGTCTTCGCCCGCATCGATTGCCCCATTACGAATCGTTACGCCCCGTTGCTTCAGGAAATGAACGACGCGCACAAGGACAAAGTTGCATTCTGGTTTGTCTACCCGGACAAGAAGACCACCGCTGAAGAAATCAGCGAACACCTGCGCCAATTCTCTATTTCCATCCCCGCGCTGCGCGACCCTTCCCATTCTTTGGTCAAGCACGCGAGCGTCACTATCACTCCCGAAGTTGCTGTCTTCGACAGCGGCGGCCAGCTGCTCTATCACGGCCGCATCGACAATCTCTACGAAATTGCCGGACGTTCCCGTCCCGCCCCAACTACCCACGAGCTGCGCGACGTCCTCGACGCTGCGATTGCGGGCAAGCCTTCGCCTCTTGCGTCCGCGCCCGCCGTTGGTTGCTATATCTCTGACCTGGAATGATCTTGTCCGCTCACCGATCGCTTCTCGTCTTTTCTGGACTCTGCCTTCTTGTTTGTTCGCCGGCCAAAACACAAAACGAGCGCCCTGCGGCGTCACTGGCAAAACACGAACATCGAGAAGTCACGTTCAATCGCGATCTTGCTCCCATCGTTTTTCGCACGTGCGCTCCCTGTCATCATCCCGGGGAAGCCGCGCCTTTTTCTTTGCTCACTTACGGTGACGTGAAGTCTCACGCCCGCCAGATT
Source organism: Candidatus Acidiferrum sp. (assembly GCA_035295625.1). Lineage (GTDB taxonomy): Bacteria > Acidobacteriota > Terriglobia > Acidiferrales > UBA7541 > Acidiferrum. Next base: position 20,844 of record DATGIS010000043.1, on the reverse strand, counting down.
GCGGATCTCACGCAAAAACGCATCATGCCGCCGTGGCTCCCCGAGGCGAGTGAATGGAAATTCAACGACGATCTTCACCTCACGCCTGAAGAAATTTTCCTCTTTCAGAAATGGGTGGACGCTGGCCTACCGGAGGGTGCGCCCGCCGACATTCCGCCGCAACCGAAATTCGATTCCAGTTGGCATCTGGGGCAGCCCGACCTGATTCTCCGCGCCGATTCTTCGTATGAAGTTCCGGCCAGCGGCAGTGATGTCTACTGGAATTTCATTTTTCGCGTGCCTCTCGAAAAGACCCGCTGGATTAAAGCCATTGAGATTCGTCCGGGCGAACGCCGCCTCGTGCATCATGCGAACCTGATCATCGATCGCTCGCAATCGTCGCGCCGCCTGGAAAAAACTTTCGGCAGCGGCTTTCCCGGCATGGAATTGCAGATCGAATCCGAAGCCTTCGATCCCGACGGCCATTTTCTATTCTGGAAGCCTGGCACGATTCCCGCGCCCGCGCCACCTGACATGGCGTTGCGCCTCGACCCCGGCAACGACTTAGTCTTGAACACACACTTGCAACCTTCTGGCAAAACAGAAAAAATTCAGCCCGCGATCGGAATCTATTTCACGAGCGAACCCGCCACGAGATTCCCCGTCTTGCTGCAACTTGAAAACGACCGCAAGCTCGATATTCCCGCCGGAGAAAAAAACTTTCTCGTCACGGATGAGTTCAAGCTTCCCGAAGCTGTTTCGCTGCTCGCCATCTATCCGCACGCGCACTATTTGGGCCGGGACATGCTCGCGCTGGCGAAATTTCCAAATGGCGCAACAAAAACGCTCCTCCACATTCCGCGTTGGGATCTGAACTGGCAGGCCGTTTTTACGTACACGAAGCCCGTCGACCTTCCCGCCGGCACTGTGATTTCCATGCGCTATCGCTACGACAATTCCGCGGACAATCCCGCCAATCCAAATTCGCCGCCGCAACGAGTTGTCGCCGGCAATCGCGCCAGCGATGAAATGGCGCACCTGTGGCTGCAGGTCTTGCCGCAATCGCCCGTGACCGAATCGCAGGATCCGCGTCGCGTTTTGCAGGAAGCAATCGCGCGCCATCACATCGCAAATAATCCCGGCGATTTTGAAGCACACTACAATCTCGCCGCGATGTTACAGGCGCGCGGGCAAACTTTACAATCTATCGAGCATTACCAACGCGCACTCGCGCTTCGTCCCGGCGATGCCACCGTTGAAAACGCACTCGGCAGCGCGTATTTCGCCTCCGGAGATTTCCCCAACGCCATCAAACATCTATCCGTCGCCGTAGCGTCGCGTCCGGACTATTTCGATTCGCAATATAATCTCGGACTCGCTTTCGCGAACGCCGGCCAATTTCCGCAAGCCATCGAGCACCTTCGCGCCGCCGTCGTGCTTCATCCAAAGGACGCCGACGCCGAAGCCAATCTCGGCGCTGCGCTCGCGGCGAACGGCGACACGCAACAAGCTATCGCCCATCTCCGCCGCGCGCTCGAACTCAATCCCCAACACACGCTCGCTCGCGAAAACCTCGACTCCCTCACCAAACCGCAATAGCGACTTGGCTTTCTTGAAAATTCCCGCACCGCGCGATACTTTCGTTGTTCCTATCGGAGGTATCTATGCGCAGAGGTATCGCACTCGCGGCAATTCTATTGGCCGCCATTCTTTCCACCGTCGCCGTCACCAATGGCGGCACGTCGCCCGCCGCGGACAACCGTCTACAAGGTGCGTTCCGCAAACCGGCGGTGAGCGGCTGGACGTTCGTTCACGTGCAGGGAACGCCGGCGCAGATCGGTTTCCAACACGGCTATTTGCTCTCCGCGGAAATTGCGGACCTCGAAAATGTTTTCAAGCTCGAACTCACTCATGACAACGGCAAAGACTGGGATTTCTTTCGCGACGCCGCGAAGAACGTCATGTGGCCAAAAATTGAACAGGAATACCGCGAAGAGTTGCAGGGAATTGCCGATGGCCTGAACGCGCGCGGCGTAAAAGCCGACCTGTGGGACGTTGTTGCGATGAACGCAGCCGAGGAGTGGAGCTATTACGTTGGACAATACAACAAGGACCACAACATTCCTTCGCCGTCGACTGTCGTTGCGCCGGATCACTGCAGCGCGTTTGTCGCCACCGGCAGTTACACGAAAGATGGAAAGATTGTCATCGCGCACAACGACTGGACGGGTTATCTGGATGGCGCACGTTGGACGATCGTTCTCGATGTCGTTCCTGTGAAGGGCTACCGCTTCATTATGGATACGCTTCCGGGGTTCATTCATAGCGGGGACGACTTCGCAGTGAATTCCGGCGGAATTATCATTACGGAAACGACGATCACCGGATTTTCCGGATACGACTTTAACGGGATTCCGGAATTTGTTCGCGCGCGGAAAGCAGTGCAATATTCCGCTTCCATCGATGATGTCGCGAAGAATTTCAAGGAAGGGAACAACGGCGGTTACGCGAACGATTGGCTCATCGGCGACACAAATAAAAATGAAATTGCCAGTCTCGAACTTGGGCTGAAAAACGTGACGCTCGAACGCAAGAGCGACGGCTATTTTGCCGGCTCGAATTTTCCGATCAATCCGAAACTCGCGGCGGAAGAGACAAATTTCAATTTGAAAGATCCGTCGATCAGCGCAAACGCGCGCCACAAACGCTGGACCCAGGTGCTCGAAGCGAACAAAGGAAAAATCGACGTCGCGATGGCGCAAGAATTTTTGGCCGATCACGTCGATTCGTTTACGGGAAAAACCGAAGCAAACGAACGCACGTTGTGCGGCCACGTGGAGGATTCGCCGCGCGGCATGGGCGCGTGGCAGCCTCCCTTCGGCACGGCCGGCGCCGTACAGAACAAAGCGACCGATGCGGCGATGGCCGCAAAGCTTTCTTTCACCGCCGCCGCGGGTCACGCTTGCGGGAAGGATTTTCTCGCCGCAAAACATCTCGCCGCGCATCCCGAACTTTCGTGGCAAAAACCGGAACTGCGCGACATGAAAGCTTTTCCCTGGACGACCGTTTCCGCGCAATAGTCGCAGACTAATTCATGGTTATTTATCGCCGGACTTTTTTTCGGCTCTCGCGCCGCCGCCAAGTTTCTCCAACTCCGCCTTGACGATGGGAATTGCGTCGGCAGGAGCGCCGACGAGGCGATAATTTGACGCGAACATTTTTTCATGCACGGAAATTTGCGAAAAAAGTTTTCGTGCGTCGAAATCGTACTGCGAAAAGGACGGCAGCCAGACGCCCGGCGCAAACTCATACCGCTCCTGCATGAAGTGGCTGCCTTTGTAAATCTTTCCGAAAAAGAGCCCGAACGAAATATCGTCGGTGACATCTCCTTCGATGCGCGCCATTTGCCCGGAGGCTTCGTCGAGCCAGACGATTCCCTTTACTTTTGTGAAGATCACTCCGCCGCGGCCGGTTGGTTTGTAGCCGGGATTGGGATCCATGCGGAATTTCTGAAGTTTACTGTCGCCGCGCATTTCGTCGCCCAAATAGGTAAATAGAAAGGCGTTGCGCGTTTGATCGATGAGGTCGGACCGCTCTTTCTGCTTTTTGGCGACTTTCTCGTACGCATCACGCTGGGGCTTGCCGTTTTCCGCGGCCCACGTCAATGACTTGAGTAAGTTTTCGAGGTCGGTGCGATAGGCGGCCGCGTTCGTTGGCGCGGAGTCCGGGCCGAGCGGAATGTGTGTGATGCCGGTGCCGGCCGGGAACACTCGGGACACTTTGACTTGGGTCGGATTCGGGTCACCGGAGGCTTTGCGCTCCTCGACGCGCTCGACTCGCTCGTAAAGATACAGGGCCTTCTCTGTTTCCTTCAGGCCGTCAATCGCTTTGATAAACCGAGCGGATTCAACGCGTTCGCCGTCAGAGCCGGCGTCCGGGAGTTCCGCGCGAAATGCCGAAAACGGTGAAAAGGAGAGGAGCAGCGCGGCAAGTGACAGTCGTGGGAGCAATCGCGTCATAGGTCGGTTGAGGAGCGGGATACTCATTGGATTCGACCGGAATCGGGTTTGTTGCATGTGCCGGAAAGGTGCGCCGGGGCCATGCGGCGCATCCGAGGGTAGTTTACAAAAGCTCGACGGAACGGGATGTGAAAAAAGCAGGGGCAGTTTCAAGGCGGGAACTGGTGTGTTAGCGTTGTGTAAAATGTTGAAAAACCATGGGTTAGCCGGGATCGAGCTTGACAAGAGCGAAGAAAGTGGCGTTTGGGGCGATGTAAAAATATCTTTAGAAGCAGATACAAAAAATCGGCGTCTAAAGGAACGAAGAGGGGTCTTCGCGCGTACTACAATTGTGAGTGGGTGTGACGTGGGAGGGTCGGTTTGGGCGTAATCCCGATTGGCGGTCTTTCGAGAGTGGCTCCGGCAAAGGCAAGCCGTTTGAGCCTGGGCAGCTGGCGCAGATCGCTGGTTACTTTTTTTGAGACGCTGCGGCTGGCGCTGGATTCGCTGCGCGCGCATAAGTTGCGGAGCTTCCTGACGCTTTTGGGCGTGATTCTGGCGGTGATGACCCTGGTGGTGGTAATGAGCGTCGTTTCCGGAATGAACGTTTATGTTGCCGACAAAATTGCGAATCTCGGCGCCAATGTTTTCATCGTGGATCGCTTCGGAATCATCACCAGCCGCGATGAGTTCATCAAGGCGCAGAAGCGCCCGCTCATCACGATGGAAGATTACGAGCGTCTGAACGACACCATGAAGACGGCAAAAGCCGTCGCCGCCCTGGATGATAGACGCGTGGACCTGCGGAGCGGAAACGAGAAACTGGCGGGCACCGACGTAATGGGCGTTACGTCGAATTACGCCGATATAGAAAACATCAACGTGGCGCAAGGGCGGCTGATCACCCAGTCTGACGACGATCACCGAGCCGATGTTGCGTTCATCGGTGCGGACGTCGCGACGAAATTCTTTCCCAATGTTGATCCAATCGGAAAGACGATTCGAGCAGAAACGCAGGAGTACCAGGTAATCGGCGTTGCGACCGCGATTGGCACGGTTTTCGGCCAATCGCAGGACAATTTCATCATCATACCGATCCATACGTATGCGAAGGGGATGCACCGGCAGAACGACTGGTTGACGCTTTTTGTGCAGGCGCCGAGCGGGGAGATGATGGAGGCGACGCAAGACGAAGCGCGGATGCTGATGCGCGCGTGGCGGCACCTGCCGTACGACGCGAAAGATAACTTCGCGATTCTCGGTTCGGATTCGATCATGAAGTTGTGGCACGACCTGACGGGCACCTTGGCAGGTGCGGCGATCGGCTTGGTGAGCGTGTTCATGGTGGTGGGCGGCATCGTGATCATGAACATCATGCTGGCGAGCGTGACGGAGCGGACGAGAGAGATTGGAATTCGGCGGGCGCTCGGAGCGCGAAAACAGCATATTTTGTTCCAATTCGTGACGGAGTCGTCTGTGTTGGCGGCGACGGGCGGAATGATCGGGATCTTGGGAGCGTACGGAGTCGTTTTGTTGGGACGATCCACGACGTCCATTCCGATGGAAATGCAGACAGCGGCGGTCGTGACCTCGCTCGTGATTTCGACACTGGTCGGGCTGTTCTTTGGAATATTCCCAGCGATGCGGGCGGCGAAGCTGGATCCGATTGAAGCTCTGCGAGCGGACGGGTAGGGCGCGATGGCACAGGCACACGGCGAAAATTTGAAGCAGGCGATGGACACGCTGCGGACGCATAAGTTGCGGAGCGCGCTGACGGTGTTCGGTGTCGTGCTGGGCGTGAGCGTCATCATGCTGGTGGCGGCGCTGCTGACCGGATTCGACAACCAAGTGCAGGAAATGGTGAAGCAATACGGCGCGGACACGGCCTTCGTTTCCAAGTGGGATCAAGGAATGCACAATGGGCCGCCTCCGCTGGAAGAAAGACAGAGGAAACCGCTGACGTTGGAAGATGCTGCCGCGCTGAAGGAGCTTTGCCCCGCGGTTAAGAACGTGACGGCATTTCTGCAGACGAATTGGCAGCAATCGCATACGGTGCGAACGAAGGCGGGAGAAGTGACCGGAATCGATTTCCGGGGAGTGCAGCCGAATTTCGGACAGGTGTACGCAAACGCCGCGACGATCGAAGGAAGATTCCTTGCGGACGGCGACGACCAGCACCGGGAAAAAGTGGTGATGCTCGGCGAAAACGTTGCGCCGGTGCTGTTTCCCGAAGGACATCCGGTTGGCAAAGATGTGTTTATCGATGGATCGGCGTTCACTGTTGTGGGAGTGGTGGAGAAACCGAAGGGTGGATTCGGCAATGGCGACGAAGACCGTCGCGTGCTGATTCCATACAACACGTTTGCGAAAGTGTATCCCGCGTCGGACGAAGTGAATATGCGATTCCAAGCGTATCCGGGATTGCTGGATCAATCGGTGGATCAGGCGACGGAAGTGTTGAGGCGGCGGCGCCACGTGGCGCAGGGAGCGAAGGATAACTTTTCGATCCGGACGGCGGCACAGGAAGTGGAAAATTTTCACAGCATTATGATGATGGTGTATGTGGCGACGCTGGTGTTGAGCGCGATTGGATTGCTGATTGGCGGCGTAGGCGTGATGAACATCATGCTGGTAAGCGTGACGGAGCGGACGCGAGAAATTGGAGTTCGCAAAGCGATCGGCGCGCGCAGCGGCGACATTACCTGGCAGTTTTTGCTGGAAGCAATGACGCTGACGGGCCTGGGCGGCGTGCTGGCGCTGGTCTTCGTGAACGGGCTGGTATTTCTGATTCGCGCGACGCTGGGCTGGGCGGGAATTGTGCCTATCTGGGCGGCCGCGACCGGAATTGTGGTAAGCGTGAGCATCGGATTGATTTTTGGCGTTTGGCCGGCGATGAAGGCAGCGAAACTGGATCCGGTTGAAGCACTGCGGTACGAATAAGGATCGGGGATGTGCTTCGAGGTGCTGCGTGTTAGCCGCAGGTTGTTGAAGCATAGGCGTTCCGCTGAACTTATTGCCCGCCGGACGAAGGCGATCGGTTAACATAACAGGCCCCACCCCCCTCCCTCGATTTCTCGCAAGTATTGATTCTGAACAAGTTAGCGGCAGGGTAGGGGGTGTGTTGATTTCCCCGATGGTTGAAGCGCTTTTGGCCTGAGCCGAAAGGGAGGAAGGGCGGCGCGCGGAGCCGGAACGAAGATCAACGTCAGATTCATGAAATAAGTTACAGCGAAGCTACGAGCAAAACAATTGGTCGAGATGCCGGATTTGGGACAGCTGTATTTTCCCGACGCGTGAATGAGGAAGCGCGAGCAGGCAAAAGATCCAGGAACATTTGGGGAGAAGGGTGCGTAGATTCAGGTGGACGGGGAATCTCCGGGGTGGGTGTGCGATGAAGGTTTTTGGGCTGGGATTGCGGATGGGATTGGCGGCGGTTGGACTGGCGTTCTTGAGCCTGGGAGCGCGAGCGCAGGAGGTGCTGCCGCTCGACAAGATCCAATCGCAAGCGGATCTGGACAAGACAATTACGTCGTTGGATGCAGCGCTTTTCGACTCCTACAACAAATGCGATCTGGAGAAATTTTCTTCGTTCTTTGTCGAGAATGTGGAGTTTTACCATGACCAGGGCGGAGTGACGCTAGGGCGCGAGGCGTTGACGGATAGCGTGAAGAAAAATATTTGCGGCAAGACGACTCGGGAGCTGGTGCCGGGAAGCCTGAAGGTGTTTTATATGAAGGGATACGGAGCGATTGAAATGGGAGTGCACCGGTTTCATCATCCCGGGCACGAAGATAAGGAGGGTGTGGGAGAGGGGCGGTTTGTGCACTTGTGGCAGTACAAAGATGGGGCGTGGAAGATAACGCGGGTGTTGAGTTACGACCATCATGCGGCGCAGAAGTGAGGTGGTTGGTCTCAATGATCGAGGGGGGGATGGATCAAGCCAAGATCCCTCCGCTGCGTAACCCGGCATGCGTAGAGCGCATGCAAGAAAAAGCCGGGTTACTCCGGTCGGGATGACAGAGGGGAGTTTGCGGCGGAGAAATGAGGCGTGGCGTTGAGAAAGACGAAAGCGGAGTAGGCGACGTCCATAGTAGGGTCGAGCAAGGCGTGGAAGTGCTCGGAAGGATTCCGGGGAAGTAAAAAGTCAGAATGAAGAGCGAGAGCAAGGAGTGGATCTTATGAAAACGAAACTGAGAATGCGGATGGTATGGAGTGCCGGCGCGGTTGGTCTGGCGGCAGCGATCTTACTGCTGGGCGGAAGCGCAGCGCAGGCGCAAGAAAAGCGGACAATTTTCACGGAAGACAGTTTTCACTGGCAAGGAAAACTGGCGGCGGGACAAACGCTGGAAGTGATCAACACAAACGGCGACATTGAAGCGAGCGGGGCCGCGAGCGATGGAACGGAAGCCAATGCAACGAAGCGCGGACACGGCGACGACGAAAAAGATGCGTACATCGAGGTGGTGGAGTATCCGGACGGCGTGACGATTTGCGCGGTGTATGCGCGAAACGCGGCACCGGGGCGCTGCCACCGCGGCGGAGTGAATTCCGACTCCGGGGATTTCTGGCACCATTCGAGAGCGAAGATTTCGTTTTCGCTGAACGTGGCGCGCGGCGTGAATTTGAAGGCGGAAACGACGAATGGAAGCGTGCACGGACGAGACCTGAAGAGCGTGGTCGAGGCGAGCACGACGAACGGGACGATTGACGTTGCGACGAGCGAATGGGCTTCGGGCCGGTCGACGAACGGCCATGTGGGCATAGCGATGGGGAATGCAGGGTGGAGCGGCAAGCTGGAACTGGCGACGACGAACGGTGGAATTTCCGTGTCATTGCCGGCGTCGGCGGGATTTAAGCTGCACGCCGACACGACGAATGGAAGCATACGGACGGATTTTCCGGTCACGGTGCAAGGAACGTTTGGAACGAAAAATATTTCGGGCACCGTTGGCGATGGAGCGCGGGAATTGCGGCTGGCGACGACGAATGGCGGAATTGATGTGAAGAAATCTTGAAGCCGATGCACTGGCCGGAAGGCCGGTTGACGGGAACGACAGCGGGGGCAGCAACTCTGCTTGAGGAAACGGGTCAGATTCTAGGAATCTGAAGGCACCGAACCGGGCGCAATAGAAGTAGGGTGTGAACGGAAGGCCTGCCCGGTTCTGACGGGAAGAAGCGTCCAGGAATCCAACGATTGAGGAATCTACTCGAATGAAGACTGCCATTCGATTTATGACAGCGGCTCTGGTGCTGGGATTTGTTGCCACGGTTTTGACGACGGCGGCGCCCGCGCCCGGGAAAGACCACCCCGCGTATTTGCACGCGCTGACCGATCTGCGGCATGCGCGCGCGCATCTGCAAAGGCCAGACGGCGGCGAATTGCGGGAGCAGGAAAAGAAGGCGATTCACGAAATCGACGCTGCGATCGACGAAATCAAGAAAGCAGCGATCGACGATGGGAAAGACCTGAACGATCATCCGCCAGTGGACCTGAAGATGGATTGGAAGGGACGTTTGCACCGGGCGCTGGAGCTGATCGACAAGGCCCACCACGACGTTTCGGAAGACGAAGACAACCAGTATGCGCAGGGATTGCAGCAACGCGCGATGATGCACATTGACAAGGCGCATCATCACGTGGAGGAAGCGATCCATCTGGTGGAATAGGCGAATTGATAGTAGGAAGAATGTCTGAGCGCCCTGGCGAGAGCCGGGGCGCTTTCTTTTTTTACGGGTTGTGGGGCGATTACGCGGAGCGGAGAAGGCGCGCGGCGCGGTCGCGCAGAGAATTCTGCTGCTGCACGGGCTGTGCCTGGGCCGGCTGGGAGATGACTTTGCGGCGGGCGAAGGGATAGAGCGCTTCGGCGATCGCATCGGCACCAACAGGGCGCAGCGCGGGATCTTTCATCAGGCACTTCATGACGACTTCCTCGAGCCCAGCAGGAACTGTGGAGTTGCGGTGCGACACAGGCACTGGCGTGGAAGAGAGCACACGCGTGCAAACGGCTTGAATCGATTCGGCCTGGAAGGGACTTTCGCCGGTGAGAAGTTCATAGAGCACGCCGCCGAGTGAGAAGATATCCGAACGAGCGTCCTGCGGGCGACCCATGATTTGCTCGGGGCACCAGTAAGCTGGAGTGCCGAGGAGGGGGCTGCCGGCCGTATCGCGGCTGGCGAGGCGCGCCATGCCGAAGTCGGAGAGCTTTACCTTGCCGTCCGCGGTGACGAGAATGTTGGCGGGCTTGACGTCGCCATGAATGACGCCCTTGCGATGAGCGACGCCGAGCGCGGCAGCGATGTCGCCGATCCAGGCACAGGCGCGGGGAAAAGGAACGGTGCCCTTTTCGAGAATGCGGTCGAGTGGCTGGCCGTCGACGAATTCCATGACGAGATAGGGAGTTTGCGAGGTCTCGTCGATGCCCATGTCATGCAACATGAGAACGCAGGGATGAGAGATCTGGCCGATGACGCGGGCTTCCTGAAAGAATTTTTCGCGGGCTTCGCCGGAAGCGATTTCCTTGGGGAAGATTTTGACGGCGACGATGCGGCCGATGTAAGGGTCGTGCGCACGGACGACGCGGCTGAAGGCGCCTGCGCCGACTGTGTCGAGGACTTCGTAACGACCGACTTTCACGTGAGCCTTCCCGAAAATAGAGAGACAACCGCTAGGGTAAGGATAGAAGGATGTGAGATGTGTGGGGAATGAAGCGGAAGTCCTGAAAATGAGGGTACGGGCGTACTAGGACGAAAGCGGCCGTAAGTATAAGAAAACGCTAATGTTAGAAGTGGAGTGGCTGGTTCTGGCTTGTGTGGTCAGGACGCGATTCAGTGACCTGGCGGGCGGCTGCTATTTGTCGGAGGAGTTGCCGAACGGCGCGAGGGCGGGGGCGGTTTTCAGTTTTTCGGGAAAATCGCTGATGAAGGACTTCATGGCGGGATGCCAGAAACCGTTGAATCCGAAGAAATACATCTCTTTGATGGCTTGCGAGGCCGGCCAGCGATCATGCGACATGCGATAGGTGGCGACGAAGACTCCGGTGCGGTCGTCGCCGAAACGGCAGTGCACGAATATTTTTTCGTGAGGATCGCGGAAGAGCGAAAGAAATTGCGCGACTTGATCATTGGTCGGTGGAGACCAGCCGCTGACGGGAATATTCAGGAAATGGAGTCCGGCGGATTCGGCTTGTTTCCGTTCCCAAGCGAGCTTGTCGGGATCTTCTCCGCGAAGATCGACGATGGTGGTGATGCCGAGCGATTTCAACTGCCTAAATCCTTCGGATTGAGGCTGTGCGCCGCGGAAGAGGGAATCGTTAATTTTTCCTGCGTTGGGGAGGCCGGAGAGTTTCAATTTCTCGCCGAGGGGAATGGGGCCGATGGTCGTGGAAGAATTATTTTGGGTTTGCGCAAAGAGTTGCGGAAGAGAGAGAAGCGAGAGAAACAAGAGCGAGCGAAAAAGAAAACGGTTCATAGGAGATTGGATGCAAAGAGTTTAGCTGGTGCGAGGGAGAGAGAAAAGCGGAGAAGCGGGAGAGTGTGTGGCAAGAAAACGGACCACTACATGTAGATGCAGTACGAAAAAGACATCCACATTTTGCGTTTTTCTCTTGACAGGAATTTTGCATGCGCTGATACTGCGAATCCAGATTCGGGGGAACGTGGAAGCGCCAGGCGGACCGAGTCGGGGATACTGCTAGGTCCGTGCGACAAAACCCACGAAACCGGCCCGGGTTTTAAACGAAAAAACCGAGCGCGAAGTAGAAGCTCCGCGCTGGCTTTTGCGGAGCGGAAGTCCTGCTGTGAGGCTGTGTGTTGGAAGGCGGCCAATGGCAGGGCATTGCTTTTGTCGTCTCAGGGAACTGAGGCAGGCAGGGGCGCGGTCGCGTCTAGATTTTTCGCGGGCAGCTTCTACGTAAACCAGATTCTGGAATATTGGACGCAGCAGGTACGATTTTGGATGCAGAAGTTCTCCGTGGTGCACGGAGGAGTAAAATATAAGGGTTCCTCCCGAGAGAGGGAGCCCTGTACGTGGAGGAACGGATGGCAACGGTGAAGCCGGCACTGAATGGAAAGACGCTCGAGGCGAAAGCGGCCGTGGAAACCACGGCAAGCGTTCGAACAGGACTGGTGTTTCAGCGGTTCTTCACCGACGGGAAAAAATCGCCATTTGACGAAGTTGAATGGGAGAAGCGGTCGGCGCTGATCGGCAACGAAAAGGGCCTGACGATTTTCCGCCAGGACGATGTGGAAGTGCCCAAGAGCTGGTCGCAGACTGCGACGAACATCGTCGCGAGCAAATATTTCCACGGAAAACCGGGAACGAGCGAGCGGGAAGGCTCGGTGCGGCAACTGATTGGCCGCGTGGTCAATACGATTGTGAAATGGGGCGAAGAGGGCGGTTACTTCGCGAATACCGCGTCGCGCGATGCGTTTAAAGATGAACTGACGCACCTGCTTGTCGAGCAAAAGATGGCGTTCAATTCGCCGGTGTGGTTCAACGTGGGCGTGCAGGCGAAGCCGCAGTGCTCGGCGTGCTTCATCAATTCCGTTTCGGACAGCATGGATTCGATCATGAACCTGGCGAAGACGGAAGGAATGTTGTTCAAGTGGGGCTCGGGAACGGGAACGAATTTTTCGACGTTGCGCGGAAGCAGGGAGACGCTGAGCGGCGGAGGAATCGCGAGCGGCCCGGTGAGCTTCATGAAGGGCTTCGACGCGTTTGCGGGCGTGATCAAGAGCGGTGGCAAAACGCGGCGCGCGGCGAAGATGGTGATTCTGAACATCGATCATCCAGACATCGTGGAATTCATCGAGTGCAAAACGAAGGAAGAGCGGAAAGCTCATGTCTTGATCGAACAGGGTTACAACTCGTCGATTGACGGCGACGCGTATGCCTCGATCTTTTTCCAGAACGCGAATCATTCGGTGCGCGTGACGGACGACTTTATGCGCGCGGTGGAAGAGGATAAGGACTGGTGGACGAAGAACGTCAACGACGGACAGCCGAACGAAAAGCTGCGCGCGCGCGACCTGATGGCAAAGATTTCCGAATCGACGTGGCAGTGCGGCGACCCGGGCATGCAGTACGACACAACGGTGAATCGCTGGCACACGTGCAAGACGACGGCGCGAATCAATGCGTCGAATCCTTGCTCGGAATACATGTTCCTGGACGACACGGCGTGCAACCTGGCTTCGCTGAATCTGATGAAGTACGTGAATACGAGCGGCCAGTTTGACGTGACAGCGTTCAAGCACGCGGTGGACGTGACGATCACGGCGCAGGAAATTCTGGTGGACTATGCGAGCTACCCGACGCCGAAGATTGAGAAGAACTCGCACGACTTCCGGCCACTGGGATTGGGCTATGCGAATCTGGGCGCGCTGCTGATGTCCATGGCGCTCCCGTACGATTCGAATGAAGGGCGCGACGTGGCAGGTGCGATTACGGCGCTGATGTGCGGCGAAGCGTACGCGCAGTCTTCGCGAATTGCGGAAAAGATGGGGCCGTTCGCGGGCTATGGCGCGAATCGCGAACCGATGATCGACGTGATTCGCATGCATCGCGACGCAATGCGCGGAATCCAGCCGGATCACGTGCAGGGCGATCTGTACATGGCGGCGCAGGAGTCGTGGGACACGGCGCTGACGCATGGCGAGAAGTTTGGGTTCAAGAATTCGCAGGTGACGGTCCTGGCGCCGACGGGAACGATCGGCTTCATGATGGATTGCGACACGACGGGCATCGAGCCTGATTTGGCGCTGGTGAAGTACAAGAAGCTGGTGGGCGGCGGATTGATCAAGATCGTGAACAACACGGTGCCGTCGGCGCTGATGAAGTTGGGCTACACACCGGAAGAGACGAGCGAGATCGTTTCGTACATCGACAAGGAAAGCAAAGTGGAAGGCGCGCCGCACTTCAAGGCGGAGCACCTGCCGGTGTTCGATTGCTCGCTGGCGGCTCCGGGCGGGCGGTCGATTGCGTGGACGGGACACGTGCGGATGATGGCGGCGGCGCAGCCGTTCCTCTCTGGCGCGATTTCGAAGACGATCAACATGCCGGAAGAATCGACGGTCGAAGACATCACAGATGCGTACATCGAATCGTGGAAGCTGGGGCTGAAAGCCGTAGCTGTTTACCGGGACAATTCCAAGAAGTCACAGCCGCTGAACGCGGGCAAGAAGGAAGAGAAGAAAACGGAAGCTGCGGCGCAGGATCTTCTGCCGATGCAGCGCGAACTGTTTGCGCGCGCGCAACGGGAAAAGATGCCGTACGAACGCGCTTCCGTGACGCACAAGTTCAGCGTGAGCGGCCACGAAGGATACATCACGGTGGGCATGTACGAAGACGGGCGGCCGGGCGAAATCTTTATCAAGATGTCGAAGGAAGGCTCGACGCTATCGGGCGTGATGGATGGGTTGGCGCTGACGATTTCCCTAGGCTTGCAATACGGCGTGCCGCTGAAGGTATTCGTCGACAAGCTGGTGAACACGCGGTTTGAGCCGAGCGGCATCACTTCGAATCCAAATGTGCGATTCGTATCGTCGGTGCTGGATTACATCGCCCGCTGGCTTGGCGGGCGGTTTATTTCGGCGGACTACCTGAAGCTGAATGGATCGGCTCCGGTGGAAGCGGGCGCGGCAGGAACGGCAATGGCGCCAGCGGTTTCGTCCATGCCGCTGATGATGCCTCCGGCGATCAAGCCTTCCGGATCGAGTTCGATGACCAATGCGCATGAAGGCGCGCCAACCTGCAGCGAATGCGGAATGCTGATGGTGCCGAACGGCGCGTGCTACAAATGCGAAAACTGCGGGAGCACGAGCGGATGCAGCTGAGCCAGTGAGACAAAAGGAGACGCGAGCGACGGAATGAGCGCACACGCAGCCCGAACAGCACTGGCAGCAAATCCGGTACCCGCACCACAGAAAACCAAAGGGTTTTTGCGCATTGTACGGCACGGCGCAGGGCCCTCGGCCATTTACATCATCACTTATCACAAATTGGATGCAGAGGGCGTGCTACCGCGACCGGCCATGGCGGAAGGGGCGGAAGCGCTCATCGATTTGCTGGAAAAGATCGGCGTGGACTTTCGTGTGAGCGAAGTGCGCGGCGCGCTGGAAGATATTTTGCGATTCGGGTCGGCGAATATCCCGGATTTGTGGTTGAGCGATGAAGAGATGGTGGAGAAGGGTTTAGTTGAGGCCTGAGACGGTTCTCACCCGTATTTAAGGGTTCAAAGCAAAAATCACATCGATGGTCGTATCGATTTCGACCGGCTCGCCGTTCAGGAGCATCGGACGGTAGCGCCATCGGCTGACGGCCTGTTTCGCCGCAGCAACAAGAACGGGAGGCCCCGTCAGGGCTTCGAGCTCCTTCACGCTTCCATCGGTCCCGATGATCGTATGAAATCTGACAGTGCCTGTTATGCGTTGAACCCGCGCCTCTTCCGGATAGTAGGGCTGAACTCTGCATACCAAGCTTGCAGCCTGCACAGGGCCGCCCATTCTGATGCGCGCATCCGGCTTCGAGTCCGTCGAGCCAGGGACGGCAGTTTGCTCCGGCGCTGGGCGGATGGATTTGGAAAAATCCGGGGTCAGGACGAGTCGAAATGCACCGTCCACGTAAGCGAAGGCGAAGACTGCCTTGAAACGATCGCCGTGGGCAAATCTCAGTTCGTAGAGAGGAACTCGTGTTTTCCTCGCTGTCATTGCGCTGAATACTTGCGCGGTGCTGGTGCAGGCGCTTTGCTCGTCGTCATAGCGCACGGCTTCGATCGACCTGAACCCTTCCTGATAGGCGACGAGAAAAGCGCCCGCAAGTTGCGCGGGCAATCGCGGTGCGCCAGCCGCATAGGCGGGTACCGCCCTTGCAACGGCAACGTCGCTGAAATTCTGCGCGTACCACTCGCGAAAATTTGGAAGCACAAAATTGTCGAGTAGTTCCTGTGCGCGTGCGGCGTTATTTTCCTTTTGCGCTTTAATGATATCGGCCGCGAGCTGCTTTAGACCTGCCTGCGTCTCCGGGTATGCGATTGGGGATTTCGGAGCGTTCGCTTGAGGCGCGACTGGTTGCGGGATTGATTGCGGCCGTACTCCGGCCGGGACACATAACGACACAACTACTAAGGCCGTATAAGGGAAATAATGCAAGCGAATCACACTCGAATAATTGCCGAACCGGAGTTGATTGACAAGTGCCGCGTTAGCGTGGGCGCGGCCGCAGCGGCGGGCGGGCACCGAGTGGACGCGGGCGCATGCGAAGACGCGGACCGATGGGCGGCGGAACGGCCTGAAGCGACAAGCCGCAACTTGGGCAAAATTCGAGGCCGGCATTGGGGCCGGAAAGGTGAGCGCGAAGCCAGTGTCCTCGAGCAGAACATTCGGGATTGATGCATTGCACGGTCCAGCCGGGAAGGTATTGCATAAATTTTGTTCTCCGGTGGCCGCCTTCCCCACTGCGGGGTTCCCCCGGCGGCAAAGTGAACTGCAATGGCGGGGATTGTGCGCCGGGGAGGCTTTGGTGTCAAGAGAAAAGGGCTACAAGATATAGTGGTAGGGTTGCGGGGCGCGGAATGGGGACGTAAGATGGCAACCAAGAAACGTGGCCTGAGCGCGTTGCGTAGTAGAGAGCGGAGGAATTTATGGCAAATGTGGAATTCAGTTTTGGCGGCGGGAAGCCGGGGATGCCGAATCTGGCAGGGTTGAGATCGAGATTCCTGACAATCGTGATCGCGATCGCGGTGTTCATTTTGTTGATGGCGTCGACGACGTCGATTCCGACGGGGCATGTGGGCGTGCTGACGCTGTTTGGAAGAGTGACGGGGGACGTGCTGCCCGAAGGAATTCATTTGATCAATCCGCTGAAGTCGGTGGAGAAGATGACGGTGCAGACGCAGTCGCGGAAAGAGAGCGCGAGCGTGCCGTCAAAAGAGGGGTTGACGCTGTCGCTCGATACGTCGCTGCTATTTCGGCTAGACCGGGACAAGGCGGCGCAAGTACTGCGAACGATCGGGGTGGACTACGCGGAAAAGATCGTGGAGCCGGAGTTGCGGTCGGCGATTCGCGGAACGACGGCTTCGCACTCCGCCAATGATCTATATACGAACGGTCGCGAACTCGTGCAGCAGCAGATCAAGGATGACCTGATTTCGAAACTTGCGCCGCGCGGCGTGATTGTCGAAGACGTGTTGCTGCGGGACGTTCAGTTGCCGCCGCTGCTGAAGGCGTCGATTGAGGCGAAACAGCAAGCGGAGCAGGATGCGCTGCGGATGAGCTTCATTCTGCAGAAAGAAAAACAGGAAGCAGACCGGAAGAGTATTGAAGCGAAGGGCATTGCGGACTTCCAGAAGATCGTGGCGCAGGGAATCAGCCCGCAGCTGCTCGAGTGGAAGGGAATCGAAGCGACCGAGAAACTGGCAGCAAGCCAGAACACGAAGATCGTGGTGATCGGAAATACGAAGAACGGACTACCGCTGGTGTTTGAGCCGAAGTAGAACGGGGACGGCCGCCTAGATCAGAGAAGAGAAAGAAGCGTTTCGCAGACTTCGTCGAGTTGCGCATCCGTGATGCGATTGAAGAAGGGGAGCGCGAGAGTGCGCGCGCCGATGTGCTCGGTGAAGGGAAGCGGGACACGATTCGGGCTGCGATAAGGCGGCTGAAGATGAATTGGGGCGAAGTAACGGCCGCACGCGATTCCGCGAGCGGCCATTTTTTCGATCAAGCCATCTCGATCCGATTGCGGATATTTTTCCACCAGGCGAATTACGTAAACGAACCAACTGATGCGGTGACCCGATAGTTTTAATGGCGGAAGGATCAGCGCTTCGGATTTTGCGAGGCGCTCGTCGTAGCCGCGGGCGATTTCTTCGCGTCCTTCCAGGATCGCGTCAACGCGCTGCATCTGGGCCAAACCGAGGGCTGCGTGGAGTTCGGAAAGGCGGTAGTTGTAGCCGATTTCGGAGTGCTGGAGCCAATCTGCGGAGTCGCGGCGGCCGTGATTGCGCAAAGAGCGCACAAGTGCGGCGAGTTCGGGAGACTGCGTGACCAGGACGCCGCCTTCAGCGGTCGTGATTTGTTTATTAGGATAAAACGCAAAGACGCCGACGTCGGCAAGTCCGCCGACTCTTTCGCCGGCGTATTCCGCGCCGAGGGCTTCGCAGGCGTCTTCGATCAAAAACAGACTGTGGCGCTGGGCGATTGACTTCAGCGCGTCGAGATCAGCGGGCACGCCGAAGGTGTGAACCGCAATGATGGCGCGTGTCTTGGGCGTGATGGCTCCTTCCACTTTGGAAGGATCTAGATTGAGCGTGACGGGATCGATGTCGACGAAAACGGGAGAAATGCGCTCGTAGGCGAGGGCGTTGGCGACAGCGATGAACGTGAAGGATGGAAGTATGACTTCGTCGCCCTCTTTCAAGTTGAGAGCGCGGATCGCGAGGTGAAGTGCGGCAGTGCCGGAAGAGACGGCGACGGCGTGACTCGCGTTGGTGTAGCGCGCGATTGCCGATTCGAATGCTTCGAGCTGAGGGCCGAGGCTGAGGCGGCCGGTGCGAAGAACTTCGGCGACGGCGGCTATTTCCGCGTCGGTAATATCGGGGGCAGAGAGCGGAATCGTCATGATTGCGGCGTGGCGCGTTTGATGAGGAGCCTGGTGCCGAGCGGCGCGGTCGTGAGAATGCCGGCGATTTTTTCGGAAGCGGCACCGTCGCCATAGGGATTAGTCATTCCGGCGAGCGATTGGCGGAACGCGTCGCTGCGAGCTTGCGCGGCGGCGGCGAGGATGGCTTCGGGAGCCGCCGGTGCA
Source organism: Candidatus Acidiferrum sp. (assembly GCA_035295625.1). Classification (GTDB taxonomy): domain Bacteria; phylum Acidobacteriota; class Terriglobia; order Acidiferrales; family UBA7541; genus Acidiferrum. Next base: position 2,067 of record DATGIS010000043.1, on the reverse strand, counting down.
TCGAGAATGTTGCGGGCCCGTTCTCGGCCCTGCTGACGAATGCCGATGTTTACGGTGGGCAACGAAAAAGAGGGCGTTTCCATGATGCCGCTGCTGGAATTGCCGAGAAACATTGTAGATTCGCGGAGAAGACTCCAGTAGGTGACGGCGTTGAGATTGATAAAGATTTGGCCGTTGCCGCGAACAGCGAGGAACGATTTTGCACGTTCGATGAGGGCGCGGCTGCCTGCATCGGCGTTTGGATAGCAGAAGAGAAGCTGCTCAGGGAGCTTTGCGAGCGTCGCAAAGAGCGCGTCGGTTTCCGCGAGAGTGTCGTTTGCGAGCGTGACAGGGTGATATGCGATGACGGCGATCGACTGATTGAGATCCAGCGAAAGTTTTTGTTCGAGTTGGGCACGGGTGAGAAGCGAAGACTTTTTCAGATGGTCCAAAGAAGGCGCGCCAGCGCGATGGACGCGCCAGGGCTCTTCGCCCATGGAGATGACACGATCGCGAGCGGCGGACGTGGAAGTGAAGTGGATGTGCGCCATTTTGGTGAGGGCGTTGCGAACGGCGTCGTCGATGGCGCCTTCGCTGATTTCACCGCCTTCGATGTGTGCGATGGGGATGCGAAGCGCGAGAGCGACGGAAGCCGGGGCGAGCATTTCGTAACGATCGGCGATGAGGAGAAGCAGGTCAGGACGGATGACTCCGAGATGATCGGCCAGGCTGAGCGTGGCGACGCCGATCGTTTTCGCCATGCCGACGTCGGAATCGGAACTGAGAAGACATTCGATGCGGGCGGCGATGGGAAAGCCGTCGCGTTCGATTTCCCGGATCGTCGCGCCAAATTCCGGAGAGAGATGCGCGCCCAGGACGATGAGTTTTAGATCGACGAGCGGATGATCGGCGAGCGCGCGAAGCGGCCAATAGAGATGGCTGTAGTCCGCGCGGGAAGTGGAGACAACGGCGATTTTTCGGCGCGGTTCAGTCATGCGAAGAGGAATTGGTCAACGAGAGCGCGGCGCGTTCTAGGAGTTCGGCGCTGGGCTGGTATTCGGGAATGATTTCGCGGACGGCGTCGAGAAGCGAAGAGAGGTCGCGGGTGCGTGCATGCATGGCGATTGCGTCGAAGGCAGCGTCGAGCGCTTCCGAAGAGACTGGGGCGCCAACGATTTTCTGAATGCCGGGTTCGAAAGTTGGTTCGACCGATTCGGTTTGGGCCAGCAGGTCTTCGGTTAATTTGTCGCCCGGACGAAGGCCAGTGAATTCGATAATGCTGGTTTGTGTTCCGGATTCTGCGGTGAGTTCCAGCAGGCGCGATGCCAGGATGTGGATTGGGACGGGCGCACCCATTTCCGGGAGGAAGAGTCCGCCGCCGTCGGAAAGTAAAGCAACGCGGAAAATGTGGCGGACGGTTTCGTCCATCGTGAGGAAGTAGCGGGAGACTTCTCTGTGTGTGACGGTAAGATTCTTTCTCTGCTCGATTTGGCGGAGAAAGAGAGGAACGACGCTGCCGTGCGAACCGAGAACGTTGCCAAGACGAATCGCGGAACAGGTGGCGCGATCGGAATTCCAGCGCAAGACCGCGAGTTCGGCGAGCCGCTTCGAAGCACCCATGATGCTACGAGGGTTGGCAGCTTTGTCCGTAGAAATCAAAAGGAAGCGAGGAATTTTGTGCTCTGCGGCGAGGCGCGCGAGGTGCCAGGTTGCCAGAGCATTGTTTCGAATGGCCGCGATGGGGTTGGTTTCCATGAGCGGAACGTGTTTGACGGCAGCGGCGTGATAGACGAGCGACGGGCGATGCTCTTCGAAAATCGAGGAGATGAGATCGCGATCGGCAATGTCGCCGAGGGCAGCGAGAAAAGTCGGTGCGGGCGAAAGGGCGGAGAGCGCGGATTCGATTTCGTAGAGATTTTGTTCGGAATGGTCGAGAAGGACGAGAAGTTTCGGAGCCTCCGTGGCGATGGAACGGACCAGCGCGGAGCCGATGCTTCCACCCGCGCCGGTCACGAGGATCGTACGCGCGTGATGAATGGGTGGAAAAGAATTCGTAAGCGGCGCCAAATTGCGCTCGGGCAGCAGGCG
>DATGIS010000042.1:0-33634 GCA_035295625.1 Candidatus Acidiferrum sp. | reverse complement strand
CATTCCCAAATCGCCGTGCAGCGCTTCGGCAGGATGCAGGAAAAAAGCCGGCGTTCCCGTGCTCGAAAATGTTGCCGAGATTTTTTTTCCGACGATGCCGGATTTGCCCATGCCGGCAACTATGACGCGGCCCTTGCACGCGAAGAAAAGGTCCACGGCGCGGTCGAAAGTTGCATCAAGGCGCGCGAGAACATCCTGGATTGCTTGCGCTTCGATGCGGAGAACACGGCGGGCAGTATCCTGACTCATGCGCTGCCCCAACCGCGAACGAGCTCGGAAAGTTGCTTCATGCGTGCGAGAAGGGAAGGGAGTTGCGCGAGCGGCAGCGCGTTGGCTCCATCGGAGAGCGCCTTCGCGGGATTGTCGTGCGTTTCGAGGAACAGTCCATCGACTCCCGCGGCCACTGCCGCACGAGCTAATGGCTCGATGAATTCCGGCTGGCCCCCGCTGGAGTGGCCTTGTCCGCCGGGTAGTTGCACAGAGTGGGTCGCGTCAAACACGACTGGGTAGCCGAATTTCTTCATCTGCGGGATGCCACGGAAATCCACGACGAGGTTTTGGTAACCGAAAGACGAACCGCGTTCGGTGAGGATGATTTTTGTGTTGCCAGTGGAAGCGACTTTCTCGACGGCGTTTTTCATGTCGGCCGGCGATACGAATTGCGGCTTCTTGATATTGATGATGCGGCCGGTCTTTCCCGCCGCGACGAGCAAGTCGGTTTGACGCGCGAGAAATGCAGGGATTTGCAGAATGTCCGCGACTTCCGCGACGGGCGCAGCATGAGAGGGTTCGTGAATGTCGGTCAGCACCGGCACGTGTAATTCTGTTTTTATCCTGCTAAGAATACGCAGCCCTTCCTTCAATCCCGGTCCGCGAAACGAATTTACCGACGAGCGGTTCGCCTTGTCGTACGACGCCTTAAAGACGTACGGGACGCCCGCGTCTGCAGCGATGCGCGCGACTCTTTCCGCCAGCGAGAGAGCGTGTGCTTCGGACTCAATCACGCACGGCCCAGCGATTAGGAAAAGCGGGTGCTTTCCGCCGAGGTGCAAAGAGCCAAGCTGAATTTCTGTTTCGCCGGTCATGCGTAAGGTCACGATATCACAACGGTGGTTGGGGCGATCGCGGCGCCACAGCGGCGTGGAAGTCTCAAGCTGTCGCGCTGGGCGCGGCGCGCAGGGCGACGGGAGCTCGTGCCGGGTCGGGCGAAGGTGCGTGTGCTTTTTCGGATGCTTGCGCTTGTTGTGCAGCGGCCGGACGCGCGAGCGTCTTTTTGTGCTCGATCGCCGCTCCGATGAACGCTGCGAAGAGCGGATGTGGTTCGAGAGGCTTCGACTTGAATTCCGGATGAAACTGGCATCCGAGGAACCAGGGGTGCTCCGGCGCCTCGACGATTTCCACGTAATTCTCGTCTGGCGTACGACCGGTGATTTTTAAGCCTGCGGCGATCAGCTGTTTTTCGTATTCGCGGTTGAATTCGTAACGATGACGGTGGCGTTCGCTGATTTCCGTTTTACCGTAGGCCTTGTGCGCGAACGAGCCGGGTTCGAGTTTGCACGGCCACGCGCCAAGGCGCATGGTGCCACCCATTTCGTCCACGCCGAGCAGCTCGCGCAACTTATAAATCACACGATGAGGCGTCTGTTGATCGAATTCGGTGCTGTTTGCGTCAGAGATTTTGGCCACGTCGCGGGCGTATTCGATGGTCGCGCACTGCATGCCGAGGCAAATTCCGAAGAACGGAATCTTGTTCTCTCGCGCGTATTGAATGGTGTACACCATGCCCTGAACGCCGCGCTTGCCGAATCCGCCCGGAACCAAAATGCCGTCATAGCCGTGCAAACGTTCCGCGGCAATCTGCGCTGACTCGATCTCTTCCGACTCAATCCAATCAATCACGATCTTGTGATTGTGTGCCAAGCCGCCGTGCAACAGCGCTTCACGCAAACTCTTGTACGCGTCTTCCAGTTGAACGTACTTACCGACGATCGCGATGCGCGCCTCGCCCGCCGGATGATGCATGCGTTGAACGAGATCGATCCAGGGCTGCAGATTTTGCGGACGGTCTTCCAGATGCAGCAAACGCAAAATCTGTTTGTCCAATCCTTCGCGCGCCAGCTCCGCGGGAACTGCGTAAATCGTGTCCACGTCTTCCATCGAAATAACGCAGGATTCGTTTACGTTGCAGAAGAGCGCCACTTTTTTCTTCAGTTCGGAGGGAATGTGGCGGTCGCTGCGGCAAAGCAAAATGTCCGGCTGGATTCCGATGCCGAGCATCTCTTTTACGGAGTGCTGCGTCGGCTTGGTCTTTTGTTCGCCGGCCGCTGCAATGTAGGGAACCAGCGTGACATGTACGAAGAGCGTATTTTCCGCGCCGAGTTCGAGGCGCATCTGCCGAATCGCTTCCAAAAACGGTAATGACTCGATATCTCCGACGGTGCCGCCGATTTCGACGATGACCACATCGACGTCGGTCGAGACTTTCTTGATGATCGCCTTGATTTCGTCGGTGACGTGCGGAATCACCTGAACCGTTTTGCCGAGATAGTCGCCGCGGCGTTCTTTCGCCAGGATGGTTTCGTAGATGCGGCCGGTCGTCCAGTTATTGTCGCGGCGCAGCTTCGCATGCGTGAACCGTTCGTAGTGGCCGAGATCGAGGTCCGTTTCCGCGCCGTCCTCGGTGACGAAGACCTCGCCGTGCTGAAACGGGCTCATCGTGCCGGGATCGACGTTGAGATACGGATCGCATTTTTGAAGAGTGACTTTGAAACCGCGACTTTCGAGGAGACAACCGATGGAGGAGGCTGCTACGCCCTTACCAAGTGAGGAAACAACACCGCCGGTAACAAATATATATTTTTGCGCCATCCGGGTAGCCCGCGCGGGTTTACACCAACGCGCCGGACTGTTTCGACCTCCGCAGGATTGACGTACACATAATTATGGACATGAGGCGACGTTCTGTCAAATCGAACTCTTTGCGCCGATAAAACGGAATATTTTCTGAATTCCGCCGTCTAACGAAACATTCTCCGATGTGGCGTGTTGAACCTATCGGAGATGTCCGCGGCGGCAGCGCGGTTCAGTGCATGTTGTGTTTTTGGAAAATTCACGTGCATTCCCTGAAACCCGAAGCATGGCTGCTGCCATCTCACTAAATGGGTGTGGTTGTGTCCGGAACTTTCAGGGATCCGGACGGCAAGAACGTACGAGATCTATTTCAAACTGGGGTCAATCATGAAAGCAATCATCAGCATGCGAGCGGGCATGGCAGTGTTCGCCAGCGCGGGATGGTTCGCCGGGGCGTTACTGTTCGCCACCGCGGCCAATGCGCAGCGAAGCACGCAGACCAGCCCCGCGGCGTTAGCGAAGGCCACTGCCGAAGGCAGAAATCACGCTTTATATGACGCGGCCAAAGAAGTCTCGCTGCAGGGGACGGTCGCCAGCTTCACCGAAAATTCCAGGCAATTTCCGGTTGGGGCGCACGTCGTGGTGCAAACGTCCGCGGGGCCGGTGGATGTCCATCTTGGTGATGCGCGCGTATTGAAGGCCAGCAACTTCGTGGTCGCGGAAGGCGCGAGCGTTCGCATCATCGGCGAACCGGTGACAACGCCGCAAGGGACGTTCTTCCTGGCCCGGCTGATTCAGCAGGGAGCACAGGTTGTTGCCGTCCGCAACACTCAGGGATTCCCGGTTTCTCCGGCAGCCGCCCAAGCTGCGGCCAAGCAGAACAATGCATCGTCACAAGCAACTTTGCAGGGAGGTGCGCGATGAAGCGCGGCACACTTCTCCTTGCGTTGATCGTAGCGGCGTTTGGCGCTGCTTGCAGCAGCGGCGGGAGCAGCACATTGCCGCCACCTCCTCCGCTTGGCTTTTCGAATTCCAGCTTGAAGGGCCAGTACGCCTTCATCATGGCCGGCCAAGCGCCAGATGGTTTCATTGCGCGGATAGGAAGCTTCGTGGCGGATGGCAATGGTGGGATTTCCGGGGGAACAGAACTAGTCGACACGTTCACCAACAACTTCCAGCAGATCGCCTTCGTTGCCAGCAACTATCAGGTGCAAGCGGACGGCAGAGGCGTAATCAACCTCACCAACGTAACGGGGACACTCTCCTTTAGCGTCACACTCACGTCCACGAGCGGCGGCATCATATGCGAAACGGACGGCGTCACGGGCACCAGTGGCACGTTTGAACTGCAGGACACGACAACGTTTACGACGGCCGCCCTCAGCAACTCCTTTGTTTTTGATAACGCGGGGCTCGATGGAACGCCTTTCCCAAATACCAGCACCGACTCGATCGTTGGTCAGATTGTTCTGAACGGCGGCACCGTCGCGAGTGGCGTGTATGATGAGAACGACGGCGCGACTGCCAGCGGCCCCGTAGCAATTACTGGCGGCAGTTACGTGATCGCGGACGCCACAAACGGACTTGGAACGCTCACCTTCAATAACCAGTTCCAATATGCCTTCGTGATTGTGAGTGGCACGAAATTCCACATGATCGAAGTGCCGCCAACTGGAATCAACATTCCCATTACAGTCGGAACGGCGAACGCACAATCCGCGCCACCCGCTAATAATACGGCTTTTGCCAGCAGCTATGCCTTTCTTACGGCTGGTGTAGGCACGACGAGCGCTGATTTCAAAGTTGGGCGATTTTCGGCAAATGGGAGTGGAGGCGCGACTTCGATTGCGCTTGACGAGAAGCTGCTCGGCAGCTCTATCACGCAAGTCCCAAATGGTTCGCTGTCCGCGACGAACTACGCTATCGACACCAATTTCCCCGGTTCAGGTCGAGGCACGCTGACCTTTACGGACTCGAAAACAGGGACCTACTCCTTCGTTTTCTACATGAGTTCCGCTACGCAAGGCGTCATTCAGGACAACAGCAAAGGAATTGTCGGAGACGGCGTGATTATGGCGCAATCCGGCGCTCCCTTCAGCAATGCTTCCGTCGCAGCCGATTATGGGTTTAATTGGAATGGCGTGAGCCAAAACAACACGAACAATGCCGTTGGCGAGGAAGATTTCGTCGGCCACGTGACGGTTTCCGGCGCGACTTCCGCCAACGTCACCGGTGCGATGGACTTTTCAGAACTAAACGCAAACCAGGGCGCATTCCACGACTCTGCCCTAAACGGAACATTGACGATTAACGGTGACGGGACGACGTCTTCGGGCAATCGCAGCACGCTCAAGGTCACGGCCGCAGGGACCAACGGCGGACCGTCCACCACATTCAACTTCAGCCTGTATCCCGTCAATTCCACTACGATGTTTGTGATCGATACCGACAAAGATCACTCCACCGGCGGAGTGTTCACGAAACAGATTACACCACCGTGATCTGAGTTCAGCCGAGACCAAGAACAACGCCGGCCCGATTCGCTTCGGGTCGGCGTTGTTTTTCCTGAGGTGTGGACTACTTCTGTTGCAGGAGTTTCTCGACGCGCTCGACGTCGGCGGGCACGTCCACACTCACCGCGTCGTGTTCCACTTCGGCCACACGAATCTTCCAGCCGTTTTCCATCCAGCGTAACTGTTCGAGCTGCTCAATTCGTTCGAGTTCGCCCTGCGGCAGCGTGGGATATTCGAGCAAGGCGTCGCGCTGAAATACGTACAACCCTAAATGTTTCAGGTGCCTCACCACTTGGTGCGCCGCGGTATCTCGCACCCACGGAATCGGCGCCCGCGAAAAATAGAGCGCGTTCCCGTCGAAATCGAGAACGGTCTTCACCACGTTGGGATCCATGATGTCGGCCGGAGTCTTGATGGACACTGCTACCGTCGAAATCGCCGCTGCCGGTTCTTCCAACAGGGAACTGACCGCCGTGTCCACGGCCTGGGGATCGAGCAACGGTTCATCGCCTTGCACGTTTACAAACACATCGCCTTCGGAGTGCGCCGCAACTTCCGCAATCCGCTCCGTACCGGTGCGATGATCGGGCCGCGTCATGCGCGCTTCGCCGCCGAACGCTTCCACCGCTTTTAGGATGCGCTCGTCGTCTGTCGCGACGATCACTCTGGAAGCTAGCTTCGATAGCTTTGCGCGCTCGTAAACGCGCTGCACCATCGACTGTCCTGCCAGCATTACGAGTGGCTTTCCCGGCAGCCGTGTGCTGCCATACCTTGCCGGAATCACGATCACAACTCTCGGGCTACTCATTTTTGTCTCTCAACGTCTTCCGCGGTCAAAACCAATACTTCGGAGCCATCCTAACACGCCGGTCACCGCGGCCGGCCGACTGTCTCCGCCGCCCCTGCAGCGGTAATTTGAAGAATAAAACTGGCCATTTTGGAGTCTAATGACCGTGTGGCGGATTTCCCTTGAACTGAAAGGCACGAGTGATAGAATTCGCACGTAGTCCGAGCCGCGCGGCCGTCCCGGCAAGCCGGGAATCGGGGGTGCCGTGAAACGCGATAGAACTGGCGTTCGCGTTGTATATAACTTCTTCGCCTTTGCTGTCGTAGCGCTGTTTTTGTGTTCGATGCACCCATCGGCCCTCTCGCAAGCCCCAGACGATCCAAATGCAGCCAAAGAGAAGAAAGTCGACGTCAAAGACGTCAAGCACGATACGCCCGGCATGGCGGTTAAGCCCAATCGCCTGATCCGAAGCGACGTAAGCCTTGCGCTTGTCAATGTGACCGTCACCGACCCCTACAATCGCCTCGTGACCGGACTCGAACCCGACAATTTCCGCGTTTTCGAAGACAACGTCGAACAGGAAGTCGAAACCTTTTCCTCAGAGGACGTGCCGATATCCATCGGTGTGGTTTTTGATGTCAGCGGCAGCATGAGCAACAAGATCGGCAAAGCTCGCGAAGCCGCCGTCCAGTTCTTCAAGACCGCAAACACTGCCGACGAATTTTTCCTCGTGAGTTTTAACGAACGCGCCGAGCTGACCAGCGAATTCACGAACAGCGTCGAAGACCTGCAGAGCCGTATGGCCTTGACCGCGACAAAGGGAAGAACCGCGTTGCTCGACGCGATCTATCTTGGACTCAGTCAAATGAGGGGTGCACGAAACGCTAAGCGGGCCTTGCTCATCATATCCGATGGGGGAGACAATCATAGTAGGTACAACGAAAACGATATCAAGCGGCTGGTGAAAGAGGCGGACACCCAGCTCTATGCGATTGGCATCTTTGACCCGCTTGGGTATCGGAGCCGGACGCCGGAGGAACTCAACGGCCCTTCGCTCTTGACGGACGTGACCGACATGACCGGTGGCCGCGTTTTCGCCGTTGAGCGCCTAGAGGACCTGCCGGACATCGCCACCAAGATTGGCATGGAGCTGCGAAATCAATATGTTCTGGGATATAGGCCGAGCAACAAAGCACACGACGCGCGGTGGAGAAAAGTCAAAGTTAAACTCCGCCCGCCCCGAGGATTGCCTCCTCTCACCGTCTTCGCAAAAACAGGGTATTACGCCCCGAGCCACTAACGGGGTGCGGCGTCTTCTCGCTTCCGCCCTGATAACTGGCGTCGGCATGGCCGCGCTTGCCGTCGTATCCGCGCGCGCGCAATCGTCGAATCAGGATCCGCTCGCGCCGAGAGTTTCGCAGCCCGCGCCACCAGGCCAGCAAAATCCCGGCGCGAGTATCAAAGTCGACGTCAGCCTTGTCGTGCTCCATACCTCGGTGCTCGACGATCGCGGCCGCTTCGTCGACGGCCTCAAACAGGAAAATTTCCGGTTATTTGAAGATAAAGTCGAACAGAAAATGTCCGTCTTCAAGCGCGAAGACGTGCCCGTCAGCATGGGGCTCGTGATCGACAACAGCGGCAGCATGCGCGACAAACGGCCCCGCGTAAACGAGGCGGCACTGACTCTCGTCCAGACCAGCAACCCGCAGGACGAAGCCTTCGTCGTCAACTTTAATGACGACTACTATCTCGACCTCGACAAGGATTTCACCAGCAGCATTCCGGAATTGAAAGAAGCGCTCGAGCGCATCGATTCGCGCGGCAGCACGGCGTTTTACGACGCGCTCATCGGCTCAATGGATCACGCAAAAAAGGGACACAAAGACAAGAAAGTTTTGCTCGCCGTGACCGATGGCGAAGACAACGCCAGCCGCAATACACTGGAAAAAACGATTCGCGAAATTCAGAAATCCAACGTCGTGATTTACACCATTGGCCTTTTCAGCGACGAGGACAAGAAGAATCGCAAGAAGGCAACCCGCGCGTTGAAGGAAATTGCTGATGCTTCCGGCGGCGTCGCCTACTTTCCGGAAAACGTTGAAGACGTGCACGCCATTTGCGAGCAGGTCGCAAAAGATATTCGCAACCAGTACACGCTCGCCTACTATCCGAGCAACGCGAAAAAAGACGGCACGTATCGCGCCGTCTCTGTCGAGGTGATTCCGCCGCGCGGCCGCGGCAAGCTCTCTGCGCGCACCCGCAACGGCTACTATGCACCGATTGAACCGATCAGCGGTGCGACGAGTTCTGGCGCAAACTGACACCGACCGTTTTAATAATTGGAAATTTCTCGCAAAAAACTTTTTCCGTGCAAAATCGATTGACCGAAATTCTCCGCAATGGTTTGCCCCATGTCGGCGAGAGTATCCCTCACGCCTAGCCTGACCCCCGCGCCATAATTCGGCGAGTAAGCCAGAATTGGTACATATTCGCGGGAATGATCGGTCGTCTCCCACCGCGGATCGGGATCACAACCGTGGTCCGCGGTAATCATGAGCAAGTCGCTCGGCTGCAGCAGTGGCAAGAACGCGGCCAGTTGCCCGTCAAATTCTTCCAATGATTTCGCGAATCCTTCCACATCCTTGCGATGTCCGTAGAGCATGTCGAAATCAACGAGGTTGCAAAAAATCAATCCGGAAGCGCGCTCGTTCAATGCGGCCGTTAATTTCTCCATTCCATCTGTGTTCGATTTTGTCGTGACGTAATCGTCCACGCCGCGGCCATTGTAAATGTCGTGAATTTTTCCGATCCCGAAAACCGGCACCCTGCGTTCCGCCAGCACGTCCATCAGCATCGGCTTCGGTGGGTCCACTGCATAATCGTGCCGTCGTGGCGTCCGAACAAAGTGCCCCACTGCTCCCGCAAACGGCCGCGCAATCACGCGCCCCACCTTATGTGGCCCGTCCAGCAGCTTCCGTGCAATCTCGCACATCCGGTACAACTCCTGAATCGGAACAATCTCTTCATGCGTGGCAATCTGAAAAACGCTGTCTCCGGACGTGTACACAATCGGCTTGCCCGTTTTCACATGCTCTTCGCCAAGCTCTTTGATGATTTCCGTCCCGCTCGCAGGCTTGTTTCCAATTGTCTTGCGGCCAATCTGCCGTTCGAATTCCGCAATCAAGTCAGCGGGGAAGCCATGCTTGTAAACCGGAAACGCTTGATCCAGCCATATCCCCGCCATTTCCCAATGTCCGGTCGTCGTGTCTTTTCCCGGCGAATGCGTCCGCCCTTTTCCGTAAGCGCCCATCGGCGCCAGCGAAGGCGGCAGGTGCGCCAGTGGTTCAATGTTGGCCAGCCCAAGTTTTACCAGCGTCGGAATCCGGAGCGCCCGCGACTCCGCAATATGGCCCAGGGTTGACCTTCCCACATCGCCATAATCCGCCGCGTCCGGTAACGCGCCAATTCCGACGCTGTCCAGCACAATCCAAATAACCCGCGAAAACGGAGCCATCGTTCCAGTCCTTGAGAAACGCCCCGGGAAGGGTAGCATAGTCGCTCCTAGCAGTGCTGCGCAGGCAGCCAGGGCCCCGTGACCGCAGTTCTCCGCCAGGCCTCGTAAAACTCGCCTAACCCCAATGCCTTGTGTTACTTTCAGCCCGCCTGAATTCTTTTTCGTTTCCTTGCGTACTACAGGTAGGAGTCTTCTGCCATGCCCGATCGCGACGCCGCTCGCAACAGGTCCCTCGCCGTGCCGATTCTGATGATCTGTATTGGCGCTTTGTTTCTTTACCGTATCTGGCAGCCCGCCTTCCAGCCATTCGCCGTCATTAAGGTCTATTGGCCGCTCGCCCTTATTTTTATTGGCCTCGGCAAGATGTGGGATTCGGTCCAGGGCGCCAAAAAGACTCGTGCCAATATTTCCATTGGAGCCACCGTAGGCGTCCTCCTATTCGTGCTCGTCATCGTCGTTCTGCTCTGGCGCGGCAATGCGTTCTCTCGCGACGGCCGTTACGATAGGCAAATCGACCACATCAGCGAAGTGCGGGACTTGCAAGGCGCAACAAGCCTTAGCGCTGTCATCACCATGCCGGCGGGTGAGCTCAATCTTTCCGGAGGAACCAGTCATGCCCTCGACGGCGATTTCGATTACTCCGCCGCGTGGTCCCGCCCCAGCATTGACTACCACGTTTCGGGCACGAACGCCGACCTCGACATTTCGCAGGACAACCACGGCCCCACCCTCGGCCCGGACAACAATACCTGGCGCGTTCAACTCAATGACAAAGTTCCGGTGGAAGTCGAAATAAAAATGGGAGCAGCGCAGGGCAATTTAAAACTTCGCGAAATGAACCTCAAGCGGCTAACCGTGAACATGGGTGTCGGCCAGGTGAACGTCGATCTCACAGGCGACCGCGCCGCTGACGCGGACGTCGAAATTCATGGCGGCATCGGCCAGGCAAAAATTCGTCTTCCCAAAAACGTTGGCGTCACTGTCGACGCCAAGGGTGGCATCGGCGCCGTCACTACTCACGGCCTAAAGCAAGTCGACGGCAACTATGTCAACGACGCTCTTGGCCATGCGCCCCATACCTTGCACGTCCAGGTCGCCGGCGGCATCGGCAACATCGACCTCAGCGTCGAACCTTAACGACTTCCGTGGACCGGAGCACAATCGAGGTGCATGCATGTCACTGGATCGCAATCAGTTGAGCGATATTGTGCGCCAAGCTAGTTTGGTCGTCTTTTTTATTGCAGCCCCGGTTGTCATCGTCTTTGCGTGGCGCGAGTGGCGCAAGCTTCGAGGAGGATTGGCTCCCTGGAGGTATATCCTCGGCGCAATATCGTTGGCAATTGTCGCGACCAGTTGGCTGTTTGTAATGCTTTTGCTGGTGCTCTCACAAATAAATCAGCCTTGGGCCAACCGCTTCCCAGGAGAGATCGTTTGGTTGTCCATCTTTTGGGCTGATTTCATAGCAACGGTGCTGGCAGGTACTTTGAAGGGGCGATCTAGGCTTCTAGGAATCCTGGCTGGTCTTTTGATGGTGGGATTTTGGCTGTCAACTATCGTAAATTAAGTCTCCTGATGTTCTTGTCCCGATTTGCTCCAAATTTTCCCCGGCCGTATACTTTAAAGTTTAGACAGTGCTCGCTGACCGCTCTGTCTGGGCTTACCCCTTGGCCACCAACGAACTTATCTCCTCCAACCCGTCTGCCGCCCTTTCTGACGCCGAATCTCTTCGCGTTCGCGGAGCGCGCACGCACAATCTGAAAAGCGTCAGCGTCGACATTCCCCACAACGAAATTACCGTCGTCACCGGCGTCAGCGGTTCAGGGAAGTCCTCTCTCGCCTTCGATACTATTTACGCCGAAGGCCAGCGCCGTTACGTCGAATCCCTCTCCGCCTACGCTCGCCAATTCCTTGAGCGCATGGAAAAGCCTGATGTCGACGAAATCTCCGGCATCGCCCCGGCCGTGGCCATTCGCCAGAAAAACACCACGCGCAATCCGCGATCCACGGTCGCTACCGCCACCGAAATTTACGACTATCTCCGCCTGCTGTACGCACGCTGTGGCCAGACGTTCTGCATCAAGTGCGGCGCTGAAGTAAAACGCGATTCCCCCGACGAAATTGCGACGCGCGTCCTCTCGCTACCCGCTGGCCGGCGATTTTACGTTCTCTACGAACTCAACATCTCGCAACCGCAGCCTCCTGCTCCCTCCAAGCGCCCCCCCAAGAAAAAGCTCCCGGAACTGCCGAAGGAAGTTCTCCGCGCCTCGCTCCTGGATCTCCAGCGCCGCGGCTTCAACCGCCTTTTGCAAGCTGGAAAAGTCCACGAATTTTCCTCGCCGGAAACTTTGCTCGAAGTCGATTTCGCGAAACCCGTCTACGTTCTCGTCGATCGCCTTGCCGTCAGCCCGGAATCCCGCTCGCGCCTGATCGACTCCATCGAAATCTGCTATCGCGAAGGCCATGGCGAAGCCATCCTTGAATTTCTTCCCGACGCCACTGGCGACACCACGCAACGCCTCGTCTTCAACGAACGCTTCGAGTGCAAAAACGACGGCACCATTTACCAGATCCCCGAGCCGCGCCTCTTTTCCTTCAACAATCCCTACGGCGCATGCCCGCGCTGTCAGGGCTTTGGCAACACCATCGACTTCGATCTCAATCTCGTCGTCCCCGATCCCAGCAAAACGCTCGACGAAGGCGCCATCGAACCTTGGACCAAGCCGCGCTTTCGCACCCTCGTCGCCGAACTGAAAAAATGGGCGCGCAGCCGGGGCATTCCTACGAACGTCCCTTGGCGCCAGCTCACCGCCGAGCAACGCCGCCTTGTCCTCGAAGGCGATCCCGAAAACGATTTCGATGGCGTCAAAGGCTTCTTCGCGTGGCTCGAGCGAAAAAAATACAAGCTCCACGTTCGCGTATTCTTGAGCCGGTATCGCGGTTATGCCACCTGCCCCGATTGCGGCGGCACACGCCTTCGACCGGAAGCGCGCGCCGTTCGCATTGCCGACAAACCCATCACCGAAGTCTGCAAACTCACCGTGAAAGAAGCCCGCGTCTTCTTCTCTACGCTTCAACTCACCGAAGCGCAAAAGGCCATTGCCGACAGAATTCTGGAAGAAGTGCGTACCCGCCTGCAATTTCTCGACGAAGTTGGACTTGACTATCTTGCTCTCGATCGCCTCACTTCCACTCTGTCTGGCGGTGAATCGCAGCGCATTCAACTCGCCACTTCGCTCGGTTCGCATCTCGTCGGCGCCCTCTATGTTCTCGATGAACCCTCCATCGGCCTGCACCCGCGCGACACGCAGCGCCTCATCGACATCCTCAAGTCCCTTCGCGACCTTGGCAACACCGTCCTCGTCGTCGAACACGATCCGGACACAATTCAAGCCGCTGGCCACATTATCGACCTCGGTCCCGGCGCCGGCGAACTCGGCGGCAAGCTCCTCTTCGCCGGAACTTACGCTGACATGCTCCACGACCCAAAATCTCTCACTGGAAAATATCTCAGCGGGGAACTCCGCATTCCCGTTCCCAACGTCCGCCATAAGCCCGCCGGAAAATTTCTGCGTATCTTCGGCGCGAGCATGCACAACCTGAAGAACGTCGACCTGATGATTCCGCTGAACACCTTCACCGTTGTCACTGGCGTCAGCGGCTCCGGAAAATCCACGCTCGTCCACGACGTCCTCTTCCGCGCGCTCGCCGCAAAAAAGAACAACGCCAGCGAAAAAGAATTCTGCGACCGTCTCGAAGGCGACCAACTCATCAAGGAAGTCGTCATCGTCGACCAGTCGCCCATTGGCCGCACGCCGCGTTCGAATCCCGCCACCTACATGAAAGCGTTCGACGCCATCCGCGAAGTCTTTGCCGATACACCCGACGCGAAGCGTCGCGGCTACACTGCCGGCCATTTTTCCTTCAATGTTCCCGGCGGCCGCTGCGAAACCTGCCAGGGTGACGGCACCGTCACTGTCGAAATGCAATTTCTTGCTGATGTCGAACTCCTCTGTGAAGAGTGCCGCGGCACGCGCTACAAGTCCGCCGTTCTCGAAGTCCACTATCACGGCAAGAGCGTCCACGACGTTCTTCAAATGACCGTCCGCGAAGCGCTCGCGTTCTTCGTCAACGTTCCGAAAGTCACTTCGAAACTAAAAGTTCTCAACGAAATCGGCCTCGGGTATCTCCGCCTCGGCCAATCCGGCACGACTCTTTCCGGCGGCGAAGCCCAACGCCTTAAACTCGCGTCTCATCTCACCCGCACGGAAAACGCTGGTGTCCTCTACATTCTCGACGAGCCCACCACCGGCCTTCATTTCGACGACATAGCCAAGCTCCTCGCTGCCTTCCGCAAGCTCCTCGAGTCCGGCGCTTCGCTCCTCGTCATCGAGCACAATCTCGATGTCATCAAATCCGCTGATTGGCTCATCGACCTCGGCCCGGAAGGCGGCGACCTCGGCGGCAAAATCGTCGCCACAGGTACGCCCGAGCAGGTCGCGCGCAACTCGCAATCTCACACCGGCCGCTACCTTGCCAAGCTTTTGGCCGCAAACGGCAAGGCAAAGTCTCCTTCGAACGGCGCATCCAACGGGGGAGAATCGGTGGCCAGGCTTTCGAACGGAAAGCCAAGCGCACCAGCAAAATCATGACCCGTCGGTTCCCGCATCTCGCACTCTGCGCCGCTCTTGCCGCGCCCGCCTCGCTTTGCGCCCAAGCCAACGCGAAGCCGGCCGTCAAATCCTCTTCCGCCACCCAAGGCACTCGCCGCGTTGTCAACAATCCCCTCAACGATCTCCTCGACCAGGCCCGCGCCGCCATCGAGCGAAACGACTTCCAGGCCGCCGTCGAGCCCCTCCAGAAATTCCTCGCCGAAAAAGACGATTTCGCCTATGCCCACTTTCAACTCGCCTACGTCTACACCGCGCTTAAGCAGCCCAAGGAAGCTCGCGCCGAATACGAAAAGGCCACGGCGCTCGATCCAAAGATGTCGGAAGCCCAACTCAATCTCGGCATTCTCCTTCTCGAATCCGATCCCGCCGCCGCCGTCACGCCACTCTCGAAAGCCGTCGAGCTTCTTCCCACACAAACACGCCCCCGCTTTCTCCTGGGTGCCGCGCAGGAACGCTCCGGCGATTTCAAAGCCGCGGCGCAATCGTTCGAAGCCGCCCTCGCCCTCGACCCAAAAGATCTCGATACGACGCTTCATCTCGCCCACCTTTACTACAACCAAAAGCGCTATTCCGAAGCAGAGTCCAAATTTCGCGCCGCTCTCGACCTTCAGCCAAATCTGCCCGCGGCCCTTCTCGGTCTTGCGCAAAGTCTCGACGCGCAGAAAAAGCCCGAAGCCGCCGAGGCCTACCAGAATTATTTGAAGACGCAACCCGACGATCCGGCCGCGAAAGAGAACCTCGCTCGCTCTCTCGTCGCAAAAGATCAGTTTGATGCCGCCGAGGCTCTCCTCGGCCCTGAGCAGCCGGGCGTCGCCCCCACTCTCGATTCGCTTAAACTACGCGCTGACATTCAAATCGGCCAGAAAAAGTGGGACGCCGCCGCCACCACACTCAAACAAGCCGTGGCCCTCGCCCCGAAGGACGCAAAGCTTCACGGCGGTCTTGGCCGTGTCTATCTCCAGCTCCGTGATTTCAAAAACGCCGAACTCGAATTGAAGAACGCTGTTCGGCTCGACCAGAACAATGTTGCCTATTGGAAAGACCTAAGCTCCACGTTCTATCTGGCTGGAAATTACCCCGGCACGCTCGCTGTCCTCGACGCCATCGCTAAAGTCGAAAAACCCACCCCCGGCACTTGGTTCATCCGCGCACTCTGCTACGATAAGTTGCAACAGACGCAGCCCGCTCTGGATGCCTACCAAAAGTTTCTAGAGCTGGACCAGGACAAAAACCCGGACCAGGTTTGGCAGGCTCAACAGCGCAGCATCGTCTTGAAAAAGGTTCTTCAGAAAAAGTAGTGGCTCAGTTTGAATTTGGACTTGCCATAAGCGATCGAAATTCGAACCGGTCCGCTAAGGGACAAAAGAGGGAACGGTCATGGGGACCGCGGCTCGCGCGCTTGGTTTCAGCCTCGCTCTGTTGTTTTCGCTCTCGCCGGCGCGAACCGTCCAGCCCGTTGACACGCTCGAAGAACTTCAGCGCCGGTTCGACAACGAACCCGACGGCGTGAACAAAGCGAAGATGCTCCGCAAACTCGGTGACGCACAATTCCTGCGGGAACGCGAAGCGGTAAAAGCCGGCGATTACGAAACTGCGGACTTCATCATGGAAAAATATCGCGACAACGTCCGTGCCGCATTGAATGCCGTCGTCAAAGCGCATCCCGATGGCGAACGCCATCCCTCTGGCTACAAGCAACTTGAAATGCATCTCGAAGACGGCCTCCGTGAAGTCGACGACTTGCTCGCCGTCGTCCCAGAAACCTTCCGTCCGCCTCTCGAAATTGTGAAGACCGATCTCCTCGCACTCGACAAGGAAACGCTCGTCCGTCTTTTTCCGCGCCGTCCGAGCGAAAAACCACTTCCGCCCAAGCCCGCGGAAACCGCTCCAACTTCGCAGGAGAAACAGCCATGAAAACGTTGCGTTGGTCTTTGATATTCGCGCTTCTCGCCATCTCCACCCCAACCGCGACGCCAGCGCAGGATTTAAAGAAGGACTATCTTTCATCCCTCGAAGCCGACAAAATCCGCGACGCCGAAACTCCCAACGAGCGTATCAAACTCTTCCTCCAATTTGCCGATGACCGCCTCAAGAAATTTCAGTACGAGCTCGATCACCCTTCGCCTTCGCGGCACACCGAAATGCTCAACTATTTGATGAACGCCTACGTCGGCTGTGTGGATGACGCCGCCGACCTCATTCAAGAGGGAATCGAGAAACAGCAAAACGTCCGCGCCGGCATCGATCTCATGTCTGCGAAGGCCAAGGAGTTTCTTGAAGTCCTGAAAAAAATCTCTACCGACGGCAAGGAAGTTGAAAGCTACAAATTCAATCTCGATGACGCCATCGAAGGCACTCAGGACGCCATCAACGATGCCGAAAAGGCCAAGAAGAACGTCGCTCCGCCTCCCACTCGCCGCAAAAACTAAATCTCGGTTTTGCGCTTCAACCTTTTTTTCGCGAAAATAGAAATCGCAGCACATTCTTCTCCGAGGCTCGATGAAACGTTTCGACCGCTTTTTCCCCGAAGGTGCCGCGCTCTTTCAGCGCATCTACACTCGCCTCGGCTGCGAAGGCCGCCCGCCGCGTTTTCACGTCGAATTTTATCCGTACACCAATCTCGTCCTCACCATTCGCCGCCGCGAAGATGCTGTCTACGTCCGCTTCTCCGATCTCATGCGCCAATGTAGCCTTCCTGTCCTGGAAGGCGCCGCCGCCCTTCTTCTTGCCCGCATCTATCGCCGTCGTGCTCCCAAATCGCTTACGCAACCCTATCTCGACTACGCGCGCTCGCAACGCACCCGCGAACGCATTCAAAGCATGCGCAGCACACGCGTCCGCCCCGCCGCCACGAACCCGCAGGGCCGCTTCTTCGACCTCTCCACAATGTACGATTCGCTAAATGAAAAATTCTTCGCAGGCACTCTCGCCCGCCCGCACCTGGGCTGGAGCACTCGCTCCTGGCGTCGCCAGTTCGGATGTTACGATCCTGGCCCCAACCAAATCCTTCTCAATCGCCGCATGGATCATCCCGCTGTCCCGCAATTCGTTGTCGAGTACGTTCTCTATCACGAAATGCTCCACGTCAAGCACCCCACGCGCCGCGCCGGCTGCTCGCTCATTTCCCACTCCCGCGAATTCCGCGCCGAAGAAAAACTCTTCCCAGAATTCAATCGCGCCCGCCGCTTTCTCGACCGCCTCGCTCGCTAATTGTTCTTGCTGCGGCCCGCGGTGAAGTGTCTTCGTTAAGATTTCTTCTTCTCGCCCACTTCCGCCCGCAGCTTCTCAATTTTCTTCTGAATCTTTTCTCTGTCTTCCGCGTGTGGATAAAGTTCCAGATACCGCGTGTACGATTTCAACGCATCCCGCTTCCTTCCTTTTTTCTCCTGTGCCTCGCCCAAATAAAGGAAGGGAACTGCATATCCCGGCTTCGCCTCAATCGCATCCTGAAATCGATCGATCGCCGCGTCGGTGTTGCCAATCTTCATGTAATACTTTCCAACTTCCAGATCTTTTTCGGCGCGCAGCGGATCCCATTTCGGCTGATCCTCCGCACTCTTCGTCGCCGAATCCGTCTGCTTGTTCGCTTTCGGCTTTGGCGGCTCATCGGATTGGCTCGCCTGCGCCCGCAATGAAGCTGTCCCGGCAAGAAAAAGCAATGCCAGCGTCGCGAATCGAATTGTTTTATTTTTCTTCATCTCGCTTTATCGTCTTCGGATTCACCCAGTATGCGGTAGGTTGCATCCACCAATCCGTCTTTTTTAGGGTTTGCTGTAGAATCCAACCGAAAGGATCCGCCTCATGTCCGCAAACTCAGCAATGCGTCAGCATCCCACCGCAATCACTTCGCGCTTTGCCTCCGCCATGTTCGCCATCTCTCTACTCTTCGCTGCGGCAATCTATTCTCAGCAGACGCCTTCTTCCGCGCCGCCCACGTTGCGCAGCATCGCCCTGTCCCGCAACATCGCGATCGGTGCCGCCGCTCCAGCCCGCCTTCTCTCCGACGCGCAATACACGGCCGTTCTCGCCTCGGAATTCAGTCAACTCGAGCCCGAAAACGAAATGAAGTTCGGCCCGATTCATCCTCGTCCTGACTCCGACTCCCAACCCTACGACTTCGTCGGAGCAGATTCTCTCGTTGCTTTTGCTCACAGTCACAGCATGCGTGTCCGCGGCCACACTCTCGTCTGGCATAAGCAAGTTCCTGACTGGGTAACGAAAGGCAATCTTTCTTCCTCGCAGCTCGCATCCGTATTGCACGATCACATTCACACCGTCGTCACACGCTACGCCTCAAAGGTCTACGCCTGGGATGTCGTGAATGAAGCCTTTGATACCGACGGCTCGTTACGAGAAACCGTCTGGCGCAATCAGCCGGGCATCGGCGCTGGCCCCGGCACGAAATATATCGAGCAGGCATTGCGCTGGGCCAACGAAGCGGACCCAGCCGCAAAACTTTTCTACAACGATTACGACACGGAAGTAATCAACGCAAAGTCAGACGCCATCTACGCCATGGCCAAGGATTTCAAGGAACGAGGCGTCCCACTCGACGGAGTCGGATTTCAAGCCCACGTGACTCTGAAATTTGACGACCCCGCAAAACTCGAATCCTTCGCCAGGAATCTCGAACGCTTCGCGAAGTTAGGCCTCGAGTTGAACATCACCGAACTCGACGTTCGCCTCGACGACTCCACGGCGGCTTCTTTCAACGCGGAAGGCAAACTTTACGGCGAAATCGCAACCATCTGCGTGCGCCAGCCTGCCTGCAAACTGATTCAGACCTGGGGCATCACCGACAAACACTCCTGGATTCCGTACGCCTTCCCGGGAAAAGGCTGGGCGCTCCCCTGGGACGAAAACTACCAGAAGAAACCTGCCTACGATGCGCTCCGCTCCGCCTTCGCAAAATAGCCGGAGGCTCGCTTCCTCATTGTGTAGTCGCAGGGACGCGCCGAATCGCGCCCCGCTCCGTTACTTTGCTTCAACGATTTGTACGGCCTTATCCAGCTCAAACGTGAGCACAGTCTCGGCCGGTACTTTGATCGATCCGCCTTTGGTCGCGATCTGCGTCACCGCGCCCGCTCCTGCGCCAGCTCCAGCTCCGATCGCTGCGCCTTTCCCGCCGCCTGCAATCGCGCCGATAATCGCGCCCAGCGCCGCTCCGCCGCCCGTAAATTCGCCGGTCCGCTTGTTCACGCCAAATCCCTGTTTCCCCTTCTGTGTCAAATCCGTCGTGCTCACCAGATATTCTTTGCCTCCAACCGCAATCGACTGCAGATCCAGCACCAGATCGGACGTTCCCTTGAATCGTCCTCCCTTCGAAGCGGATCGAATCACAATCTGTGCGTTCGCTCCGCGCGGAACCACCACGTCGCCGCTCGCATCCACAACATCGTCCGTGATCTCCGCCGCAAACGTCTGTCCTTCCACCGCTTTGCCGGAATCAATCGTCTCTTCCGTCCGCACTCCAACTTTCGTGCCTGCCGCCAGCACGTAAGTCTTGGTGTGAATCTCCTCCTGCGTCGGATGATAGTGCTCTTCGTGCATCGCGTCGGCCTTCGCTCTGGACGCTCGCCGGTGCATGTCGCCACCGCCGCTGGAAGAATTCCCGTTGCTCGCCGACGTCCCATTTCCCGCCGCCGCGTTTTGCGCCGCTGCGTCGTCATACTCGATCGACTTCACCTGCGTCATCGGGATCGTATGCTTCGCGTTGTCGTCGCCCGCCACCGTGATTTCCGCCGGTGAAGTCGCCGTCACCGTGCCCGTCAGCGTCGAGCCATCTCGCATCACAATCGTCGCGTGTTGACCGGAACCCATCTGCGCCCCGCACGCCGCCAGTAAGAAACTCGACGCGAGCAAGCCCAAGACGAGCGGCAAAGTGCCGAGCGTCGCCCCCCAAGAAGTCCGTCCCGCGCGATTTCGCTCCCGCTTTTGCTCTGGAGAAGTCGTACCCCGGGAAGCAATTGGTTTTGCCTGATTCACTGTAACCTCCATCAATTTTGTGATTCTTCGTTGCGGCTGGATATCGATTCATCTTATAGGAAAAAGCGGTGTGCCGCTCTGTTGGCTTCCCCACCAGAAGCTCGCCTCCCGGTAGCGTAGGCACTCTTGCCTCTGCGCTCTTACCACCCCGCACGGCTTGTAACCAATTCAAATGGAATGAATCCAACGGGGTATGGATAATGAACATAATCCATAGATACATGGCGCCGTCCAGCGACGGTGTTCAGCGCAACGGAGAATCACAATGAACCAAACAGAGATTCACTTCCACAGGACCACTACCTTAACACCCGGGCAATACGTCGCCGCACTTACCGACTTCGGCCCCGGCCGCGCGAAGCTTTTCGGCAACAGCGCCGATGAGTACCTCAAAGTCCATCAACGCGGCTCATCCCAAGCCGATGTCACCGAAGGCTCGGGCGGCATCTGGGAACGCTTGCGCTACGATTGGTCGAATCCGAATCGCGTCGTCCTCACGACGACGGATTCCAACGTCTGGGGAGGCGCCTCCGGCCATACCTACACTTTCACGCGCCGTACCGACGGCACGACCGACATCGACGTCGTTGTCGCGCGCGAAGGCAAAAACCTCAAAGGACGACTGCTCGGCTTCGTCCTCCGCACCATCGGCCGCAGCGTCCTGGAAAAAGCCTTCGAAAATTCCGTCAAAGCCGTCGAAGCCCGAATCGCTTCCACGCCCCAGCGCGCCGCAGCCTAAGCTATTCATCCGTCTTTCGTCTTTGCCCACTAACGTTTGGTGCGCTCAAGCCCGAACTTATCGCCAATCATCTTCCGCCTACTTGTAGAGGCGACTTCTGAGTCGGCCCTCTGGATTTATTTTGTAGAGCCGGGCTTCAGCCCGGCTCTTCGCATTCTCGTATGCTTGTCATCCCGACCGGAGTGGGCCGGCTTTTTCTTGCGTGCGCCCTTTGTAGTCAAAAAGGGCGCACGTCGGCCCAATCGGAGCATGGATTTCGAACATAATCCATGGATACATGGAACCGTCTCGCGACGGTGTTTAGCGCAACCTTGAATGCCTATGGGTGCCCACTAGACATCCGCCCAACGGATTTTAGCCCAGCTAGCAATCGCACTTTCGCGAAGTCCGATGGAGACTAAAGTCCAATCTTGGTTCGCGATAACCTCACTAATCATCCGCAGATTGTGTTTGGCATAGAGCTTCTTCTTCTCCTCAAAAGAATTGGCCTTTGCTTGAGCGTTTAGAACATTGGGAAGCAATAGGAGATTACCAATCCTTCCAACGTTATGCTGAATGGGCTTCTCCATACCATCAACTCCCACCATCTTTCCATTCCAGGCCAGTCCCGGATTCTGTGGAAATATATGTTCGATCGAATCAGATGCGCGTTCCTTCCAAATAGCACTGCGCTCATGTTCATCGACCGTGGCTCCTATTCCGCCCTTCGCGGCAAGGTGTTCCTCATAGTTCCAAAGAAGATAACGACACGCATCCGCTGATTCGTAGAAGTCCCTTCCAACGAGACCTTCATCCACAGCACCCGCTGCCGGGTAATCGCTACCGAGGTCGTGGAGCGCAGCCATAATTTGGTTATACGTCCTCGTTTCCATGTCATTTGTTACGATTCTGTATCCGATCCTGACGTAATCGCCGACCTTAGTACGAGCATCTTTCCCATATAGACCAAAAATTCTAAAGCTGACGCGTTCCCACTGATCCAGCAGTTTCTTTCGCTCGTCCTCGTTAACACCTGATGCTGAAAGGATCGCCACTGCAAGGAGTCGCGCCTGCAGGATGTCAGTCACAGCACCAAGCTGTACATTGGCATACAGAGTAGAGAGCTTCTCTGCGACTGCCAATAGCCGTTCTGAAATCTGAGTAGGACTGTTTGGCAATTTGCATTCTTTGCGCAAAAGTTCGAGAGATTCATCCGCCGGGCGTGGCTTGCCTTGACCGGGTCCGTAATGTAGCGTCGCCGCGATGCGAAGTATCTCGTCGCCTGGAACATCCTCCTTCGCCAACTCGGAATAGATCTTGCTCCAAATCTTTTGTAGGTTCTCAATTTCGGCTAATTGAGCTACCGACGACCCACCGAGTTCATAGGCCTTACCCATCAAAACACTCTTGGTCTTGTCCAGCCAATCCACTGCCAAACCGCGACTATTCAAAACCTCAAATAGGGTATAGACAACGCTGTTCTCTTCAGTGTCATAAACTACAAAGCCCAAACGGTGGAGGATTAGGCGCATTAGGCTGAGAGTGTCTCGGGTTTGGGTCCACTTCTCGAGAAACCTCTCGCAACTATCGATGGCCTGGGCTAGATTTCGGTCTGAGTAAATTTGCGTCTCAGCTTTAGTGGGCTTGGTTCCGTCCCTCAAGAATCGATTGAATATGTGAGCGTTCGCGTTATTTGTTTGCAATAAAATTAAATTGCCATCGCGTTTAACTAGGATGCGCGCGAGCTCGGTTCGATCATCGGATCCCTGCGCCAGAGCCTGCTCAATACACTTCAAGAGAAGGATCAACGTCGTTAACCTTTGCTGTCCATCTACCACGTCGTATAAACGGTATTGGGCTGTACCGATCGCATTGATCTCTGTGGTTTTGTGACAAACAATTGTCGCCATGAAATGATGCTGCGCATCAGGGCGATTAGCGAGCTTGATCAAATCTGAAAATAAATCCTCCCGTTGTTTGGCCTGCCAGCTGTAAAAGCGCTGGTATGGAGGAATTCGAAAAACCCGATCAGCAAAAAGAACCTGAAGCGTGTTATAGCGCGGATCAATCATAGTTCACCCAATCTAGGGAATTGCATTTGAAAGGCTCGCATCGCAGCTCGCTCATCAAAAAACTTCCCTGCGGCCCCTAAACACTTATAACCTAAAATTTACAATAGTTCTCCCCATGGACCCCAAAGAACAAGCCGCGCAACTCCCCGAAAGCCCCGGCGTCTATCTCTTCAAAGACGCCGCCGGCCACGTGATCTACGTCGGCAAAGCGCGCATCCTCCGCAATCGCGTCCGTTCTTACTTCCTCGAATCCCGCTGGACTGACGCCAAAACCGGCTCCCTCGCCCGCGAAATCGCCGACCTCGAAACCATTGTCGTCGCCAACGAACGCGAAGCTCTCGCTCTCGAAAACAATCTCATCAAGCAGTACCACCCGAAGTTCAACATCATGCTTCGGGACGACAAAACCTATCCCTACATCAAATTCACCGCCGCGGAAAAATATCCCCGCGTTTATTTCACGCGTCGCATCATAAAAGATGGCTCGCTCTATTTCGGCCCCTATTTTCCCGCCAGCCTCGCCCGACGCATTCTCCACTTCGTCCACAAACGTTTTCTGATTCCAAGCTGCACTGTCGATCTCACGCGCCCGCACCCGCGCCCCTGCCTCCAATATCACATTCATCGCTGTCTCGGCCCCTGCGTTCCCGGCCTCACCACAGAGGAACGTTACGCCGAAGCCGCGCACGATGTTCGTCTCTTCCTCGATGGTCGCCGCCACGATCTCGTCAAGAGTCTCGAACAGCGCATGGCCGCCGCCGCGGAAAAAGAACTCTTCGAACAAGCCGCCGCATATCGCGACCTCCTTCGCACACTGGAGGACATTGAAGAGCGCCAGCGCATCGCTTCCGCCCAAGGCGATGACACCGACGTTCTCGCCTACTACGCCGAGCCGCCCCTCGTCGCCGCAAATCTCTTCCACCTGCGCGGCGGCCGTGTCGTCGACCGTCGCGAATTCTATTGGGAAGACCCCGAGGAATTTCATCCCGCCGAATTCGTCCCAGCTTTGCTAAAGCAGCTCTATCTCGAAGCCGACTATCTTCCAAAAGCAATTCACGTTCCCGAAGAATTTGAAGACAGGGAACTGCTCGAAGAACTTCTCTCCGAACGCGCGCAGCACAAGGTCGAAATCTTCACCCCGCAGCGCGGCTCCAAAAAAGCCATCCTCGACCTCGTCAAAAGCAACGCCGAACATTCCTTCACGCAGCGTTTCCGCGTACTCAAACCGAATTCCAAAGCCATCGCCGAAGCCTTGCAAAACGCGCTCAACCTTCCCGAAGAACCAACTCGCATCGAAAGCTTCGACATTTCCCACATGCAGGGAACCGACACAGTCGCGTCCATGGTCGTCTGGGAAAAAGGCCGCATGAAAAAATCCGACTACCGCAAGTTCATCATCCGTGGGGAAGAACGCGACGCGCTGAAAACGAAATCGCTGCCGATCGCAGGTCAAGACTGGCAAAACGACGATTTCGCCTCCATGCGCGAAGTTGTCGCTCGTCGCTACTCGCGTCTGCAGGAAGAAAAAAAAGCTCTCCCGAGTTTAATTCTCATCGACGGAGGCATCGGCCAGCTCCACGCCGCCGCCCAAGCTCTCGATTCGCTGCAAATCATCAATCAGCCGCTCGCCAGCATCGCCAAGAAAGAAGAAATTCTCTACGTCTTTGGTCAGGAAAACGAACCCATCATTCTCGATTGGCATTCGCCCGTCCTGCATTTGATTCAGCAAATTCGCGACGAAACTCACCGCTTTGCCGTCACCTTCCATCGCCAGCGCCGCGCCAAACGCCAAACCACTTCCGCGCTCCTCGAAATTCCCGGCGTGGGACCAAAAACCACCGAACGTCTTCTCCGCGAATTCGGCAGCATCGCGAATCTCCGCCGCGCCGGAATTGACGCGCTCAGCAAAATCGTCAGCCGCAAATCCGCCGAACGCGTTCTCGCTCATCTCGATACAACCTCCGATTCGAATAACCGCACGACCGCCTGAATACCGGTTAGTCGCGATTGCGCCCCACTTTTTGCTGTGCTACGGTGTCTCCAGATGCAAAGAACGTGAAAGCTGCACCAGCCGCAGCACTGCAGTTACTGGGAGGTATTTATGGCGGACAATGTTGGATCTAAAGTAACCTATTTTTTGGTTGGTTTGGGCGTGGGAGCCCTGGTCGGAATTCTGTTCGCGCCGAAATCCGGCGAAGAAACGCGCGAATTTCTTTCGAAAAAAGCCGATGAAGGAAAAGATTACGCGCAGCGCAAAGCGCGTGAACTTCGCGAACGCGCCGATGAATTGATCGAACGCGGAAAAGACGTCGCTTCAAAGCAGAAGGAATCGATTTCCGCCGCCGTCGAAGGCGCGCGCGAAGCGTATCGCCGCGAAGCCGCGAAGTCGTAAAAATTTCAAACGGGCCGGCAGTCTTTGCTCCTGAATCGGAGCTATCGGGGCGTGCATGCAAAACTGGGTCGGAGTTGTCGTCGCAATCGCGCTGCTCGTGCAGGTCACAATTCTTATTGCGCTTTTTTTGCAGACGCGCCGCACGATGAAGCAGGTCGAAGATTCCATCAGCGATTTGAATCGCAAAGTCAGCCCGATTCTCACGCGCGTGCAGATTCTTCTCGACGACACGCAGCCGAAAATTTCCACGATGGTGAGCGACGCGGCGCACATCGTTTATCTCGCGCGCGGGCAAGCGCAAAAAGTGGACCGCGTTCTCACCGATGCGACGGATCGTTTGCGGGGGCAACTCGTTCGCGCCGATCGAATCCTGACGGGCACGCTTGAAGCGGTGGAAGAAGCGGGCTCGCAATTCAAACACAGTTTGTGGCAGCCAGTCCGGAAAGCATCCGCTCTGCTGCAAGGAATCAAAGTTGGAATCGATTTGTTGCGTTCGCGCCGCGCATCTTCTTCGCGCCGCGATGAACCGATGGAACAAGAAGAAGAGCTTTTTATTTAGACGGCTTATCTAATCCAACCGCCTCCAAGAACGACATCTCCTTCGTAAAAAATAGCAGCCTGTCCGGGTGTGACCGCTCGTTGCGGCGCGTCGAACGTGACACGCGCGGAAGTTTCGCCGAGCGTTTCGATCGTCGCGGCAGCGGGTTCGTGTTTGTGGCGAATTTTTACCGAGGCGCGGCGGGGCGCATTTGGCGCGGCGATGGAAACCCAATTCGTGCCGGTGACTTCAAAGGAAGTTATGCGCAGCGATTCGTCATCGCCGACGACGACGCGATTCTTCGCGGGATCAATCGACAAAACATAAAGAGGTTTGCCGGCGGAAAAACCGAGGCCTTTGCGCTGGCCGACGGTGAAATTGTGAACGCCGGAATGGCGGCCAACGACGGTGCCGTCTTCCGTGACGATTTCGCCTTCGTTTTGATTCAAGGCGATTCCATTTTCGCGCGAATACGCCTGGATAAATTGCACGTAGTTGCCGGTGGGAACGAAACAGAGTTCCATGCTTTCCGGTTTTTCCGCGACCGGCAAATTGACGCGGCGCGCGAGTTCGCGGACTTGGTCTTTTGTGAGTTCGCCGAGCGGAAATTCGCTCGTGGAAAGCTGTTCCTGCGTGAGTCCCCAGAGAAAATAGGATTGGTCTTTCGTTTCATCCAGCGCGCGAAGCAGTTGCCAGCGGAGGGTGGAATCGTCGCGGCGAATGCGCGCGTAGTGTCCGGTGGCGAGACGTTCCGCGCCGATCTGGCGCGCCATGCGAAGCAACGGTTCAAACTTCACGTCGTTGTTGCAGTTGGTGCAGGCAATCGGTGTGCGGCCACTGAGGTAATCGTTCACGAAGGGACGGACGACGCGGTCTTCAAACTGGCGCTCGAAATTTACAACGTAATGGGGAAAATTGAGATGTTGCGCGACGCGCTTTGCGTCATAGACATCATCGAGCGAGCAGCAGCGATGTTGCGCCGGGCCATCGCCTTGCAGTTCGGGAAGACGGCGCTGATTCCAGAGCTGCATGGTGAGACCGACGATCGGACGAGACTGTTCCTGCAACACGGCGGCGACAGTCGAGGAATCGACACCACCGGACATGGCGATGGCGACGAGGCCGGGCTGCGTTTCCGCGCGTACGGGAAGAGTCTCGAATTGGGTTGCAGTTTCCATCGATTCTATTTTACCCAATGAGCCTGAGTTGCGCAGAAATCTAAGAGAGGTTTCTCCGCTCCATGAACCGACCGATTCCTCAGAAGGAATCGGAAAAGCAAAATCGTCGGTTCATTCCGGTCGAAATGACAGGTCCTCATAATTTGGTGGAAAGGGAAGCTCATGCGCGGGCGGATTCCTTGCGATAGGTGGGGGAAAGTTCGCGAAGCTGTGCTACGGCGGCGGGGACGGCGTCGAGAGCGTAATTGATTTCGGCTTCAGTGGTGTGGCGGCCGAGACTGAAGCGAATGCTGGCGCGTGCGTCTTCGGCGGACAGTCCGATGGCGGTGAGGACGTGAGAGGGTTCGACGGCGCCGGAGGAGCAGGCGGCGCCTGTTGAGACGCAAATGCCTTTTAGATCGAGGGCGATGACGAGGGCTTCGCCCTCAATTCCGGGAAACGTGAGATTTGTAGTATTCGGAGTACGGGGCGCGTTTGCGGAATTTATGTGGGAATCGGGAACGCGCGACTTGAGACCTTGTTCGAGTTTGTCGCGCAAGGCGCTGACGCGCTCGGCGTCGGCGGCGAGAGAGAGGCGAGCGAGCTCGGCAGCTTTGCCGAGACCGACGATGCCGGGGACATTTTCCGTGCCGGGGCGGAAACCGCGCTGGTGATGGCCGCCGTAAAGAAGCTGTTGCAAGCGCGAGCCGCCGCGAATGTAGAGAGCGCCGATGCCTTTTGGTCCGTAGAGTTTGTGCGCGGAGATGGAAAGGAGATCGACGCCGAGAGTTTTTACGTCGAGCGGAAGTTTCCCAGCGGATTGAACGGCGTCGGTATGGAAATAGATGTCACGTTGCGCGGCAAATTTGCCGATTTGCGCGAGTGGTTGAATGGAGCCGAGTTCGTTGTTGGCGTGCATGACGGTAATCAGAGCGGTGTGGGGCCGAAGCGCTTCTTCGACCTGGTCCACGGTGATGATGCCGTCGGAATTCACCGGGAGGTAGGTGACGGTGACGCCTTCTTTTTCCAGTGCCTGGCACGTGTTCAAAACGGCTTCGTGTTCGATATTGGTGGTGATGATGTGTTTGGTGGCGCCCAGCGTTGAGCGGATGATTCCGAAAATGGCGTGGTTGTCCGATTCCGTGCCGCCACTGGTGAAGACAATTTCTTGGGAGCGGGCGCCGAGGAGAGCGGCGACTTGATCGCGGGCGGTTTCGACAGCGGAGCGGGCGCGCTGGCCGATGGTGTGGATGGAGGCGGCGTTGCCGAAATCGCCGGAGAAATAGGGAAGCATCGCGTCGAGGACTTCTGGCTCGACGGGTGTTGTGGCGTTGTAATCGAGGTAGACGCGGTTCATTGGCCAGTCCTAAGCGTAGGCCGGAAGGCCGCGGCGGTCAATTCTTCCGGGAATCGAGGGTTGGGCGCCAAAGGTTGGGCACTAGTTCCAAAACGGAGATTGTTAGGGTACACCCCCCATGTTTTTGCAAATAGTGCGCAAGCTATTGAAAAGAAGGGAGATGACTTGTCACGAAGCGCAAAAGAGTGTGCAAAGAGTGCGGAACTGTTTGAAAAGAAAAGGCTTAGTGCGACACCGAACGCCGGGAAAGCGAAACGAACGTGGAAGTGATTGGAATGGCAGAAGTTAGAAGGAATTGCCGAGAGAGAATTGCCTGAGGACACGGAGGTGCCACCTTTCCCCTCCATGTAAGTACAAACGTAGTATATTCCAGAGAGGGCGGGAAGTCAATCGAAAAAAGACGCGCCCTTGGTCAATTGGGACCGAATGCGGGAAATTGCGGGGGCGGAAGCGCCAAATTGAAGAATACTGAGTGCGAGAGCCCGGAAGAAAAGAGAGCTGCCACAGAGGCACGGAGTCCGCGGAGAGCGGCAGGAATTCATTGCGCAGACGATCGAAGAGGCGAGGGGTGCGATGCGTCCACAACCGTTGATCGCAATTTTGCTGGGGATCGTCATCCTGGTCGTGCTGATTTACCGGTCGGTGCCAAAGGTGGGAAAAACGGTGCTGACGGACGAAGTCACGGCAATGAACAACGTGCAAAGCTGGCGAATCGTGACGGAGATGCACGGCATGGGGGGAGTCACTACACGCACGCATGTGGCGATCTGTCCGGACAAAGAACACATTGTGGAAGAGGGAAGAGGGGCGGCATCGGAATACATTCGACTCGGCGACTCGATTTACTACCGAAAAGGCGCGACTCCCTGGAAGCTGGGGATGCCGACGAGTACCTATTTTTTTGCGAACATCCTTACAGCGCGGCCGTGCCTGACGAATCCGAAACCTTACACGAGCGAGGCGGATGGAGCCGAGGAGCTGAGGCAATGGATCGCGGAGGACGTTAAGCTGGCGCGAATCACGAAGGGCGATTTGAAATTTGAGAACGACGAACAGTGCCGCGAGTGGACGGTCAAGAGGATTGGTGCGGCACAAGTGCAGCAGCAATATGTGGTCTGCATCGGGGAGGTGGATCACCTGCCGCGAGCGATGCGGACAGCGGATGGAACGTTTCTAACGCGGTATGAATGGAATCCGAAGATAACGATCGAAGAGCCGGACCGGAGCGGACTGCCGAGCGAGCCAGTCGCGCCTTAGTGCGCGCGAGTCCTGGCAAAAATATGACCATAATGACTATAATTAGGGGCGCGGGCAAAGGGTGGTGACGGCAATGGCAAAAACACGATGGACCGTGGCGGAAGCGAAAGCGAAATTCAGCGAGGTGCTGGAACGGGCGGAGAAAGAAGGGCCGCAGCGGATTACGAAGCACGGGCGGGAGACGGCGGTGGTGGTGTCGGCGGAGGAATGGGACCGCCAGAAGGCTGAGCCAAAGACCAAGCCAAGAGAAAGCCTGGCTGAGTTTTTAGCAAGGTCGCCGCTTCGCGGATCAGGGCTAGTGATACCACCGAGAGAAAAATCATCGAGAAAAGTTGAGCTGTGAAGTATCTGCTCGATACGAATGTTGTATCGGAGTTGGTGAAACTGGCGCCCGACGCAGGGGTAGTGCAATTCCTTGCTGAGGCCGACGACAGCGCGGCGGCGCTAAGCGTTATTACGCTTGCTGAATTGCGGTACGGGATCGAACGGCTCGCGCCCGGTGCGAAGCGAGAGGGGCTTACGAGGTGGCTTGAGGATGAATTGCCACGGCGGTTTTTCGGAAGGATTCTCCAAGTGGACGACGTCGCGGCGGCAGAGTGGGGTCGGACTATGGCGCGGGCCGAACGGGCCGGGCGGCCGATGAGCGAGATGGACGCGTGGTTGGCGGCGTTAGCTTCGGTTTATCACCTCGTGCTGGTTACGAGGAACGTCGGAGATTTTTCGGGAACAGGAATAGAGACGTTCAGCCCGTGGAGAGAGTAGTTTCCTGCGCCCGGTGTGAAGATTCAGCGCGCCATACAATTCAGCTTGAGAGCGGCCCGGAGTCGTCCGATTTTTCTGGCTGTAGTCGAACAGGCGAACAACGCGGTGATGGTATGCTGCGATTTGCCATGAAGACAGACCGGCCCAAGTGTAAGCGGAGCGTCGCGGGAGTCAGCTGCTTACTTCTACTTTTTGCATGGCTTTCAGTTGAAAGTGCCGCTGCACAGAATGGCTCGCCGAGTTTCGAGGAAGTGGCCGCCCAGGCCGATACGGCGCGAGACGCGAACGAAATTCCGAGGGCAATTGAACTCTATACGCAGGCGCTGCAACTCAACGGCAAATGGGAAGATGGCTGGTGGTCTCTCGGAATTCTGCAGTACGGATCCGGGGCCTATGCACCCGCGAGTGACGCGTTGTCGCACCTTCTGGATTTGCATCCTGACGTAGCACAGGCGCTGGCGCTCCGCGGACTCTGTGAATTTGAAACAGGGGATTATGCGCACTCGCTCGCGGATATTGGGAAGGGCCTTGCGTTGGGAGCAGGCGACGATGCAAGTCACGAGCAGATCCTCCGCTATCGCGAAGGCATGCTGCTCACTCGACTGGGAAGGTTCGCTGAGGCGCTGAGAGTCTATGCGGCTTTCGCCGAACACAAGCTATCGAGCCCTGAGTTGCTGGAAGCAATTGGACTCGCGGCGCTCCGCATGCCACTTCTGCCGAAAGATGTGAGTGCGGACCAACAGGCACTTTTGACCTCCGCGGGCGAGGCTACGTACAGATTCATGGAAGGGGATCAAAGGGCTGCGCAGCAGGCGTTTAACAATTTGTTCGAGCGATTTCCCAAGGCGCGGAACGCGCATTATCACTACGGCATTTTGCTTCTGGCGTTCGGTCCCGAGGCAGCGGCGCCGCAATTCAAGAAGGAGTTGGAGGTTGCGCCCGATAACGCAGATGCCCTGAGTAGTTTTGTATGGTCACTTCTGATGGAAAACCGAGCAGACGAAGCGCTACCTTATGCAAGACGCATCGCCCAAGCGCGGCCCGAAAGCGCAGTGTCGGAGCTTATGCTCGGCCGGGCACTGCTGGACACGGGAAATGAAGCCGCGGGCATCGAACATTTAGAGCGCGGAATCAAGCGGGAGCCCGACAATCTTGAGCTGCATATCGCATTGGCAAAGGCGTACTCGAAGTCCGGGCGTGATGAAGAAGCGCGCCGGGAACGAGCGCTATGCCTGCAAATGACCCGGCATGACGCTGCGAATCCTTAGTCAATTCACAGCAAGCCTGGTTTTTCTGCTCGGAGCAGGCAGTGTCCTGGCCGGGCAAGAGCATCCGCAGGGTTTTGCCGCGGGTTGTGCGAGTTGCCATCGCGCTCAGTCACAAACACAACCGCGGACTTCCATGGGGCGCGCGCTGCAGCTGCCGGGCTCGAATTCCGTGCTCGGTGCACATCCCAGACTGACATTTCAGAATAACGGTTACAGCTACGTCGTTGAGACCAAGGATGGTCAGAGCACGTATTCCGTAAGCGACGGCACACGGACGGTATCGCTTGCGATTCGCTGGAGCTTTGGCAACGGGGCGCAGACCTGGGTGTTGGAGCGCGACGGCGTCTACTACGAGAGTCTCGTCAGTTACTATCCTTCGGCCGGCGGGCTCGGAATCACGATCGGCGATTCGAATATCAGTCCGAAAACGCTCGAGCAGGCAGCGGGGAGAAGGCTGGCACCGAACGAGCCGGCAGCGTGCTTCGGCTGCCACTCGACCGGCGCCGTGACGGATGGACAATGGCTGACGCTCGATACGCTGGAACCCGGCGTTACCTGCGAACATTGTCACGCGGGAGCAAGTGCGCACATGCTGTCCGGGCTTTCGGGTCAAGCTGCGGAAACGGCGCCGCCCGACTTGGGGAAACTCTCGGCTGAGGATTTGGCAAATTTTTGCGGGCAGTGCCATCGCAGTTGGGAGAAGGTCATTCGCGGACCGTGGCGCGGCGAACTGAACGTGCGCTTTCAGCCGTACCGGTTGGCGAGCAGCAAGTGCTTCCGCGGAACCGATCCGCGCGTCAGCTGCATCGCTTGCCACGACCCGCACAAAGATTTGGTTACGGACGCGGCGGCTTACGATGGGAAATGTCTGGCGTGCCACAAATTGAAAGGAGCAGCGGCTGCCGCGAAAAGCGGAGCGACTGCCCCCGCCTGTCCAGTTCAAAATAACGACTGCTCGACGTGCCATATGCCTGAAGTGAAATTGGCCGATGGTTTGGCAACCTTCCACGATCATCGTATTCGGATTGTTAAGCCGGGCACGGAGTATCCGGATTGAGGGCGCGTTGGTGAGAGAGTGGCCGGCTTCAGAAAGCCGGCCCTACAAAGCCGGCCCTGCAAAGACGACGTCGGAGAAGCGGAGGATGCAGCCAACATCGAAGAGGCCGGACTAAAGTCCCGGCCCTACGTGGACGGAGGAAGCTGGTTCGAGCTACTTGGGAGAGGGAGTGATGTTGGTGACGGGAATATCCCAGTGGGCGAGAAGGATTTCGAAGCGGCGCTTTTCTTCCTGTTGATAAGCGGCCTGATCGGGGAAGAGTTTTTTCATGGTTTCTTCTTCAGCGGGATTCGCGGTGGTGGCGACGGTGGAGTTTTTGAAAGTGATGGTGACGCGGTAATCCCAGCGAGAATCTTCGGTCATGTGATTGGCGGGAGTCTCGATTTTGACGGAGAGGAAATCTCCGGTTTTGACGCGCTCCTGAAGGAGCGGATAGTGGTTTTTGAGGAAGAGATTCAGGAATTCCTGCTGATGGCCCCATTGAACTTTGTAGTAGTACTCCATGGCGTAGGGCTTGTTGGCGGAGCCTTGGGGTGGCGCGCCTTGGGCGAAGAGTGCGGGCGCGGCGAAGAGGAGTAGAGCTGCGGAGAGAAGAGTCTTCATGGATTGCCTCCCGGAAGTTGGGAGGATTGTATGTTGCGCGATGGGGAGCCGCAAGGGGAGACGAGAGGACGCATCAACAGGTTGCGCGCGAAGGATCGATCGAAGAGGGCCGCTTCGGAAAGCGGCCCCTACAA
>DATGIS010000041.1:0-74171 GCA_035295625.1 Candidatus Acidiferrum sp. | reverse complement strand
CGCAGGTCGTTCGCGATGATTTGGGATTCAGCGGAATCCTGGAGCTGGCGAGTCCAAGCTTTTATCCACAGCAGCAGCCCAGCATTCCTTCGGAACTCCGGTACACGAACTGGACGGATTCTCCGGTAAACGCGCATTTTGTGGCGTTCGGAAATTTGAGCGAAAGCTCATCGGAAGTGGCGATCCAGGCGTGGTTTTACGATGTAACCAATCCGACCACGCAAGCCGTCATATCAAAGATTTACCGCGGAACGCCGACGGACGCGCAGGTGAGGAAGTTTGCGCACCAGTTTGCGGACGAAATCATCGGAAAGCTGTCCGGCGGATTGCCGAGCGTAGCTTCCACGCAGATTGCCTTTGTGAGTTCGCGGACAGGGGCGAAAGAGATTTGGGTGATGGACTATGACGGGGCGAATCAGCATCCGCTGACGTCGCTCAAATCGATTTCGCTGACGCCGCGTTGGGCGCCGGATTCGTCGCGGATCGCCTTCACCTGCTTTGCTTACGCATCGGGTGTAACGGGGCCGCAAATTTGCATGTACTCGCTGGACGCGGGCAAGACGGTTGCATTCCCTCGATTCAAGGGAACGAACAGCGCGCCGAGCTGGTCGCCGGATGGAACACAGCTCGTTTTCTCGTCTTCGATGAACGGAAATCCAGAGCTTTACGCGATCGGCGCAAGCGGGAACGGCTTAAAGCGTTTAAGCTTTTCCAGTGGAGCGAGCACTTCTCCTGTGTGGAATCCCAAAACCGGGCAAACGATAGCGTTCGTGAGCGACCGGACGGGCGTGCCGAAGCTTTACTTGATGAATTCCGACGGCACGAACACGATTCCGCTGGATCTGCCGGACAAAGGCTATTTGATCGATCCATCGTGGGCGCCGAACGGGCAATTGCTGGCATTCAGCTGGCGGCGGCCGAGCGGCAACTACGACATTTACGTGATGGACGTGGCGACGCAGCAGATCATCGAATTGACGCGGGATGCGGGGCGCAATGAGCGGCCATCGTGGGCTCCCGATGGCAGGCACCTAGTGTTTGAGTCCACGCGGAGTGGGACGCGGCAAATTTGGACGATGCTGGCGGATGGCTCGCAAGCGCACGCGTTGACGACGACCGGGCACAATGAATCGCCAAATTGGTCGATGAAGTAGGGAGCGAGAGGGGTGTAGTCCGACGTGGGTTGGCGCTTCGGATTTGGCGGCGAGGTCGTGAGATCGCAGGCAAGAGTGCCTACGCTACTGGGGCGACGAACTGGGTTGTGGGAGTGAGGGAAGGTTGTAGTCCGGCATGGGTTGGCGCTTCGGATTTGGCGGCGAGGTCGTAAGATCGCAGGCAAGAGTGCCTACGCTACCAGGGGCGAACCGGCGGGCGCTGCGGGTTTACGGTGTGCGCAAAGAAGAATATATCGTGATACGATGTATTTAGCCGGAGCGCTGCCGGTGGTATGATGCAAGAGAACCAAATCAATCGGGGAACGCCAGTCGAGGAGGACTAGAAATGA
Organism: Candidatus Acidiferrum sp.; assembly: GCA_035295625.1. Taxonomy (GTDB): domain Bacteria; phylum Acidobacteriota; class Terriglobia; order Acidiferrales; family UBA7541; genus Acidiferrum. The sequence goes on along the minus strand of DATGIS010000041.1, from coordinate 72,667 downwards.
AAAAGGTCTCTGGGCCTTTGATGCGAGCAGGTTTAGTGGCCGTGTGCGTCGCGGCGATGTTTGCGGTCGGGTGCGGGAGGAAGACTCCTCCGCAAAAGACTCCCGAAGTACAAGCGCCACCACCCGCACGTCCAACAGTTACGCTGCAAGCGAATCCGACGTCGCTGAACAAAGGCGATGCCACGACACTGAGCTGGTCCTCGACAAACGCCACCCAACTGAGCATCTCGCCGGAAGTTGGCGCGGTCGCTCCTGAAGGGTCGACGAAGGTCACGCCGGGCGACTCGACGACTTACACGATTACTGCGAGCGGCCCGGGCGGTTCTGCCGACGCGAGCGTTCGCGTGACGGTTGCGGCTCCTCCCCCGCCTCCGGTGAAAGAGGAAGCAGCTCCTGACCTCGCCGGCCTCTTCCTGAAGGAAGTGCGCGACGCGTACTTCGATTTGGACAAGGCCGATCTGCGGCCGGATGCCCGGGAAGCACTAACGAAGACTGCGGATTTCCTACGCAACTATCCGACGATTAAAGTGAACATCGAGGGCCACTGCGACGAGCGTGGCTCGACGGAATACAATCTGGCGCTAGGCGACCGGCGTGCGGCAGCGGTGAAACAGTTCCTGGTGTCGCAAGGCATCACCGCCGACCGGCTGAGCACGGTCAGCTTCGGCAAAGAGAAGCCGTTCTGCATGGAGAGCAACGAGAGTTGCTGGCAGCAAAACCGGCGTGGCCATTTTGTGATGGCCCACTAATGCCGGGGCCGTACTGGCCCGTAATTCTTTGTGCGAACTACCCGCCGCGCGCAACAGCAGTTCTTGCTTGCGCGCGGCGGTCTCGTTAGAGTGGAGTTTCGGCCCGAATTTGCGAGCCCAGCCCGCAGATGGCAGTACAGGCAGTCTTGCCTGAACGATTTTGATCGAGGCGATATTTGGACCGTGCGCAGGCAAGAGTGCCTACGCTACTGAGGAGGCAGTGCGATGCGTTTCCGCAATATTGCAATTTTTTGTGGCGCGATGCTGGCCGGAGTGTTTGCGGGCAGCCTGATGGGGCCGTCCCCTGCTCAAGCCGTGGCGCGCGAACTTATTGAGCTACAGCACGACGTAACGACGCTGCTGCAGGGCCAGAAGGATCTCTCCACACAGATAACGCAGGACCACACCGTCATGCGGACGCTGGTCGAGCAGTCCAGCGACAACGTCGGCAAGCTGAGCGCGACGATGAGCGGACTGCAAAAGTCTGTCCAGGACGTGCAAGCGAACGGCGGCGCGAGGCTGGACACGATGTCCACACAGGTGCAGGGCGTGTCGGACAATCTCGAAGAAATTAAGTCGCGGCTCGGCAAGCTAAATCAGCAACTCGTGGATTTGCAGAATACCGTGCAGAGCCTCGATGCGAAGATTTCGGGTTCGGGCGCACCGGCGGGAGGGTCAGCTCCCGCGACGGGCACGACCGCGACTCCTACAGCAGGCGCGGGCACTGCGTCCGCACCGGCGGGGGCGGCGCCAAGCGCGGATACGCTCTATTCGAATGGCCTGCGCGACATTACCAGCGGAAAATACGATTTGGCGCGCTCGGAATTTCAGGACTATCTGAAGTATTACGGCGACACCGATCTGGCGTCGAACGCACAATTCTATCTAGGCGAGATTGCGTACTCGCAGAAGCAGTATTCCGATGCGGTTTCGGAGTACGAAAAGGTGCTGACGACGTATCCAAAGAGTTTCAAGTTGGCGCCGGCGCGGTTGAAGAAGGGTATGGCGTTGATTGAGCTAGGCCAGAAGGCCGCGGGTACGCGGGAGTTGCGGGAAGTCGTGAAACGCTATCCGGGAACCGAAGAAGAACGCCGCGCGCGGGCGCGATTGAAAGAGATGGGCGTCGCGGTTACGGCGGGCTGAAGTTCGGCTTGAAGTCTGTGCCACTGGCGGCTGTTGTATCATTTTCCGCATGAACTATTCCCTTTCGGATGTCGAAGCGCGCGTTCTGGGCGCACTGGTCGAAAAAGAGATTACGACGCCGGAGTATTATCCCCTCTCGCTGAACGCGCTGGTCAATGCGTGCAATCAAAAATCGAATCGCGATCCGGTGATGACTCTGGACGAGGATGCGGTACGTTCAGCGATTCGCGCGTTGAACGACCTGAACTTCACACGATTCGCGAGCACGGACAGCCGCGTCGGCAAGTATGAGCACCGGCTGAACGAGACATTCAATTTTCACCGCCACGAAATTGCGATTCTCTGTGTGCTGCTGTTGCGCGGACCGCAGACGCCGGGTGAATTGCGCACGCGGACCGAGCGGATGTACGCGTTTGAAGATTTGGAGTCGGTGCACAGCGCGCTGAACATGCTGGCAAAGCGCGAGCCGCCGCTTGTGAAAGTGCTGCCGCGGCAGCCGGGAACGAAGGAATCGCGATATGTGCATTTGCTGTCGCCGGTGAGTGATGTCGAACCGGCCGCGCAGCAGGACAGTGTTCGCGGCGAGAGAAGCTCTGCAAGCCACGGCTCGACGGATCGGTTGGCTGCGGTGGAAGCGGAGCTGTCGCAACTTCGAGGAGAAGTTGCCGCTTTACAGGAGCAGTTCGCGAAATTCCGGAAGGCGTTTGAGTGACCAGGCTTGGCACGCAATTGCGTTGGGGGAATCGCGCGTGCTATCGTCACGATTCTTATTGAGAGGGAGTTCGATCGATGGTGAATAAAGTGATGTTGGTGGGACGGCTTGGACGCGATCCGGAAACGCGCTATACCGGAGGCGGGCAGGCGGTCGCCAATTTTTCCGTGGCGACGGATGAGACCTACAAAGACCGCAACGGCGAGCGGCAAAAGCGCACGGAATGGCACAAGATTGTGGTGTGGGGAAAACAGGCGGAGATCGCGCAGCAATATCTGAAGAAGGGTTCGCTGGTGTTCATCGAGGGCAGAATTCAATCGCGCGAATGGCAGGACAAAGAGGGGCAAAAGCGGACGAGCTTTGAAATTGTAGCGAACAGTTTCCGGATGCTTGGCGGGCGCGGGGATGGCGGCGGCGGCGGAGCTGCGGGCGGACGAGGCGGCGACGAATTTGAACCGGCCGGGCCAAGCGAAGAGCCAATGGGCGGCGGGCACAGCGGACCGGAAATTTCGGACGAAGATATTCCGTTCTAAGAGGCGGCGTTTCGGGGCCAGTGTCTTACTGCTGGCCGTTGCGCTTGCGCTCTTCGTCGAGCTTCACTAAATACTGTTCGTACTTCGGGCGCTGCTCCGGCGTAAGAAAGGCGCGGACTTTCTCGCGAGCCTGAGCGCGCGTCGCGTCGATTTGCGGCTGGCTGGCCTCGTGGATCGATTTGAATTTGGACTGCGCGTCGCGAATCACTGCGTCCAACTGTTGCTGCTGATCCGGCGAGAGATTCAGGTCCTTGGTGAGTTGCGCTACTTTTTGAGCGCGCCGGGCATCGTCCGACAGGACGGTTTTCGTGTCAGCATGGCTACGCGCTGCAAAGAGATAACCAGAAACGCCTCCCAGCGACGCACCGAGTAGAAACACGACAACCACCCAAAGCGCCGCGCGTTGTTTCACGTTGCCATTGGATTCCGCGGTCATCGCGCGCCCTCCGCCGCGATGGAAAAGACATCGTCCTGGGCCGAAGAGGAAGCCGCTGCGGCGCTATCTTCAAACAGGCCGCCGGAAGACGCGAGATTGGAACGCCGAGAGTTGCCGGTATACAACCAAGTTCCAGCGAGGAGCAGCAGGACGACGGCGATCGCAGAGACGCGCGATGCAAAGGCCGGGACAGCCGCCCACGCGCGGACGCGGCTGCTCAATTCCGCTTCGCGCGCTTCGATAGCGGCCATTACGCGTTTCGCGAAAAACGGATTTGGCGCAGTGCGGTTCGATGCCATTTCTCGCAGCAAGCCGCCGACTTCGGCGCTGCCTTCGTCCGTTACCGGCTCGCTATTGCGATTTCGCCAGTTCCACATGCGGTGCCTCCCTGCTCAATCATTTCAACCAAGTGCGTGTTCTACTGCTTCGCTTTTCTGAGATGCGACAGAATGCGCTGCCTGGCTCGGAAAAGCCTGACCTTTACGGTGTTCGTGTTCAGGTCAAAAATCTCGGCGATCTCTTCGATCGCAAATCCTTCCACTTCCTTCAGGACCAGCATGCCGCGATCCCGTTCATCCAAAAAGCCGAGCAGCCGTTCCACGCGATTCTTCGCGTCAATTCTCAGTGCCAGGTCCGGCGCGTCTTCGCCTTGCTCTTTCGTGGCCTGGTACTGCCGCGTCTGCTCTTCGCTAAAATCAGATTCGTAAACGAGCGGCCGCACCTTGCGCTTGCGAAGCAGGTCCCAGCATTCGTTTACTGTAATCTTATAAAGCCATGTCGTGAAGGCGGAACGCTGATCGAATTTCTTCAGCGCGAAATACGCCTTTACGAACACCTGCTGCGAAATATCTTCCACGTCTTCCTGCCGTTTCAAAATGCCGCGCGCAACGGCGAACACGCGGTTTTGATGGCGGCGGACCAGCTCCTCGAAAGCTTCCTTGCTGCCTCGCTGGGCGAGCCGGACGAGGTCCCGGTCGGGAGTAGCCGCAGTCTGCGAGCGCGGCTGATCCCCCGAGACCGTTACGGCAGCCTCGGAGCTATTTGCCTCCGTATTTGTGACGCGCGCCATGGATGACAGGTTACGCCCTGTGTGTCGTTATTGCGATTCCCTACTCTGCTACAGGCGTTTCACTTCGTCTACCAGAAGTTTATGCTTGCTTGAGGACTTACCTACATGGAATAATGCACTCATGATTATTGGTGACCGGCTTCGCGCTCTGCGCGAAGAAAAGAAACTCTCCCAGGGCGACATCGAGAAGCGTACCGGCTTGCTCCGTTGCTACATTTCACGCGTCGAGAATGGCCATACCGTCCCAGCCATCGAAACGTTGGAGAAGTTGGCACGTGCACTCGAAGTCCCACTCTATCAACTCTTCTACGACGGCGAAGAGCCGCCGCAGTTGCCGAATCTGCCCAAGCGTAAGTCGGGTGACGACATCGCGTGGGGCAGCGTCGGCAAAGAAGCCCGCTACCTCAACAAGCTTCGCCGCTTGCTGAGCAAGGCTGATGACGAGGATCGCAAGTTGATTCTCTACATGGCCCAGAAAGTCGCGAACCGGTAGGAGCTGTAGTTTTTTCCCCGCCGGATGCAATTTTGAAGTTATAAAAAGGCCACGTGTACCCCGCGTGGCCTTTTCTTATTCCCATTCGATCGTGCCCGGCGGTTTGGACGTGATGTCGTAGACCACGCGCGTAATTCCCGGCACTTCGTTGACGATCCGCAGAGACATGCGCTCCAGAACTTCCGCCGGCAGCCGCGACCAATCCGCAGTCATCGCGTCGTCGCTTTCCACGACTCGGACCACAGCGGTAAGTCCGTAGGTGCGTTCGTCGCCCATGACGCCGACACTTCGCACCGGCAATAGCACTGCGAATCCTTGCCAGATTTTGGAATAGAGGCCGGCGCGCTTGATTTCTTCGCGAACGATCGCGTCCGCTTCGCGCAAAAGCTTCAGATGATCCGCTGTGACCTCGCCAAGTAACCTTACCGCTAAACCAGGTCCCGGAAACGGATGTTTCAGCAATATCTCGTCAGGCAACCCCAAGTCTTTTCCGATACGGCGTACTTCGTCCTTGAAGAGGTCGCGAAGAGGTTCGATCAACGCGAAGGGCATTTTTTCAGGAAGGCCACCAACATTGTGATGGGTCTTGATCGTAGCCGAAGGCCCTTTCACGGACACGGATTCGATGACGTCCGGGTAGAGCGTGCCCTGCACCAGGAACCCGATTTCGCCATGAGCCTCGCCTGATTGCAATTTGCGGGCGGCTTCATCGAACACCGCGATAAATTCCCTCCCAATGCGTTTGCGCTTTTCTTCCGGGTCGGTGACGCCCTTCAATTGCCCAAGGAAGCGCTCCGTGGCGTCGACACCGATAACGTGAAGGCCGAGCCGCTCGCGGTACATCGTGAGCGTGTCTTCAAATTCGTTTTTGCGAAGCAGGCCAGTGTTCACAAATATATTCGTCAGGCGGTTGCCAATCGCTTTGTGAACGAGCACTGCGGCGACAGTGGAATCGACGCCGCCGCTCAACCCGCAGATGGCCCACTTGTCGCCAACCTTCCGGCGAATTGACTCGACCGTCTCTTCGACAAATGCAGCGCCATTCCACTTCGGCTCGGCTTTGCAAACTTCGAACAGAAAGTTTCGCAGGACATCGGTGCCATGCTTGGTGTGATTCACTTCGGGATGAAATTCGACGGCGTAGATCTTTCGTGTGGTGTCTTCGATCGCGCCAACCGCGTTTTCCGTCGTTGCTACACAGCGGAAACCCGGCGCCAGGGCACGCACGTGGTCGCCATGGCTATTCCAAACGTGGGAACCAGTCGGAATGTTTTTGAAGAGCAGCGACTCTCCCGCGTGTGATTCAAGGTTCAATTGCGCGCGGCCATATTCGCGGCGACCGGCACGTTCCACAGTTCCGCCGAGCGTGCGAGTGATCCACTGCATGCCATAACAGATGCCGAGGACGGGAACACCCTGCGCCAAGACGGCGACGTCACACTTCGGCGCGTCGGGATCGTAAACGGAGTTCGGACCGCCGGAAAGGATGATCCCTGCGGGCTCGTACTTGCGGATTTCGTCGACGTTTGTCGTGCACGGCAGAATGGCGCTGAAGACTTTTTGTTCGCGGATGCGCCGTGCGATGAGCTGTGTATACTGGCCGCCAAAATCGAGCACGACCACACCGCCGCGCTCCGACTGTGGCTTGAGGTGCTGTTCCTGCATTTTGGCTCCAGTCGTCATCCTTGGCTCCATGATTGCGTCTTACCCTACAACGAGATTGAGCAATTTATCGGGGACGTAGATTATTTTGATGATCCGTTTGCCGTTGACGTGAGAAGCGATCGCATCATCCTGCTTTGCGCGAGGAACCACCACGTCTTCGGTCGAACCCGCCGGAATCTTCAGGCGGCCGCGGACCTTTCCATTTACTTGAACCGGAATTTCCACTTCGTCTTCGCGCGCAAAATCTTCGTTAAACGCGGGCCAGCCCGACTTCCAAAGCCCATCCGTGTGGCCCAGCATCTCCCAAAGTTCTTCCGCAAGGTGCGGCGTCATGGGGGCGAGCATCAGCGTCAGGAGTTCAAGCACTTCCCTGCGCACTTCCGCGCGGATCGAATTCTCCAGCGGCTCGGCCGCGTAAATTTCGTTTGTCAGTTCCATCACGAGCGCGATGGCGGAGTTGAAGTGCCAGCGCGTTTCGAAGTCCGACGTTACGCGACGCAGCGTCTGGTGCGCCTTGCGCAGCAGCGCTTTTTCTTTTTCGTTCAAAGCAGCCGCATCGTATTTCGCCGCGCCCGTACCGCGAACCGCGCCGGCATGCTTATCCACCAACCGAAAAACGCGATTCAGGAAGCGCCACGAGCCTTCAATGCTCTCCTCGCTCCACTCGAGGTCTTTTTCCGGAGGAGCCGCGAACAGCGTATAAAGCCGGCCTGTATCGGCTCCGAACTTTTCCGCCATGTCATACGCGCCGACGACATTGCCCTTCGATTTGGACATTGCCGTGCCGCCCTTGAGCACCATGCCCTGCGTAAAGAGGCGGCTGATCGGTTCATCGTGTTTCACAAGGCCGAGATCGCGCATCACTTTGCACCAGAAACGCGAATAGAGTAGGTGCAGAATCGCGTGCGTAATGCCGCCGATGTACTGATCGATGGGAAACCAATAGGCGATCTTGGCGGGATCGAACGGCGCGTTTGCATTTTGCGGATCGCAATAGCGGTAAAAATACCAGGATGAATCGACGAACGTGTCCATCGTGTCCGTCTCGCGTCGCGCCGGGCCGCCACATTTCGGGCAGGTCGTGTTCACGAATTCCGGCGTCGAGGCCAGCGGCGATTCGCCTTCGCCCGTCAGTTTCGGATTCGGCGGAAGCAGCACGGGCAAATCTTTATCCGGCACCGGCACGAGACCATCTTTCGCGCAGTAAATCACCGGGATGGGCGTTCCCCAATACCGTTGCCGCGAAATGCCCCAGTCCCTCAGCCGGAAAATTGTTTCGCGTTTTCCGAAGCCTTTTGCTTCGGCGTCCGCGCCCATCTTTGCAATCGCGTCGTCCGGAGAAAGGCCGTTGTACGGCCCGGAATTCACGAGCTTGCCCTGCTGATGCTCCTCGAACGGCTCCGTCATCGTCGCGCCGTCAAGCGCTTCGCCCTCCAGCGGCTGCACCACCACGCGAATCGGCAGGCCGTATTTTTTGCAGAACTCGAAGTCGCGCTGATCGTGCGCCGGCACCGCCATAATCGCGCCGGTGCCGTATTCCATCAGCACGAAGTTCCCCACCCACACGGGCATTTTTTCGCCGTTGAATGGGTTCGCAACGTGGCGGCCGGTAAAAAATCCCTCTTTTTCGGCCGTAGCAATATCCTCCGCCTTCACCGAACTTTTCTTCAGCCGGACGAGCATCGCTTCGCCGTGATGGCGAACCGGCGAACCTTCCAGCAATCTCGCAACATAAGGATGATTCGGCGCAAGGATGAGTGCAGTGGCTCCGTAAATCGTATCGATGCGTGTCGTGAAAACTTCAATCGGTTCGAGCCCGGGAACATCCGCGACGGCAAATTTCACCTTCGCGCCTTGGGACTTCCCAATCCAGTTGCGCTGCATCGTGATGACGCGGTCGGGCCAACCGCCTTCAAGTTGCTTTAAATCATCGAGCAGCTGATCGGAGTACGCCGTCGTCTTCAAAAACCATTGTTCAATCTCGCGCACTTCGACGAGCGTATCTTCATGCCGCCAGCAATACCCGCCGTTGACGACCTGCTCGTTCGCCAGCACCGTGCAACACTTCGGGCACCAATTGACTCGGCTCTTTTTCCGGTACGCGAGGCCTTTTTCCAGCATGCGCAGGAAGAACCACTGGTTCCAGCGGTAGTATTCCGGCTCGCACGTGGAAATTTCGCGCCGCCAGTCGTAGCTGAATCCAAAACGCCTCAGCGTGCGCTGAAACTCCGCAATATTTTTATTGGTCCATTCGCGCGGATGCGTCTGATTCTTGATCGCCGCATTTTCCGCCGGCAGCCCGAACGCATCCCATCCCATCGGGTGAATCACGTTGAACCCGCGCATGCGCTTCACACGCGCGACAACGTCGCCAATCGTGTAGTTCCGCATGTGCCCCATATGCAGCGTACCCGACGGATACGGCAGCATTTCGAGCACGTAGTATTTCTTTTTTGTGGGGTCGGCTTCGGTTTCAAAGACGCGCGCGTCTTCCCATCGCTTTTGCCATTTGGCTTCGATGGATTGGGGATTGTACTCCGCCACTCGGTGCTATCCCTTTCCCTTGGACTTGGCTTTCTTTTTCGCGCTCGCGGCTTTCGCCTGCTTTTTCACTTCCTGCTTGTGCGCAACGAGTCTCTTCTTGATAGCCGGGGTCAGCATCGAAAAGCCTTTTTCCGCTTCCGGCGCCGCATCCTGCAAACCGGCAAGTTCCCACAGCCGCGCAATGCTTCGACGGTCATCGCCCGGATCGTCGATCGGCGTCTCCAGCAAAAATGCCCTTCCCAACACGCCCGCCGGCGGCATCGATCCAAGCCGCGGATGCTTCAAAATCCGTCCAAACGCATCTGCTCCGATTTTTCCTTCGCCGATGTGCTCGTGGCGATCCACCCGTCCACCGAGCGGAATTTTCGAATCATTCACGTGGAAGACCGGCACGTTGTCCAGCCCAATTGTCTTTTCGACGTGCTCGATCGTCTGCTCCAAACCTTTTTCCGAGCTGACGTCGTAACCCGCCGCAAAGAGATGCGCCGTGTCCAGGCAAGCGCCCGCGTTCAAGTTCGCCAAGCCGGCAACGAGATCGGCAACTTCTTCCAGTGAAGAACCGACGGCCGTCCCCATTCCCGCCGTATTTTCAATCAAGATGCGCAGATTGCCCAGCGGAACGCGCTTCGCCGCCTGCTTTACGCTTTCAATGATTGTCCCAATTGCGTGATGCGCTCCACTTTCCCCGCGCGCTCCGGGGTGCACAACAATAAAATCCGCGCCGAGTTGAATGCCACGTACCAACTCATCGTGAAACGCCTGAATCGATCGCGTGCGCAGCATCGGCTGCTGCGACGCCAGATTAATCAAATAATTCGCGTGGATCACCAGGGGGCCGAGTGCCAGCTCCGTCCTGCGCGCACGGAACGCCGCCGCGTCGCTGTCCGCTATGCGCGACGAACCGCTTTGCCACATGCGCGGGCTCGCCGAAAAAATCTGCAGCGCGTTGCAGCCCAGCTTGCACGCCGCTTCCAGCGCATTTACGTAGCTTCCGGCGATCGACGTATGGATCCCGATGCGCACACTGCCGTCCATCCAGGCTGGCGCCTGCGGTTCCGGTTCAGGTTCGGGGCGGTACTCGTCTTCCGGATCGAATTGCGTGTCTAGAATCTGCGTTTCTTCTGCCATGCTCAGCGAACAATTCCAATGTGTGAGTAACACAGTATTCTAGCACATTCGCTAAAATCCCCCATGCCGACCGCATGAGCCCTGTAGGCTGCTAAACTATCGGGCTTGTGCACTGCCATTTATTCCCCAACGCTCAATCCTTCCGCTCCTGGCTGAAGAAGAATCACTCCACGCAAAAAGAACTCCTGCTCGCGTTCTACCGGATTGGCACCGGCAGGAAAAGCATCACCTATCCGGAGGCACTCGATGAAGCATTGAACTTCGGCTGGATCGATGGCGTCCGCAAAAGCGCTGGCCCCGGCGTCTATACGGTCCGATTTACCCCACGCAAACCGAAAAGCAACTGGAGCATCGTCAACATTCGTCGCGTCAGGCAACTTATTCGCGCCAAACGAATGATGCCTGCGGGCTTGCAGGCGTTCCAGGCGCGCGACGAACGCCGTACGGAACGCTATTCCTACGAACGCAAAACCAGCAAGCTGAGCCGCGCTCAGGAAAAGAAATTTCGCCAGACGCCCGCCGCGTGGAAGTATTTCAAATCGCAAGCGCCCTGGTACCAGCGCGTCACCACTTGGTGGGTCATCAGCGCCGTGAAGGAAGAAACGCGCGAACGCCGCCTCGCCGAACTAATCCGTGACTCTGCCGCCGGCCGCCGCATCCATCTCGTGACGAACAAAAAAAAGACCGATTAGCCTCGTCAAATCCCCGCATACCATTTGTATCCGAACTCCGATGCCACCGAACCCAATCCTTTGCCAAATTTCTTGATGTCGTCCGTCACCGTCAGCCGGTTGATGAACTTCACGTTCTTATATCCCAGCTGCCTCGGCACTCTCATGCGCAGCGGTCCTCCGTGCGCGACCGGCAACTCGTTGTCGTTCATTCCATATGCGATCAACGTTTGCGGATGCCGCGCCTCATCCATGTCAACGCTGTCCCACGTATCCGGCTCCATCGAAACGTAAACCACGTACTTTGCCTGAGGCTGCACTCCCACCGCGTCCAGCACGTGCGCAAGCGGCACGCCCATCCATTCCGCGACGTACGACCACCCTTCTTCGCACGCCAGTTCGGTAATGTGTCCGCGGGACGGATACTTCTTCAATTCCGCCACAGAAAAAGTTCCCGGATGGTCCACCAATCCGTCAATTGTCAGCCGCCAGTCCGCAAATCCGCCCGCCTGCAGTTTCTTGAAGGCCTCGCTCGGCGGAGCTTGCTCGTTCGCAAACGGCGGCTTCGAAATCTGGCTCTTCGAAAATTCTCGCGCCTTCGCGTGTCGCGCCAACACGCGCTGTGTCGCATAGTTCAGCGCCTCGCCGGGACCGTAAATCCCTCCCGCATCCGGCGGCACTAATCCATACTTCTTCGCCAGCCGCGCCGCCACGCCAAGCCCCGTCACTCCCGCCACCGCGGCAAGCCCGCCCGTAAGCAGTTTTCTTCTCGAGTTTCCTGCTGGGTTTCCTGCAGAAGATTCGCTCATTTGACCTCCTGTTTGCTAACTCGGGGCACCGGATCAGTTTGAATTTCTTTGTTCGTGACACAATGAGTCAGAAATTCAAACTGACCACTACTCCTCAGCCGTTCACTTAACCCGTCCCGTAATCATCGCTGCCGTTCTGCTCCAGAATCCCGCAAACCACACCATCACCACATGCACCAGCACGAACAGCAGCAGAAACACTGTCACAAAAAAATGAATCGTCCGCGCCGATTGCCGCCCGCCCAGCAAATTCACCGTCGCCGGAAACGCCGCATCCCACGTCGGAGACATCGCCAGGCCGCTCCAGATCACCAGCGGAAACGCCACAAAAATCACAAACAGGTACGACAGCCGCTGCAGCAAATTGTACGAATGAGCTTCTTCCGGCCCCGGTCGCGCAAATTGCAAATGGCTCTTCAGCGTCGCGAAAAACGCTCCCAGCGAACGATCCGCCTTCGCCGGCACCAGCGTGCGCCGGAAATGTCCCGAAAAAACGCCGGACAACACATACAGCAATCCCGTCAGCACTACCAGCCACGCCGCCTGAAAATGCAGCGCCCGGCTCCAGCCGTTCTGGTCCCGCAGCGTGTAGCCATATCCGGTTGGCACCAAATTTCGCGATGACGGCACCGGTATCTTGAACAAAACGGGAGTGCCCACATTCCCCGTCTCGCCCCAATAAAACCGCGGGTGCGAAAGCACAATCTCCCCGCCCGTCACCAGCAGCGCAATAAAACACAACGCCGAAATCCAATGTGTGATTCGTACCAGGAGAGAATGTCGCGGCGCCGTCTTGCTGTCTGCCGCAGCGGAAGCTACGCCTGCAACGCTGCCGCTTACCGGCATCCCCACGGATTCGCCTCCGTCCATGTTTGCCCCTCCAGCAGCCCTTCGCAGTCCCGATTGCGCGCTATCCTACCACGCCCTCACCTCCATAGACGCACTCCCACCCATTTCGTATCGCCATCTCGGACCGCTGCCATCCTGCTGTGTCGCCATACGAGGCGGGTGGCCGGGGCTGAGCGAAGTCTTCCCGATTCCTGCGGGACTGAAAACAACAACGCCGCGGTTTCTATCAATCCCCCAACTCGCAGTAACGCGAAGGGTGCCCCGTCCTCGAAGTTTGAGGGCGGGTCTTGGGTTTGACTTTTCTTTCCGCTCGAACAAATTTGCGCAAACCATTCGAGTCAACCGCTCGTTCCTTCCTCTTTGCCTGACGACTGAAAACTGACGACTGAACACTTCCTTCCCCCGGCCGCCCCGATAAATACAGCTGTCCCTTTTCCCATACTTTGACCAGTCGTCTCCTCCTGCCCTTTCGCTGTACGCTTGTTCAGTTTGGTAGCGTAGCCACTCTTGCTCACCCTGTAAGGGGCTGCGCACGTTGACCTTTGGCGCCAGTTTGGCCACAGGCAACCGAGCCCAAACGAAAGGATTCTTCCGATGTTCGCAGCACCTCCTCCAAATCGCGATCGAGTACTGGAACACGGGGGGTGGGTGTCGACTAACTCCACTGGAATCAATACTTGCGAAAAACAGGGGGAGGGGGGTCCCCCCTTGCTCCTGAGCCAATTTGCGCCCAGCCGATTCTCCGACGTACACTCGCTTCCTACCGAAACGAGGGCTAACTCTTCATGCTGATTGTCATGCAATCGCACGCCACCGAGGCGCAAGTCCGCGCCGTCTGCGACCGGATCGAATCCCTGGGCCTCAAAGCCCACCCGATTCCCGGCTCGCTCCGCACCGCCATCGGCATCACCGGCAACAAAGGCTCGGTCGATCTCGGCGTCCTCGAATCGATGCCCGGCGTCATCGAGTGCATCCCCGTCAGCAAGCCCTACAAACTCGTCAGCCGCGATGCCAAGGAAGAAGACACCGTTCTCAAAATTCCGACGCCATCGGGAGATGTGCTCATCGGCGGAAAGCATATCGCTCTTGTCGCCGGACCCTGCGCCGTCGAATCCGAAGAACAATGCATGGCCGTCGGCGAACGCCTCAAAGCCACGGGAGTTCGCCTTTTTCGCGGCGGCGCCTACAAGCCACGCACTTCCCCGTACAGTTTTCAAGGCCTCGGCGAGGACGGGCTAAAAATTCTCGCGAAGGTACGGGCAAAATTCGGCTTCGGCATCATCACCGAAGCCATCGACAACGAATCTCTCGATCTCGTCGATGAGTATGCCGACGTAATTCAAATTGGCGCGCGCAACATGCAAAACTTTTCTTTGCTCAAACGCGCCGGCCGCGCCAAAAAGCCCGTCCTTCTCAAACGCGGAATGTCCGCAACGCTCGACGAATTCCTCATGGCCGCCGAATACATCTTGAGCGAGGGCAACTATAACGTCATGCTCTGCGAGCGCGGCGTCCGCACCTTCTCCGATTTTTCGCGCAACACGCTCGACCTCGCTGTCGTACCCGCTGTCAAAAAGCGCAGCCACTTGCCGATTCTCGTCGACCCCAGCCACGGTACCGGCAAACGCCACAAAGTGCTTCCCCTCTCCCGCGCCGCCGTCGCGGTCGGCGCCGACGGCCTGCTCGTCGAAGTCCACCACGATCCCGAGCACGCTTTGTCCGACGGCATGCAATCGATCCTGCCCGAGGAATTTGCCGAACTCATGTCGGAGGTAAAACAGATCGCGAACGTCTTGCACCGCATCGTGAACTGACTCCCGGCCATGAATCGCATTTCCAAATTTCGCGTGGCGTTTCTTTTGTTCGTGTTGTCCTTCGCAGGCCTCATCGTGCTCCTGCGCGAGCATCGTCCGTCTTTTCTTCGCCCTGATCTTCACAGCAACGCATATATAACCACCGCGGGCGGATTAGTCTCGGTCGTTGACCTCGTCAAGAACGCTACGATCGCGCGCGTCTCAGTCGGTCCGGACACCGGTGATCTGCGTGCGCATCCGAGCCGCAATGAAATTTGGGGAGTGAGCCCTTCGGGCGGTTACGTTTGGGTTCTCGACACCACCGGCAATCAACTCGCCTCCAAAATTTCCGTCGGCGGTGCGCCCTATTCACTGGATTTTTCGCCCGATGCGAGACTCGCTTACACCACCGCCAGCTCGGCGAATTCCCTTCTTGCGATCGACTGCACTTCAAAACAAATCGTCGCACGCGCCACCACGGGCGGCCAACCTGTCGTCGCCCGGGTCACGCCGGATGGAAAATCCATTCTTGTTGTGAATCATCGCGACAACACATTGTCCATTCACGACGCCGGCTCGCTGGCCAGGCGCGCCACTGTTGCGGTCGTCTCCGCGCCCGATGAAGTTGCTATTTTGCTGGACAGTTCCGTCGCGTTCGTCATGAGCCGCTCGGCCCGCATTTTGTCTGTTGTGGATTTAACGCGCGGCGCGTTGCTTGCCAATCTTGAGCTTGCGGGACGCCCATCACAAATGATTCTCAAACCGGATGGCGGCGAACTCTATGTTCTTTCGCCTGAATCGCACGGTCTCCAGGCAATCAACACGTGGACTCACGAAGTGGGAGACTACGTCGTTCTCGGTTCGGCGCCGGCGCGCGCAGCTCTACTCGGAGATGCTGGAACGCTTTATGTGTCCGACGAAGCCGCCGGGACCATTGCTCCGATTGATATTGCGAATCGCCGCTTGAGCCGGCCCGTTCCCGCGGGACAATCTCCCGGAGCGCTTTGCTTTGATCCAGGCGAGAAACCACGGCTCCTGCTTGTGCTTAGCCGCGCGTCTGGCGACCTGAGCGTCGTGCGCATCAGTTCCGATCGGAATGCCGCGCTGCTGACCATGATTCCCGTGGGCGACCAGCCCCGCGAAATTGTCACCAAACTCTTTGAGTCCGCTCCCCACAAAAGCTGATGCCGACTGCTCGCTATAACACCGGCTCGATCGGCCAGGCGGAATTTTCCTCCCCAAGGGGAATATCGAGAAATCCTTCGGCCGGCAAAACATCCACGGGCAGGCCTCCCTGCCACAGCGCGACGCCCACTCGCAGCTTCTGCACTCCGCGCAAACTCAAAACTTCCTTGTTGATCGCAACTTCCAGAATTCGATCGAAGGCCACCGAGACGATCTTCGATGGGCTGAGCAAACAGATGCGCGCCTGCTCGACGGAGAATTCGACCATCTTTCCGCGTTCAAGTCGCGCAATCACGGCGACTTCGTCCGCAGCCTGGATCGTGACGCGAAATTCCAGTTTGTCCAGCTCCGCCAGCGCTTCGGGAAAACAATCCAGCCGCAAACAAAAACGCTCCGGCTCGAATCCATAGCGCAACTCGCGCAAATGAAATACGCGTCCGTGCATCGTGCCGCTGCGCCGCTCCGGCGAAAATAAGCCAGCCCCCAGCCACTCGAAGTACGACGATTCCCTGCCATCCACTTTCACGTTCAACATTTCGGACGGTGGCAAATGCAGCGCGTGCTCGGGGAGCTTCTTTATCGGCTTGGCCAGATCGTCCGGCGCATCCATTCCGAGCGCGACATAAATTCCCGTCAGATGCTTTCGATACAATGCGTCAAATTCCGCGTCGTTCGCGGTGCTGTGCTCCGGGCCGTACCACCAGCACCAGTCGCTGCCTTCCGCCGCGAGCAGCGATTCTTTGGCTCTTGCGAGCGATTCGATAGTTGGCGCGCCCTGCCTGCCTTCTTTTTGAGCCGTCTCCGCGCGAGCGTAAGCTTCGCGCGCGTCCCACAAAAGTTCCCAGGCCGCGACGTCCTCGCCGCTTCCGATCCAGACATCGAAATTTGCATTGATCCAGGACGCGGGAAAGATTCCGGTGTTCTGAGGAATTTCGCCCGCCGCGGCGATCGCTTCGCTGACCGTGAGCGCCGTGAAGTCCGGATCGCCTTGAATGCGGCCATAAAATTCACGCAGAAAATCTCTGCCGTTTCCCGGGTAATATTCCCAGGCATTTTCGCCGTCGAGAAAAAGACAAATTGTCAAAGGACCGGCGGAAGAAACTTTTTCGCCAAGAAAGCGAAGCCGTCCGTGCAAATCCGCAGCAGCGGCTTTGCTGTCCATGCGGCTATAAACGAATGCAATCAAGTCGGAAAGATGGTGGTCGCGGAAAAATCCGGTGATTTTTTGTTCCCCGGCTTGAAAACTCCACGGACGATAAAGACGCTCCGCGTTCGCCGGCAATCCACTTGCATCGCGGAAGAAACCGACATTTAGCGTACGCCCCAAAACTCCTTCGTCGGTTCCAAACCACTGAAAGCCTTCTTCGGCGGCAATGGCAATGGTTTGATCGGAAACGGAACCTTCGGAGGGCCACAATCCCGCGGGCGGCGTGCCGAACACGCGCTCGTGATATTGCCGCGCGCGCCGCAATTGTTCCCGGGCATCTTCGGGATGACGGTAGGCTCTTCGCGGAAGCGGCGTCGCCGGATTCGCCACGCGTGCGATGTCGGAATCGCAAACGAGCGGCAAGATCGGATGATAAAAAGGGGTCGTACTCAGCTCGATTTGTCCGCGTGCCGCGGCTTCGCGATAAATCGGCAGCACGAGTTTCATAAATTCCAACTGCTTTACTTTCAGAATCAGCTTGTCCGTTTCCAAGAAATTCTTGCCTCGCGCGGACAGGCGATTAATCTCGAGATCGCGCGCGATCCACTCTTCCTCCATCCAGGCGAGTTGTGAAAGCAATTGAAGATCGCGCCAATCGCGCGGAGTGAAGGTCACGAGCGCCTGGGCTCCTCCCGCAGGCCGCGACCATTCGTACAACTCGGCGAATCGCGGCCACCGCGAGAGTAGCCGTTCATGATTCACCTGGAAAGCCCGAGACAATATTTCCGTTTTATCTTCTCGCGTGAGTTGCTCCGCGTTTTTGAACGCCAGATCAAACCAGGGCTCATTGAAATTCCCGCTGGCATATTCTTCGAGCTGCAGGCCGAGAGACGGCACGACGTTGAAGGTCGCATGGAAGCGGGGAAATTCCTCGAGTACCTTGACCATGCCCCAATAGTCTTTCAGTGCATGCAAGCGAGTCCACGGCAGGACGTACCGCCCCGTTTCGGGATCGCGATACTGCGGCTGATGCATGTGCCAGAGCAAAACGAGATTGATCTTATTCATCGCGCGCACCAGGGAAAATGGCGGCCTTGCGGCATGCTACACTTTGCCTTTGCCTCATGCGCATCCTGAATCGCTATATCGCCCGCGAAATTTTTCGTCATGCGCTCCTTGGCCTCGTTGTCTTCACATTCGTATTTTTTGTTCCGCAACTCGTTCGCCTCATGGAACTGCTGGTCCGCCACTCGGGATCGGGCGGGCAACTGATAAAGCTTTTCGCGTGCCTGTTCCCCGGCGTACTCACCTTCACCGTGCCGATGGCAATTCTCGTCGGCGTTCTGCTTGGCCTGGGCCGAATGTCCGCGGACAGCGAAATCATCGCGATGACGGCGCTTGGCATCGGCCGCCGGCGGATACTCGTACCCGTTGCGGTGCTGGCGCTAACCGGCGTCGCGATTACCGCAGTCGCGACGCTGTGGGCCGGTCCCCTTGCTCTGCGAAGCTTTCGCACGATCGAGGCCGACTTAATTGCCAACCAAGTTTCCTTTCAAGTGCAGCCGCGCGTTTTTGACGAGCGATTCCCCAAGACAGTACTTTACGTCAATGACGTCTCGGCGAGCGGGACCAAATGGCACGGTGTGTTCCTGGCCGAAGCAGGGGACGAAAACAGTTCGCAGCTGACCCTGGCGGAAAACGCGATTGTAATTGCCGAACCGCAACTGGGCAAGCTGGAGCTGCATCTGCAGGGTGGAGCGACGCACGAGTTCAACCGCCAGGACCCGAACCACTATTCGGTGACGCAATTCGGAGATAGCGATTTGCCGATTGAAGTCACCGGGCTTCTCCCGTCGAAGCAGCGGAATCTTTCGAATCAGGAGCGAGCGCTGTCGGACTTGTGGTCCGACAAAACGGCAAACTGGCGGGAAGCACGGGTGGAATTGCACCGCCGCATCGCGTTTCCGTTTGCGTGCGTGTTCTTTGCGCTGGTCGCGGTTCCTCTGGGGTCGCGGCCGAGGCGAGGCGGCCGGGCAGCCGGGACATTGCTCGCAGTCCTGCTTATCGCGTCGTACTACCTGCTGTTCGTGTTTGGCGCGGGGCTGGCGCGCCAGGGCGCGGTTTCGGCGCCGGTCGGCATCTGGATCGCGAATCTGACGCTGGGATTGTTGGGGATCATCCTGCTGCCGCGGATGGAGCAACTGCGCAGCGATAAGGGCTGGGCCAGCTTTTCCCGGTGGCGAAGCTGGGCGCGGTTGCTGAGGCGGCGCAAGTCCGCGCGGGCACGCGAAGTCTCCGCGGCTCGCGTGCAAAATGGTTCCCGCGAAACGGAGATTCAATATCAGCAGAGCAACAGCTTCCCGCGCGTGATGGACATCTACCTTCTGCGGCGGTTTCTTTCTTATTTTTTGCTTTTGATGGCGATGTTCATTTTCCTTTTCGAAACGTTCACGTTCTTCGAATTGCTGGATGACATTGCGCGCCACCGCATTCCCTTTCTCGTGGTCGTAAATTATTTTCGGTATCTGGCGCCGTATCTGGCATACCAGCTTGCGCCGCTTGCCGCGCTTGTGGCGGTGCTTGTCACGCTTGGCGTGATGAGCAAGAACAATGAAGTCGTTGCGTGCAAAGCAAGCGGAATCAGCCTGTATCGCCTTGCTGTTCCATTGCTGTTGGCTGGCCTCGCGCTTGCGGTGATGATGGTGGTCGTCGACGACACCTATCTTCCCTACGCGAACCAGCGGCAGGATGCGTTGCGCAACCAAATCAAAGGGCGGCCGGCGCAGACGTACACGCGACCGCAACGGTGGATCTTCGGCGAAAACGGCAAGATTTTTAATTACGACGTCTTCGAGCCGGCACAGAATTTATTTGGCGGACTTTCCGTGCTGGAACTCGATCCAGCGACGTTTCACGTGAAGCGGCGCGTTTATGCGGCACGGGCGCGCTGGTCGGATTCGCAGAGTTCCTGGATTCTGGAAAACGGCTGGGTCCGCGACTTTGCGGACGGCAAGATCGCGCAGTATTCCCCGTTCGGAGCGACCACGCTACCGGAATTGCGGGAACCGCCTTCGTATTTCAACCGGCAAGTCCTTCCGGCGTTTCAGATGAGCTGGGATGAGCTGCGAGTCTACATTGATGGATTGCAGCGAGCAGGCTTTGACGTGGCTACACTACGGGTGCAATGGCACAAGAAGCTGGCATATCCGCTCATTGCTCCGGTCAGCATGCTTCTGGCGATTCCGTTTGCGTTGCTCGTTGGAATGCGCGGGGCGTTGGGAGGCGTGGCTCTCGGTGTGGGGATTGCGATCGCGTATTGGGCTGCTTCGGCCCTGTTAGAGGCCATGGGAGGAGTCGGGCAGCTTCCGCCGCTTCTTGCGGGCTGGTCTCCGGACTTGATTTTCTTTTTCTTCGGGATGTACTTCTTCTTCAAAATGCCGACATAACGAGCGTTTCGGTACCGGCTTGCTAGGCAATCTTGCGCACGGATTTTTCGAGGAGTTCGTGGATAAGAGTTTGGTAGGGCTTGGACTGCCTGGCCGCCATACGACGAAGATGCTTGAGCAGTTGCGGTGCGATGCGAATGGCGATCAGCTGTTTGGCATTTCCCGAAACTGGACGGCCGACTCTGCGAGCGCGGCGGAGTTCCGCATCCGTCGATTCGCGAATGTCGGACAGATCGATCTGACTATCCGGCATAGGCTTCGCGCTCTTTGCGCGTCGCCTGGCGGGCGCTGATAATTCGAATGATTTCCTTGCCATCTTTTGATCTCCTTGGCGCATAGACGACGATCACAATCCGTCCCGCGAGCGAAGCTCCCAGGCGCTTGAAACGATGTTCCTGGAGGGAATGCTCAGGATCGTCCCAATCAAGAGCCTCGGCATCGCCGAAAACAGTGGCAGCCTCTTCAAACGACACACCGTGCTTCTTTAAATTGCTCAGTGCCTTCCTGGTGTCCCAAGAGAACACAATTATGTATATACGCTAATTCGAGAGCGATGTAAATAACGGGATGCCGTGGCTAGCCGAGTTGGGTAAATAACGTTTGCCCGGTGATTTTGCGAAAGTGGAATTCATTGGCGGAGCCGGGAGTGCGGGATCTCATGCCTTCGTTTTGCCCGATCGCCCCAACTTCCAGGAGATTTTGTGAAACATGCCGAGGAGCACTTCGGCGTCGGCCGCTTCGAGGTGCATGCGCCGGATTAGACGGCGCAGCTTTTCCTCGGCCAGTCGGCCGGTTTTGGGATTGATGTATTCACTTTCGCGGAGCACGGAGAGCAGGGTCTGGGTGATGCGTTCGACGACATCGAGTGTCGCCAGATGGTCCTTCTTGCCGATTGCCGGCGTCTTGACGGCCTGGTTGCGGATTAATTCGTACAGGCAGACGGCTACCGCCTGACCCAGGTTCATCGATTGATGCTCCCCGCGGGTGGGTATGTGCAACAGCCAGTGGCAGTGGCTCAAGTCCTCGTTGGAAAGGCCCCACTTCTCCGAGCCAAAGAGCAAGGCGACATTGGCGTGCGCCAGTTTTCCAGCGATGGAACGGGCTGCCTGCGGGAGCTGCTTGACGGGCTGTCGCGGTTGGCGGTGCCGGATCGCGGTGGTGCCGACGGCCACGGCGCAATCGGCAATGGCTTCGGCAATTGTTTTGAATTCCTGGGCGCTTTGGAGAACGGGCGAGGCACCGACGGCGGATTTTGCGTCGCGGAAGGCCACTTCATACGGGTTCACGACACGCAGATGCATAAAGCCAAAATTGCTCATGGCGCGAGCGGCTGCGCCGATGTTGAGCGGATTGCGCGGAGCCACGAGCACGACGCGAAGATTGTTCAAAGAAAAGAGCATCGGAAACGAGTGTACGGCAGGAAAAGTCGATTCAAACAATGAAAGTAAGACTTTAAGTACGAAGTCGATTAGAAAAAGCCGCTGGTGGAGGATTCGTTCCATCCGCCAGCGGCTTCAAGCAAAACTTTAAGCAAGCATGAACGGACTGCTTACTTTTTTTTCTTCGTTTTGGCTGCCTGCTCTTCTTCGACCATCGCTTGCGCTGCCGCTAGACGCGCCACGGGGACGCGGAACGGCGAGCAACTGACGTAGGTAAGGCCGATGCGATGGCAGAACTTCACGCTGTCGGGATCGCCGCCGTGCTCGCCGCAGATGCCGAGCTTGATATCGGGGCGAGTCTTGCGGCCCTTGGCGACCGCCATTTCCATCAACTGGCCCACTCCAGACTGATCGACAGTGGCAAAGGGGTTCTTCTTGACGATTTCCAGTTCCTGATAGGGGCCGAGGAAAGAGCCGGAATCGTCGCGGCTCATGCCAAGGGTGGTTTGGGTGAGATCGTTTGTTCCGAAGCTGAAGAATTCGGCGGACTGAGCAATCTCGTCGGCGGTCAGCGCGCCGCGAGGGACTTCGATCATGGTGCCGACGAGATAGTTCAGCTTGAGCTTCTTTTCTTTCATGACGTCCGCAGCGATGCGATGGACGACTTCGACCTGGAGGTCGAGTTCCTTCTTGAAGCCGACGAGAGGAATCATGATTTCAGGATGTACTTTCATGCCGAGCTTCTGGACTTCCGCGGCAGCTTCGAAGACGGCGCGGGATTGCATTTCGGAGATCTCCGAATAGACGATGCCGAGACGGCAGCCCCGGAAACCGAGCATCGGGTTGAATTCATGTAATTCTTGAACTCTCTTTTTGATCTTTTCGACGGGCACGCCCATTTTTTTCGCGAGATCGGCTTGGGCAGCGCCTTCGTGCGGGAGAAATTCGTGCAGTGGCGGGTCGAGGAAACGAATCGTTGCCGGGCGTCCCGCGAGTTCCTTGAACATGCCGATGAAGTCTTCGCGCTGGTACGGAAGAATTTTCGCGAGAGCTTCCTGGCGGTGTTCCTTGGTATCGGCAAGAATCATCTCGCGCATGGAGTCGATGCGATTGCCTTCAAAGAACATGTGCTCGGTGCGGCAGAGGCCGATGCCGCTGGCGCCGAATGCAACGGCGTGCGCCGTCTGTTCGGGAGTATCGGCGTTGGTGCGGACGCTCATGCGAGTCGCTTTGGCGCACCAGTCCATGAGCTTCTTGAATTCCTGATAGGTCCGGCTCTTGCCGGCATCGAGGGACTTCTCGATGAGAACTTGGACGATTTCGGAGGCGGCCGTCGGAATCTGGCCGGCATAGACTTCACCGGCGGTGCCGTTGATGGAAAGGTAGTCGCCTTCCTTGTACGTCGTGCCGTCCACGGTCATGGTCTTGGCCGCGTAGTCGATTTGAAGCGCTGCAGCGCCGCAGACGCAGACTTTGCCCATCTGGCGAGCGACGAGAGCGGCGTGGGAACTGACTCCACCCTTCGCGGTGAGGATGCCTTCGGCGGCGATCATACCGCGCAGGTCTTCGGGAGAAGTTTCGTTGCGGACCAGAAGCACTTTCTCGCCGCGCTCGGCCGCCTGCACTGCGCGATCGGCATTAAGATACATGCGGCCGGTGGCGGCGCCGGGACCTGCGGGCAAGCCCTTGGCGATTGTTTTCGCTGCGGCAACGGCCTTGCGATCGAAGACGGGAGCCAACACCTGGTCCAGCTGATCGGCAGGAACCCGGCGGATGGCCGTTTTCCAGTCGATGAGTTTTTCTTTTTCCATTTCAACGGCGAAGCGAACAGCGGCGAGGCCGGTGCGTTTGCCGTTGCGCGTCTGCAGCATGAAGACTTTGTTCTCTTGAATGGTGAACTCGAAGTCCTGCACATCCTTAAAGTGTTTCTCGAGCTTCGCGCGGATGCCTTCGAGTTCCTTGAACGCAACGGGCATGTAGTTCTTGAGATTCGCGACGGGTTCGGGAGTGCGCACGCCGGCGACGACGTCTTCGCCTTGCGCATTGATCAGGAATTCACCGTAGAAAACTTTTTCGCCGGTAGCAGGGTCGCGCGTGAACGCAACGCCGGAACCTGACTTATCGCCAGTGTTGCCGTAAACCATCGCCTGCACGTTGACGGCAGTGCCCCACTCTGAAGGAATGTTGTACTTGCGGCGATAGACGATAGCGCGGTCGTTCATCCAGGAGCCGAACACGGCGCCGACGGCGCCCCAAAGCTGCTTCCAAATGTCCTGCGGAAATTCGGAGCCGGTGCGCTCCCTGATGAGCTCCTTGAAACGGACGACCATTTCCTGAAGGTCGGCCACGGTGAGTTTCGGATCGTCAATTTCGGCGTGATAGCGTTCATGCTTGAGCGCGTGGATGACAACTTCGAAAGGCTCATGGTCTTCATTGGGCCGCTTTTGGACGCCCATGACGACGTCGCCGTACATCTGAATGAAGCGACGATAACAATCCCAGGCAAAGCGTTCATTTTTGGTGGCGCGCGCAAGCGTCACGACGGTCTCATCGTTGAGGCCGAGGTTGAGGATGGTGTCCATCATGCCGGGCATGGAATCGCGAGCGCCGGAGCGGACGGAAACGAGCATCGGCATTTTGGATTTGTCGCCGAATTTCGTTCCCATGATTTTTTCGACTTTGGCGACGGCGGCTTTGACTTGAGAATCGAGTACCTTCGGGTAGGACTTCTTGTTGCCGTAGTAGTAGGTGCAAACTTCCGTGGTGATGGTGAAGCCCGGAGGAACGGGAAGGCCGATACGGCTCATCTCGGCAAGGCCTGCGCCTTTGCCTCCCAAGAGGGCTCGCCAGGAACCTTCGCCCTCCGCTTTACCTGCACCGAATGAATAGACCCATTTACTCACAGTATGCCTCTCATGCGATTTGGAGTGTGGTACGTGAAATCGAAAACCTTGCTGCCGGGAAAAATTGCGAAATGAAATTCATTGCTGCGTGTCGGCGTGCCGACGTTGCCAGAAACTCTACACCGCAAACTGTTCAAGTAATACTTCATGTTTTCTAATTCTTGCCTTCGCCGCCGAGTTCAGAAAAATCCGCGATGGTGGAAAATTCTCGCAACAGTTCGGACAGCAACGCGAGGCGATTTTTCTTCACAGCTTCGTTTTCCGCCATCACCATGACCTGTTCAAAGAAGCGGTCCACGTCCGGCCGCATGCTGGCGATGACTTCCAAGGCTTCCTTGTAGTGCCCGGCGCGTTTTTGCTCTTCCACTTTCGGAGCGGCTTTTCGCATCGCCGCGAAGAGCGTGCGCTCCGCTTCGCCTTCGAAAAGTTCCGGCTGAACGGTGGCGCCTTCCGCTTGCGCTCCCGCCTTTTCGAGAATTTTGCGAATGCGTTTGAAGGAGACGGTGAGCGGCTCGAAGTTCTTGGACTTGCGAATGGCGCGCAAGGCATCCAGTCGCTTGCGGGCGTCGACTAGATCATCGGCGCCGGCACGGAAGATGGCGCTCACCTCGTCGTAGCCGAAGCCGTCTTTTTCGCGGAAGACGTAGCGCGCGCGGTCGCGCAAGAACTCGAGAATCTGCGTTTCCTGTTCGGGCGTTACTGTTTTCTTGGGAGCATTCGCCGCCAGGACCTTGAGCGAATGCTTCACAGACAGAGACAAAGAGAGTGGGAGCTTTTTCTCGAGCACGATCTTCACAATCCCGAGAGCGGCCCGGCGCAAAGCAAAGGGATCGCTGGAGCCGCTGGGAACGACGCCAACGGCAAAGCAGCCTGCGACGGAATCGAGCTTGTCCGCGATTGCCACGGCGCAGCCGGTCAGATTGCGCGGAGGGGGATCGTCGAGGCCGACGGGCCGATAGTGGTCGTAGATAGCGTCGGCAACATCCTGCGGTTCGCCTTGAGCCTTCGCGTAGAGGCCACCGACAATGCCCTGCAACTCGGTAAATTCGCGAACCATTTCCGTGGCGAGGTCGCACTTGGCAAGTTCGGCGGCGCGGTCGGCTTCGGCCACGTGCGCCTGCGCAAGCCCTAGATTGAACCATTGCTCGGCGAGCCATCGAGCGATGGCGCGGACGCGCTCGACTTTATCGCGATAGCTGCCGAGGCGGGATTCGTAGGTAACGCGCTCGAGCTTGGGCAAATAGTCGGCGAGCCGACATTTTTGGTCGGACTCCCAGAAGAATTGTGCGTCGGCGAAGCGCGCACGGAGAACTTTCTCGTGACCGGTGCGTGTCAGGCCTTTCGGATCCTTGTCGAGATTGATGACTGCCAGAAAATTGGGCGCCAGTTCTCCGCCGCGCTTTTCGACAGCGAAATATTTCTGGTGGCCGCGCATCACGGTGATGAGGATTTCATCCGGCAGTGACAAGAACGATGGATCAAACTTGCCTTCGATCACCGTGGGAAATTCGTTGAGGTAGCTGACCATCTTCAAGAGATCGGCGTCCTCGTGAACTTTGTAGCTGCCCTTCCTGGCAAGGGCCGCCAATTCGCGTTCGACCTTTTCGCGTCGAGCCGACGCCCGGACGATGACGCCGTTGGCGCGCAGTTTCTTTTCGTAGTCGGCAAAGTCCTTGACCCGTATTTTTGCCGCACCGAGGAAGCGATGTCCCGAGGTCTCCGAGCCGCCGGTCAGGCCCGCGAACGAAAACTTCAGCGGCTTGCCGTCGAACGATGCGACGAGCCAGCGCACCGGCCGAATGAAGCGCGCTCCCGTGAGGCCGGTCCAGGTCATCGTCTTGGGCCAGTAGAGGTCGTGGATGACGCGCGGCAAAATCTCGCAAAGAATCTGCTCGGCGGTTCGGCCTTTTTTGATTTGTCTCGCGGCGAGGTATTCGCCCTTGGGAGTCTGCACGAAATAGACATCGTGCAGAGCGATTCCCTGCTTCTCGGCAAAGCTGACCGCGGCGCGTGTCGGCGCGCCGACCGCGTCGTACGCCACGGACTTCGGGGGGCCTGTCACTTCGTTAACGACGTCCGCCTGCTTGGTTCGGATGCCGCGAGCCCACGCCGTCAATCTTCGCGGCGCGCTGAACGTCTCCACGGTGACGCCATCGGCCAGGTTCTCGGCCGTCAGAAGTTTTTCAAGACCTGTGCGAAGCTCATCCTCCGCCTTCGGCAACATCCCGGCGGGAATCTCTTCGCAACCGATTTCGAGGAGTAGCTCGGCGCGGCGATCTTCCGGCTTGTGCGCGAGCACGCCGCCTTTTTTCGACTTCGATTTCATGCGCGCGCTCCGGATTCTCTTGCCCCGCCAATTTGTTCGACATAGGCCTGCGCCATGCGGCACGAAACGGACCGCACGCGAGCCATCAATGCCGCGCGTTCGGTGGTCGAGATCACGCCGCGCGCATCCATCAGATTGAACAGGTGCGAGCACTTGAGACAGTGGTCGTACGCAGCAAGCAGCGGATATCGCACGCGCTCGTTACCCTGCACCTTGCCCCAGCCGTCCAGCAATTCTTTCGCTTGCTTCTCGTGAAGATCGAATTCTGCGCGGATCGATTTGGCGTCGCTTCGATTGAAACTGTACTCGGAGAACTGTTGCTCCTCCGGCAAGCGAATATCGCCGTAGGACTTGTCGTCCGACCAGCGCAGGTCGTACACATTGTCCACGCCCTGGAGAAATGCGCAGACGCGTTCGAGGCCGTACGTCAATTCGACCGAGATCGGATCGAGGTCAATTCCGCCGCTCTGCTGAAAATACGTAAACTGGGTGATCTCGAGTCCGTCGAGCAACACCTGCCAGCCAATTCCCCAGGCGCCGAGAGTCGGGGACTCCCAATTGTCTTCTTCAAATCGAATGTCGTGTTCTTTCAGATTCAGGCCAATCGCGGCAAGGCTCTTGAGGTACACGTCCTGAATGTCCGAAGGCGACGGCTTGAGGATTACCTGAAACTGCGAGTGCTTGTACAAGCGGTTGGGATTTTCGCCGTAACGTCCGTCGGCGGGCCGACGACTGGGCTGCACGTACGCGACGCGATATGCGCCTGCTCCCAGCACGCGCAAAAAAGTTTCGGGATGCATCGTGCCGGCGCCAACTTCCGTATCGTACGGCTGCTGGAGCACGCATCCCTGCTTGACCCAGAAATGCGACAAAGTCAAAACCAGATCCTGAAAATTCAGGCCCTGCTTTTTCGCTTCAAGCTTTACTTGAGATTTCAAATCGTCTCCAACATTTCGCGCGCGAACAGTTTGCGCTCCGTGTGCAATTCAATCCAATTCAAAACAGTATCGCGAAACTCTCGCAGCGCAACCATTTCGTCGGGCGTCGCGGAAACGTCTTCCAGCTTCACGCCAAACCGCGATCCGAATTCCCTGCCCGAGGCGCTGATTGGCCGCATGCCGGGCTTGCGGCAATCCTCGCAATGAAGCCCGTCGAAGACCGCCGACTGGTACGCCGCCCGTTCGCCAAGGCTCTTGCCGCAACTGATGCACCGATCAAGCGGCGGCAACCATCCGCCCAGCTTGATGGTCCAAAAGGCAAAGTAGGCCAGTGCCAGTTGCCAGTCTCCGCGGCGTTCGATTTCGCGCGCCGTCAGCAACAAGAGGCGGAACATCGGCTCGGCGACTTCCTGCTCCGGCAGAACGCGCTCGGCGATTTCGCTGACGACCGCCAAGCCGGTGCTCAGCGCGTAGTCGGCTTGCGCCTTGTGAAACGATTCCAGCAATTCGCACTGCTGGATGCGAACCAGGTCGCGAGTCTCTTTCTCGACGTACCAAATCTGCACGTGAGAGAGCAGTTCGAGCGAAGAGCCGTAGCGGTTCTTCAGCCGCCGCGCCCCGCCCGCCACTCCCCGAATCCGGCCCGACGTGCGGCCGAAGAAGCTAACCAGGCGATCCGCTTCGCCCAGCGGGAATGTCTTCAGAATGATGGCTTCTGTTTCCCGGGCGGGCATGAACTGTCGGCGTGCCGACTCTGGCTCGCCATTCACGCGCTCCAGTAGTTACAACGCGCAAATGCGAACTGCAACTTTTATCATACGCGCGGCTGCGGTGCAATGCTTGCACGGGATTCCGCGCAAAAACTTTGCAAATTTCTTTTCGATTTAGCGCACGATTTGGCAGAATTTGAGAGCCGCGACATTCTGTTAACCACAGCCTTTCTCCCGATGGAATTATCGGACACGCAAATCCGCTTGCATCCCTTCCCTGTTTCGCTACCCTGCTGAGGACAACTCTTACGACATGTTCATTCCGCTGAAGGACGAAAATCCGACTCGCTCCACGCCCTACATCAATTACGCCCTCGTTCTCGCCAACGCGCTGGTGTTTGTTTATGAACTGACTCTTCCCCATCGCACGCAGGCGGCGCTCGCTTCGGTATACGGCACAGTGCCTACGCGGTTCGTTCACGCGTTGTCCGGACACGGCCACGTCGAATCGGCCCTAATTCCGTTGTTCACCAGTATGTTCCTTCATAACGGGTTCGCGCACATTCTCGGCAACATGCTCTTCCTCTGGATTTTCGGTGACAACGTCGAGGACTTCTTTGGGCACGCCGGCTATCTGTTCTTTTACCTTTTTTGCGGAATCGCTTCAGGCCTGGTACACATTGCGTTCAATTCGCACAGTTCCATTCCCGCCGTAGGTGCCAGCGGCGCAATTTCCGGCGTCCTCGGCGCATATGTTCTCCTCTATCCGACGAATCGCATTCTTACGCTGGTGTTGATTTTTCTCGTGCCTTTACCCGCGTTCATCATCCTGGGCTATTGGTTCATCCTGCAATTTGTGGCGGGGATCAGCTCTTTCGGTGCTTCGGCGACGGGTGGCGTGGCGTGGTGGGCGCACATCGGGGGTTTCTTAATCGGCCTTGTAATTACGCTTGCAGTCAAAAAGCGCAGGTAAAGGCTACGTCTGTATCTAAAGTATTACTTGAGATCGCAAAGAACTTGCGCTCATGCAACTTGCGACGCGATCCAATCGCCGACTTCCACTGTCTTCTTCTCGCCGCCCAGGTCTGGCGTGACAAAATTTTCTCGCAGAGCTTTGCGCGTGGCCGTCCGCAACTTCTCGGCTTCTGGATGCCATCCGAGAAATTCCAGCATCATCGCCGAAGTCAGAATCGACCCAAGCGGATTGGCGATTCCCTTACCGGCAATGTTCGGCGCCGAACCGTGCACCGGCTCAAACAAGGAAGTCCTTCCGGGATGGATGTTTCCCGATGGCGCTAGTCCCAAACCACCAGCCAGCTGGGCTCCCAAGTCGCTGATAATGTCGCCAAAAAGATTGCAGGTGACAATGACGTCGAACTGCCGAGGGTCGCGCACCACTTCCATCGCCAGCGCATCAATATATAGGTGCCGCGATTCGATGTCCGCATACTCCTGCCGAACTTCTTTAAAGACACGTTGCCACAAATCGTGCGCAAAGGTCATCGCGTTCGATTTGTCGCTCATGCAGACTCTCTTCAGGCCGTACTTGCGCGCGTGTTCGAAGGCATGCCGGATGATACGCTCGACGCCCTTCCGCGAGTTCACGTCTTCCTGCATGGCCACTTCGTCTGGCGTGCCCTTCTTGAAGAATCCGCCAACACCAACATACAAGCCTTCCGTGTTTTCCCGGAAGACCATGAAGTTCACGTCTTCGATTTTGCGGTCACGCAGCGGAGTCAGTCGCTCATGGAAAAGCTCCACTGGCCGGGCATTGATGTAGAGATCCAGCTTGAAGCGAAGTCCCAGCAGAATATCCGCGGCGTGCTGGTTGCTCGGTACGCGCGGATCCCCCATCGCACCGAAAAGAATCGCATCGAACTCATCGCGCAGCATTTCTACCGCGCCGCTCGGGAGTGAGACTCCGTCTTTCAAATATCGGTCTGCGCCCCAATCGAATTCCACAAACTCGATCGGTCGACGCGCCGACATTGTCGCGGAACGAATCGCCTTCACCGCCTCCGGCGTAACTTCTTTGCCGATTCCGTCGCCAGGAATCACCGCGATCCGCGCTGCCGGTCCGCCGTCCCTCAAGGGAATTCCGCTCACACTGTCCTCCACTCTTACTCGGACAACACTTCTTTTCTGACGGTCAAAGCTTCGATCCGATCCATACGCGGCTCGTATCCGATTCCCGGCCCGGTTGGAACCGTGATTGTGCCCTGCCGTGACACGGTAACTTCCGGCTCGATGATGTCCTCCGCCCAGTAACGCTTGCTGGCGGTCACATCGCCGGGAAGGGTGAAGTTCGGAAGCGTGGACAGCGCAATGTTGTGTGCGCGGCCGATACCGGACTCCAACATTCCACCACACCAGACCGGCACGCCTTTCGTCTGGCACAAATCGTGAATCCGGCGGGCCACCGTATGCCCGCCCACGCGTCCCATCTTAATATTGATGATGCGGCACGCCCCCAGTTCCATCGCCGCTCTTGCCTGCTCCTCGGTATGAATGCACTCGTCGAGGCAGACCGGAGTTTCGAGCTGCTTCTGCAATTCGACGTGACCGTACAAATCGTCCCAACCGAGCGGCTGCTCCAGCATCATCAGGTAGAATTCGTCGAGCTTCTTCAAGACGGGCACGTCTTCGGCTCGATACGCCGAGTTCGCATCCACCATCAATTTGATGCCCGGAAATTCTTTTCTGAGCCGCCGCACCGGCTCGACGTCAATTCCCGGCTTAATCTTTATCTTGATGCGCTGGTATCCAGCCTCAAGTTCCACTTGAACTGCGCGAATCAACTCTTCAAGCGATTGTTTAATGCCAACCGAAACGCCGCTTGCAATTTCGGTTCGAGTGCCACCGAGCAACTTCGCCAGGGGAATGCCTTTAAGCTTTGCTTCAGCATCCCAGATTGCAGATTCCAGCGCCGCCTTCGCCATGTTGTGGCCGCGCACCCAATCGAGCTGATCCCATACATCCGCAGCGCTCGCAAACTCCTTGCCTTTGAGCAGCGGCCACAGGAAGTCCCTCGGGATGTGCCACGCTGTTTCCGTGGTTTCAGGACTGTACGACGGAGTCTCGCCTGCAACACACTCGCCCCACCCGATCTGGCCATCAACGTTTGCCTCTACCAGAACAATGCGCCGGACAGTGGTTCGCTCCATGCTTGTTTCGAACGGCGCCACCAACGGTATCCGCACTTCGCGTAAGGTAAATCCGCGCAGCCGCATGGCTAGAAGTCGCTCCATGGCGCCAGGATATACGCCGCGCCGGATGGCTCCGCCTTCAAACCCACCGCCGCATATCCTTTCGCAAACCAATCTGCAAATTCGTGCCGAATGCGGGTCTGCACATCCGCCAACCGCTCCGGCGCACCCTGTTTGAGCTTTTCCAGATCGCCCGGAAGAGAAACGTGCGCCGCATCCAGGGCTGGCTCGATATTGCCTGTCGCGACCGCAGCGACCGTTCGCGGCGAATCCAGGAACCATTCCGCCACCAGCCGATCGGTAGGCAAGCCACGGTGGAGCGGACTCGTCGTCACTCCGTACAAATTTGACAGGTAGCGGCGGGAAATGGCGCCGAGCCGGTTCAGATTAAAGTGAGCGTTCCGGGTTTCGAGCGGGTCAAACGTCCATTCAATCAGCCGGATTCCGCGTCCAAGAGCCTCTTCCCTCTGAAAAAGCTTCAGGAGCCTGCCCACACCGCGATCGCGGTAAGCGGCCAACACGCCGGTCATGTGGGAATGGAGATACGGTTCGCCGTTTCGAACTCCCGCCACGGCAAGCGTGTAGCCAACCAGTTTTGCGCCATCGAACGCCCCCAAAACTTGTCCGCCCGTATGCGCAGCGACCACGAACAGCGTCGCCGGTTCGACCTCCAGATCTGCTTCGCCCCACACTTCCTTCTGCAACTGCACACACGCGTGAAATTCTTCAATCT
The DNA here is from genome assembly GCA_035295625.1 of Candidatus Acidiferrum sp. Classification (GTDB taxonomy): domain Bacteria; phylum Acidobacteriota; class Terriglobia; order Acidiferrales; family UBA7541; genus Acidiferrum. Next base: position 40,100 of record DATGIS010000041.1, on the reverse strand, counting down.
CTTCGCACTTGCGGATGACGATGCTCTCGCTCATCGAACAGCACCCGCCGCTGCTGCCTCGGCGTCTTTGGCTTGGTCCCAAAGCCGCTCCATCTCGTCCCGCGGCACGTCCGCCAGTTCCCTGCCGCTCGCCCGCGCAAGGCTCTCCATCTTGCGAAAACGCGATGCGAACTTCGCGTTGGCTTTCTTCAGGGCAATTTCAGGATCGACATGCAGGAATCGCGCGACGTTCACCGCGGCAAATAACAGGTCGCCGGCTTCTTCCTCGATTCGCGTCGCATCTTCCGCCCCGACCTCCCGCTTCAGCTCGGCCGCTTCTTCCGCCAACTTGTCGAGCACTCCAACCGCCGAATCCCAATCAAATCCGATGCGCGAGGCGCGCCGCGTCAACTGAAACCCTTCCATCGTCCCAGGCAGCGCATGCGAAACACCGTCGAGCAGCGACGCCGGTTTTTTCCCTTCGCCGTCGCCCTTCGCCTTGCGCTCTTCCGCTTTGATTTTTTCCCAGCTCTTCAGGACTGCCTTCGAATCCTTGGCCCGCTTGTCTCCAAAAACGTGCGGATGCCTCCGCACCATCTTGTCGTGAATTCCCTGAATCACGTCGGCCGCCGTAAATCTGCGCGCTTCTCGCGCAATGTCCGCGTGAAATACGATTTGCAGCAACAAATCGCCAAGCTCTTCGGAAAATTTCGCGTCGTCTCCGCTCTCGAGCGCTTCCACTACTTCGTAAGCCTCTTCAATCAAATACGTTCGCAAAGTCATATGCGTTTGTTCGCGGTCCCACGGGCAGCCATTCGGAGCCCGCAGCCGCGTCTGCAACTTCACCAATTTCTCGAACCACTCTCCCGCGGATGCCTTGCGCGCTGTCTTGGCTCGCGACGACGCCTTTCTCTTCTGGACCTTCGCCTTACGTTTTACCTTCCGCATGTCTCTCCGCGCTTCCCCACTCCAAGCAAATGCTAGACTCTAAGGCGCAGCCACAACTTTGACAAGCGCGCCCGGCCGCCGCTCTTCGGCACGCACCCATGCTAAACTAAGTTTTCACACAATGAAGTGAGGTTGCGCCTTGTCTGACCATAAATCCGAAGATACTTTCCGCGTAATCGACCGCCGACTCTTCACGGAAGAGGGCGAATTGCGCAAGGAAGCGCTTGAGGAAGAATCTCGCGAAGCGATCAAGGAAGCGGAAGTCGCCAAGCGCGCTGACCCTGCGCCCGAGACTCCGCAGGCCGACGCCGCGCCAAAGGAAACGCCCAAACGCTCGCCGGCGTTCGAAAATCTGATTCGCATGATTGGCAGCAACGCCGCGATGGTTCTCGGCGCGTACGCCGATCCTCGCACCGGCCAGCCGATGTTCGACCCGGACGCGGCGCGCGAATTTATTGACATGCTCGACGCGCTGCACGAAAAAACCAAAGGCAATCGTGCACCGGAAGAAGACAGCGTCCTGCTGGACCTGCTCGGCAAACTCAAACTCACCTACGTCGAAGTGAATCAGGCACTGGCCGCCCAGGCGACGCAGCAAGCCAAAGCCAAAACGCGCTGACCGGCCACCGCCGCGCGCGAACGTTTTCTGAAATGCCGTCCAACCCTCTAAAACTCACGATCCTCGGTTCCGGCACTTCCATGGGAGTTCCATCGCTGGGGTGTCACTGCAGCGTCTGCACGTCGTCCAATCCACGCGACAACCGCCTCCGCCCGTCGGTCTTGCTCTCGCGCAATGGCCAGCACGTTGTCATCGACACTACGCCCGACTTCCGTCAACAAGCTCTTCGAGTCGGCCTGCAACGCCTCGACGCCGTCCTCTTCACCCACGCCCACGCCGATCATATTTTCGGCTTCGACGACATCCGGCCGTTCAACATGAGGCAGAAGTCGGCGCTTCCGATTTACGCCAACGCGGAAACGTTCGAAATTTTGCGCAGCGCGTTTTCCTACGTGTTCGACGGCAAGCCAAAAGTCAGCACGGTCCCCACAGTCACGATCAACCAGATTTCCGGACCGATCGAACTGCTCGGCACAACCATCACGCCCATTGCCCTCGTTCACGGCGACCTCAATGTCCTCGGCTTCCGGTTCGGCGGCGCGGCTTACCTCACCGATTTCAGCGCCGTCCCCAATTCCTCCGTCCCGTTGCTCCAGGGCCTCGACGACCTCGTCCTCGACGCGCTCCGCGACACGCCGCATCCTATGCATCAGACCGTCGAACAGGCGCTCCGCCTCATCGATCAATTAAAGCCGCACCGCGCCTGGTTCACACACATCGCGCATGAACTTCCTCACGAGGAAACCAATGCGCGTCTTCGCACGCTCGGCTATCCCCACGTTCAAATGAGCTACGACGGCCTTGAACTTAGTGTGGAAGTCGAAGACCGTCCTTCGATTTCCGTCGCTCTACCGGATTCCGCTCCGCTCGCTGTTTTCCATTCCCCCGAAGCATGGAACGCGCACTACGCTCCACTTCATCGCGGCAGCATTCTGGCCATCGGAAACTTCGACGGCATTCATCTCGGCCACCAGGAAATCCTGCGCGACGTCACGCATCGCGCCGCCATTTCCGGCGACGTCGCCACCGCCCTCACCTTCGAGCCGCCGCCCTTGAAGGTTCTTCGCCCGGATTCCGCTCCGCGCCGCCTTTCGACCAACGACCAGCGCATCAATTGGTTCCGGGTCGTCGGCCTCGAATCCGCCGTGATCGAGCCCTTCACCATCGAGCTTTCGAAGCTCTCGCCAACCGAGTTCGTCGAACAAATCCTCGTGAAGCAGCTTCGCGTTCGCGCGGTTCTCGTCGGCGAAAATTTTCGCTTCGGTCACAGACAGGCCGGAACCGCGGAACTTCTCAAGGAACTGGGAGCCACTCTCGGTTTTCGCGTGATTGTGGTTCCGCCCGTTGTTTTTCGCGGCGAGATTGTCAGCAGCACTGCGGTGCGCCGCGAAATCGCAATTGGAAACGTCAGTCGCGCCGGCCGTCTGCTCGGCCGCCCTTTTGTCCTGACCGGTGGCGTCGTTTCCGGCGAGGGAATCGGCCATCGGTTTACCGTTCCCACGCTCAATCTTCAGCCGGAGCAGGAACTCCTTCCTGCCAACGGCGTCTATATCACTCGCACTCTTCTTGACGGCGAAACAAAAAGCCGCCGCTCCGTCACCAACATCGGCATGCGCCCCACTTTCAACGGCACTGCGCTCACCGTCGAAACGCATCTCCTCGACGCTCCCAAAGAGTTCGAAACGAAACGCATCGAGATCCGTTTCTGGAAACGCCTGCGCGAAGAAAAAAATTTCGCCAGCCCCGAAGAACTAAAATCCCAAATCGCCCGCGACGTTGCCGCAACTCACCGCTTCTTCTCCCGTCTCCGCAACTTTCGCTCCGTTCGCCTCAGCGCCTCTTCAGTCCACCGCTGACAATTGCTTGTGCTTATTTGCTGGTGGCGCGGCTTCGAACTAGATCCGGCGAGCGAATAGATCTCGCCGGACCTGATCGTCATTCTCTTACGCGCTGGCGCGTGAGGTCAGCGTCCGTCCGAGAAAGTCGCGGATTGCGCCGCCAATTTCCGCCGCGTGGGTCTCCAGCGCGAAGTGGCCGGTCTCGTAGAAGCGCACTTCTGCCTTCGGATTGTCTCGTTTGAACGCCTCCGCCCCCGGAGGCAGAAAGAACGGATCGTTCTTGCCCCACACTGCGAGCAGTGGCGGCAGATTCTTCCGGAAATATTCCTGGAACTGCGGATAGAGCGCAACGTTGCTGGCGTAGTCGAGGAAGAGGTCAAGCTGGATATCCTCATTTCCAGGACGCGCTAGCAGCGCGGAATCAAGCGTGTACGACTCGGGCGCGACGAGTTTCTCGTCTGCGACTCCATGGACGTATTGCCACTTCGTCGCCTCCGGCGCCAGGAATTGCCGCAGCGCCGCGCGGTTCTCCGCATTCGGCTCTTTCCAGTATTTCTGGATGGGATTCCAGCCTTCGCTCAGCCCTTCTTCATAGGCGTTCCCGTTCTGCGAAATGATCGCCGTGATTCGTTCCGGGTGCGCCAGCGCCAGGCGAAGCCCCACAGGCGCGCCGTAATCAAAAACATAAATCGCGAATCGATCGAGGCCAACCTTCTCCGTAAAAGCGCTGATGATTTTCGCCAGGTTCTCAAAAGTGTAGGGGAAGTTCTTGCGCTCCGGAGCATCCGAAAAACCGAAGCCCGGAAGGTCAGGCGCGACTACGTGATACCGCTCGGCCAGCGCCGGAATCAGGTTGCGGTACATATGCGAGGAAGTCGGGAATCCGTGCAGCAACAGAACATGCGGCGCCGCCTTCGAACCCGCCTCGCGATAAAATATCTTCACTCCCTCTGCTTCTGTCCGATGATACGTGGTCATGTGTTCTCCTTTTTTTTTGCGATTCTTCCTTGTCTTTGCCAAACTGACCTGCCGGATCCACAGAAACTCTTGCTAGACCGTTACGACAATCTTCCCGCTCGTTCCATTCGACTCCATTCCCGCTGGGTCGTATTTGTAACAGTCACTACAATGGATGCCCGCCCTTCCGGAAAGTTTCATATTATTTGTATTGAACGCTACAGAATTCATGCTAGGATGATGGTATGGCTCGCAACGTCGAATTCGACCACCACCAGGCGATTGACCGGGCTACCCGCCTGTTTTGGAATAAGGGCTATTCCAATACCTCGCTGCGAGACCTTTTGAACGCCATGCGCATCGGCGAGGGCTCCTTCTACAACACCTGGAAGAGCAAAAAGCGTCTCTATGTCGAATGTTTGCAGCATTACAACGACACCGTCAGCCGCAGGCGCCTCGATTCCCTGCTCTCCCGCCAGTCGGTCAAGGCGGGCATCCGCGCGTTCTTCCAGACGATACTCGACGAACTCGATGACCCCCGCACGCCCGCCATCTGCCTGCTTGCTCAGAGCCTGTCCGGGGATGTGCTGCAGCAACGCGACCTAAGGAAGTTGGTCGTGGCCGATATGAAGGCGTTCTATGCCGCGTTCAGCGACCGCTTGGAGTCCGCAAAGAAGAACGGTGAATTGCCAAAAAGCTTTGATGCGGACGTCGCCGCCCATCTGATCGTCACTTACCTTCAGGGCTTGTTTCGCGTAGTTCGCGTGCTCCAGAGCCGCGCCGAAGTGGAGCGCCAAATCGAAGCGCTGCTCACCGGGCTCGGCCTCTAGCGCCCCCACATATTTCCCCACCAGGCCTCTGGAGCTTGTACTATCACTGTAATTTCAGTCATCTCGTAACAAGCAAACAGGGAGAAGAAACCATGAGGCGAGCTTTTGCATGGGGCGCAGTCTTCGCCGCTGGCGTTCTGACAAGCCGATTATGGTCGAGATAAAGAAGTAGCCGCCAACCATCGACGGCACAAATCCCAAATCACCCGCGACGTCGCGCGCGCCCACCGTTACTTTTCGCGCCTCCGCCGCTTCCGCTCGGCCTTCCGGGACGATTAGCAGAGTCACACCTGCGTTCCAGTACCCTGAAAAGGACCATTCCCTCTCGCTTGCCGTGTAGTTTCTACACAACTAGAATTTCCACTTCCCTCACCTACATGCCGATGCATTCGCCTATGTCATTGAACTCTCAGCCCATTAGCAAATCCAACCTCAGTTTGGCAGCGAGGATGCCCTCCTAATACTGGGACCAAAGAACTCTCAATGACTTCCCGTGTTCGATGAGTGTAGCCGGCACAGGCCGCACTCCCCAGAAGCTGGGAAAGTCCAGCTCGCTCCAGAAAAGGTGAGAATCATGCGTATCGCTCGTCTGGTTTGTTTCTTGTTACTAGCAGTTGGACTACTGACGATCCCTGCTCCTTCCCGAGCACAAGTTTCTGTCGGCATCGCCGTTAGTTTTGGCCCTCCCGCGTTGCCGGTCTATGAACAACCTATTTGCCCGGCCGAGGGTTACATCTGGACTCCGGGTTATTGGGCTTGGGACCCCGACGATGACGACTACTACTGGGTTCCCGGCACCTGGGTGGAAGCTCCCGAAGTCGGCTTCCTCTGGACGCCCGGCTACTGGGGCTGGGAGCGCGGCGCCTTCTTTTTCCATGAAGGGTATTGGGGCCCGCACGTCGGTTGGTACGGCGGCATCAGCTACGGATTCGGCTATTTCGGACACGGCTATGAAGGCGGGCGATGGGACAACGGACGCTTCTATTACAACCGTTCGGTGACCAACGTGAACATCACCGAAGTCCACAACGTTTACAACACCACCATCATCAATCGCAACGAAACGCGCGTCAGCTACAACGGCGGCAATGGTGGCATCAACGAGCGGCCCTCGCGCGAAGAAGAATCCTTTTCTCGCGAACGCCACATTGCGCCAGTTTCCGCGCAGCACCAGCAGGTTCAAGAAGCGCGCGGCAATCGTGAATTGCGCGCTTCCGTCAATCAGGGCAGGCCTCCCATCGCCGCAACGCAACGCCCCGGATCATTCCGCGGCTCCGCTGTTGTTCCCGCAAGAGAAGCTGGCGGACGTTACGAGCCGCCACCCAATCGGCGCGGCAATAACAATGTCGGCGGCAATAACAATTCTGCTCGTCCTGAGAACAATCCCAATCGTCCGCCAAACGCGGGAGGCAATTCCGGAGCCAATTCAGGAAACAGATCCGATCGTCCACCCAACGCCGGCGGCAACTCTAGTCGTCCGCCCTACGCTCACGCCAGGGAAATTGCTCCTCACGATCGGCCGGCTCCGCCAAACACGGGCGATCCGAACCGCGACCGGAAATACCAGCAGCAGCAGGACAAGCTCTACTCCAAACAGGAACAAGAGCATCAGAAGCTCCAGCAAAAACAGGAACAAGACCATCAGCGCCTGGCGCAACAAAATGCCAATGAAGCAAGAAGGCAGCAGGTCGAACAGCGCCATCAGCAACAGACCCAGCAAACGGAGCAACGGCACGCTCAACAACAGCAGAAGATGCAAGAGAGACAGCAGCCGCCGCACCAGAATCAGCAGAAGCCGCCACACGAAAAGCCTTAACGAATCGCCTGTCTTATTTACCTTTGCAGAGGCCGGGCTTCCGCGCCTTTTGCGTCCCGGTCGCTTCTGCGGGAAGCCCGGCTCTTCGCTCGCCACTCGTTTACCCTGCTAGCCACGAGCGTCGAGAGGCGCAGCCGAAGGGCCTCCGCTCTTCACATCTGGTGTAGACTTGCCCGATGTTCCGCCAAATTGCGCCCGTGTTCTTCACCAGGAACATTCCCGCAACACTCGCCTATTACACAGGCAAGCTTGGTTTCATATGTCTGGGAACATGGCCTACTGCCTCATCGCTGAACGAACCGCCGGAGTACGCCATCGTGGCGCGCGACCACCAGGTGATTCATTTCCGTTGCGCCGAGCCGCCCACCGCCAATCCGGACAAATACGCGGACGAATTGCTGGACGCCTACCTCGTCGTTGAAGATGCTGACGCACTTTATGCCGAGTACGCCGCCCAAGGCGTGGAATTCACTAGGGGCCTTGACGACACGCCATGGCGCACTCGGGAGTTCGCCGTGAAGGATTGCGATGGCCGCCTGCTGGCTTTCGGCGCGAACCTGTAGCCTTCTTCCATCGTCGCTTACCAGCCCAAATTCTCCTGTATGAATCGCGGGCTGAGATGAACGTCCACCTGGACGAGCGGGCCATCCCCGATGGCTTTGAAGCTGTGAATCTCGCCCGCTTTGATAACGAAAATGTCTCCAGCGCCACCTTCAAACGTCTCTCCGTTCACGGTCCATATCCCGCGGCCTTCCCGGATAAACTGGATCTCATCGTAGGGATGCCGATGCGGCCCGGGCCCCTTGCCCGGCGGCCCGTTGAACAAAAACACGCTGACGCCCACGTCTCCCTGCTCGGTCCCAACGAATTCGTGTGAGCTCCCCGCAAACGGCAACTCTTCCTGACGGACGCGGTACATTCTTTTCTTCCTCGCGGCTTCTTCGTTCGATGCGGCGAAAAACGACTTACTCTTCTAAACTCAAATCCTTTGCTCCCATATCTTTGAAATATTGGGCACGTTCCTTAGCTTCTTTTTCGTCTTCGCGCTGTCGCCTTGCGTGAGTATCTTCACTTTCTTCGTGCGTTAGCAGTAGGTTCAGTTTGTGGAGAATTAGGAGGGCAAAGCCGCACATAATTGTTGGCACGATCGGAGTGCCGAGGAAGAGATGCACAGCATCTGCCACGACGATGGCTCCGGCACACTCCGCTCCCGTAGTAAACGCTGCTTGTACTTGCTGCTTCCATCCTGTCCGCCCGTTAAGAAGAGCGCTCGTCATATTCTCAAGCCGAGTTAGGTCGCCGTAAATGACCTCCCGTTCTTTCTCCGAAAGAATTAGGCCATAAGGATTCGCCGTCTCATCTGTGGCGTTCAGGATGCTGCGTCCTTTGTCTATTTTGCTAGCCATGACATTCACGCCCTTTCTAAGCCGGAGGAATGCTACAACATCTATTTGGGAACAAGGACGGGGGACAAGGACGGGGAAGGACGGGGGACAGAGGACGGGCGACAGACGGGAAGTTTCCCTCTCTCTGATGTCGTGGTGAGCAAGGCGAGCCTTCTCAAGCACATACCAGAAACACCCCATCTCAGGAATGGAATATGTATTCTTACATGGACGAGAGTTGTGATGAGCAGGGGGCCGGACTCTTTGTGGTCGGCGGCATCCTGATGCGCGGGGTCCCGTCTTTTGAGTTGGAACGCAAGTGGGAGAAGCTTCGCAAGCGGCCGGACATCGATATCGCTTACTTCAAAGCCTCTGAATGCAAGAGTGGCAGAGGACAATTCGCAAAATTTGTCGCAACCCCGGGAAGTCCGACGCAGTGCGAGCATCAGAGACTTGATTCAATCAGCCGCGAGTTTCTGCAGCTCATTCCGAAGGAAGAACATATCATCGTCCAAGGTGTTGGTATCGTACAGTCAGACTTCTGCGAAGTTATTCAGGATGCTTACGCCCTTGCGGTTTTAGGTGATAGTCCATATCGTCTGGCCTACGACTTCGCGATGATCCAATGTGCTTGGGCGATGAAACAACTTGAACAAGGGATCAAAAGGGATAAAGAGAACGTGGCCTTCGGCGGCTCATTCACGGAATACGTCTCCTTTGTCTGTGACAAACATGAGCAGCACAGCCTGGTAGCGGACGAAGCATTTCGCAATCTGAAGCAGACGAATCCAAATGCGGCGAAGTATATGGGAACGTTTGACAGCGCTGACGATAAGCACGTGGAAGTGCTCCAAGCCGCTGATGCTGTCGCCTTTGAAATTCGTCGGGTGCTTGGTTTTGCGTTTGGGGGCTATTCGGTCTTGCGTGCACAATTCCGTGATCTCGCTGACCCGGGTAAGGTTTTCCTGATTACCCATACTACTAAAGAGCAGCTATCGCATATCGTCGCCAATCACAATCCTGGCGAGCCGTTCAAGCTGGACAGCATTATGGAGCAACAAATAATTGAAAATATAAGGTTTCCGTTTCTCTAGTTTGGCGGCGGGTGGCCGCGCCTTTAATTCCGAAAAACGCTTTTGCGTGCCCTACCCTTTCGGGGTTGGTTCATGCGGGCAGTTTGCGTCCCGGCGACGTGTACCGGGGAAAGGTGGGTCTTCCTTTCTCCCTTTTCTACACTCCATTTTCTTTTTTCTCTACGTTAGGAAGGCCGCAGCTTCCCTGCCGCAAGCTCTTTCAACGCGCGCAGCCGCCCATCCAGTTCCTTCGCCGTCAACCGCCCCTGCCGGTAAAGCTTCCGCAGAAAGTCCCGCGCCGGACGTTCGCCCTTGTACGTATTGCACTGAATACAGCACGAAACCAGGTTGCGGTACGAATTACGTCCGGAGCGTACCCTGGGCACAACATGATCGATGCACCGCACATTTGTCAGCGTGCGACGCAGGCAGTAAAAGCAGAAGCCTCGTTCACGCGCGTGGATCGCTTTCCGCAGCGTCCAACTTTTCCAAAAATCTGTCACCTCCAGCGTCGCCGCTGCCCGGTCACCCTCAGCCTCCGCGCCCGCAAGAATCGACGCGGCATTCTTGCTCGGACGCACCGCACGGATCTTCTCCGGCGACCGCATCTCCACAAAATGGCCCGTCTTTCCGCGTTTCAGCACGCGCAAAGCCCCCAGCTCATCGAGCCGCCGCACGGCATCCCGCGCCGCTCCGGGCCCAATGCTCAAAGTTCGCGCCATGGCCGTCACGGCAAACTGCAGGCGCGCCCTTCCCACCACCAGCGAATGTCGCAACAAATGGCAATACACGGCTCGCTCCTTTATCGTCAGGCCCAAAGCCGGAGTGAGCACATCTTCAAATTGAATCCACAGAAGTTTGGCATTCAGTTTTTCGCTTCGCATTAGTTTTCATCCTGAAAAAAGAGGTTTAAGAACCGAAAAATTCGAGGGCCGACGAACAACCGAGAGAAAAGGGGCAAGACAACGGCGAGCGCCGGAGACGCGGCACACTACCCCGGGGCTGACCGGAGGACTCCAGAAATGAAAAACGCCGGCTGGAAGCCGGCGCCACGAATAAAAAAGCCCCGACGGGAGTCAGGCGCTAATGGTGGTCTTAAAAAAAACAAAAGCGTCCTCGGCGGAGCCGGGACGCACTTCCCTACAGCATCAATCCTACCAGCCTCATACTGCACTTGTCAAGTCAAAAAGTCAGCAATGCACCAGATTTTCGCAACCACGTTGGCTGCAATAGGATCTGCTGCAGGCGTTTAGCGAAGCCCGCTCGACGCTGGCCGCCCCTTCGACCTGACCTGCCCGCTCATCAAAATCTTTCTCTTCAGACTACCAACCTCTGCGACGAGACCCCCAAGGGGTGAAAAAAAATTGCGGACTTTCCCACGCATTCCCGCCATTGCTTCTGCATCATGGACGCCCCAGAAATCCACCATGCGCCTGGTTTTGGTGTTGTAAACGAATTTCTTTCCGCAATCCAGGCAAGTGACGTAGGGCTCTCGCCCGAACAGGCCACGGGATCCCTGCACGTTGGACGGGATTGACTCGCGCGGTGTTATCGGAGGACTTCTATGCCTGTGCGCACAGGCAAAAACTAGCCGAACCAGCGCTCGTAGAAAAAGCGGGACCGCGAAGACCGCACTCCACCACGGCCCAATGCGCGGTTGCAATCTTTCCGCCTTGCTCTGAATTCTTGCGGCCGGGCGATATAGAAGTATCGATCCGTCGATTCTATAGGCCCGCGTCACTTTCTGCCGTTGAGGTTGCACGTTAGCGCCTCAACCAGAGACTAAGCGCGGCCAACTCTCATGTCTGTTCCGTTGTGTACACGCGGGATTTGCTGCTTAAGCCACGCCCTTGCCCAGGCACTCGGCGCAATATCCGCCCACTTCCGTTCGCGAGACCGTCACCTTCATCTTGAAATCCCGTTCGATCTGCGACTTCAACTGTTCATACAACTGGCTCTCAAACTCCCGCACTTTCCCGCACTTCAAGCAAGCCACGTGAATGTGGTCGCGCGGCCCATGCGTTTCGTAGTAATGCCGGTCGCCGCGCAAATGCAGCAAATCCAGCTCGTCGATCAATCCATGTTTTTTCAGGAGTTCGATCGTGCGGTAAACGGTCACGAGGTGCACGTCCGCGTCGATTTTCTGCGCCCGTTCCAGAATCTGATCGACGTCGAGATGCTGTTCCGCCGCGTCCATCACGCTTAAAATCACGCGCCGTTGCCGCGTCAGGCGGATTTTTTTCGACGCAAGCGCTTTGCCCAGCGGACCTGTCGTGTCCGCTGTATTGATTCTTTCTGTGGTTGACGCCCGGTGCGCCGGACTTGGTGCCATGACCGTCCCCTGACGGTACTTCGCTTTTCTTTTCTTTACGTCGAAGCTTGTAAGTACAAACCCCGAACCCCTGCGCGTCTAGGTATGCGTCGGCAGGAGGTGCCGCACGTCATTGTACATAACGAATGCGAACAGCAGCAAAAGGAACACAAATCCAACTTGAATGAAGCGTTCCTTGAACGCCAGACTCAAATCGCGCCGCCGGATTCCTTCAATCGAAAGCAATAGAATATGCCCGCCGTCCAGAATCGGAATCGGCAGCAAATTCAATACGCCCAGGTTCAGGCTGATCATCGCCATCAGTTCCACGGTGTCCACAGGGCCGCTCTGCACAGCCTGACCCGCGCGTACCGCGATTCCGACGAATCCCTGGAGCTGCTTGACGGAAAGTTTTCCGGTAAACAATTTACCGAGCACGCCGAGCAAATTTTCAGTGGCGCCCACTGTTTCTTCCGTCGCCGTCGCGAACGATTGTCCAAACGTCATCGCGCGAAACGAAAAATCCGCTTCTTGTCCTACGCCAATTTTCCAGACGAGTTGTCCTTCTTCGTCTCTGTCCTGCACCGGCTGGATTTGGAAGCTGATCGGCTTGCCGCTTCGCAACAGATCCATTTTTATCGGACTTCCGCCGGATTTTTTGATCAGATCCACGCAGTGCAGCCAGCTGTGAACAGCTACGCCATTCACCGAAACAATTACGTCGCCCTTTTGCAGCCCTGCTCGCTTCGCCGGCATACCCGCCGACAATTGCCCGACCACCGCGCGTTCTGGCGGATAGCCAATCAAGTGCTCGCCCGGCTTTACGTCCGCGCCGTTCAACTGAATCTCTTTTGCGACTCCCTTGCTCGAAATCGTCATCCGCACGTTCTGCCCGGGAGTCATCTCATTCAGCGTGGTGATCGCTTTCTTCCAATCCGGCGTCGGCGTTCCGTTCACCGAGACGAGTTGGTCGCCGTCACTCACTCCGCTCTTCACAAGCGGCCCATTCAAAGGCAATTCCGAAAACACGACCGGCTTGTCCTGATACGACTGGTAAGGAAATCCTTTGATTACGTAGAACCCGCCGAGCAACAGGATCGGCATCACCAGATTCACCGCCGGCCCGGCAAACGAAATCAGCGCCCGCTGCCACCGCGCCTTGCTCATCACCTCGTCTGGAGCGCCCGTCGGCCCTTTTTCGCCGGAATCGATTTCCGTAATATCCTGCCCCGCCATGCGCACGTATCCGCCGAGCGGCAGCGCGCTAATCCGGTAATCCGTCGCTCCGCGCTTCCAGCCAAATAGTCGTGGTCCGAATCCGATCGAAAAAACATCGACGCGCACGCCGAACAGCCGAGCGACGATGAAATGGCCCCATTCGTGGACCAGAATCATCAGTCCCAACACCAAAATTATTCCGAGCACCGTGTTCATCTTGCTTTTGCTCCGTCCTTCTCGCTTATGACGCTGCCTTCGCGATTCCTGTCAACGCTGTTACTTCTTCCTCTGCCATTCGACGCGCCTCGGCATCCGCCGAAAGCACATCTTCCATCTTTTGCAACTTCATCCGCGGCATTCGTCCCAAAACTTTCTCAACAATTTCCGGAATTCCAAGGAACGGTAGTTTTCTTTCCAGAAACGCCGCAACCGCCACTTCATCCGCCGCATTCAGCGCGCAGGGCAGAGCGCCGCCCTTTTTCATCGCTTCGCGCGCCAGTTTCAAGCAGGGATAGCGCCTCGTCGACGCCTTTTCGAAATCCAGTCTCTTTAATTTCGACCAATCCAAAGCTACCTGGTCCGAACCAACAACGCGCTCTGGATAGGTTATCGCATATTGAATTGGGAGTCGCATGTCGGTGGGGCCGAGTTGTGCGAGGATCGAACCGTCGACGTACTCGACCATGGAGTGAACCGTGGATTGCGGATGAATGACGACGTCGATCTGGTCCGGCCGCATTCGAAACAGCCAACGCGCTTCGATCACTTCGAATCCCTTGTTCATCATCGTCGCGGAGTCGATGGTAATTCGGTTGCCCATTTTCCAGTTCGGATGCGCGAGCGCTTGCTCGACCGTCACGCTTTGCAAATCCTTCACCGGTGTTTTCCGGAACGGCCCGCCGGACGCCGTGAGCACGAGCCGCGTCACTTCTTTGTGAGTTCCAGCGCGCAAACACTGATGCACCGCGTTGTGCTCGCTATCGACTGGCAGAAGTTCCTTCCCCGCCTTTTGCGCCGCAGCCATTACGAGTTCGCCCGCCGCAACCAGCACTTCTTTATTCGAAAGAGCGATGGTCCGCCCGAGTTTCACCGCTTCATAGGTCGCTTCGAGGCCCACAACGCCGACCGCCGCGGAAACCACAATTTCCGCCGCAGTGTGAGTTCCAACTGCAAGCATTCCCTCGCGTCCATGATGAATTGCCGGTAACGCGATTCCCTGCGCTTTCAACCGCGCCGCAAGCTCGTCCGCCTTTTTTGCATCGCCCACGGACACGAGTTCCGGCCGGTGGCGCGCGATTTGCCCAACCAACTCATCCAGATTTCCGCCAGCCGCGAGGGCCACAACGCCAAAGCGTCCTTGCAGCGCCTCCACAACCGAAAGGCACTGGCGCCCAATCGAGCCAGTCGAACCCAAAATCGCGAGTTGTTTCACGAAGCCCTTTTTCCTTTTTTTGCGTGCTGGAGACGCCGGGGATCTACATGCGCGGTGAGCAAAACCAAATCCAATAATACCAGACAACGGGTATGGTCAAAATCAGCGCGTCGATGCGGTCCAGCATTCCGCCATGGCCCGGCAAAATCGAGCCCGAATCCTTTGCGCCCGCGCTGCGCTTGAAGGATGATTCGAGCAAATCGCCGACTTGCCCGGCGACGTTCCCAACCGCGGCCAGGCCCAAAATTACGGGTGCGGGCACATTGATCCGAGTGGAGAGCAGCCAGCCGATGAGAAGCGCGCCGGCCATGCTGGCGATCGAGCCTTCCCAGGTTTTCTTGGGACTCAGATGCGGCGCCAGTTTGTGTTTTCCGACCGCGCGACCGACAAAATACGCAGCGGTGTCGCCCACCCAAGTGATCACCAGAGCGAAGAGCAAAATCCACGGACCGAGCGGCCCGATTCCGTGCAGGCGAATTGCATAGCTGACCGGCAGGGCAACAAACAACAATCCACTCGAACTTATTCCCGCCGCAGGCAGCGCTTCGACCAGAGGCCGCCGGGTATAAAGCGCAATTACGCCGACGCCAATCAGAAAGAAAAAGAAAACGTCTTCGACACGCAATCCGGACAGAAATACAAACTGAATCGGTCCGGAATAGAGCACTCCTTCGCCGGGTTCGCGCGCGCGCAACGCCACCTGCAGCCACTGCACGTAAACGATCGCGATGGCGCATGCGGCCGTCCAGAATTTGTACGCGCGGTGGCCGATGGCATCGCCGAGCGCAAAAAACTCAAAGAGCGCCAACAAAATCACCGCCGCCAGCGCCAGAGCAACGATCGCCGTCGAGCCTTTCAAAATCAATGCGACGACGCCAGGTATCAGGACGACCGCAGTCGCCACTCTCTTCCACGTCATTCTCGATTCTTTCCCCTGAAGTTCAGCGACCGGCAGCGCGAATCCTGCTCGCGGCAGAGTCTCTTTATTTTAACGGGAGATGCGATGCAAAGGCAGGAATTTCGTTTCGGGCTGGAACTGTCCCTACTCGCCAGCTGCACGAACAGGCTTGCTCTCTCCGATTCCGCCGTAGCGGCGCTCGCGCTTCTGAAAATCGACGAACGACTCCAGCAATCGCGCGCGATTGAAATCCGGCCAGAGCGTCTCGGTGACATAAATTTCGGCATAGGCAATCTGCCACAGCAGAAAATTGCTCACGCGCATTTCACCGCTCGTTCGAATGAGCAAATCGGGGTCCGGCAATCCCGCGGTGTACATTTTCTCCGCAAACTCTTCTTCCGTAACGGGCTGCACGGTTGCGGATCTTTTTTCTTGCAGAATCCGGTTCACGGCATCGACGATTTCCGCCCGACCGCCATAATTCAACGCGACGCAGAGAACCATGCCGGTATTGTTCGCGGTCGCTTCCGCTGCCTCGCGCGTATCTTCCTGGACACCTTCCGGCAGTTCGTCGGCGCGTCCCAAAAAACGCATTCGAATGTTGTTTTTCTGAATGAGCGGCATCTCTTGCCGCAAATATTCACGCAACAGCTGCATCAAAAAATCCGTCTCGGCCTTCGGACGCCGCCAGTTTTCGACGGAGAAAGCGTAGAGGGTCAAGGCCTCAATCTTGAGGCGCGCGCACGTTTCGATCGTGGTCCGAGCCGTCTCGGTACCGGCTTTGTGCCCGGCGATCCGCGGCAAATGCCTTTGTTGCGCCCAGCGACCGTTGCCGTCCATGATGACGGCCACATGACGCGGCAACTGGCTCAAATCGAGCTTTTCGAGGAGATACGCTTCTTCGGCCGTGACTGTTCCCAGCGGATGAGAGGCGGCTACGTGGAGCGTTTTCGGAGATGGAATTTGCTGCGACACGAAATTCGTTGTTTCCCTTTACGCCACAAAGTTAACACGCAATCTCGCGTGGCTGCAACGCTGGACTCGCGCCAGGTTCCGATGAATATACAGAGCTAGCTGCCGAGGTTCGTTGCGCTGGGATTCACAATCGCGGAATAAACGAGCACCAACGTAAGCACAATCATGGCGACCGCCGTCACCCAGGCCACAATATTATCGCCGAGCTTGTTTACGTAGTCCCCCATGAGATCCCGCCGATTCACGAGAAGCAGCATGAAAATCACCACAATCGGCAGCCACATCCCATTTCCTACTTGCGAAAAGAACAAAATCTTCCAAAGGGGCACATGGGGAATCAGGATTATCCCCGCCCCGATGACAATCAACGCCGTATATAAACCGTAAAAAATCTTCGCTTCGTGAAACTTATTGTCGATCCCCGCCTCAAAGCCCAACCCTTCGCAGATCACATGAGCCGTGGAAAGCGGCAGAATTGTTGCGGCGAAGAGCGACGCGTTCAGCAGACCGAAGGCGAAGGTAAGGCCCGCCCATTTTCCGGCCAATGGTATGAGGGCTCTGGCGGCCTCGGCTGCGTCCGCGATGTTGCGATGGCCTGAGGTGTAAAGCGTGGCAGCAGTGCAGACGATGATGAAAAAAACGATCGCCATGCAACTGATGCTGCCGATCAAGACATCGGCGCGCGCCTGCGGATATTGCCGTGGGCCAACCTTCTTTTCGACGAACCCCGCCTGGAGGTAGAAGAACTGCCACGGGGCGATGGTCGTCCCGACAAGAGCGGTGAGGGTGAGCAGGTAGTTGGCGTCAATGTGTAGCGACGGAATTACCGTGTATTTTGCGGCAAGCAACCAGTCGGGTTTTGCCAGGAACGCCGAGGCGACGTAAGTCAAATAAAAGGCGCACAAGAAGAGAAAAATGATTTCGACCTGCCTGTAGGTGCCCTTCAAAACCATGACCCAGACCACAATCGCCGCCAATGGGACCGCTAAATATTTGCTGATGCCAAATATTTCGGCGGCTGCGGCGACGCCGGCAAATTCAGCCACTACGTTCGCCAAATCCACGAAAAAGCCCAAGACCATGACAAAAAACGTGGCACGGAATCCAAATTCTTCGCGAATCAGGTCGGAAAGCCCCTTGCCGGTGATCACGCCCATGCGCGCGCACATTTCTTCGGTCACATAAAGGGCGATGGTCATGGGAATGAGAGACCATAGCAAGGTGTAGCCGAACTGAGCGCCGGCCTGCGTGTAGGTGGAAATTCCACCGGCGTCGTTGTCTACATTCGAGGTGATTAGCCCGGGCCCAACGACGGCGAGGAGCAGCAGCAACCTGCGGCGCAAACTCTTGATGCGCTTCTGCAGATCTCCGCCCCGCTCGCGCAGAACATTCACCGTCTCGGATATGCTTATCCAGGCCATCGGTACCGTAAAACCTGATCCCTTTCCCTTTTATTTCATCAACTTGCTGACAACGTCATCTACCGTGACCACACCCAGAGGCCGACCGTCGTCATCCACAACCGTCAACATTCGCAAATTGTACTTATCGAAGAGTTCGAAGACGTCCTTTTCATCGGCATTTGGCTGAACACTCAGCAGTGGCTCCGTTTTCAACTCATTGAGTTGCTGGTCCGGTCCCGCCAGCAGCAATCGCGCGACGGGTACCGTTCCGGAAAATTGCGCGCCGCCGTCCAACAAGACGATCGTGTCCAGCTGATCCAGATTTAAATCCTGCTCTTTCATCCAATTCAATACTTCATCCCGCGCGGACTTATCCCCCACGAACACAAAATCTGTGTTCATCATGCCGCCGGCCGTCGCCGGATCGAACTCGAGCAGCTCGCGTACTTCTTTCGCCTCCTGCCCAGGCATCTCTTCCAGCAATTCGTCCGAAGTCTCCTTCGGCAAATCGCCGAGCAAATCCGCGGCTGCGTCGGGAGCCATCTCCTCCAAAATATCCGCTGCTTTTTCCGGGTCCAGCTTTTCCACGATCTGGGTCGTCAGTCGCGCATCCAATTCCGCCAAGACGCCGGCCGCCGTCTCTTCATCCAGCGAGGCGATAATTCCCTGCCGCTCCGCCGGCGAAAGGTCTTCCATAATTTCCGCAAGGTCGGCAGGGTGAAAGTCTTCGAGCTTCTCGTGCGTAATCCGCAATTTCAGCCGACGGAGCGGATCGGGCTCGACCAGATTCACAAACTCCCAGCGGATTGTCCGCGCGGGCAACCGGCTCTGCAATCCGCGAATCAATTTTTGCGGCGCAATTCCCTGCAGCAATCTCCGCACGGCCCCGGGAAGCCCCACGTCCACCTGCGTAATTCGAAGCTCGACATTCCCGTTCGTCCGCTGCTCCGCCATATCGAGATCATTCACGCGAACGACTTTTCTTCCAGCGGTGTCAATAATCTGCTGGTCGAGCAAATCCTTGGTAACCGCCAGCCAGCCTTCGTTGGGCTCGTACGCTCCGAGGGCGCGTTCCGGAACATTCAATTCGACTTTTCCGGCTTCAATCGTGGCTATCTGATCGTGCCGCGCGACCAGCGGCTGGAAACTTCCCCGCGCCAACAAAAAATGCGCCACGCGATTCGGCTGTTCCGCCGGCTCGACAAAAAACTCTCTCACCTTTCCGACGTAGTGTCCCTGCGCGTCGTACGCTTTTGAACCCATCAACTCCGTCGCCGTCAGCATGGTTCACCTCTCACCGCACATCCCCAACAAAAAACCCGCGTGCCGTAACTCCTCGGCCGCGGGCAAGTAGTTCATACCAATGGACTTACCGTTAGCCTCGGACGCGCCCTCCCGTGCCCCATCCGCCGCGCATAGGTCGCGCCGCAAAGTTCCTTTCGGACACCGCACCCGAAATTCCGCTCCCCGGTTTCCGTTCGAGATTCGAAGGTCCGGGGCCGGGCTCGTGTTCTTGGGCAAACTTCATCGCCGGGAAAGCACTCCGTTCGTATTGATAAGCCGACAAAGCATTTAAGTCAACCAAAAGAATGCATTTGTGGAATATTTTTGCAAAAGATCTAAACTTTTTTCCCGAAGACCATGTCCTTCGGCGCCACGCCTCGTCTCCGGCATTCCTCAAGGTAGAGCGCCAGATAACTTTTGACGATGTAATCCTTCCTCGCGTATCCCAGCTCCGCGGCCGCGCGATCGATTGCTTCCGCAGGGCCTTCGAGCTCCAGATAGGTCCCGATCGGGGTCTCATCCAACTCAATCAGCAAATTCTTTGCCCACTTCGTCGTCGCCGGAAGCTTCATCGCCGTTCGATATTTCTCGTACTTGAACCATCCGCTCATACCCAATCCTTCAAAAATCCCCTTCAAAGCATCGGCGTCGTGAACGTGGGTCTCAATCTCCTCCCGCACTTTGTGGCCGCGCCCGTCGCCCTCCGCCACCACAGCCGGCTTCTTAAACGTCAGGAGAGTCCGCGACGCCTGTTTCTTATTTAGTTTTCCGCCGGGCTTCCGTTTTCCGGCGGGCGTTTCCGTCCGAATTCGCAATAGCTGGCCGTGTTTCGCCAGCCCGCCTTCGGGCGTATCGAAAATCACATTCCACTCATGCACGCGCCCGGTCCCCGCTGCGACAGGCTTCGCTCGCAGCCGCCCCAGTGCCTTCTTCAGGGCCTTCCCATCTGCAACTTGCAGCTTAATTTCCCGTTCGTCGGCCATATAGCCCGGTTTGGTTCCCCCTCGAATCTCCGCTAGTATATCGACAGCACGCTCCGTTCTTCGTTACAGCCTCATGACCCCGGGCGTGCTCCCAAGATCATGACGAAACCATCCAACCCGGCCGGCGCCGGAGCGCAGACTCCCTCCGCGCCCGTCGCCAAACGGCTGCCAGTGGAAACCGTTCTTCACGGCGACCGTCGAGTCGATGAGTATGCCTGGCTGCGCGAAAAAGAAAGTCATGAAGTCATCGAGTACCTCAACGCCGAAAATGCGTATACCGATTCCGTGCTCAAACCCACAGAGCCCTTTCAAGGGGCGCTATACGGGGAGATGCTCTCGCGCATTCAGCAGACGGACCTCAGCGTCCCCTACACACTCCGCGGCTTTCAATATTTCTCCCGCACCGAAGAGGGCAAACAGTACGTCACTCACTTCCGTCGCCGCGACACGGAAAACTCCCGCGATGAACTTCTGCTGGACCTCAACGCGCTCGCAGAGGGCCACTCGTTTCTCGGACTGGACGTCTTCGACGTCAGCGACGACAACAATCTACTTGCCTACTCCATCGACGTAACAGGTTTCCGCCAATACGCGCTTCAGATCAAGAATCTCACTTCTGGCGACCTTTTGCCGTTCAAGGTAGAACGCGCCACCAGCGTAGCGTGGGCCGCAGATAACAAGACGCTTTTCTACACCATCGAAGACGAGATTTCGAAGCGCTCTTATCGGCTCTATCGCCACGTCCTGGGTTCCGCCGAGTCCGACGCGCTCCTCTTCGAAGAAACTGACGAGCGTTTCCGCATCGACATTGAACGCTCGCGAAGCGGCGACTATCTATTTCTCGTCACGAACAGCCACACGACGAGCGAAATCCGCTATCTCCGCGCAAGCGATGCGCTCGGCGAATTCAGACTCATCGCCCCGCGCGAAGATAATCATGAATACTACGTCGATCATCATCCGCAATTCGGCGGTGACGGCGGCACATTTCTTATCCGCACGAACTCGCTTGGCCGCACGTTCCGGCTCGTCGCCGCGCCTGTAGGCGATCCGCAGCGCTCAAATTGGCGGGAGCTCATCCCTAATCGACCGAGCGTTATGCTCGCCGCCGTCGCTGCCTTCCGCTCGTTCCTTGCCTTCTACGAACGCGAAGACGGGCTCCCTTATTTGCGCATCGCGCCACTGACGCAAATCCCATCCTCGCTGCTTGCTGCTTCCCATCGCATTGTGTTCACCGAGCCGGCCTACAATGCATCCTTCGGCATCAACCCTGAATTCGAGCAAGCGAATCTTCGCTACGAATACCAATCTTTCATTACGCCGCGCTCCGTGTTCGACTACAACGTCGCTACTCGCGAAGCCACTCTCCGCAAACAACAGCCTGTCCTCGGCGGCTACGATTCTTCGCTGTACGTCAGCCAGCGACTGCACGCCACGGCCTGCGACGGGACGCAAATCCCGATATCGCTCGTCGCGCGCCGCTCCACGCCGCTCGACGGTTCCGCGCCTCTGCTACTTTATGGCTATGGCAGCTACAGCATCTCCATCCCGGTGAATTTCAGTTCGAATCGGCTCAGCCTTCTCGACCGCGGCGTGATTTACGCCATCGCCCACATCCGCG
This sequence comes from Candidatus Acidiferrum sp., assembly GCA_035295625.1. Lineage (GTDB taxonomy): Bacteria > Acidobacteriota > Terriglobia > Acidiferrales > UBA7541 > Acidiferrum. Next base: position 18,530 of record DATGIS010000041.1, on the reverse strand, counting down.
GGGGCGGCGAACTCGGCAAACCGTGGCACGACGCCGGGCGCATGCGCAAGAAACTCAACACGTTCACCGATTTTATTTCCGCGGCAGAATTTCTCGTGGCGCAGAACTTCACTAGCGCGGACAGACTCATCATCGAAGGCGGCAGTGCAGGCGGCTTGCTCATGGGCGCCGTCACGAACATGCGCCCCGATCTTTTCCGCACCGTCATCAGCCACGTTCCTTTTGTCGATGTACTCAACACGATGCTTGACGCGAGTCTGCCGCTCACTGTGGGCGAATACGAAGAGTGGGGCAATCCGCAGCTCACGGACGATTACTTTTACATGAAGTCGTACTGCCCTTACACAAATCTCGCGGCCACAAACTATCCGGCGATGCTGGTGAAAACGGGGCTCAACGACAGCCAGGTGATGTACTGGGAACCCGCGAAATACGTGGCGAAACTTCGCACTCTTAAACGCGATGGGAATCCTCTTTTGTTCAAAATCAACATGGGTGCCGGCCACGGCGGCGCTTCCGGGCGTTACGATTACCTGCGCGAAATCGCGCTCGACTACGCGTTCTTGTTGACGCAACTCGGAATCCGCGAATAATAGCTGTCTCACTCCGCGCGATGAGCGACCCGACCACACCGCTGATGCAGCAATACCACGCGATCAAATCGCGTTACCCGCACGCGCTGCTGCTTTTTCGTCTCGGCGATTTTTACGAACTGTTCTACGAAGACGCGATCCTCGCGTCGCGCGAACTGCAAATCACGCTCACTTCGCGCAATCGCGAAAAAGGGCAGCCTATTCCGATGTGCGGCGTGCCGTATCACGCGGCCGATGGATATATCGCGCGCCTCATTCGCAACGGATTCAAGATCGCTATCTGCGATCAGATGGAAGCGCCCGGGCCGGGAAAGAAACTCGTGCGCCGCGAAGTCGTGCGCGTCATCACGCCAGGCACGGCCACCGACGTCGCGGTTCTCGACGCTCGAGAAAATAATTTCCTCGCTGCCGTCTCGCAGGACGCTGCCGCTTCCACGATCGGGCTTGCGTTCGTGGATTTATCCACCGGCGAATTTCAAGCGACGGAATTTCGCGGGCCGCGCGCGGAAGAATCGCTGCGCGAAGAGCTGCAGCTCCTTCATCCGCGAGAAACACTGCTTCCGCGCCCACAGCAACTTTTCGAAACCGCGAAGACTTCGTTGATCGAGGGCACAGGCGGAGTCGAGAGCCGCGTCGAAGACTGGGCTTTCCAAAATGATTACGCCACGCGCGTTCTCCGCGAACAATTTGGCGTCGCGGAACTGACTGGCTTCGGCCTCGACGATCATCCTCAGGCGCTGTCGGCCGCGGGCGCCATCATTCACTATCTCCGCGACAACGCCGCCAAAACTTCCGACGCCACCGCGCAAGCCGCGCTCGGCCATCTCGATCGCGTGCGCTACTACGAACAACACGACGCGCTCATCCTCGATCCCGTGTCCGTCCGCAATCTCGAACTCGTCGCGCCGATTTTTTCCGAAGAGTCCGGCAAAAATGCCGCCACGGTCATCGCAACGCTCGATGTCACCGTCACCGGAATGGGCGCGCGACTTTTGCGCGCGTGGCTTCTTCGCCCGCTGATTGACCGCGAGTCGATCGACGCCCGGCTCGACGCTGTCGCGCAACTCGTCGCGCAAACCGTCGTGCGCGGAGAAATTCGCAAAGAGCTGAAAGGCATTCAGGATCTCGAACGTCTTACGAGCCGCATCACGCTCGGCCTCGCTTCTCCGCGCGAACTTCTCGCCCTTCGCAAATCTCTCGCGCAACTTCCCATCCTGCGAAATTTCTTGACTCCTCCTCCCACCGGCGGCAGCGCGCTGCTACGTTTTCTCTTCAACGAAATCGACGAACTCGCCGATGTCCGCGATCGCCTCGAACGCGCTCTCTCCGACGAGCCGCCCGCCCTCGCCACTGATCCCGGCATCATTCGCGCCGGCTTTCATTCTGATCTCGACGAACTCCGCAACCTCAGCCAGCACTCCAAACAAATCATCGCGGCCATGGAAGAACGCGAGCGCAAACGGACGGGCATTAATTCGCTGAAAATTCGTTTCAATTCAGTTTTCGGCTACTACATGGAGATTTCCAAACCCAATCTCCATCTCGCGCCCGCTGATTACGAACGCAAACAAACGCTGGTCAACGCCGAACGTTTTACTTCGCCGGAATTAAAAGAATACGAACGCAAGATTCTCGCTGCGGATGAACGCATCTCCGAAATCGAACGCCAGCTCTTCATTGACCTCCGCTCTAGTATCGCCGCACAAGCCACGCGCCTCCGCAAAACCGCAGCGGCTATCGCGCAACTCGACGTGCTCACTTCTCTTTCAAAACTCGCCGCGGATCGCGGCTACACGCGCCCCGAATTCAATTCCACCGGAGAACTTTTAATTGTCGGGGGGCGGCATCCGGTCATCGAAGAACTTCTCCGCCAGAAAGGTGAACGTTTCGTTCCCAACGATCTTTGCCTCGAGCCCGGCCGCCAGCAACTTTTGCTCATCACCGGTCCGAACATGGGCGGCAAATCCACTTATCTGCGTCAGGCCGCGCTCATCGTTCTTCTCGCGCAAATGGGCTCATTCGTTCCCGCGCGCCAGGCCAAGCTTCCCATCACCGACCGCATTTTCACCCGCATCGGCGCCAGCGACAATCTCGCGCGCGGACGTTCCACGTTTCTTGTCGAAATGTCCGAAGTCGCCAGCATCTTGAATCACGCCACACCATCGAGCCTCGTGCTCCTCGATGAAGTTGGCCGCGGCACCGCCACGTTTGACGGCCTAAGCATTGCCTGGGCCGTCGTCGAGCATCTTCAGAAGCATACCCGCGCTCGCACGCTCTTCGCCACGCACTATCACGAACTCACCGAACTCGCCGACCTTCTCCCCGCCGTAAAAAACGTCCACGTCAGCGTCAAGGAGACTCCCAACGAAATTATTTTTCTCCGCCGCGTTGAACCAGGCTCCGCCGACAAAAGTTACGGCATTGAGGTCGCCCGCCTCGCAGGCCTCCCTCGCAGCGTCATCGAACGCGCCCGCGAAGTCCTCAAGAAACACGAACAAAGCGAACACCAGCTCAGCGAAACGCTCTCCCCCGGCGCTGTCGGCCTCGCTAACGGCACCGGTCCCCAGGAAGTCCTCTTCACCCCACTCGATCGCGCCGTCCTCGATCGCCTCCGCGCCGCCAACTTGGACGATCTAAAGCCTCTCGACGCCCTAAATCTCCTAGCCGACCTAAAGAAACAAATCTCGTAGAGAGTGGCGCTACCATTTGGGCTGTGCGCCGCTTTCTTGAGAACCTGAGCGAACTCTACGTCGCGGCGTTATCTCTTTCCCCTCCGCTGGTTTTTCTCCTCTGTGCTCTCCGTGCTCTCTGTGGTGAACTCTGGAATGGGGGAGTGCCATACTTTGGACATCAATGCAGATGCGGAGGCGGTATCGGTATGAACAGAACTTGCTGTCGAGCGCTTGTCTTCTCAGCACTCACAATGGCTTTGCTCTCAGGGTTTTATGCATCGCCAGTTTCAGGCGAATTAAACGATTCGGTAAGTATTGTGCAACTCATCGCAACACCGGAAAAGTATGACGGCAAAGTGGTTCAGGTCATGGGGTTCCTTCGACTAGAGTTTGAGGGTAACGCTCTTTACTTACATGAAGATGACTATAGGCATGCGATTTACAAGAACGGCTTAATGGTCGTCACCAATCCAAAGATCGAAACAGAGGCCGGCAAGCTTAACCTTCGCTATATTGTGCTCGAGGGAACTTTCGATGCCCACAATCATGGAAACAAGGGCCTCAATTCGGGAACAATCACGAATATAACCTTTGCCAACGTCTGTCCAACGCGAAGCACTGATCATCGACCTAAAACTTCTTTCTAGCACCCTATGCCACCAAAATCGTCTCTCATCCTCGGCATGATGTCCGGCACGTCGGTTGACGGCATAGACGTCTCGCTGGTCCGCATCTCTGGTGCTCCGCCAAATCTACGAATTAAGCTCCTCGATCACACGAGCGTCGCCTTCCCTACAAACATCCGCAAAGAGATTCTCCGCGTCGCCGAACAAAACGAAATCACTTCCGGCGAACTCAGCCAGCTTCATTCCCACCTTGGCCACATCTACGCCGATGCGGCCCTCGCCGCCTGCAAAAAATTCCGCATCTCCCCGCGCAAAATCGATCTCATCGGCAATCACGGCCAAACGATTTTTCATCAAGCGACACCGGTAAACTATCTCGGCGCGAAAACAGCATCCACTCTTCAAATTGGCGAAGGCGCCATCATCGCCGCCCGCACTGGAATCACTACTGTCTCCGACTTTCGTCCCGCCGACATCGCCCTCGGCGGCAACGGCGCTCCGCTCGTCCCCTTCGCCGATTACGCTCTCTACCGCCACGCCAGACTTGGCCGCATCTCGCTCAACATCGGCGGCATCGCCAACATCACCGTCATCCCGGCAAATGCAAAACCTTCCGACGTGTTCGCTTTCGACACCGGCCCGGGAAACATGCTCATTGACGCCCTCGTTTCTCACTTCACCCACGGCCGCCAACGCTTCGACAAAAACGCCGCCCTCGCCCAACAAGGCCGCGCCATTCCGGCGCTCCTGAACGAACTTCTCCGCGATCCCTATCTAAAACTCGCTCCACCGAAATCCACCGGCCGCGAATATTACGGCGCCGCCTACGTCCAACAACTTCTCGCCCTCGGCGAAAAACATCACGCCAACCCAAACGACATGATCCGCGCCGCGACTCTATTCACGTCTCTGTCTATCGTGGACGCGCTAAACCGGTTCGTTTTCCCAAAACACAAAATTCACCAACTCATCGTCTCCGGCGGCGGCGCACAGAATCCCCTTCTCCTCGCCCAACTCTCCGCCGCTCTTTCCAATCTTGAGGTTCTATCGTCTTCCTCGCTCAACATTCCCACCGACGCCAAAGAATCCCTGGCCTTCGCACTTCTCGCCTACGAAACCTTCCACCAGCGCCCCTCGAACATTCCTTCCGCCACCGGCGCCCGGGGCCCCGCTATCCTCGGTAAAGTCTCCTACGCCCCGCCGCGCTGACTGCTCGGCGCCTCTGCATTAAATTCTTTTTTTCTTTCTCTGTGCTCTCTGTGACTCTGTCGCAAATCCCTCTTAGGCGATCGCGCCTTCGCCGCCCAGAGCATCGTCAATCTCCGCTTCCGTAATCGCCCCTTCGCGCCCAATCTTCCATTCGCGACCATGCAGCTCGATGATCGTCGACGGCAACGAAGCCTTCGTATCTCCCGTATCAATCACGAGCGGCACGCGCTTCCCAAGCTGCTCCATTACTTCTTCCGCCGTCGAACACGAGGGATATCCCGAAAGATTCGCGCTCGTCCCCGTAATCGGCCCGCCGAACTCCTGAATCAGCCCCTGCACCACCAAATTCCGCGGCCATCGCAGCGCCACGCGCTTCGTATTCGCCGTCACTTTCAGGGGCACCTGATGCGACGCATCAATCACGATCGTCAGCGCGCCCGGCCAAAACGATTCCGCAAGCCGGTAAAAATTCTTCGGCACTTCCAGCGCCATCGCCGCCGCCATCTCCACCGAATTCACCAGTATCGGCAACGCGCGCGCCTCCGGCCTGCCCTTGACGCGATAAATCTCATCCACGGCCGACAAGTTAAAGGGATCCGCCGCCAATCCGTACAGCGTGTCCGTCGGAATCGCCACAACGCATCCACGCGTCAGCTTTTCCGCCGCATAACGCAGCAAATCCTGTTCAGGTTTTTCTGAATTAATCCGCAGCAGTTCGGCAATCACCGTCTTTGGCCCTCGAAGCCGCGGCCGCTTGCTCTCCGCCGCCGCTTCCTGCGCGGACGCTATCACACGCCTTTCCCCCACGCAATAACTCCTCAACTCGCCTCCGAGCCGCCAAATTTGTTACGCTCCCTCATCATGGCCTCTTCCGGCAAATCGTCGCGTACAGCAACCACCGTCATCTCCTCGCGCGAAAATCGCTGGCTCAAGGAATTTCGCGTTGCGCTCCGCGGCGGTCTCCCCACAGGGTCCGGAGCCGTTGGGGTCGAAGGCGTGCGCCTCGCGGAAGAAGCCCTCGCTTCCGGCTGCCGCATCGAAGCGGTTCTCTTTTCCGAATCCGGCCGCCGCCATCACGCGCGCCTAGCTCCTTATCTCGATCGCGAAGAGATCGCTTTCCCAATTCTCTACACAACGGATCGCCTCTTCGAGGGCGTCGCCGACACCGAACATCCGCAAGGGATCGCCGCGCTCGTCGAACCGCGCAAATTTTCCTTTGACGAAATTCTCGCTCCTGCAAAATCCGGCGCCGCTCCGCTCCTCGTTGTCCTTGCCGGCATGCAAGACCCCGGCAACGTTGGCACCATCCTCCGGACCGCCGCCGCCTTTGGAGCAACGGCCGCAATCACTTCCGCCTCGGGGCAAAGCGGCACCGCGAGCCCGTTTTCGCCCAAGGCCCTGAGAGCCTCCGCTGGAGCCGCGCTTCATCTTCCGATTCTCGCCGGCCCTGCTCTTCCCATTCTTCTCGCGCAACTCCATACATCAAAAATTCGCACGCTCGCTTCCAGCCTTCGCGAGTCTTCCGACGATCAACCGACCCTCGCGCCCTGGGAAGTCGACTGGCGCGAACCCGTCGCGCTCCTCGTCGGCAACGAAGGCGCGGGCCTCCCCGAAGAAGCCGAGCGAAGCGCCTCGGCCCGTATCCGCATTCCCATGTCGAGCGGGATCGAATCGCTCAACGCCGCGGCTGCCGCCGCCGTTCTCTTCTACGAAGCCGCCCGCCAGCGCAATTCCCTCTAATATCCAACGTCGCTCTGCCCGCCCCGGGTGCCCCGCACGCCGTCTTTGCGTGTGGGGATTTTGCGCCCTACACTATCTTCTCCATGTCTCTCTTCCCCACGCTTCCTGTCGACGATTCTCCCTCGGCGAATCAGCCGCTCGCCGAGCGCATGCGCCCTCGCACGCTCGACGAAGTCATCGGTCAGGAAAATCTTCTCGCCCCGGGCAAACCGCTCCGCGTCCAAATCGAGTCCGACAATCTCGGCTCGATGCTTTTCTGGGGCCCTCCCGGCTGCGGCAAAACGACGCTCGCGCGCCTCATCGCGCGCCTCACGAAATCGGAGTTCATTTCGTTCAGCGCCGTCTTGTCGGGAATTAAAGAAATCAAAGAGGTCATGGCCGACGCCGAACGTAAATTCCATTCCGCGCGCCGCACCCCGAGTGGCGAACGAGGCCGCACAATCGTCTTCGTCGACGAAGTCCACCGCTTCAACAAATCCCAACAGGACGCGTTTCTCCCTTACGTCGAAGCAGGCCACATCACCTTTATCGGCGCGACCACCGAAAACCCTTCCTTTGAAGTGATCTCCCCGCTCCTCTCCCGCACCAAGGTCTACATCCTCGACCCGCTCACCACGCCGCAAATCGCGCAGCTTCTCCATCGCGCTCTCGTAGACAAAGAGCATGGTCTCGGCGACGAAAATCTAAGTGCGACCGACGAAATCCTTTTTCGCATCGCGAGCTTCGCCAACGGCGACGCCCGCTCCGCTTACAACACGCTCGAACTTTGCGCCCGCTCCGCCAAACCGGACTCCTCCGGATCGAAAGTCATCGACGACAAACTTCTTGCGGATGTGCTCCAGAAAAAACTCCTTCGCTACGACAAATCCGGCGAAGAGCATTTCAATCTCATCTCCGCACTCCACAAATCCGTGCGCAATTCCGATCCCGACGCCGCGCTCTATTGGTTCGCCCGCATGCTCGAATCCGGCGAAGACCCGCTCTATCTCGCGCGCCGCATGGTCCGCATGGCGAGCGAAGACATCGGCCTCGCCGAGCCCGGCGCTCTCGCCGTCACGCTCGCCGCACGCGACGCGTTCGATTTTCTCGGCGCGCCCGAAGGCAATCTCGCCCTCGCGCAAGCCGTCGTCTATCTTTCGCTCGCGCCAAAATCCAACGCCGTTTACACCGCTTACGGCTCCGTCCTCGAAGATGTCCACAAAACCGAAGCCGATCCCGTTCCTCTCCATCTCCGCAACGCTCCGACCAATCTCATGAAAAATATCGGCTACGGCGCCGGCTACAAGTACGCTCACAATTTCGACGAAAAAGTCACCGACATGTCCTGCCTCCCCGAGAATCTTGCCGGCCGCTCCTGGTACAAGCCCACCGACCAGGGCTTCGAGCAACGCCTTCGCGCTCGCCTCGACGAAATTCGTAAGCTAAAATCGCGCGGTGCCTCCAATGCCTAATTCCTACACCCAAGTTTTCTGCAACGTGTCATCCCGCGCGAAGCGAGGGATCTGCTTTTCCCTCTTGATTTGCGCACTGACGGCGGCACCCTCCGGCGCGCAAACCAAGAGGCCTAAGATTCTCGGGATCTCGCGTGTCCAAGTTCTCGTCAGCACTGACTACTGCACGGCCTTGACCTTCTACTCTAGGCTTCAAAGCAAGCCATTCGGCTGCGGTGCGCGCGACGTTGGGCGCACCGCCGGAATCGGATTCGCGAGTTCGCATTCTTTCATTGCCCTCCATAGCAGCGGTCAAGCCGACGAAATGAATCGACTCGCGGAGGTCGCTTTCTGGACCAGCGATAGCGCTGCGTTGCGAAAATACCTTCGCGCACAGGGCATTTCTGTGACGGACCAAGGCGGAGATATTTTCCAAGTCACCGACCCGGACGGACATCACATAGGATTTTTCCAGTTGAAACCGGGTGTGAACCTGGATATTCATGATCCGTCGGAGCCTCGCATTATCCACGCCGGCTTCATCGTCCGCGACCGCGAAAAAATGGAACACTTCTACAAAGACATCCTCGGCTTCCGCCCCTACTGGCACGGCGGCATGAAAGACGACGAAACGAGTTGGGTCTCTCTGCAAGTCCCCGACGGCACCGACTGGCTCGAATTCATGCTCTACGACCCAACCGGCAAGGACAAACACTTCCTCGGCGTGATGAACCACATCGCACTCGGCGTCACAGACATTCAAGCCGCCAAAGCACAACTCATCAAGAACGGCCTCACGCTCACCGAAGAACCCAAACTCGGCCGCGACGGCAAATGGCAACTCAACGTCTACGATCCCGACGAAACCCGCATCGAATTCATGGAGTTCACTCCCAAGGAAAAACCCTGCTGCTCCGAATTCACCGCTCCTCACCCCAAACCATGACCAAAGCGCAGATCCATCCTCATCGCGCAAACGTAAACTCGCGTGCCGCACTCTCTGGTTTTAACGGCGCGCGTCTTCTCCGTTTTTTTCTTCTCGGAAGTTGGTCGCGAATCGCTCGCCCCACCCCAACCTGTCATCCCGACCGGAGTGGCCCCGAATTTTCCTGCGCGCGGTCTTTGCGCGCGGGGCCACGTAGCGGAGGGACCTCGGCGCGATTTCGCCTTCAAGACAATCGTCGGAACTCAGCAAAGACTGCTGGGTTTTTCTCGCATTTTCTTCTCTGTGCCTTCTGTGCTCTCTGTGTTAATTCTTCCTCCGCTCAGACTCCTCCCCGCCCCAAAATCACCGGCATCGCCTCCGTCCGCCTCTTCTCCACTGATCTCTACGCTTCCCGCGCCTTCTATTCCAAAATTCTCGGTTTCGATTCCGCCACGTCCACTTGCATCGGCATCGCGAATCCCTGTTACGCCGTCAACGGCCGCCAGCGCGTCGAACTCCAGCAAATCGCCGGCGGCGCACCCGACAATCTCCTCGCCGAAATCGCCTTCTCCACGCCCAGCGCCGCCGAAATGCGCGAATATCTCCTCGCCCACAAAATCGCAGCCGGCCCCATCACGAAAGACCCGTCCGGCGCGCTTCGCTTCAGCCTTCGCGACCCCGAGGGCAATCCGCTCGCCTTCCTCGAACAATCCTCCGAACGTTTCTTCACTCCCGCCGCACATCAGGTCAGCACACGCATCCTTCACGCTGGTTTTATCGTCAAAGACCTGGAGAAGGAAAAAGCCTTTTACGAAGGCATTCTCGGCTTCCGCCTTTATTGGCACGGCTACTTTCCGCCCGAGGAACACTCCAAATCCGCCACGGTGGAAGACGATTGGTACGAAATTCAGGTTCCCGATGGCGAGGAGTGGATCGAATTCATGTTGAACATCTCTCCCCGCGCCGATAAACAGGAGCGCGGCGTGCAAAATCATTTTTCGCTTGGCGTGAAAAACGCGGACAACGCGGCGATGCACCTTCGCGTCAACGGCGCCAAAAAATTCGATGGCCCCGAAGTCGGCCGCGACGGTAAAAACTCGCTCGACATTTACGACCCCGACCTCTCCCGCGTCGAAGTCATGGACTACAATTCCACCAAGGATCCCTGCTGCCATCCCTATTCCGCAGCCCACCCCAAACCATGATCGTCGCGAGAGCACACCATATTTTCTTTTCTACAAGATCTGTGAATCCGCGCCAAAACGCGCCACTCGCTCAGGCCTGTCATCCCGACCGGAGTGGCCCCGCATCTTCTGGCGCACGGTTTTTGTGCGCGGGGCCACGCAGCGGAGGGACCTTGGCTCGATTTCGACGCCAGCTCGGTCGTCTGGTCTCAGCAATAGTTTCGTTTTTCGCGGGTGCCGCACCCTCCCGATTTAAGCGCGCAGGTTTTCTCCGTCACTTTCTTCTCCGTCTTTTGCCGTTCCGTCTTTCTCTTCTCTGTGTCCTCTGTGTTAATTCTTTCTTTGCCCCTTCCTCCGCCGCCCAGCAGCTCGAGAAACCCGCTTCCTCCATCGACGAAGAAATCACCGCCTTCAGCGTCGCCCCCGACGGCCGCGTCGCCTACGGCGTTCGCCGCAACGCCCACTCCAAAAAATACGATTTCGAGCACGACGACATCTGGATTCAGGACGCCAACGGCAAACGCCGCCGCATCCTCGAAGGCTCCAAGTTTTCCATCAACAAATACGCTGTCTTCATCAACCGCGACAAAAAATCCGTCGCAAAAGAAAAAGGCAAGCTCGATCCCGAACTCGATCTCTCCGACTCCACTTTTTCCTACACCGTCGATTCCCTTCGCTGGTCGCCCAATGGCCGCTACCTGCTCGCCCAGCTCTTCACCACCTTCATCGTCGACGAGTCCGGCAAAACCCAGGACGAACTCATGACGCTCGTCATCGACGAAAACGGAAAAGAAATTCGCCTCGGCGGCAACGACCCGCTCATTCACAATTCGGAAAACGCCGTTTTCTTCCAGGACAACGCCACTATCGCGTATCTCACCGAAGTCGTGAAGCCGCGCATTCTTTTCTCTTTTAAATTTTCCACGATCGCCAACGGCACCGGCGGTGCGCTCTTCGATGGCCGTACATTTCTTTCCGTTTTTCCAATTCCGAAAACCAATTTCGCCGTCGCCGTCGAACGCGATAAAGCGCTCTCCGGCCCGCCGCGCCTGCAGCATCTCGACCTGCTCGCACAGGACGATTCGGAAATCGCCACGCTGGATGGCTACGAAGGCGGCCTCAGCGTTTCACCCAGCGGCAAACTCGCCGCTTATTACGTGGATAGGGAAAACGTCGAGGTCCGCGACCTCACTGCGCCAACGCGCGTCGCTCGCATTCGTCTCGGCCCCGGAGCGTTGCAATGGTCGCCCGATGAAACACGATTGCTCCTCAAGCGCGCGCCGGAACGCAAAACCGCTGAAATGTGCTGGATTTCAATTCCGCCGCTCGCGACTCCCGCCGCGGGGCGCGAAATTCCTGTCGCTCAACCCGAGTTCAACGCCATCTTTCACGGCAGCGTGACGCGCGACTTCGCCATCACTCCCGATGGAAAATTCCTCGCCGTCATCTTCCCCGGCAAACGCAACCTCGACTTCTACCCACTCCAATAAACCCGTTTTCTAAATGTTCTCAGCAATACGAATGATCGCGTCGGCACTTTTTTCAATATCATCCCGCGTCGTCGACCAATTGGAAACGCTGATACGCATCGCCGTCTTTCCCTGCCACACCGTTCCTCCGCACCAGCATGTTCCATCCTCCTGCACGCGCCGAATCACTTCGCGTGTCTTCTCCGCGCTCCCAAACGAAACTAGCGCTTGATTGATCTCCACATCGTTCAAAATCTCGTACCCCGCCGCGCGCAGCCGCTGCGCAAACAATTTCGCAAAATCGCAAGTCCGCTCCACCAAATCGCGAACCCCGCCGCGGCCGAGCGACTTCAGCGCCGCCCACAACTCCACGCCGCGCGCCCGCCTCGACGAATCCGGCACGTGATGCATGGGCTCTCGCAGCGCCCCCGCCTGCAGATACGCCGCGGACATCCCCATCGACCGCTTCAGTGCCAGCCCGTCGCGCACCAGCACCACTCCGCTGTCATAACCCACATTCAGCCACTTGTGCGCATCCGTTGCCCACGAATCGGCCAACTCCAGCCCGCGCGTCAGCTCGTCATACTTTGGCGAAACCCGCGCCCACAATCCAAACGCGCCATCCACATGCACCCACGCTCCGGCTTCTTTCGCGCGGCGGCAAATCTCTTCAGCCGGATCGAACGCGCCGGTATTTACATTTCCTGCTTGGATGCAAACGATCGTGCGCGCGGAAAGTCTCGCCGGAAATTTGTCCGCACACATCCTCCCCTGCGCATCTGTCGGCACTCGCGTCACGCGATTTTTGCCAAAGCCCACCATGGTCAGCGCTTTTTGCATGGATGCGTGATATTCATCACCCACAATCACTTCAATCGGCGGCGCGCCGAAAAGTCCATCGCTCTCCACATCCCACCCGTCACGTGCTAGCAGCGCCGTTCGTGCAGCCGCCAGTCCGCAAAAATTCGCCGCCGTCGCGCAGGTGACAAATCCGCCCTCGCAATCCGCCGGTAATCGCAGCGCATCGCAAATCCATCCGAGTACAATGTCCTCCAGCTCCGCCGCGATGGGCGACATCACACGCAAGCAGGCATTCTGTCCCCACGCGCCTGCCAGCCAATTCGCCGCCATCGCCGCCGGCAACACGCCTCCAATCACAAAGCCGAAGTACCTGCCTCCAGTCATGGCCACTGTCGCGGGGCTGCCAATTTCGTGGAGTAGCTCAAGTACCTGGGCCGCATCCATCCCTGCATCCGAGAATTTCTCACGCAAGATCGCAAGTCCGGTCACCGCTTCCTCAGACGGTGCAACCCGCCGCGTTCTTGCTTCCTCCGCGTACCGCGCCCCCAGCTCCCCCGCTCTCCCCAGCAATTCCTTGATTTCACTCATCCGTAGTTCGCCCCCTCCTGTAGCACAGGCTCTCAGCCTGTGCCCCCGTCAACCTCGCCTCAGTTGAGCCACAAGCGCCGTACACAACTACATCCCGCTCTTGCCCACTGTTCGCTGTGGTCTCCATGTGTTCGCTCTTAAGAAAAACAGCTCTCCTCTGCCACCAAAACATCCACATTGGCAGCCCATCTCCAGCCTCATCACGTCCCTTGAGATTGTCCAGCAGGTCTGCGGCCCGAAATCGGAGGTTCATTACAAAGTTTGTTTGTAGGAGTTAAAACTTAAAACCTAAAACTTACGACTTACAACTTAAAACCTTTCGACCGCCGCCGCCTTCAACGCCGCCACTTCCCTCACGGTGAGCGAACGATATTTTCCTGGTTCTACATCCAGTTTCAGCGGCCCCAGTTGCACTCGCTTGATTTTCTCGACGTCGAACCCGACTTCCTTGAACATCCGCCGGATTTGCCGGTTGCGGCCTTCGATGAGAATTACTTCGTACCACGGATTTGGCGTGTTCTCCGCCAATCGAATCTTCGCGGGCGAAGTCTTCACTCGGCGCCCGTCTTCGAGTGGAATTGAAATTCCAGCGCGCAATCGAATGATGTCCTGCTGCGTCGGCCTCCCGCTGATTTTCACCATATAAGTTTTCGGAACGTGCGAGCCGGCCTTCGTCAAAAGTTGTGCCAGATCGCCGTCGTTGGTCATCAGCAGCAACCCTTCGCTGCCGTAATCCAGCCGCCCCACCGGATAAACGCGATCAATATCTTTCGGCAGCAGGTCCATAACCGTAGCGCGGCCTTCGGGATCGCTCACCGTCGTCACGTATCCTTTCGGTTTGTTCAACAGAAAATATAAAAGCCGCCGAGTCTTCCTCAGCGGCTTGCCATCAACCGAAATTTCGTCAACTTCTGGATCGGCTTTTGTTCCGAGTTCCGTAACGACCGCGCCGTTCACGCTCACGCGGCCAGCGGCAATAATTTCTTCCGACGCACGCCGCGACGCGACTCCCGCTGCCGCCAGTATTTTTTGCAATCGCTCGCTGGGCATTGCGTGCGGACTCCGGTCAGCGGCCGCGCTTGTCGAAGCTGCGTTTCTGGAAGCGGCGCTTCGGAGGTTTATGTTCGGCAGGTTCCTGCTTTGGCGCGAATTTCCTGACGGCAGGTTTCATCGTAAGGATGGTTTGCGCTTCTTTCGGCTGGAGCAAACGATAGCGGCCCGGTGCGATTCCTTCGATTGTCAGGGGACCGAGCGCAATCCGTTTCACTTTTTCGATGGGATGTTTTTCCTTCAAGAGCAGACGCCTCAACGACTCCAGCTTTGTGTCGCGCGTCGTCACTTCGTACCAGTAATTCGCTCCATGCCCACGCGCCGCGCCCGGCTGGCGCAGCGTCTGCATCTTTACCCCGGCTTCTTTGCCAACGCGCTCCAGATCCAGCAGCGTCAGCATGCCTTTGATTTTTATGTAATAAATCTGTTCCAGGTGCTCCCACTTTTTCAGAAGTTCGGCGGCCAGGTCTCCGTCGTTGGTCATGAAGACCAAACCCGTCGACGCGTATTCCAGATTTCCAACCGGATAAACGCGCGCGGGAAATCCCCGCAACAAATTCTTTAGCGTCTTGCGCCCTTCCGGGTCCGCCAGCGTGGACACCACTTCCGGGGGCTTGTTCATCAGCAAATAGACGCGGCGCTCTGCTTCCTCTACAACGCCGCGGCCCGCGACTTCCACACGATCTTTTTCCGGATCGGCTTTTGTTCCGAGTTCGGTGATAACGTGACCGTTCACGCGAACTTGCCCGCTCAAGATCAACTGCTCCGCATGCCTCCGCGAAGCAATTCCCGCCCGCGCAATAATCTTCTGCAATCTCTCTTGCATTTATTTTGTAGCGCCGGCATCTTGCCGGCGAATTTTTCCGCCAATCCTTGCAATTCAACCCCGGTCATTCCGAGCGAAGCGAGGAATCTGCTTTGGCCTGAAACGGGCCCAGAAACTTAAAACCTATAACTTCCAACTCTACTCGCCGCCCGCCGCAGCTTCTGCCTTCGGCGGCTCTTCATCGAGTTCGCCTGCGGGCATGCCTTCATTGGTCGCGGCAACTTCTTCCTCGATCAATTCCTTTTCAGCGGCCGCGTCTTCCGGCAGCGGCAGATTCTCCAGCGTGTCCGCGGTCGCGGCGTTCATCATCTCTTCTTCGGTCTGCGTGCCAACACTCACCCCCGCGTCGCTGCCGAGCGCCTCCCGCGCCAATGCTTCAAATTCCTTCAAACTCGGCAGTTCATCCAGATCGCTCAAACCGAAGCGCATCAGAAATTCTTTCGACGACTTATACAGAATCGGCCGGCCCATCACTTCTTTTCGGCCAGCCGTCGTGATCAAACGCCGGTCCAGCAAAGTCGAAATCACGCCGGAAGAATTGACGCCGCGAATTTCCGAAATTTCCGGCGCCGTCACCGGCTGCTTGTACGCAATCACCGCCAGCGTTTCGAGCGCCGGCATCGAGAGCCGCAGCGGCGGCCGCAAACTCTTGATGAATCTCCGCACCACGTCATGGTGCTGCGGCTTCGTGTACATCTTGTAGCCGCCGGCGACGGCGCGAATTTCGAAACCGCGCTCTTCCGCCGCGCAGCTCGCGACGAGTTCATCGAGCGCCGACTGCACCACCAGTTTTTCTTCGCCGAGCGCTCCGGCAAGCTGCTCGATCGTTGCCGGTTCGTCCGCCGCATAAATGATTGCTTCCAGTGCCGCTTTGCGTTCTTCGTTGGTCATGGTTTCAGTTCACAGCCTATTGGTATTCCTGGTCAATTTGTTTCAACTCGCCCTTTTCATCGAAAACCGTATCGAACGATTTCGCCTTCTTCAGAAAAATATCGCCAAACTGTTTTTCTTGCGCGAGTCCCACCGCTTGCAGCTTTACCATTTCGAGCACGGCGAGAAACGCCACAATCATTGCGTGGCGCGAAGGGCACGCCTCGAAAAACTGAATCAGGTTTACGCTCGAATCTTCGCTCGCAAGAATCTGCGTCCGCAACTGCGCAATCATCTGCGCCACGGTAAAAAGTTCATGCTTCAGCTCGATCCGCGCCACTTCTTTGCGCCGCTCGAGCACTTGCTGAAAAACCTTCACCAAATCTACGAGCGAAACCACCAGTTCGCCTTCCGTGCCTTCATCGTTGTAAAGCGATTTGTCGGGTTTCGACCAGACGTTTTCTTCAATCTGTTGTCTCTGGTACAAAAGCTGCGCCGCATTCTTGAATTTTTCGTGCTCGATCAAGCGCTGCACCAATTCTTCGCGCGGATCTTCCGTTTCGCCTTCGGCCAACGCAAGCGGATCCGGCGGCAACAACATTTTGCTTTTGACGTAAATCAACGTCGCCGCCATATAAATAAATTCCGACGAAACATCCACATTCAGCGTTTCGAGTTTGTGCAGGTAATCGAGGTACTGGCGCGTAATTAAAGAGATTTGAATGTCATGGATGCTCATCTTCTCCTGTTTAATCAAATCGAGGAGAAGGTCGAGAGGTCCTTCGTAGATCGGAATCTGAATTTTGTACGGCGTCGCCATTGAAAAAGTTTTCAGTCCTCAGTTTTCAGTCGTCAGTAAAGTCCAAAAACGGCTCAAGAACCCGAAATCTCTGTGCGCTTCTTTTCCCATCCGAACACTGCTTCGCGGACTCGGCCGATCGTTTTTTGCGCTTCGACGCGGGCGCGTTTCGAGCCTTCGTCGATGACTTCGAGCACGCGCTTCGGATGCTTTTCGTATTCAAGGCGGCGTTCGCGCACGGGAGCAATCCATTCGATCAAGTGGTCGGCCATTTTCGCCTTGCACTCGATACACCCGATTCCGGCAGTGCGGCAACCCTTCGCCGCCCATTCCAGAGTCGAGGGGGACGAGAACAGTTTATGCCAATCGTAGACGGGACACACGTCCGGATTTCCTGGATCGGTCCGCCGCTTCCGCGCCGGGTCCGTCACCATCACTTTCGTTTTTTTGCGAATGTCGTCGTCGGATTCGCTCAGCGTTATTGCGTTGCCGTAACTCTTGGACATCTTGCGGCCGTCGAGGCCGGGGATGCGGGGGGTTTTCGTCAGCATCACCTGCGGCTCGGTTAAAACTTCTGCCGTATCAAAGAGTTTCTTGTATTCGGGAGGAATTCGTTCCAAGTAATTCTCCCGACCGTCCGCCATGATCTGTTCACGTAATCCCGTTTCTAAGAACTCTTGACGCTCAATCGGTGTCGCGGAATCCCAATTGAAACTTGCGGCGCGCTCGGGTCTAACCTTGATTGGTAATACCAAGCCACCTGTTTGACTAACGAGTTCGGCGATATACGCCTCGTTAAAAACTGCGCGATAGATTCCGTCAAATCGCCGCACAATTTCGCGGGAGAGTTCGACGTGGGAGACCTGGTCTTCGCCGACCGGGACGAAGAGCGGAGTGCCTTCCTGCGAGTAGATGACGATGTCGGCGGTTTGCAGGCAGGGGTAGCCGAGGAAGCCATACGTGTGAAGATCTTTGTCCTTCACGTTTTCGAAGGCTTCTTTGTAGGTGGGAACGCGTTCGAGCCAACTGAGCGGCGTGACCATAGAGAGCAGCAAATGCAATTCGGCGTGTTCGGGAATCAGCGATTGCTGGAAGATGACGCATTTTTTCGGATCAAGGCCCGCGGCCAAGTAATCCGTGACGATTTCGATGGTGTTTTGCGCGACGGCGGACGTGTCGGCGTAGTCGCTCGTCAGCGCGTGCCAGTCGGCGATGAAGTAGAAGCAGTCGTACTCGGGGTCGTTTTGCAGGCGCACCCAATTTTGCAGCGCGCCAAAGTAATGGCCAATGTGCAGTTTGCCCGTCGGCCGCATGCCGCTTACGACGCGTTTTTTGTTGGTTGCCAAGATTCTTATGTCCTAGTTGCGTCGAGTTTTAAGTTTTAGGTTATAAGTTTTAAGCAAAAACAAAAAGAAGGAGAAGTGCGGCCTGCTCTAAAAAATGGCCGATTGCGGTGGACGATTCCTCTCGCCGCGTCGACTCCGTTCCGTCTTGTTCTTTGAAACTTATCACTTAAAACTTACAACCTAAAACTTGCTCGATGGCGGCGGCCTCGATGAGGCTTAAACCGCGCAGCCAAGAGTGGCTGCGCTACCGGAGCAAATCCCGCGCGATGATCATGCGCTGGACTTCGCTGGTGCCTTCGTAAATCGTGATGACGCGGGCGTCGCGGTATATGCGTTCGACGTCGGTTTCGCGGGAATAACCGAGGTGCCATGAATCTGCACGGCTTTGTACGCTACGCGATT
>DATGIS010000040.1:0-11738 GCA_035295625.1 Candidatus Acidiferrum sp. | reverse complement strand
AGAAGTTAGCGAAATTGGGAGGCGATTTCACGGGCAAGTATAGCACAGCAAGAATGGCTAGTCAAGTAACAGTACTAACAATGAATTCCATGAAAGTGCGAGAATGCTGTTGACCGAGGAGGGCCGAAAGATGGGGAAGCGGGCGTTGGTGGCAGGGTTGGGGTTGTTGGTTGGAGTGGCGGCGGTGATGGCGAGACAGGGCATGTCCGACGATGCGGGGCGGGTGTTGGCGCTGGAGACGGCATGGAATCATGCGATTGAGACGAAAGATACGAAGGCGATCGACATGATTCTGGCGGATTCGGTGATTGCCGTGGAGAGCGACGGGAGTTTTTCGACCAAGAGCGAATACCTGGCAGGGATCAAAGGAGCTGATTTTCAGCCGTCGCAGGCAGTGAATGAAAAGAATGATGTGCACATGTATGGAGAAACGGCGGTGGCGGTGGGGATTTTCCGGATCAAGGAAATGGAAAAAGGCAAGACGGTGGTGCACCGGGAGCGGACGGTGGATACGTGGGTGAAGGTGAATGGGACGTGGAAGTGTGTGGCGGCGGTGGCGGTGCCGATGCCGAGCGGGAAGACGCAGTAAGCGTGCGGAGCTAGAAACGGAGAAAAGTCAAAACCGCACCCTTAAAATCAAAGGGTACGGCATCAAGCCGGTCATATTCTATAAGGGGTCTCATGCGCATCTGCTTCTTTGTTTTGCTCGGTATTTCACTTGCCTGCTCGCCCTCGTTGGCGGCTGATAGTCAATGGCACTGGATTAAGGCGGGTAACACAAGTGAGCAATGGGTTGTGTCCGAGGGAATGGCCGAGGTCTCGATGGCGAATGGTAGGTTTAGCGCGAGGCTGTTTCGCAAGGATTCAAACAAAGACGTGCAGATCATACTTGAGGGAACAATAAGAAATGGGAGAATCACCGCGAAGGAAACGATTCAAGGATCGGATTTCACGGGCTCTGCTTACAGCGGAACTCTGCGAGAAAAAAAGTGGGGTAATTTTGCGGGAACGATTGGCGCCGAATCGATAACTCTGTCGGATGGTTGGAGCATCATAGGGATTAAAAGGACGCTCGTAAAATAAAAAACGCCCCAGTAAGTCCGATCCGGAGATATTCGCCAAAGACTCGATAAGAACTCGGTGGATACGTGGAGGGAAGTGAATGGGACGTGGAAGTGTGTGGCGGCGGTGGCAGTGCCGATGCCGAGCGGGAAGAATAATTGAAATGGTTTGTGCCGCCCCTACCGGGCTCATGATTCGCGCTGGGAACCCAAGCCTGACGGCCTGGGCTAACTTGTGGCGCGCCGCCGGCGCTGGATAGAAGTCACATTTGCCGTCAGATGAAGAGTTCGGCGCTGACGCGGAAGAAGGCAGCCAATTTTTTGGCGTGGGTTTTGCTGATGGAGCGCTTGCCGTTCAAAACTTCGGAAGTGATCCCTTTCGAGCCAAAGAGTTTTACCAAGTCTTTTTGAGCCAGGCTGCGAGCTTCCATCAGGTGAAGCAAAACCTGCCGCGGGTTGGATGAACGAATAGGATAGCGGCGATCTTCATATTCCCCGATCAAAACGGTCAGAAGTTCGGCGAGTTCTTTCTCTTCTGGGGTTGGATCTTCGCGTTCGTCGAGGCGGAGCAATTCGTCGGTAAGGCGGGCTAGTTCCCGATCGGAGCGAATGACGTGGGGAAGCGCGCGGCGAAGAAGCTGGCCGTAAGATTTTTCGTCAAGATCGATGGTGGTTGTGCTCATAGGTTCCAAGCTCCCCGGTCGTAGTCCGCGTGGGTCAGGATGTGCAGAACGAAGACTCGCTGCGATTGGTAGTTCACTCTGGCGACAAGCCGGTATTTATTGCCTGCGATATTGAACACGGTCCTGCGACCGACCAAGTCTGCGTTGCGGTAGACCGCTTTTAGCTCCGCTGGATTTTTCCAATTCGACTGGCGAACGACTGCGTACCAAGATTCGAGGCCCGGTCGCGCGTCGGGATGTACCTGCCAGAACGCGACTAAAGCGCCTCGTTTGATGATGCGCATTGAAGGATGTTCTCATAATGAGAACCCTGCGTCAAGAATCGTTTGCCAAAGCGGAGCTTAGAATGGTCCGCTTCGGAAAGCGGGCCCTACACGAGCAAGAGAAGAGAAGCGGGATGCCTAATTGGGCATGGAAATGGATGAAGAGGGATCGCGGTAGACGATTTGGCCACGGAGGAGGGTTAGCTGGCATTTGAGGTCTTTGAGCTGGTCGGAGGGGATGGAGTAGAGGTCGCGGTCCCAGACGGCGAGGTCGGCGTCTTTGCCGGGTTCGAGAGAGCCGACGCGATTTTCGAGAAAGAGCTGGTGAGCGGCCCAGATGGTGTAGGACTTGAGAGCGGTGTGAATGTCGACGGATTCGGCGAGGCCGAAGGGTTGTTCGCCGGTTTGCGTTTTGCGGACGACGCTGGACCAGAGACCGTAGCGAGCGGGAAATGGCGTGACGAAGAAATCGGAGCCGGCGGCCCAGATGACATTTTTTTGCGTATAGGTTTTGTATGGCATGAGACGCGCTTCGCGCTTGGCGCCGAAGCTGGCGACGTAAAGATTGCCAATCCACCACATAAAAGGCGGTTGCGTCTCGGGATAGCCGGCGTCGAAGTCGCGCTGTAGTTGAGCCATGAGGTCGATGGCATGGTCGGTGGGAATGTTGGCGTGGATGATTCCGTGGCGAAGGCCTTTGGTGGGCTTTTCTTTTAGAAGCGCGGCGTAGGTGTCGACGACCGTGTCGATGGCGCGATCGCCGACGGCGTGAGTGCTGACGTGATAGCCGGCGTCGTGAAAAAGTTTGACCATGTCGTGATAAACGGGCGGCTCGATGTTGGGATAACCGGTGTTGGTGCCATCGTATTTGCCATCTTTGTACCAGGGCTCGTAAACCCAGGCGGTGCGGCCGCCGCCGCTGCCGTCCATAAAAAGTTTTACGCCGCCGGAAAAGAGCATGCCGTCGCCGAGCGATTGCGGCGGCTTGGGCTGAGTTTGGAGTTGTGCGAAAGCGGCGCGCGCCGAGTCCATGGTGCGGCCACCGCGAATAAGTGCGAAGACACGGACGGTGGATTTATTTTCTTTGAGCAATTCCTCGTAGAGTTTCCAATCTTCCGGCGTGATGCCGGGATCTTTTGCGGCGGTCATTCCCTCTTTGTTGAAGTCGGCCATCATGCGGAGAAGGCCGTTGCGGCGCTGCTCGTGGGTGTAAGGCGGGATGAGTTTCAGAACGAGTTCCATGGCGGGGTCTTCTTTAAGGACGCCGGTGGGGTTTCCCTTTTCGTCGCGAACGATGATGCCCGCTTCGGGATCTTTTGTTTGCGCGCTGATTTTGGCGAGGCGGAGGGCGTAAGAGTTGGCGACGCCGTAATGGCCCGTTGTGTGAGTGAGCCAGACGGGATTATTGGGAGCGACGGAGTCGAGATCGGCCGCGGTGATGTAACGGCGCTCGGCGAATTTGGCTTCGTCCCAACCGGCGCCGCGAATCCATTCACCGGGTTTGAGGGTGGCGGCTTTTTTGCGGACGAGTTCGATTGCGTCCTTGATGCTGGTGACTTCGCTGAGGGTGATGTCGTAGAGGACGGAGGTTTCGTCGAAGTGGCAGTGGGTGTCGATGAGGCCGGGAGTGACGGTGAGGCCGCGGAGGTCGATGGTCTTCGCGGATTTTGAGGCGAGTTTGCGGAGTTCGTCGTTGGTGCCGACGGCGGCGATTTTGCCGTCGTGGATGAGGAGAGCTTGGGCGACGGAGTCTTTTGCATCGACGGTGAGGATGTGGCCGTTGAAGAGGAGAAGGTCGGAGGATTGCGAGTAGGCAGGAGAGACGAGAAACGAAATAGAGATAACAGCGAAAAGAAAAAATTTAGAGTTCACGTTCCGCCCTTCGAACAAGGAGATGAATGAGGGCAGGAGTTTACAACGAATTGGGAAGGAGGCTCTAGACGCCGGTGACGAACGAGCCGGAGGGATCGACGAAGCCGTAGGCCATGCGGGGAGTGTTGAAAGCGAAGGCGGGAGTGCCTTCGCGATCGAGGAGGATGAGGCCGCCGGTGCCGCGGCCACGTTCGGCGAGAAGAAGGATGGATTCCTGGACGGCGTGATCGGCGATCTCTTTGGAGGTGGAGAGTTCGCGAGGCGGGTAGCGGAGAAAATCGACGGCGGTTTTGGCCATGACGATTTTCATGATGGCTTCGCCGAGGCCGGTGCAGGAGACGCCGCCGGCGGTGACGTCGGCGTAACAACCGCAGCCGATGAGAGGCGAATCGCCGACGCGGCCAGGAAGTTTGCAGCAGGTGCCGCCGGTGGAAGTGGCAGCGAAGAGGCGGCCGCTTTTATCGAGAGCGACGGCGCCGACGGTTCCCTGTGCGTGGCCGCGATGATGTTCGGCGGCGTGTTCGTCTTTACTGCAGCGAAGATAGGCTTCCCATTCGGCTTCGCTGACGAGTTCTTCGGGTTTGCAAAGAGGGACACCTTTTTCTTTGGCGAATTTTTCGGCGCCTTCGGAGATGAGCATCATGTGAGGACAGTGTTCGTAGATGGCGCGTGCGGCGCGAATGGGATTTTTGATGCGTTGGAGACCTGCGGCTGCGCCGGAGCGGAGAGAAGCGCCGTCCATGACGATGGCGTCACATTCGACTTTGCCATCGGCGTTGAGATGAGAGCCGAAGCCCGCGTCGAAGACGGGCGCGTTTTCGAGGACGATGATGGCGGCTTCGACGGCGTCGAGTGCAGAGCCGCCGCTGGCGAGAATTTTCCAACCTTCGCCGAGAGCGTCGAGACAGCCTTGTTTGCAGGCGTCGACGGCTTCGTCGGGAATGTCCCAGGCGCCGCCGTGAATAATGAGAGAAGGTTTCATGAAAGGAGAGGTGCGCGGACAGTTGTCGCGCAGTTACTCGTCCTCGTGAATGGTGACGAGCTTTACGACTTCGAAGGCCTTGCGGCCTGCCGGAGTGGCGACCTGGACTTCATCGCCAACCTGACGGTTGAGAAGAGCTTTGCCGATGGGCGAGGTGGTGGAGATGTAGCCCTTTTCGGCGTCGACTTCCTCACTGCTGACGAGCTTGTATTCGATCTTGATGTCTTTGTCCGTGTCGAGAACGAGAATGCGGGAGCCGTAGCCGGAGCGGTCTTTCGGAATGTTGGTGAGATTGAGCATGCCGAGGTCGCCCATGCGTTTTTTAAGCTGGCCGATGCGCGCGTTGACGAAACCCTGACGCTCCTTGGCGTATTTGTACTCGGCATTTTCGGAAAGGTCGCCGTGGGCGCGGGCGACGGCGATTTCTTTGGGAAGTTCGACGTTGAGCTCGTGCTCGAGCTGGTCGATTTCTTCCTGAAGCTTTTGTTTGATCTTTGCGATCGGGTCAGGCATTGCAATCCACCAAAAAGAATTCGCGCGGGAGGGAAGGTCCAGTTGGACGAACGCCCCCGCGCAGGTAGACATTATAGATGCGGCGGAATGAGGGGTACAAGGCGGGAATGGGGAGCGCGGGCTATTGGACTTTGATGGTGAAGGTCTGGGAGACGGAATGGCCGACGGCATCGCTGGCGGTGAGAGTGTAAGTGGTTGTTTTGGAGGGAGATACGTCGACACAGCGGGAGTAGGAAGGCCAGACGGGATTCGGTTGCGGCTCGAGGGTGACCTTTTTGGCGTTGGCGACGCCGTAGCAGAGTTGCGCGGATTGGCCGCGGCGGATTTGCGGATTGCCGTAAAAGGATTGAATGGCGAGCTCGGAGCCGCCCATTTGTTCGACGGTTTTTTGATCCTGCTCGTGTTGCTTTTGCGCGGCTGCGTCGCGGTTGCGTTGTTCGATTTGGCGATTTTCATTCCAGCGAGACAAAAGGATCCAGCCGACGTAGAGGGCGACAACGAGAATCACGAAGCCGGAGTAGACGAACGGACTCTTCCAGAAAGGTTTTTGAGGCGGCACGGAGTTCATCATCGTCATTCCATTTTATGGGAAGGATTGAGCCGGGCAATATCCCGCCAGGTGATGAGATGAATTTGATTGTCGCGAAGCAACTTTTGAAATTCGGCGCTGGAGAAAAAGTCGAAGTCGCGTTGGCGCCATGCGGCGCCCCAAGTTTCGCGCTCCCGCGTTGCGGCGAGCATTTCTTCGTCGGCGTACGCGAGATGGATGACGAATTCGGTGACGCCCGGTTCGAGATGCTCGAGAGCGTGTTTGTAGAAATCGTTCCAGTTTGCGGGAGGAACGCCAGGCTCCATGGTGATAACTCTGTCGATCACGACGTCGTCTGGGCCGAGACTCTTTTCGAGAAACGGAAAATCAGCAAACCAGCCGCGCGGGATCAGGACTGGGAGATGATTTTCGTGGCCGATGCGCAGGATGACTTCGAAGAGATCTTTGTTCGTCTGGAAAAGACGATTCTGGTGGGAATCGAGGTGCGTGGGTTTTACACCCATGGCGAGAGCGCGGGCGACTTGCGCGCGGAGTTCGGTTTCGACGTCCCTGGGATCGATGCGAGCTTCGGGCGACCAATCGTGATGAAAGTAGCCGTTGGCGTCGACAAGGGATGGCACTTTGTCGCGCGGAGCGACGGGTCCCCAGCGATAGTAGACGCGCTCGCTGGTGAGCGTAAGATGGAGGCCGAAGTCTGCGGAAGGATGGGACTTTGCGTAGTCGGCAATTTCGGGAAACCACGGACAAGGAACCATGAGGCTTGCGGAGTTAATGCCGCCGGATTCGAGAGCATGAAGGGAAGCGGCGTTGACGGAGTGGGTCACGCCGAGATCGTCGGCGTGGACGATAAGGAGCTTTGCATCGCGGGGATAGCCGAGTTTTTCCTGTAAAGTCTTGCCGGATTGTTGCGCTGCGAGAGGCGCGGTGAAGAGTCCGAAGAGCAGAAAAGCGAATAGAGCGTGATGCATCAGAAAAATACCTTTCGGAAAAGCTGAATCATATCCGCAAAAGCAAGGTCGGTACACTCGGGATCGAAGCGGGGACCTTCGTCGCGCATGAAGGCGTGTTCGGCGGGATAGAGCTGGATGCGATGTTTGACGCCGGCGGAGCGGAGCTCGCGCTCGACGATGTCGCGTCCCTCGCTGGGGACGTGGGGATCGTTGGAACCGAAGATCATGAGAAGTTCGCCGCGGATTTTGGAGGCTTGTTGAAGCGAGCCGGCGTCAGCGTCTTTGCCAAGTTTTCCGTTGTGGATGCCGGTGCCATAGAAGCCGGTGGTTGCGCGGACATCGGGGTGGAGCGCAGCGCGGAAAGCGAGGTGGCCGCCGATGCAAAAACCCATGGCGCCGAGTTTGCCGTGCGCGACTTTGGGATGCGCGGAGAGCCAATCGAGAGCGGAACGGCAACTTGCGTCGAAATCGGCGACGGGAGTTTTGAGAGCGTCGTCGAGACCGCGCGTGCGGCCGGCATCGTCAAACGGGATGACGGAGCCGGGTGGCTCGATGCGGTGGTAGATCTCCGGGGCGGCCGTGACGAAACCGTAGCCGGCGAGACGAACACAGGCGCGGAGCATCGGACCTGTGAGCTGAAAGATGTCCGAGTAACACAGGATGGCGGGGAATTTGCCTTCGGTGTGTGGCGCCGCGAAGAACGTGCGCATCGGCGAGTTCGCGACGGGAATGTCTACGTACGAGGTTTCGACGACCATTTTTCTCTCTAGCGGCTGTAAGGTCTTGAGTTGCACCCTTCAATTTACCATTCCACGCGATTCTGTGAGCGGGCTCGGCGGTCTGGCGGGTTGTGCATTGCTGCAAAAGCTACAAGGACAGCGGCGATGCTTGCGGGTGCAGCGGTTCGCCGCAATGATGGGATAAGCGAAAAATTCAAGAAAGCAGCCTAATTCTACGAGCAGGATGGGAATGGTTTCGGAGACTCCAGAAAAACGCGCGCAGACCCGCAAGCTCGTTGCGCTGGCACTGCTGCTCGCTTTGTGGACGGGGCTGCTGTATGCGCCGGCATTGAAGAACGGATTTGTAAGCCTGGACGATCCTGACTACGTGACGAGCAACGGACACGTGCAGCAAGGATTGACGTGGGCGAATGTGAAGTGGGCGTTTGGAACAGAGAATCCCGTTTCGAATTGGCATCCGCTGACGTGGATTTCGCACATGGCGGATGTGAGTTTGTATGGCGGGCGGGCGTATGGGCATCACCTGACGAACGTGATGCTGCAAATCGTGGATGTGGTGCTGCTGTTTTTGCTGTTCGCAACGGCGACCGGTGAAGCGATGAAAAGCGCGGCAGTAGCTGCGCTGTTTGCGGTGCACCCGCTGAATGTGGAAGCGGTGGCGTGGGTGGCGGAGCGGAAGTCGGTGTTGTGCATGGTGTTTTTTCTGGGAGCTTGTTGCGCGCACGTTTGGTATTCGAGAAAACCGGGTGCGGGAAGATATTTGGCCGTTGCAGTGTTGTTTGCGCTTGGGCTGATGTCGAAGGTGATGGTGGTGACGCTGCCGTTGGCGCTTTTGTTGTTGGACTACTGGCCGCTGGGAAGGATGAGGGGCGAAGAATCCGGCGGCGGCGGGATTAATTGGAAGCTGGCGTTTCGGCTTGCGATGGAAAAGGTACCGCTGCTGCTGATGTCGGCTGCCGCATCGGGCATGACGCTTTACATTCATCACCGAGAACATGCGCTGGCGTCGGGGCTTCCGAAGAGCTGGCTTTTCAAGAACGGAACGTATTGTTATCTGGCGTATCTGGATAAGTTTTTCTGGCCGGTGCGACTCGGGGCGTTCTATCCGCATCCGGAAAATTCTTTGAGCTGGTTGTTCGTGGGAATCGTTGGAATCGCGATGCTGGCAATTTCGGCGATCGTTTGGAACTTTCGCAAGCGGCGCTATCTGGTGGCGGGATGGCTCTGGTATTTGGTGACGGTATTTCCGACGGTGGGATATGTGCAATCCGGGCGGCAAGGAATGGCCGACCGGTACATGTACATCCCGATGATCGGCTTAATTTTTGCGCTGGTGTGGCTGGTGGCGGATTGGGCGCGCGAACAAGAGTGGAATCAAAACGTGCTCGCGTTGCTGATGCTGGTGGTAGTTGCGCCGTGCGCGTATTTGACCGAGACGCAGATTGGCTACTGGCGCGACAGCTACACGCTGTTTGCGCAGACGTTGGCAGTGACGAGCCACAACGGGATGGCGGAAAACAGTTTCGGCAGCGCGCTTTACGAGCGGGGGGACTTTGCCGGCGCCGCAGAGCATTTTGTGGCCGCCGTGCAATATGCTCCGGATCTTCCGGCTGCGCATTACAACCTTGCGATGATTTTTCAGCGAGAAAACAAAGCAGAGGATGCGGAGCGCCAGTACCGGGCGGCGATTCAGCTTTCGACAGACCCGGAAGAATTGGCGCGGGCACACAACAACCTGGGTGTGCTCTATGGGGCGAACGGTCAGTTGGCGCCGGCGCTTGCAGAATTTAATGCAGCAATTCAACTGAACGCCGGCGAGTACAACAGTTACCTGGGGCGAGGGCGAATTGAGCTGAAGCAAGCTGACTACGACAAGGCGGTGAAGGACTTTGCGCATGCGGCGGAGATTGGACAATCGCCCGAGGCATTCCTACTGCTCGGCAACGCATTGGAATTGAAAGGCGAAAAACAGGGAGCTTTGGACGCGTATAAAGTGACGCTGCAGTTGGCGCCGGGGTTCCAAGAAGCGAAGGCGCGACTGGACGCGTTGCAAGCGAGCGCGGGAGCTGCGAAATGATCGCGGCCGACCACGAGAAGGAGGCGCGAGCAAGTTGGGGACCGGACGCGCTGCGGGACGTGCGCGCGGCGCGGCGCGCACAACAAGAAGGGATCGCTTCGCGGCGGGAAGAGTATGTTCGAAAGAACAAATATTTTTACGAGCGCTTGAAGCGAACGCTGCGCTACATCATTGAGCCGGGGAAACGCGTTCTGGAATTGCGGTGCGAAACGGGGCACCTATTGGCGGCCGTCGAGCCCGGCTATGGAGTCGGCGTCGAAATCAGTGATGCAATGGTGGAAGTTGCGAGGCAGGGACATCCTGCGCTGCGCTTTGTTAAGAGTGAATTGGAAGACCTGGAGCTGAACGAGACATTCGACTACATCATTTTCAGTCATATTTTCGATACGGTCGACATCCTGAAGACTTTCGAACGGATTCGCAGACACTGCACTGCGGACACGCAGGTCATCGTGGTGAACTACAACCAGTTCTGGGAGCCGCTGCTGAATTTTGCGAGCAAGATCGGGTTGCGCGCGAAGTTCGTGGAGCCGAACTGGGTCAGCGAAAACGACGTCCGCGGGTTTTTGAAGCTGGCGGGATTGCGTCCCGTGCGGAAATATCGGCAGATGCTGTTGCCGAAGTGGATTCCACTGGTCTCGAATTTCATGAACGGATTTATCGGGAGGCTGCCGGGTGTGCGCCGGCTTTGCCTGATGCAGATTATGGTGGCGCAGCCGATGCGCGAGCCGATACGGGAAGAAGACGTTTCCGTGTCGGTGATTATTCCCTGCCGGAATGAAGCAGGAAACATCGAGCAGGCCGTGAATCGAGTGCCGCAGATGGGGCGGCACACGGAGATTTTGTTTTGCGACGATAAGTCGACGGATGGCACCGCGGCGGAAGTGAAGCGCATGCAGGAATTGCATCGCGACAAAGATATTCGGCTGATTGAAGGTCCGGGAATCTGCAAGGCGGAGAATGTTTGGACCGGCTTCCGGGCGGCGCGCGGGCAAGTGCTGATGATTCTGGACGCGGACTTGACGGTGATGCCGGAAGAGTTGCCGATGTTTCTGCGAGCGCTGGCGAGCGGGCGGGGCGACTTTGTGAATGGAAGCCGGCTGGTGTACCCGATGCAGGAGAACGCGATGAAGTTCTCGAACATGCTCGGGAATAAATTTTTTGGGCTCGTGTTTTCGTTCCTGCTGGACCAGCGGATTAAAGACACGTTGTGTGGGACGAAGGTGCTCTGGAAAAAAGACTGGACGCGAATGGAGCGGAACCTCGGTAGCTGGGGTATCCGGGATTTGTGGGGAGATTACGAACTGCTGTTTGGCGCGAGCAAGCTGCACCTTGAAATTGTCGAAGTGCCAGTGCATTACCAGGAGCGGATTCACGGCGTAACGAAAATGACGAAGGTGTTTGCGAACGGCTGGCGCATGTTGAAGATTTGCGTTCGTGCGTGGTACCGGCTGGGAGGTTAACGAGCCGTGGGCGCGGAATTCCTACGGCGATTGTTAACCCACCCTCTGACGGCGTCGCTCGATGCGGACGATCCAAGAACGACGGAGTTGCGGCGGCAGATTCTCGAATCGAAACCATTCCTGAAGAAAATTTATGAAGAGTGGTATGCGGAGATTGCGGGAGCACTGCCGCAAGGAAGCGGAGCTATGCTGGAATTAGGATCCGGAGCGGGATTTTTGTCGCGGCATATTCCGGATTTGATTACTTCCGAGATTTTCTCTTGTTCGCATGCGCGGGTGGTTTTGTCGGCGCATCAGTTGCCTTTTGAAAGCGTCTCGCTTCGCGCGATTGTGATGACAGATGTGCTGCATCACATCCCCGACGTGCGAAAGTTCTTTTGCGAGGCGAGGCGGTGTTTGAGAAGCGGTGGGAAGATTTTGATGGTCGAGCCGTGGGTTACGGCGTGGTCGCGATTTGTCTACCAGAGATTCCATCCGGAGCCGTTCTTGCCGGAGGCTGAGAAATGGGAGTTCGCGACGACGGGACCATTGTCTGGGGCGAATGGCGCGTTGCCATGGATTGTGCTTCAGCGAGATCGAACTAG
>DATGIS010000039.1:0-10388 GCA_035295625.1 Candidatus Acidiferrum sp. | reverse complement strand
AGAACGCCGCCTCTCGATAGCGCTCCATCCGTCAGCGTTTCCGCCGATTTGCAAATCGCTTCTTTCAAAGCGATCGGATGACAGTCAACGGGCTTTCGCCTCGTTTCCCAATCCCCGGCGCCTTCGCTGCGCCAGGAATTTCGGCGGAGTTAACTTCCCTGTCCCTTTCGCACGAGCCCCGAAGCGATTCGGTACCGCTGCCCGGCTACTCCTGACCTCCGCACCTCTACCAAGAACTCTCTTAGCCTACTGGACCGGCCACTCGAAATCAATACACTCTTGCCGGCCGTCCATGCAATAAACGAATCGTGCAAATCACCTTTTGCTTTGCCGCAGCGTCGCAGCCAGCCCCCGAGCCACTTCCTGCGCTCGCGCCAAATCGCCGGGATCAAACGAAATCGCCGCCACCCGTTGATGTCCGCCGCCGCCAAATTTTTCGGCCAACGAAGCCAAATTCTGATCGGCCGTCGCCTGATTCCACGGGTTCGTCCCCAACGAAACCTTCGCTCGCGTGGCGGACGCGCTCACGCTGATCGAATACACGCACTCAGGATGCAGCAAATACGGAATGAACTTGTTGTAGCCTTCGAGGTCCAGATCGCTCACGTCAAAAAAAATGACGCCGTCTTTCGCCTCGCACCGTTCGCGCAAAATTTCAATCGACCGCCGATGCCGTTCCAGCAACGGACCCAAATGCTTCGCCACGATCGGCAACGCAATCACTTCCTTCAACGGCTTGTACGCGAGCTCGCGGATAATCTGCGCGGGCACCCCGTCTTCCGGAGCCGCTTCAATCACCAGCGCCAACTGTGTCGCCGGTTCTTTCAGTTCCACCGCCGATTCCGGCGTTGGAAATTGCGCGCCATCAATGATGTCGCCCCAGTGAATCAAATCCGCGAGCGGCTTCGTATCGAATCCGAATTTCTCCCGCGCCGTATTTGCAATCAACATGGTGCAGGACTTGTAGTCTGGCTCGTAGAAGAAATGCTTACCCGGAGTCGTTTTGAATCGCTCCGCATCCGCCGGCGTCAGAAAAGCGCTCTGGTGATGGTCGAACCACCACGTCACCTTCGGCGAATTCGAGTACTTGAAATCGACAATTACGTTCTCATCGCCGTCAAACAGGCCCGGCTCCCACGGCTGTTTCGCCTTATGGGTCATGCCCGTGAAGCCGAACTCTGCATTCGCGTCAAATTTTTCGCGGTAAAAACGGTAAAAGAGGGCAGCCGAAGCGGTTCCGTCAAAACAGCGGTCGTGAAAACAGAGCCTGACTCGGGTCATAGTCGAGCGAAAGGGCCTTTCCCGCCAGACGGTTACATTCTCCGTCGGCTACAAAGCCCTTAACGATGCGGTCCCCTTCGCAGAAAGTCAAGACCCTTCCCTGCGCAAAATATTCAACAAAAAGAAAAGCCGCTTCGTCTCGGAAGCGGCTTTCTGTCACATCGAAATCCAGTTGGACTACTGCCCAATCATCTTCTCGACCATATTTCCGATAATCGGCAGCTTGAATTTTTCATGCTGATAAGCCTTGTACATGCAGAAGATCGCCACTGCGATGAATCCGATGACGATCACTGGGAGCAGGAACACCATCAGAAATCCTATCGGAAAGTGCATTAGCGCGGTGATGAAACCGAGAATCATCGTGACTATCCAGAACCCAATCCAGACGACGACGAACGCAATGTTCAACGCAATCGCTTGCGCCCCATGAAAACGTACAAACGACCGCTTGTCGATCAGTAAGAAGATCAGCCCGGAAATCCAACCAAACAAGTAGCACAACAATCCCGCAACGTTTTCTTCCATGCCAGCCGTCGGTGAATCGCTGCTTGCCGCCGCCGCTGGCGCTGCTGCTGCTCCTTGGCTTGCACCACATTTCGGGCAAAACGCTGCTCCGCCAATATCCTGACCACACGCCTTGCAAAATGCCATCGCAGACCTCCCGCACTTTTATGCGCGAGAGGGTAGCAAACGGCCCGCTTATCCGCAATCGCGAAAAAAAACGCCCCGGAAAAAGTCCGGGGCGGGTTCTCAGAAAAATATTGATGCAGTTTCCCTAGTGTTAAGCCGACGGCCGCCGCCGAAATTTTCCCCAAAGGAGCGCAACACCCGTTCCCAGCAACGCAACACTGGCGGGTTCGGGAGTCGCCGTCGTCGTCGTAGACGGAG
Organism: Candidatus Acidiferrum sp.; assembly: GCA_035295625.1. Taxonomy (GTDB): domain Bacteria; phylum Acidobacteriota; class Terriglobia; order Acidiferrales; family UBA7541; genus Acidiferrum. The sequence continues at coordinate 8,216 of DATGIS010000039.1, read as the reverse complement.
CCCAGAGCACGACATCACTGGCAGCCGTGTCAAAGGTGATGCTACCGTCCGCGTTGATCGTGAACGTGACCGTATTGCTGAACGCATCTGTCGTTGAATATAGTGTTGAGCCGTTTTGCAAAGCGGTGCCGGTTCCCGTTATATCGTCGATTGGCGTACATGGGAGGCCTGTGACCGTCGTGTTGAAGCTACTGTCCACGGCATTTGACTGAGCTCCGCTGCCGAATCCGCAAGTAAGAAGCCCTCCGTTTAAGAAAGGTAGAGTGATGACGGTGTTCGCTGCCACTGCCCCAAGGTCAAACACCTGAAGAAACTGGCCGGAACCTCCCGTGACGTCCACAACTTTGCCAGTCACGCCGTCGATATTGAAAGTCTGGTTTGTAAGCTGCGCAGCCTCGCACGCCGTCGTCTGGTTCAAACAGTCATTAAATCCCAAAGTATCCAGCGGCCCGTAGCCCGATGCAGACTTGATAGTCGTGCCAAAAGCGGTCCCGGCGAGCCCCGCTGCGGCTCCCCACAAAAGCAAACCCAAAACCGCTGCTCTGCCTAGTCCCTTCATTGTGCCCCCTAACTTTTGCGATTGCTTCGCCCTCCGAGAAACCTGTCAATCGAGGCTTCTCGTGGCCACACTTCTAGATTGACTTCTCGTCAATGCAACCCTGAGCCCAATTCCGGTCGATAGACAGAGGCTGAGGGGGAATCCTAATGCCCATCTTTTTCAATCGATTACGCCTGAAGGCAACGAGGACGCGCGAGTTCCGCAATCCGGATGCGCGAACTCGTTCCCTTTTTTATCTGTTCGGTTCCCATATTGCCCACGCTTACATCAACTACTCGCCCCTACCTCGTCCTACCTCTGGCGCGTTCAGTAGCCGCTTTGCCCTTTCTTCAATCAGTCCAAAGCCCGCCCTGCCGGCCTCTGCCTCGACCCTCCGCAGTGCCCCTACGTCCGGTTCGCCGCTCTCCTTATCCAGACCAACCGTGGCAGCTAACAGCTCCAACCTGAGTTGCCAACCCAGTATTCCGAGCTTTTTGGCTTCCCCCAGCGCTTTCATTTGAACACCGCGCGCTTCTTTCCATTTGCCAGATCGTGCGAGAACTCGCGCCCTTGCGCAGTCCAAAGCGAGCCTGACGGCCTGATCCGTTGGCTGACCTTCTGACGCAGCGCTCAAAGCTCCGCTTGCCTCTTCCAACTTGCCCTGCGCCGCCAGCGCCTCGGCCAACGCAGCCAAAGCAGCTCCGCTTTCGTCTTTCATTCCGGTTTTCTGAAACTCGTCTGCCGCCTCCCTGGCAAGAGTAACGGCGGCAGCCCAATCGTCCTCCTCAAATTTCAAGCGACTCAGAGACGTCTGCACCAACGCTTTCGAAAGGTTCGCCCCTGCGCCACCACTCATCGCCAGAGCATCCTGGTAGTTTCGATCTGCATCGGCCAACTTCCCTTCATCGGTTTGTATGTCGCCCAACGTGGCCAAAAGACTGGGAATCTTGTCGGCGAACGAAGCTCGTCTCGCAATTCGCAGCCCTTCCTCCAGATTTTCGGTGGCTGCGTTCAGTTGTCCTTGCAACAACTGCAGGCTTCCTAAATTGTTTCTGGCATCGACTTCGGCGCTATCGTTTCTTGTCTCGTGGGCCAGATCCAGACACTTTTGGTAGTTGCTGACAGCTTGCTTGAAATCGCCGGCTGCCTGATACTCCGTCGCAAGATTGTTGAAGTTGTCGGACAACGCGGTCTTGTTCTTGGTCTCGGTGGCGACCTCTATGGCTTTCTGATAGCTCTTCACCGCGTCCTGGTGGTCGCCCTGATCCGCGTGGAGTATCCCCAGGTTTTGCCAGGCGCCGATAACGTCCCGCTGCGATCCTACGCCCGTCGCAATTTCCAGCGCCTTTCCTTCCGCCGCTAGCGCCTCCGGGAAATTTCCACGTCCTCGTGCCGCAATTCCTAGATTCGCTTGTGTCCGCGCCACAATCAGTGGGTATTTCAAATCGTCGGCAATCTTCTCGCCTCGACGACAGTCTGATTCTGCGCCCTCAAAATCACCGGAACCCAACTTCGCGCGGCACAGCCTCCACAAGCCTTCCGCTTCCAACATTCGCGCTCCCAGCGCGTGAGCCTTCCCAATTGTGGTTCCGGCTGCGGTGACTTCCTCTTTATAGCGACTCATCTCGTCGTACGCTTCCGCTTCCCGCAAATCGATGATCGGGCTGTTACGCATCTCTCCCGGTTGTTTTCGCAAATCTGCAATGGTTGCAAGCGCCGCCTCGGCCTTTCCTCCGCGAATCTGAACATCCGCTGCGCGATAGGCATACTCTGGCCGTTCACGCACAAATTTCCACAAGGCCTTATACGATTCCGCCGCATCGTCCCATTCTGACGACATCTCCTGAAACACGGCTTCGACTCGCAGCTTGCTCTCCTTCCCGAGATGCGTTGACAATTCTTTCGACTTGCCGGCTTCCTCTTTCGCCTTCTCGTCGTATCCCTGCCTCATCCACGCCTCGGCCAATTCCGAATGTGCGAGAGGAAAACTCGGTTCCAGTTGAATGGCCGCTTGAAGGTTCTTCGTGGCGTCGCTCAAATCGTACTTCCATAAACTCGCCAGCCCTTTCAAGTAAAACTTTCGTGCTTCCGCAGAAGCAGGCATTTCGTTTTCTTGTTCTTGTATTTGCGAAACGCTCGGATTCGGTAAACCAAGTTTCGCTAACACCTTCGCTCCCACTGCTCCCGCCAGATCCGCCAGCGTTAGTTCCGACCCGCTCTCTGTCGGAAACGACCAGGTTTCTCCCGTCTTTACATTCTGCATCCTGACGTTTACCTGCACTCGCCCGCCCGCATCTTTGCCCATGTCCGTGAACGATCCGTAGACGACATAGTCGCAATCCAGATAGTCGCGAACGGTCTTCATCGTGCTCGGACTGTAGGAAACCTCTCGCGCGAGCGAAAGGTCTCGCTTCATCCTCGACACAGTTTCCCCGGGCACTGTCACTACCTTTTCCGTGATTTCCAGTTCCGAGGTCAGATCTTCCGTAAGAGAAGTCGACACCCATTCGTTCTCTTCGTTGTTCTGCTGATCGGCAAAACCAAGCAACGCAATTCTCGGCCGGTATGCGTACACCGGTCTCATCCGCCAAACGATTCCTGCACCAGTCACAAGAATCGCCGCGGCCACTCCCAGCCAGATTTTCCAATCCCGCAGCCGTTCTTTTTTTCGGCTGGCTGGTTCCCCCTTCTCCGGCCCGAATTTCTTCGGCTTCTCTGGATTCCCCACTCCCTCCACAAGCAGATTAAATACATGCACTCTTACGTCGTGCTTAACCTGCGTTTCACCGAGATCCTGCAACGCGCCCATCCAGCCCGATAGTTGTCTCAGCACGTCCGCTTGCGCCTTGGAAACGAGGATGTGCCCCGCATCGGCGCAATCCATCACGCGCTGCGCGATATTGATCCCATCTCCCGCGACGTTTTCATTCGCGTTGATATCGCTGACCCGGTACACGGGTCCCGCATGCATTCCCATCCGCAGCGGGATGGGCGCTTCGTCTTTCAAAGCGCGAGTCGTCTCCACCGCGCATCGCACGTTGCTCTGGGGATCGCCGAAAAACGCCAGCGCCATTCCATCGCCGGTCGGCAAGCTAATCAGCTTCTTCTGCTCCTGAGCTTTTCGAAACTCCGTTCCGCTGCGAACGCTTTTTTGCAACCGCCGCAGCGTCTCCTGCTGGACATCCGTGGGCATGCGCGAATAGCCGACGATATCCATGAACAGGACATACGCCATCTCCAGGGTGGCCGATTGGTTATCGTCGAATGTGCCCGGCGAGGAACTCATGGCCGGCCAAATGCTCTGCGTCGACTGGAATTGCGGGTTCGCCGGAAATACGACCTGGCAACGCGCTCAACCACGCCGAGTCGTTCTGCATCGAATTCGGCTATAAATTGCCGGCTAGATGAATGTGCATCAGTCATAGGCTGGGGGACCGGGTGCGGATGTTATGCAACGCCCGTCGGATAGTCAACGTAGCGGGCGGGTCGCGCCGCGACAATTCTACAGAATCGCTGCGCGCGTAAACGCGTTCGCTCTTCGCTCTCGCAGCGTGTACTTGATCGCAAAATATTGCGCCTGCGCCAGCGTCTTCTGATAATCCTCGTCGTTCAAATACATGCGCTTGGGAATCCGTCGTGCCAAAATGCTGACTTCCAGCACATCCCGCTTGAACGGATAGGGTGCCAGGGTCAACACGTTCGACCCCTCGCTGCGCAAATCGAAGTCTATCTCATTCCCTGCCGCATCTTTTGGCACCGCGTCAATCATGCAATTCTCTTGTGGATTCACGCACAAGTGCAGCGACAGCCGATCCAGCGCTTCCAACCGTTCGAAATTCGCCTTAAGCGCATCCTCAACTACCAAATCCTTCGTCGCCAGGTTTGCGCGCAGATCCACTTTCAGCCGCAATTGTTGTAACCGCAAGCGCTGCACAAACTCACTCACCAGCGCCGACTCTTCGCTCTTCACATACTTTGCCGAAAATCCCGGCATTGTCGCTCGCGCACGATCGTAAAGCCCAACGCAGTGCATGCTCACCAACAGCGCCGCATAGTGATCCACTTTCACGAGCCGCTCGATGCCTCGCTGATAAAGCGCGATATGCTCGTCCGTCGGAATAGACATGAAGGAATGAGGCGTCCGCGACTTTGCGTCGAGCGTCGGCTGCAGCTCCCACTCGCTCCAGCCATTGTCGTGTTCGGAAACCGCCAGGCAGAATGACTCGAACGGCTCCGGCCGTGGAAATTCTTCGTTGCCCCACTCTTTTGCGAAGTAACCGGCCAAAAACGCGTGGTCCGTCTGCCGGATCACCAACAGCTCGTCGCCCTGTTCCCGAATGATCAAGCGTTTTCCCCGCTACGCCGCAAAAACTTCAGAGCTGCTCGCAGACCACTCAACCCAGAATCGCCCGAAAAGTAGCAAGCTTTTTCGCCTGCGCCACTGTGACGACTCCTCAAATCACACCCTGGTCTCTTAACCGTTCCAGCTCGGCGGCGGGGTAGCCAAGCCAGTCTCCGTAGACCTCCGCATTATGCTCCCCCAACGTTGGTCCAATCCAGCGCATTTCCCCGGGCGTCTCGCCGAGAACCGGCGCTAGCCGCGGCAATTTCACCGTGTCTCCTCCGCCCAGGTCTGCCTCTTCAAACACGCCGCGCGCCTGAAAGTGCACGTCCCGCAACATTTCTTCCGCCGAATTAATTGGCCCGGAAGGCACATCGGCTTCGCTCAGCACTTTCAACGCATCCACCGAGTTTTTCTGTCGCGTCCACGCTGAAATCGCCTCGTCAATTTCGTCAATGTGCTTCGAGCGTCCTTCATTGCTCGCCAGCCGCGCGTCTGCAGACAAATCCTCGCGGCCAATCGCCAGCATGAATCTTCGGAAGATGCTGTCGCCATTCGCGCCAATCACAATGTACGCGCCATCCGCACAGGGATATGTTCCGCTTGGCACAATCCCGGTCAGCCTCATCCCCTCGCGCTCACGTTTCACTCCCGCCTTGTCATACTCGGGGATCGTTCCTTCCATCAAATTCAGAACGGCTTCGTACAACGCCACGTCAATCACCTGCCCGCTTCCGCCGCGCGCGTCGCGATGATAAAGCGCCAACAAAATTCCCAGCGCCGCGTGCAGCCCAGCCACGGAGTCTCCCAAACTCAAATTCGGCCGCACCGGCGGACGATCCGGCTCTCCCGTCACATACCGCAATCCGCCGAACGCTTCGGCAACCGCCGCGAATCCCGGCCGCTGTGCGTAGGGCCCCGTCTGCCCATATCCGGAAATACGCGCCAAAATCAATTTTGGATTTTCCTTTTTCAGCTCCTCAAAACCCAGCCCCCACTTTTCCAGCGTTCCCGGGCGAAAGTTTTCAATCACCACATCCACTTTCTTCGCCAGCTCCCTCGCAATTTTTTGCCCTTCCGGCACCCGCAAGTTCAGCGTCACGCACTTTTTGTTCCGCGCCATCAGATGCCACCAAAGCGAAGTTCCTTTGTGCACCACGCGCCACGTTCGCAATGGGTCGCCCGTACCCGGCGGTTCCACCTTGATCACGTCCGCGCCAAACCAGGCCAAAAACGCCGTCGCAAACGGCCCCGCAATCAGCTGCCCGAGCTCCAACACTTTCACGCCCGCCAACGGCCCCGCGGTCTTTTTTGTTGTGTCACTCATGGAGGAGTCCGAATTGTAGCCGAATCCAGGCGCCATTATGTTGCCTGTCAGTCATTTGGTTTTCTGGCGGAGCGTTCGAGGTAGGGTCACTACTTGTGATGCGCGGTCGCGGTCATCCTACTGTTGATTGCGAACTGCCGACTACCTTTACGGCTCGTACCAAAACTGAATCTTCACTTCCACGTGCGCCGAGACTGGCTTTCCATTTCGCGTCGCCGGCTGGTACACATAGTCCTTCACGGTATCTTCCGCTTTTTGATAAAGCGCTTTCGGCCCGCTAAACGGAGTCGCGGACTGCACGCGCCCGTTCTCGTCAACTACGGTGTCCAGCGTCACAACGCCGCTCACATACGCGCGCAACGCTTCCGGCGGCGAAAGTGACCGAATCGCCTTCAACAATTTCGGCGGCACATACACGTCTTCTTGCGGCGACGTCACAACCGGCACATCTTTCGATCCGTTTTTCGTTGCCGCTGTTTTCTTTCCGTTATTCGCAGCCACTGTTGCGTGTGGCTCTTTCTTCTGCGATACAGCCGCACTCGATTCGCTTTCTGCATCGTTCGAAGATTTCTCAGGCTCATCACCGGTAGAGCTGCGCGGCTTTCCTTCCGGCGCCGTTCGCGCGTTCGAATTTTCGGCGATCGGCGCGGGAGCTACAGCCGCTCCCGTCGAGCTCTCGCTCGCTGCCGGTTGGTTCGCCGGCGAATTGCCCGACGGAAAGCTTGCGTTGGCTTGATCTTTGTTGCGGCCACCTTTTCCTAGACCGCTCAGCCAACCCATCTGGTACGTCCCAATTCCCACCGCCACAAGCACCAATAGAATTGCCACCAACGCGCCAATCGGCCCACTTAGGCTTCGCCGCGCTGTTCCGCTCAGCAGCCGCGTCTTCGGTTCGGCCACGCCCGGAAACTGTTCAAAATCTAGACTCGGCTTCGGCAGCAGATGCTCGTCGGCATGCGCCGCTGCAATCGCCGCGGAGTCCGCCGCAAATTCCGCAGTCCGGGGCGAGGCTTCTCCCGCCTTCGGCAATTGCATACGAATCGGATAGCCACCGGGCGCTTCCGCTTCGCCCGCAGCAGGCGTGCTCGCTTCGGCGGCCGGAACGCTTTCTGTCTCTGTTTTAGGAGTTTCTTCCACTCCGCCTTCTACTTTCTTTGCCTTCAACGAATTCAACTGCGATTTCAGCGCGTCGACTTCCCGCCGCAATTTCGCCATCTCCGCCGCGTCCGGAGGCGGCACTGCTGCATCGGAATCGTCCTCCGTCACTTCCGCTTCCGCAACAGCCGCGGCGTCTCCAGCGTCCGCCTGGGTCGCCTTGGTGCTCGTTTCCTCTTCCGGAAATTCAACTCCCCAAAATTTCGGCGCCGCTTCGGTAAATTCCAGCTCTACATAACAATCGGTCGGCCGGAAGCTTCGTTTCCGCAGCACTTGCGTGACGATTTCCTTCCCGGTCTGCTGATTGGTCAGAAAAATCAGCTGCCCAACCGCAACCGCCGCCGCAAGCCGGATCACACAGCCGTTCTCAAAGACCAGAACCGTTTCCGTCGTCTCCGAAAACAATTCCCGCTTTTCGGCTGTGTCGCCCGGACGCGCTCCTGTCGCCACAACCGGCAATTCCAAATCCTGTGGCTTCTTGAGCAGTCCGGCGCGCCGTTCCGCGCTTTGTTCCGATGTTACGGGGCCCATTTCGGTGAAAACTCCCAGAGTCTCGGCGCCAGTTCCCTGGATGACGCCCAATACACGGATGCCTAGCCTTACCATCCTGCCACTCCACGCCCCCCGCCACCATAGTACAAGCGGCCAGCTTTCTCTCACCAGCAACACTCCACCAACTTTTCTTCACTTCTCGTTCTATAATAAAACTCTCCCGTGCGGGAGTGGCGGAACTGGCAGACGCGCAAGACTTAGGATCTTGTGGGTTAACCCCCGTGGAGGTTCAAGTCCTCTCTCCCGCACCAAAATTTGCTCTCCCTTCCTCGCACGCTAATCCGCCAAAACAAAGGCTCTCC
>DATGIS010000038.1:0-29425 GCA_035295625.1 Candidatus Acidiferrum sp. | reverse complement strand
CAGCCTGCGCGAAGGGAAAATTCGCGTTTCGCCCTATCTTTTCAATACAATCCAGGACATCGATCGTTTGATCGCTGCGATCACCACATGAGACAAGAATTGAACATTCGATGAGCACAGAAAATTCCTGGCCAAAGATTGCAGTCGTAGGGGCAGGCGCCGTTGGCGGCTACTACGGCGGTATGCTTGCGCGCGCCGGAGCGCCAGTCGTTTTCATTGGCCGCCCCGCGTTTGTAGCCGCGGTGCAAAAAGGTGGCTTGCTGCTGGATACGACGCAATTCAAGGAAGCGGTGCGCGTCGCGGCATCGGCGGAACTTTCTGCCGCGCGCGACGCGGAACTCGTTTTGTTCTGCGTGAAAACGACGGACACCGCGAGTACATCGCGCGAGCTAGCAAAAATTCTCGCGCCGAACGCAATTCTCATCAGCATGCAGAATGGCGCGGACAATGCAGAACAGATTCGCGCGGCGTCTGGCTTGCATGCGCTCGCGGCGGCGGTTTACGTCGCGGCGTCAGTGCCTGCGCCGGGAACGGTTAAACACGTTGGCCGAGGCGATTTGGTGCTTGGACCGGAAAACGAAACGACGCGCCGCATCGCGGAGATTTTCACGCGCGCGAAAATTCCCTGCCGCCTCTCAAATAATGTCGAAGGCGAACTTTGGACCAAGCTCGTCTGGAACTGCGCGCTGAACGCGCTGAGCGCTTTGGGCAAAGTGACATACGGAGAAATCATCGCCAGCGCCGACGCGAAGCAACTTGTCGAAGGCACCGTTTACGAAGTGCTTGCTGTTGCGAAAGCAGCGGGCATCCAGCCGCCCGGCCTCGAAGATCCAAAAGTCGCCCTCGCCGGAGCGTACAAAATCGCCGAGCAGATGGCCGCGACGCGCAGCTCCACCGCGCAGGACATGATGCGCGGCAAACGCACCGAAATCGATTCGCTGAACGGCTTCATCGCGCGCAAAGGCCGCGAACTTGGCGTCCCCACTCCGGTGAATCACGCGCTCTTCACGCTGGTGAAACTGGCCGAAGCCTCGTTTTAGCGGCGGCGCATCCGCGGGCGCGATTCCTCTTTCGAAACGCGCCTTCGCCATGACTCTTGACGCTCCTCGGCGCCAACCTTACGCTCAGAGCAGGGTCAGTCCGAGTCCTAAACCCGCGCGAGGCTTGCTTGTCGCAGATGCGTAGTTGTCCGTTTTGTGGGAAGCCGATTGGCTTTACGCTCAACCGCTGTCCCTATTGCCGCGAAGCTATTCCCACGGGCGGCGCCGTCGCCAAAAAGGTTAATTCCGTTCAGACTTTTGAAGGCCGCAAGTATCTGCGCCGTGGTTTTCTCTATTCGCTTCTCGCCGGAATTATTTATTTCTTTGCCGGCGGATATAGCGGGATGAACATTCCGGTTCCAATTCCCGACCTCGTGCCCCACGTTCTCACGCCGCTCCTCTTCCTCGCGGGCCTCGGCATGATGCTCTACGGCGGATTCCTCTACCTCCGCGCGTAGCCGTTCCCGGTACAGGTCTGTGTCTTAACCTTCAATGTTAATTGCCCTTTAGTACAGTAGCCTGCGCGTTAGCGCCCTCCTATACTTCCGCAATGAGCGCACAAATCCGAAATTCCTTCCGCAATGCCGTCCGCTTCGCTGCCGTTTTCACACTTGCCGCCATGAGTTGCACACTATCCGCGTGCGGCGTGAGCCACGCAGCAGCTCCCGTCGACATCGAGATAGTCATGCGCGCTGTTCACGACTACGGCAAGAGCCAGCCCGCCGCGGCTTCAACCCATGCGGAGGCATCCTCTTTCGCATCTTCGCCGGACGATCCGTACAGCACCGATGACGGGTACAAAGCACACATCTCGGTTCTCTTCCTGCAACACGATTTTTCACAGCTTGAGAAGGAGATTCATTTGGCCCGCAGCAGCAAGGTGAGGCTGCAAGGCGGCATCTGGAAGCTGAACATGTTTTACGACGGAGTAACCGAAGCGTCGTCCGGCGCGAGCAGCGGCACTTTGGATTGGGACGGCCATTTCGACAACATCAAGAAATGGATTGCGGCTTATCCACAGTCATCCGCGGCGCGCATCGCTCTCGCGGAGTCATACATTAACTACGCTTGGGCGGCTCGAGGCCATGGTTACGCCGACACGGTGTCGGCTTCCGGCTGGGGCTCGTTTGAAGATCGCATTTCACTGGCCGAGTCCACGCTCGTCGATGCTGCCAGACTGCCGGAGAAATGTCCTTACTGGTATGAGGTGATGCAGCAGGTGGCGCTCGCCCAGGGATGGGATAGACCCCAGGCACGCGCACTTTTCGACGAAGCCACCGCCTTTGAACCGACCTATTATCACTACTATCGTGAATACGCCAATTTCCTGCAGACCAAATGGTACGGGGAGGAAGGCGAGACGCAGGCCTTTGCAGAAGAAGTTGCAAAGCGAGTTGCAAACCCCGAGGGCTCGATTTTGTATTTCGAAATTGCGAGCATGCTCGTGTGCCCGTGCGACGAAGAGCACAATCAGATGGACACGATGTCCTGGCCGAAGATTAAAGAGGGCTATGCGACGCTGAAAAACTCATACGGCACATCCAGCCTGAAATCGAGTCGATTCGCCTATATGTCTGTCGTAGCCGGCGACAAGGAATCCGCGCGTGCGACATTCGCGCAACTCGGAGAACAACCGGATCTGAAAGTCTGGATCGCGCCTCGTTATTTCCAAAAAGCCAAGGACTGGGCTACAGCTCCGTAAAGCAATGCCAGAAGCTCTTAGAATCATTGCCGGATCGAATCGCACAGAAAACAGAGCAACATTTGCGCTCGGCGATCGAGTTACGGCCCATTGAGCAGTAGATGAAGAACATCATAATCCGTTCGAAGCGATGAGTTCGCCAGTTTGTGTGCTATAACGCGAGCGATGACTTTACAAATTTTCAATTAACGAAATGGGACAAACGTGGCCAAAGTGACGGGACTTTCGGGAAACGAAATTTATTGCCTGGCATTGAAGAATTTCTCTCCGGGCGAACTCGTTGTGGGGAACAGCGTTCAGTCGATGGGATTTCTCGGTTCGCTTGGCGCGGGTTTCAAAAATATGGTGGGAGGCGAAGTCCCGCAAGTTACGGAGGCGATTCACGAGGGGCGAGCAAGCTCCTTTGCGCGGATGACAAGAGAAGCGCAACAGCATGGCGCTTCGGGCGTTGCGGGAGTCGCGGGCGAACTCCGGAATTTCAGCGGCAGCACGGAATTCCTGTTCGTGGGTTCGTGCGTTCATTCGAACGCAGGGACCGGCAACTTTTTCACGAGCGCCGGCAATGCGCAGGAACTTTACTGTCACATCGACGCGGGCTATCAGCCGCTGCAACATGCGTTCGGAAATATTGCGTACTCGATGGGCGTGGGCGGAGGTCTTTCAGGGGCATTCAAATCGCTGGGCCGCGGCGAAATCAAAGAATACAGCGACATCTTCAATGCGACGCGCCACAAAGCGCTCGATCGAATCGTCGGCCAAGCGCGCGACTGTAAAGCGAACTCCGTCGTCGGCATTCGCACCACGATCCTGCCGTGGCATGGCACGCATGAAATGTTGATGACCGGCACTGCGGCGAAAAATCCCGCGTTGCCGCCCGAGGCAGACAGGGCTCCCGTGACAAGCGATCTTACGGGCGAAGAACTCTGGGCCATGACCAGCCTCGGCTACGCGCCGGCAAAATTGCTGATGTCGACTTCCATTTATTCACTGGGCGTCGTTGGCGGATTTATGGCGGCGTTCAAATCTTTCAGTAAAGGCGAAGTCACCGAACTCACGACGCTGATTCACGATGCGCGCGAAATCGCCGTCACTCGCTTGAAAAACGAAGCGGACCTTTTGAAGGCGGAAGATGTGGTGGGCGTCAAAACTTATATCGCAGAGATTGGCGGCGGACTCGTGGAATTCATGGCAATCGGCACGGCCATCAAAAAAATGCCGGGAGTTGCGGTTGCGACGCCAGTTCTTCCGCCACACGCCATCGTCCACGACAAAGACACGTGGATCGACGGCGATTTTGGTTTCTCGCTGGATCGCGAAAAATAATTAGGAACGGCTTCGCTTCCCGAAAAGAAGCACGCAGAAAGTTCCGACACCCAGAAGCAGGAATGTGCCGGACTCCGGCGTTGCCACGCCTACGACCGTGCCGCCTCCGCCGTTGAAGCCTCCGCCAGTGGTAAGAGTGGAGCTACCGCAGCCGATCGAAATAGTGTTGTTGTCCAACGTGACCGCGCCGGTTTCCGCCAAAGCTCTGCCACAACCGATGGTCGCGCCAGTGTCCAGAGTGATGCTGCTGAGCGCCAGAATATTTCCTTCGAAGGAAGTCGTGGTGCCGAGCGTGGCCGAGCTGCCCACAACCCAATAGACGCTGTCGGTGGGAAGGAGGCCGCTCACATTGACTACGGATCCGGATGCTGTGGTGAGCGTGCTGGGCGAGTAGAAAATGAATGTCTTGCCGCCGACGCCGCCGTCATTGAGAAAAATCGTTCCGGTGAGCGAGGCCGCCGGAGCGAAGTAGACGCCCGGAGTGTAGGTTCCGCTGAGAACGCCGTTCGGAATACTGGTCGCGGTAAGGCCCAATCCGAGGTTTTGAAAATTCGTGAAGGCGATATTCAGATCGCTCTGCGCCTGCAGCGCGACGGAGTTGGTCTGATTGACCGTTCCCGTCAAAGTAATGCTACCCAGGCCGCTAATCGCAGTACCGGGGGAAACGCCCAGATCTCCGGTGATGGTGGTTGGGCCAGTGTTCGTAACTGCCGAAGCGCCCAGCACCGCAAAGCTGGCGGCACTTCCAAGGCTGTCACCCCGCAGAGGGGCTGCGCACAGCATGAGCGCCAATCCGATCAAGATGGGAGGAGTCGATTTAAGAAGTTTCATTGTGAGTCTCCTGGGAGAGCACGATTCGCTCAGTGATAGTGCGCGGCGGGAAGAAGAGATGCTGTTCAATTCCGGACAAGCAAAAGAGTCGTTATTGCAGGCGTGCGGGCACGAAGTGGAATCACCGGTACGTGAGGCGGTCGTGGCGATGACGGCGAGTCCGGTTTTTGTTTTAATATGTCTTGACACGTATATACGCCTTTTGGCATATTCGAGGTATGGGATCCGCGTTCGACATCATTGCCGAGCCAAACCGCCGCGCGATACTCAGCCTGCTGGTCTCCTCGCAACAATCGGTGGGAGAGATCGAGCGTCAACTTCGAATGTCGCAGCCGGCGGTGTCAAAGCATCTGCGAGTGCTGCGCGACGCGGGTTTCGTGGAGTCCACCGTGGACGCACAACGCCGGCTATACCGTCTGAAACCTGAATCGCTTCAGGAGGTGGACGCCTGGCTGGCGCAGTTCCGCCGGTTCTGGTCGGCTCACGTCGATGCCCTCGAACGCCACCTTGATCGGATGGATGCTTCGACGCCGACACGGGCAACGCCAAAGAAGAAAACGAAGAAGAGGGCAACGGGGCCAAATCCGCGAACTTCTTAAAAAGGAGAAGACGAAATGAAAATCAAACTCACAAGCGTGTATGTCGACGATCAGGAAAAGGCCCTGCACTTCTATACGGACGTACTGGGCTTTGCCAAGAAGAGCGACTTCAGTCAGGGCCCCTATCGCTGGTTGACTGTGGCCTCAGCTGAGGAGCCGGGCGGCACAGAGCTACAGCTGGCGCTGAACAACAGCCCTGCCGCCAGTGCGTATCAGCAGGCGCTGTTTCAGCAGCGTCAGCCCGCGGCCATGTTTTTCACGGACGATATCAAGGGCGACTACGAGCGAATCAAAGGCCACGGCGCCGAATTCACGATGCCTCCTACCGACGTGACCGGCTCGACCATTGCGATGTTGAATGACACGTGCGGCAACCTCATTCAGATCACGCAATTGGCACACTATTCGCGGTAAGGAGAACAAGATGACCAGCCGCGCACCGTACACACCGGGCCCAGCCAACATGGCGCGAGTGGAAAAGACCGGAGAGAAGTGGGCGCTGGTCCTCGTCAAGGAATTGCGGCACTCGCCGGAAAAAGTCTGGCAGGCTTTGACTGACCCGGCGCATCTGCGCGAGTGGGCGCCGTTTGACGTCGATGCGAACCTGGCCACAGCTGCAACGGTGAAGCTCGCCTGGCTGGGCGCGCCGGCACCGATCGAAACAAAAGTGACGCGAGTCGAAGCGCCAAAGGTGCTTGAGTATGGCGATATCCGATGGGAGCTTGAAGAATTTCTTGACGGCACGCGGTTGACGCTATGGACCAACATCGATCGCCGGTTCGTCTCGATGGGTGCGGCGGGATGGCACATTTCTTTCGATGTTCTGGATCACCTTCTCGACGGAACTCCGATCGGCCGAATCGCCGGAGGAGACGCGATCAAGTTTGCCGGGTGGCAGCGATTGAATACGGAATACGCTCAGCAGTTCGGCGTTAAGGCGCCCAACTGGCCGCCTCCGGCGGCGCAAAAATCGTGAAAGGAAGGATTGAAGAGCAATGCACCAACCACGCAAGGACAACAAAAAGGGATTGTCAGCGGAACAACGGAAAGAACTACTTGGAGTGTTAAAGGTCCGCTTCGAGAAAAACAAGAGCCGCCATCCAAGCCTGGAATGGGCGAAGGTGCAGGCAAAGCTCGAAGCAAATGCCGACAAACTGTGGTCGCTCCATGAAATGGAAAAAACCGGTGGCGAGCCCGATGTGGTTGGCTATGACAAAAAGACGGGCGAATACACGTTTTATGATTGTTCGGCCGAAAGTCCGAAAGGACGGAGAAGTTTCTGTTACGACCGGGAAGCGCTGGAGTCGCGGAAAGAAAATAAACCGAAAGACAGCGCCGCCGATATGGCGTGCGCCATGGGCATTGAGCTTTTGACCGAGGAGCAGTATCGCGAGTTGCAGAAATTGGGACCGTTCGACGAGAAAACGTCGAGCTGGGTGAAAACACCGTCTGAGATCAGAAAACTTGGCGGAGCGCTCTTTTGCGATCGCCGCTTCAATACGGTCTTTACGTATCACAACGGCGCGGAATCGTACTACGCGGCCAGAGGATTCCGGGGCGGGCTAAAGGTTTAGCGAAAGAGATTGCGGCTGAGGTGCTGGTCCTTTCGGGATTCTTTATTTGGAAGGGCCATTGGGTTCGACGGCTTTTTTCCAGCAGGAGTTGAGCCGCAAGATCAGGCCAAAGCGAGGGGGGAGTGATGCCGGCCGAAGGAAACGCAACGGGAGCAAGAGTAACTCTGCACGTGGTTTCCAGTCTGGATGGTTTCATCGCGAAGAAGGACAACAGTGTCTCCTGGCTGGAGCACCCTGGAAGCGTTTACGAAGCGGGCGTTTCCATTTCGGCGGAAGAGGCTGCCACTTTTGTAAAAGCGATCGACTGCTACGTGCTCGGCTCCCGTACGTATGAACACGCTCTCGAACTGGGCTGGCCCTATGGAGAAACTCCAACCGTGGTGGTGACCGGAAGGAAATTGGCGTCTGCAAAGAAGAGCGTCGAATTTTATTCGGGGGACCTGAAGACATTGGTTGACGAGAAACTCGCGCCGCGCTATCGAAACATCTGGCTCGTGGGTGGGGCCATGCTGTGCCAGCGTTTCCTCGAGCTGGGCCTCGTGGACGAAATCAAGTTGATGATAGCTCCTGTCTTATTGGGGGAAGGGCTGCGGCTGTTCGACGGTGCTCTGAACGAGGAGCGATGGAATTTGAAAAACGTGGTTGCTTACAAGAACGGCTTTGTCGAGCTGTCGTATTCCGCCGCGAACGCATGAAAACTTTCTGAGGAACGGAGCCATCCATGAAAAAAATGGCCCGGCAGAATCTGCTTCCGAATTAAATCGACGCGAGAATAGTCAAAAAGACTAGCCAAAGATCTGGTCCGCGCCAGACTATCCGACCTGAATTAGAAATATCCTTGGCGGACAGACGTTAGGCCAGAGGACGAGTGCGTCAGCTCGCATCGTTGCCGCTGCCCCGCTTTTGCTTCCCCGAGGGCTTTGTGTGGACAGGCTCTCCTATGCCGTTGACGTTCTTTGTGGCAAGTGATAATAGTTGCGCAGTTGAGATGCCGTCCGAGCAGGAAATCAACGCGTTCTGGAACAAAGCCGCAGAGGATAATCCGCACTGGTATGTCTCTTCGTTCGGACCGTATGGCGCGAAGAGGGATCTAAACGAATTTTGGGCCAGTGGTCAGACGATTTGGAGCGACATCAAGAGAGTCACCGGGTACTCTCCCTCCGCCGCCGATTCCGTTGTTGAAATCGGGTGTGGTGTAGGTCGGCTTACCCGCGCTATTGCGCCGGACGTGGGCCGGATGATCTCTCTCGATATCTCCGAAAAGATGCTCGACATCGCGCGGCAGGCGAACCTGCAAAATGTCGAATTTCGCAAGGCGGAAGGCTTTTCCCTGCGCAGTATCCCAGATGAATCCGGCGATTTGGCGATTGCGTACTGCGTGTTCCAGCATTTGCCGTCCTACAGCGCACTGAAATCCTACCTGGCCGAAATGCACCGCGTCACCCGCAATGGCGGATTGGTCGCCTTCACGCTCGAGCCGCGCGACTGGAAAACTTGGCTTCTTCCCGCTTTGCGTGCGCGTGCTTATCTGCGGGAGCGATTCTCTACCGAAGGCCCAAAAGGTGTCTACCGCAAAGAGTGGGTCGGGATCCGGCCAAGCACTCGCGCTGTGATCGGGGCGAGTCCAATCCCCTTGCAGCGCCAGCCTCTCGACGCCATTCGGATTCTCTATTTCGGCCGCCGTTAAAACCTACTTTCCGAGGGGCGGCGTGGTGAATCCGATGCAGGGAAAAACGAAGGAAGCGTCGGGTACTTACGCTTATTGGGAAAGGGACAGATTTCCCATCGGCCGATCTGTTTCAATCCGAAGTCGCTCCGGTTGTTTCAGCCACCGCGCTGCGGGAGAGTTTGTGCGAGTGCTAATTTCGGCCGGCGGTCACGCTTTAAGAGGACTCGAATCCAATTCCGGCCCAGCGTCAACGTCGGTATTTGCCGATTTGAGAAAGAGAAGAGACAGCAAGTACAGGACGGCCGCGAGAATGATCAGTGAGCGAATTCCCGTCCACAACGACGCAGACTCGAGCATGCCTCCAACCAATGCACCCAGGAGATTGGAACCGAGAGCCCGCCCGCTGAACTTGCATTCCGCAAAACTGCGAATGAAAACAATTGAAGCGAATGCGATCGGCGAGCATAAAACCAGCGTCGCAACCAACACCTTGACCCAAAAGGCCTGGAAAAAAAGTTTTTCGAGCGGAAGAAAGTAGGACACCAGCATGCAGACGCCGATTCCGACGTAGGCAAAGCGCACGGGGATCGATGGTCTGGAAGTTACGAGGAAATTGACGGCGACGATGAGCAGCAGAATTGCGGCGATAACGATGGAATTCACCAACCACGTTGTGCCGAACAACATGGCCATACGGCTGACAATCTGCGCCTCGAGAAGCAAAAAACCCGCGCCGAGGAAGAAGAAGTGCCAGTTGACGGCTTGTCCCGCAGCGCCGGTCTTCCGGATAAGCAATCGGGTCAAGGCCACGAGAAGAACCGACATGATGACGATAATCAGAGGGATACCCGGTTCGTGCTGATAGAAGTAGGGCCAATCGTCGGTGGTGAGATGGGCGGCCTCCAGTTGGACACCGCTGTGCGATTTGAGGTAGGCGGCGAGTTCGGGCGAAGACAAAGACTGGTCCAAGTGTTTCTGGGATCCAACGACAAAAAAATGTCCCCCGCTGCTGTATCGCGAGGCGTCGGCGTAGAAGTCCGTGGGTTCCTGACCGAAAACGGTCTTTAGCAGGCCATGCAAGCGCCCCGCAATCCACGGCGTATGGGCCTGGAATTTCAAAACGAGAATGCCGTCATCCTTAAGCAGGCGGCGCGCGGCGGCGAGTGCCTCGATCGTGTAGACATAATTGTCGATCCTGACCGAGGAATAGTTTGAAATATTGGTGTGCGAATCGAGAAGCGAATAGACGATCAAATCAAACCGTTCGTTGCTGTTCTCGATGTAACTTCGCGCGTCGTTGACGACCGGCGTCACCCGAGGAGAAGAATAGGGCTTCTCGAAATGCATTTCTCGGCCGAGAGACTGGATGAGGGGATCGATTTCGACGGCTACAACGTGACCCGCCCCGTTTCGCAGTGCGGCGGCCACATCGTTTCCCATTCCGGCGCCGAGAACCAACACGTTCGGCGGATTCGCGGAGAAGTGATAAGGAAGGTTGTAGGCGTCCCAGGCGCTGGGCACTTCGGAAAAAAATTGCGGGTGGGCGGCGACGAATTCGGGCGAGAGATTGACGACCTGTTGAAACCAAGTGTGGTTCGTATCGAGCTGGTACGCGATCACTTCGCCATTTTCCGTGCGTTCGGAGATCTCGAGGTATTGATACGGAGACCAATAGGCCCGGCCAATTCCGTGAGGATGCAACGTAAAGAGCAGGAGACAAATGCCGAACGTCGCCAGCGAAGCCCAGCGGAGAGGAGCAATCCTGAAAACCAGAACTACGAAAAGCACGCCCGCGATCGCGAACCAGACGACTGGAGGCTGCCAATATTGGCAGAGCAAGGTAAAGAGCAGGATGCCCGCGAGGCTGCCGAGAATATTGATGGAGTAAGCAAAAATTCCGCGCGGCGCTCTTTCGAGATAGCCGCCCACGATCTGTCCCAATGGGATGAACACCATGGCATTCAAAATGAACAGGGGAACGGTGATGGCGATCGCCGCTCCCAGGGCAAAGAGCGCGAGCAGAGAAAAAGGTACAGCTGGAATCCCCATGGAATTAACTTCCGAGGCCACGCCCAGATAGGAGGGGAGCGCGCTGATCAAGGCGCGCAGAGGCTGCCAGGGAAATTGAATCAAAAAGACCAGGGTGAGCAGAGGAACAGCCAGCGCAAGAAAATTAATTCGCTTTCGGCAAAGAAAGCAGCCAAGACCAAAGCC
Organism: Candidatus Acidiferrum sp.; assembly: GCA_035295625.1. GTDB lineage: Bacteria > Acidobacteriota > Terriglobia > Acidiferrales > UBA7541 > Acidiferrum. Next base: position 18,473 of record DATGIS010000038.1, on the reverse strand, counting down.
AACGAAGCACGAGACCAGCATGTAATTCTTGAGAAACGCAAAGATGCGCACTTCGGAGGACATCCAGCGAATCATTACTAATTCAAGAAAGAGCCCGAGAACGCTGACCAGCGCGAGTCCCCTGTAGCTGAATCCTCCGAGGTCATCGAGAGTGAAACCGAACAAATCCGTCCAGCGCCGGAGCGTCTGGCGCCAACCTCTTGCAGACGTTTCTTGATAAAACGAAAAGGTATAAAGACAAGCGAGAAAACCAATTAAAAGCGTCAGACAAAAAGCGATCTGAAAATCGAGACGTCCGAAATTTTCTCTCAAGCACCCTCTCCGGAATATTCAAACTGGAAATCCGCCCCAGGCAGGCCGAAGTAGTCTACCTCAGGTCTCGACGCGGGAATACGAACGACTCGAGTGACGGACTCTGTCGGCTTAAAACTTTGAATGCAATTGAAACAAACGGAAGGTGAGCTGGCGAATTTTCTCACTCGCCAAACTTCCGCCTCTTCGGCTAGACTCCGTGCTGCCATGACCACACTTTCTCGTCGTACCATTCTGAAATCGGCAATCACGGGAGCGGCTGCCGCTTCCGTTCCGTCGCTGGCGGGAGCCATGACCACTACATCGCTCGACGATCTCAAAGTGACGCCGCGCAAAGGGCGCATCAAGCAATCCGTTTCGCGCTGGTGCTACCAAAAAATTGAGCTCGATGAACTCTGCAAACGCAGCGCGGAGATGGGGCTGAAAGCCGTCGACCTTCTGGGCGTCGAGGAGTGGGAAGTGCCGCATCGCTACGGTTTGATTTGCAGCATGGGATACGCGGGCGGCGGCGACATCCCGCACGCGATGAACCGCACGGAGAATCACGCCAAGATCGAAGAAGCCTTCCGCAAAAATATTCCGATCGCGGCAAAGATGGGCGTGCCCAACGTCATCACGTTTTCGGGAAATCGCATGGGAATGTCCGACGAAGAAGGCGCGAAGAACACGATCATCGGCCTCAATCGCGTGAAACAAATCGCGGAAGACAATGGCGTGACCATCTGCCTGGAACTTTTGAACAGCAAAGTCGATCACCACGACTACATGTGCGACCACACGGCGTGGGGCGTTCGCGTGGCGCAGGAGGTGAATTCGCCGCGCGTAAAACTTCTTTACGACATCTACCACATGCAAATCATGGAAGGCGATTTGATCCGGACGATCAAGGACAATATTCAGTGGCTGGGCCACTTCCACACCGGCGGAGTTCCTGGCCGGCATGAACTGGACGACACGCAGGAAGTGCATTGGGACGCGGTGATGCGCGGCATCGCGTCGACGAATTATTCCGGATACGTGGCGCACGAATTCGTGCCAACGCGAGATCCGCTCACGTCGCTCCGCGAAGCCGTGGATTTGTGTGACGTTTAGTTCTTGAAATTAGCACTTCTATTGCCGGGCTGGCGCGCGAAACGGAATGTGCACGATTGCTTCGAGGTCGATTGTTTCGCCCTGTTTTTCTGCAGGCTGAAATTTCCACTGCGCAAATGCGTGCATCGCGTTCGCGTCAAGTTGCTCGTCGATACCTTTGACAAGTTGAATGCTGTCGACGGATCCGTCTTTCCGAATCACCGCGTACAAAACAACTTCGCCTTCAACGTGTTCCGCGATTAGCGTGGGCGGGTATTTCGGGTCCACTTTTCGTATCGGCTGCGGCGAGGCGACATCGCCTGTGGCAACGTGTTGACCGGTCGGGCCGCCGCGCAATTCTGAGAAATTCAAAATCCAGCTTCCGGTCGCGCTGTTCAAATTCGGCATGTTGACATGCAGCGTATAGACTTTTTTGGAAGCAAAAATTGCTTCCGGCTTTGCGTCAGGAGCAAGATTCGCAAAATTCGGCGGAGTTGTTCGCGTGGGCGGCGGATCCGCTGGCGCATCATGGCTCATGTTCGATGCATTCGGTCTCGCAGCGGACAGATCGAGTTTTGGCCGAAGACTTCCAAGGCCGCTTGTCTTGCTGCTTGGATTTCCACCACTAATGCTCACGCCAACGTCATTTTTTCCCGATCCGCTTGCCGCGCCAGTTCCGCCTTTACTCGTACGATCTCCGCCGCTGCCCCCGTTTGATTCCGCGTTTGCAGAAGCGCCGGGTACGCCGCGCTGTTTTCCTTCGGGGCTGATCGCGATGCGCGCTGCGAGATTTCCTTGCGGCGGAGCGACGGGCGCTGCGGGGCCGGGAGGCGCCGAGAGTGCGATCAAGGTGGAAGCTGCACCGTTCGATGCGAGCGACGAGGCCATTTCCGGCGAAGGGCCTGCGTCGTTTTCAGATTTTTTCGCGGTGACTCGCGGCGCGGCGCCGGCATTGATTTCGAGCTTTGGTTTCGCCGGCATGTTTTGCGCGGCAGCGATCGACAAGTCGGAGGGCCGCACTTCATTGTTCAAAACATCCGGCGCGGGCGCATTGGTGTCGATTGTTTTTGCTTTGCGTTCGTGCGGGCGCAGACTTTTCAAAAGTTTATCGCTGATTTCGATTTTCGGGCGCGCTGGCATTGCGTTCGACGCGATTTCAACCATGTTCGGCAAAACGGGCAACAGTTTCGGCGCATCGGGCGGCGCTTGCGGATTGATTAAAGTTTGTCGTGGATGGGTGGGATGAACGGGATCGGTAAAAATTCTCTGGCGCGGATGAAACGCGTCAGCGCCTTGCTTCGGCAGCGGTTTTTCAGGTTCTCCGCGCGGCGCCGGTTTTGGTTTGTTGCCGCGCATTTCGAGCAGAGGGAGATCTTCGATCGGGCCGGACCAAGTCAAAACAGTGTTATCGAATTGCGAAAAATGGCGTTGACCGACGATGTCGGGCTTCGGCATCACGAAAAGCACGAGATGCCACAACGCAGCGGCGGCGACGGCGCGCCGTGGAAACCGCTTTTCCACCCAGGCGTCTTTGAAGAAGCTGGCCGAGAGAAATTTACGAGATTCGGCGGAGCGTTCGAGCGCGCCGGACAGGCTGCTCGAAAAACTCTGACGAAATGCAACCCAACTTATTTCAAGCTGCGGTTCGCCCGCGCCGTGAAGGAACACAGCGGGCGGATTGGCGTTCGCTTGTCCGAGCAAGTCGAACGCATTATGGGTTTGGCTCTCAAACATGAATCTTCAAGTATAGCGCGGGGCTGCGGGGCACCCAGCATGCGTAAGAACAAATAGATGTTGCGAACGGCCGCGGGGTTTGCCGCAAGTTGAATGTTTTCTAAACTTCGCCGGCAGCGCGATAAAAGCTCAGAGCGGCGTCGCCTTGTTTGAGGACGCGATATCGTACTAGCGCGGCGTAGGTTTCTTCAAGCTCGAACTGCTTGCGATGCTCGGCGATGACGATTGAAGTTGGAGAAATCAAGGACGAAGTTCCCAGTGCGCGCAAGAGCTGCTCGTATTCGGCCTCGGCGGCGTACGGCGGATCGAGAAAAACCAAATCGAAGGGCGAAGAATTGCGCGCAGCCAACTTCGCGAGGGATTCCACGGCGTTTCCGGAGATCACTTGCACCCCAGAGGTGATTTTGAGCAACGCCAGATTTTCTTTGATGAGCTTCACGGCGGCGGCGTGATTCTCGACGAAAACTACTTCTGAAGCACCGCGACTTAGCGCTTCGATGCCGATGGCGCCTGTTCCGGCGTAGAGGTCCAGAAATCGCGAAGCGGCAACTTCGGGACTAAGAATATTGAAAAGCGTTTCGCGCAGGCGGTCGCTGGTGGGCCGAAGAGATTGGCTTTTTAGACTTCTCAAGATGCGGCTGCGATACGTTCCGGCGATGATTCGCATGAGCTATCCGATACGCGCCAGATGATAGCGGCGCTGCCACTCCGGCGGGAGTGCACGGAGAATTTGTTTGAGTTCGCCACTCGATGCGGAATTTTCCGCGAGGGCGAATGCTTCGCGCCGAGCCAGCTCGAGAATTTCGCGGTCGCGCAACGGATTGGCGATGTGAAAACCCAAGTCGCCGGATTGGCGCGTGCCGAAAAATTCGCCAGGGCCGCGGAGAAGCAAATCGGTTTCGGCGATTTCGAATCCGTTGGAAGTGCGAACCATGGTCTCGAGACGAGCTTTCGCATTTTCGTTCATTCGAATCGGGGCCACTAGAATGCAGTGCGACTTTTCTGCGCCGCGGCCGATTCGCCCGCGCAACTGATGCAATTGCGACAAGCCGAATCGTTCGGCGTGCTCGATCACCATGACAGTGGCGTTCGGAACATCCACGCCGACTTCCACGACGGTGGTTGCGACCAAAATGTTTGTCTCATTCTTGCGGAAGCTCTGCATCACGGCTTCTTTTTCTTCGCTGGAAAGGCGACCGTGCAGCAATCCGAGCTTCAACTTCGGAAAGACCTGTTTCGAAAGGCGTTCGTACTCTTCCATCGCGGCTTTCAATTCGAGTTTCGATTCTTCGATGACCGGATAGACGACATAGGCCTGATGTCCGGCAGCGACTTCGCGGCGCAAGGATTCCCACACGCCGGGCAGGTGCGGTTCGCTTGTCAGGCGTGTGACGATGGGCGTGCGACCCGGCGGCAATTCATCAATGACGGAAACGTCGAGGTCTCCGTATAACGTCAGCGAAAGAGTGCGCGGAATCGGGGTCGCGGTCAGCACGAGCACATGCGGGGCATGACCGTGCGTTGCCGCCTTGTCCATGAGGCGCTTGCGCTGCAATACGCCAAAGCGATGCTGTTCATCAATGGCCACAAATCCCAGGCGCGCAAAGATCACATTGTCTTCAATCAGCGCGTGGGTGCCGATGACGAGCTGCGCCTCACCGCTGGCGATTCGCTGCAGCGCGGCAGTCTTATCGGCGAATTTCATTCCACTGACGAGCAATTCAACTTTGTATCCAGCCTTCTCCAGAATTCGCCTGGCCGACAAATAGTGCTGGATGGCCAAAATTTCGGTGGGCGCCATGAGCGCGGCCTGGCAACCGTTTTCGATGGCAATTACAGCGGCTTGCAGCGCGACAATTGTTTTTCCGCTGCCGACGTCGCCTTGAAGCAAGCGATTCATGGGCAGTGCTTTTTCCAAATCGGCAGCAATTTCCGCGAGGACCCGTTTTTGCGCGGCGGTCGGCTTGAAAGGCAGGATTCGCTTCAACGCTTCGCGCACGGCGTCTTCGCGCACTCGAAAGGCAATCGCATTTTCCTTTCGCGTTGCGCGGCGATCCAGCGCAAGGCTCAGTTGATACAAGAAGAGCTCTTCAAAAATGAGCCGTTGTTGCGCGGGCGATCGAAACTGGTTCAGCGCATCAATCGATTCTTCGGGGGGCGGAAAATGCGTTTGAATGACGGCGTCGCGATGCGCGGGGAATTTCAATTTCGTCCGCAATGAGGCCGGGAGGACGTCCGGCATGCCGGGATCGAGATGCTGTAACGCGCCATAAATGGCGCGCCGAATTGCGCGCGAGCCGAAGGTTCCGATGGCTTCGTAGATCGGGACGATACGGCCGACTTCGGTTGAGTCGAGGCCTTGCAGGCCGATCAACTCCATTTGTGGATTGACCATTTCGATGCGCGCGGGCCGCTGCTTATCGACTTCGGCTTTGCCGTGCAGAATCAGCTGCTGGCCGGGCTTGAGCCGTTCTTCGAGATAGCCACCGTGAAAAAATTTGCAGGGGAGCGAACCGGTTTCATCCTGCACCAGCAGGTGATAAATCGCATCACGGCCGCGCATCGTGCGAATGGCCTGTCCGCTGGCGACGGTGACGCGCAGAGTGTAAACGGCGTTGGGACGGACGTCTTTGATTTGGGAAAACTTGATGCGGTCTTCGTACCGGAAGGGCAAATAGGCGAGCAAATCCTCCAGAGTGTGAATGCCGCGCTTGGCTAGCAGTTCGGCGCGCTGCGGACCGACACCCTTGATCATCTGGACCGGCGATTGGAGTTCCCTTGCCATAAACAACGTTTATACCATTACCGAACACGATGAGCCGGATTGGAGCAGCGGGCAGTTTGAATTTTTGACATATTGTGTCACGAGCCAAAATATTGAAACTGCCGCCACTGCTCAAGGCCGGTAACTTGCGTCCAAGGCCTGCGTATTACTACAGTGAAGACTCCGCAGGTCTCAGTACCGGGAGGAGTCTGTGTCCAGTGTTCAGTTGACGGGGTCGGAAAAGCGCGCGCTTGTGTTTTGGGTGCTCGCCGGAATCGCGGGCCTCTTTTTGGCGCACCACTATTTCTTCCGTGCCTTTCCGGAAGCTTCCGTGGATTTCAAAGTAACGCGGCCGCAAGCGCTGGACCGCGCGAAGGCCTTCCTGAATGAAGTTGGCGAGCGAGCCAACGGTTACCAATCCGCGATCGAATTCAGAGTCGACGAAGAAGAAAAAGTTTATCTGGAACGCGAGCTGGGGCTGCAACAGGCAAACCAGATGGCGTCATCGCAGGTCAGCCTGTGGTATTGGAACGTCCGCTTCTACAAGCCGCTGCAGGAAGAGGAATTCACCGTTCGCGTCAGTCCCGCGGGGCAGGTTGTCGGTTACGAACACGTGGTGCCGGAAGCGGCCGCGGGCGCGTCTTTGGACCGCCCAGCGGCACAAGCGATTGCGACAAAGTTTTTCACGGAACGACTGGGAAAAAGCGGCGGCGAATGGAATTTTCTGAACGAAGAGGCGAATTCCCAGAAAAAACCGAATCGTGTTGATTGGGATTTCACCTGGGAAAAGCCAAGCCTGAAAGTGAAAGAGGCTCCCTACCGCGAAAACATTCACATCGCGGGAGACAAGCCTGCAGGAGCGGCCGAGGGACTTCACGTGCCGGAAGAATGGCAGAGAAGCTACGAACGGCTGCGCTCCGGAAATAACACGCTGGCGCTCGTTTTCACAGTTCCATACTTCGCGTTGCTGGGCATCGCCGTCTGGTTTGCGATTGTCTTGACCAAGGCCCGGCAGACTCGCTGGACGCTGGCGATAAAACTGGGCGTGATTGCGGCTGTGTTTCTGTTTCTACAAGGGCTGAACGATTGGCCGCTGTGGGGGGCAAGCTACGACACGAAAGATGCGTACGCCGGATTCATTCTCCTCGAGATTTTGAAAGCGCTTGGGATCGCGGTTGTAACAGCCATAACGATTTCGATCGTTCTGCCCGCCGCCGAGCCGCTCTACCGGCAATCTCAGCCGAACAATCTGCGATTTTCAAAACTGCTGACTCTGCGCGGGCTGCGATCGAAAGAATTCTTTTCGTCGGCCATCGTGGGAATTTCGCTGGCAGCAGCACACATAGGATTCGTGGTCGTTTTCTACACGTTGGCGACAAAATTCGGAGCCTGGGCGCCGCAAGAAGTGAGCTATTCGGATGCAGTGAATACGGGATTCCCGTGGATCTCGGGCGTGGCGATCGGACTTCTGGCGTCGATGAACGAAGAGTTTACGTTCCGGCTGTTTGCGATTCCCTTTTTCACAAAGTTCACGCGATCGCGATGGATCGCGATTATCGTGCCTGCGTTTCTTTGGGGATTCCTGCACAGCAATTATCCGCAAGAGCCGGCGTACATTCGCGGCCTGGAAGTCGGGCTGATCGGAATCGTCGCGGGACTGGTGATGCTGCGCTGGGGCATCATGGCCACGCTAATTTGGCACTACACGGTGGACGCCTCGTTGGTTGGGCTTTTCCTGGTCCGGTCGGACAATCTTTATTTCAAAATTTCGGGCGTGGTGGTTGGACTGGCCGCCGCGGCTCCGCTTCTTTTTTCACTCGCGTCGTACTTGAAACGCGGACAATTCGAGGCAATCGAAGACTTGCAAAACTCGGCCGAGCCTGTGGCTGCCGAGATCGCGGAACCCGAGGAGGAACCGGCACAGCAGGCAGCGACGTCGGGGCTTCGGTATCAGCCACTCAGCAACGCGGCACTCCTTGCGCTGGCGGCATTTGTCGTGCTCGGCGGACTTGCGGCGCTGAAGCTCAAACAAGAACCCCTCGGGGATTACTTGAAATTATCCGTAAACGCGAAGCAAGCGACGGCGCTGAGCGATTCCGTCCTGAAACAGCACAGCATTGACGCATCAACTTTTCACCGGGCGACACTCTTCGTCGACAACGGCGATCCGGCGGCGACGGAATTCCTGCGGGAACAGATCGGTGTTGCCGGCGTGAACAGACTCTATTCGAGCCAGATTCCGGTTGGACTGTGGGGCACGCGGTATTTCAAGGACAGCGATCCGGAAGAATATTTCGTCGTGCTGAAACCGGATGGAACATTCCATTCGCTGCATCACACGATTGCGGAAAATGCCGCGGGCGCGTCGCTGGAAAAAGAGGCCGCCGTCGCTCTTGCGGAAAAATATTTGAAAGAGCGGAAGCAGGTTGACCTGAGCGGCTGGTCGCTGGTCGATTCCAATTCGAAAAAACTTCCGCACCGCATTGACCACACGCTGACGTGGCAGCAGAACGCTGCGCTCGATTCGGCTGCCGCTTCCGCGGGCCACGCGTTCGAAAGGATTGAAGTGCGCGTGCTGGGCGATGAAGTGAGCGACTATCGCAGCTACGTGAAGATTCCCGACGAATGGACCCGTAAGCGGGAAGAACAGGGGCTTTCGCGCACGCTTTATTTCGTCGGAACACTTCTGGCGTTCGTGACACTCGGCTTGACGATGTTAGTTATTTTCTTCAAGCATTTCCGCTCGGAAGATGCGCAATCGATTCCGTGGCGGCGGATTTCGAGATGGGCTTTGTGGTTGCTCGGCGGATTCGCGGCGACGATTCTATTTGGCGAACGCATTCCACAGCTTCTGAACCAATATCAAACGGCCGTGCCGCTCAAGGTGTTCTATCTGATTGGCACAATCGGCTACCTGCTGGGCGGCGCGGCCTCGATGGGACTGCTGATACTGACGTTCGGGCTGGCGTGGTTTTATTGCCGCCGCGCTTTCGGCGAAGGACGTTTGCCGAATTGGACAGATATGCCAAAACTCTACTACCGCGACGCTATGCTGATTGGAATTGGCGGCGTGTGCGGACTTGTTGGTCTCCAAGGCGTTTTCGGGTGGGCGGGCGCGAATTTTCCGATGGTGCACCGGTTTGCGGCGTTGGCGTTCCCGGCGGAGCTTGCCGCAAAAGTGCCGGCGGCGTCCGCGTTGGGCGCGGCTGTATCCCGCGGCTTGCTCTTTTCCGCGTTGATTGCGGCGCTCGGCGGATTTTTCGCGTCGTACGCGAAATCGTGGGCGCTGCGGATTCCGATTCTTCTGGTCGCGGCGGCCACGCTGATTGGCGATTGGGGCAGTAGGGGAGACTTCGTGCAAAAGTATGCTTTCAGTCTGGTGCTGGTTAGCGCCATCGCGCTCGGCGTCGGCTGGATCGCGCGCATGAATCTGCTGGGAATTTTTCTCGTGGTGTTTGGTGTGGGGCTGCTCTCACCGGCGATGGCGTTGCTGCACCAGCCGAACACGGCTTATCACAGCAGCGCCTACGGCCTTTTCATAGTGATCGCGCTGGCGCTGCTGTGGCCGCTGATAAAATGGCAGACGGCAGTGTCTGGAACTGAATCGCAGAGCAGGGTTTAAACGGGGCAACCCCAGGTAATTTTCCACAATCCGAAACAAAAACCCCTCGTCTTTCGTTGTAAAGGATGAGAGGTGGCTGCTCACCCGAGGGGTAGGATTACGTCCAAAATGGGTGAGGTCGCGATTGTCCGGGTCTGGCTGTTAGCGGGAAAATGGGGTAACTTGTTCCTGCTCAAAGCCCAAGGCTGAAAGACGCGAATAGAAAGCGAATATGCCACTTTTCCAATGGGTGTTTGCTTTGGCCGATAGCTCAGGCCGGACGAGCGGATCCGACGCCGCTCTCGCAACGGTGACCTCTTTGCCCAACCTCGACGAGCGTGCCCTCGTGGCCGAGGCGCAGGCGGGCAATCGCGCCGCGTTTGAGGAACTGGTTCGCAAGTACGACCGAGACGTGCTGCGGCTGGCGCTGAATTTGATGAAGCGCCCTGAAGATGCGCGCGACGTTTATCAGGAAGCGTTCCTCAAGGTTTACCGCAACCTGCATCGATTTCGTTTTGAATGCAGCTTTTACACGTGGCTCTACCGGATTGTGACGAACGTTTGCCTGGATCATTTGCGGCGGCGGCAGGCGAGGCCGGAAGATCAGGCTCCCGAGATACATTCGAACCGGATGGAAGAAGGTCCGCGCGATTTCTTCGACCATCAGAAAGAGCATCGCCCGGCGCTGGATCCCGAGCGGAGCTTGCTGGGGAAAGAGATTCAATCGCGCATCTCGCGTGCGATGGAACGGCTCTCGCCGCGCGAGCGAATCGTTTTTGAAATGAAGCACTATCAGGGCCTGAAGCTGCGCGCCATTGGCGACGCGCTCGGCACGACGGAAGAAACCGTGAAGAATTCCCTGTTTCGCGCCACTCGGAAGCTTCGTAGTGAATTGGCAGGACTCCGATGAGCAACGAACGCAAACTCATTCGATGTGAGGAAGTAGCGCCGCTTCTGGTTTTCTACACTTGCGATGAGCTTTCTGCGGAGGAGCGCGAACAGATCGTGGCGCACCTTGCGAACTGCGGCGAATGCAGCGCACAGCTTTGCGTAGAAGATTCGCTGCAGCAGGCGATTGAGAGCCTGCCACAGACTGCGGATCAATTTGATACTGCGGGCGTTTTGCTTTCGCAATGCCGCAGTGAACTGGCCGAATCTCTGGATGAGCTTGCGGCGCCAAAGGTGGAAGAAGAGCGTTGGCAATTCGTGACGTGGGTTCGCAAGTGCATGGCGTTGCGGCCGGGTTGGAGCGCCGCTGCGTTGATGATTGTGGGGGCGATTGTCGGCACGCAAGCGTTTCAGTGGCTTCCCTTCAATGCCGTTGGCACACCCGGCTCTCCCGTGAACGTCCTCGCCGCTTCGAAGATTCCCGAAGATAAACTCGACAAGATGCAAATTTCGAATGTGAATTTTTCACGTTCGACGGGAAAAGTGCAGCTCCAGTTGCAAGCAGAGCAGCCGTTGACGCTTACGAGCGATGAAGATCCCACGGACATGCGCCGCGTACTGACGTTTGTTGTGGCGAGCGGAGACCGCTTCGATGCGGACATCCGGTTGAATTGCGTTGAGGCGCTGCGTGTAGCTGCGGCTACTGATGAGCAGACGCGCGATGCGCTGCTCGCCGCGGCACGACGGGACCAGAATCCTGCGGTTCGTCTGAAGGCGCTGGATGCGTTGCGCGATATGGTTGCGCTGGCGTCGGTGCGCGATGCGTTGCTCGACCGGTTGGAGCACGATCCGAACCCGGGAGTACGCGTTGAAGCTGTGAATCTGCTGGTTCGTTCGATCGAATCCGGCGATGAAACTTCGGAGGCGGCGCCCGAAATTCCGAGTGTGGATTTTGCGGGGCAGGGCCTTCCGCCGCAGCCGCCGCAAAGCAACAGAGATTCCCAGCAGCGCATACTTCGTGCGTTAGACGAACTTCGCCAGCATGACTCCAATCGCTATGTGCGGTTGCGCAGTGCGGCGGCTCTTCGCCAGATCGCTCTGCAGGAAGTGCAATAGCAAACAGGGCGCTCCCCAGAGCGTCCTTAGAATTTCGAAGAGGCAATGATTCAACGAACTAAACATTGGCGTGTGTGGCGCCAGATTGACGAAGTCGCCGTCCGGCCGCGCCACCTGAACATTTTTGCAGTGGTGATAGTCGTATTTGCGTTGCTTGTTGCGGCTTCAGCTTCGGTTGCAGGGGAGCGTGCGAGCAATCCCGGAACACAACGCGCCACGATTGACCGCAGCGGTGTGCTGAACACGCGCGATGGACTCACGCTTAAACTTATCGCCGACGAAGGCTCGATTCGCATCGTTCCGCTCGACCGGGGCGCTCCTCCCATCGTTCGCTATTCCGTACACGTGGAAACGGACCTTCGCGGCAATCAAGCACAGCAGATTCTCGATCGCTACTCGCTGACGGCGAAGTCTTCACCGTGGGGAGTTGAAATTATCGGCGCACTGCCGCCGCAACCTCCGCGCGGCGTGCAATTCTCGGTGCATTTCGAGATCGCCGTTCCCGCGAATTACAACCTGGACGTCAACACGGAAGTCGGCGACATCGAGGCGATGGACATTGGCGGCACTGCTTCGCTTACAACGCAGGGCGGAAATATTCACACGCTGAGCATTGGCCACGCCGGCTTGCAGACGGCTTCGCTCGGCCGGCCTGTAGCGAAACTTGCGACTGAAGGCGGCCACATTCAAATTGGCAACGTCTACGGGGACATATCCGCGTTCACGGCAGGCGGCCACATTGTGGCCGGCGATATTTCCGGCGAGGCTACATTGCACACCGGCGGCGGTCACATTCGCGCTGCGGGAATCGGCGGCCGCGCCACTCTCGAAACGGAAGGTGGGAATATTTCCGTCGGCAAAGCCGCGAAATATGTTTCGGTGAAGACCGGCGGTGGGCAAATTGATTTTGGCGAAGTTGCAGGCTCGGTGCGCGCACAAACGGGCGGTGGCGGCATTCGCGTGATGTACGTTGCGGGTCCGATGGAAGTGGAATCGACCGGTGGCAGCATTTGCCTTACGCGTGTGGCAAGTTCAGTTCACGCCGCAACAGACGACGGCACCATCACTGCCTGGATTAATCCCACCGAGAAAGCGTCCGGCGCAGTGCATCTCGCAGGAGCATCTCAGCTCTCTTCCGGTTCAGGCGATATCGTCGTTTATCTGCCACGCAATCTTGCCGCGAATATTGAAGCCATCGTCGAATCGGGTGGCGGCAAACAGATCGAAGCAGATCCGGCGCTCGCCATGCAAATCAGCAATTCAGGAGCGGGTGCGGTGAAGGGCTGGCTCGCGCTGAACGGCGGCGGCGCACCGCTGAAGCTCAAGACGGCGGCTGGTAAGATTCGTCTGCAATTTCTTGATTCAGAGACAGGCCTCCGTGACTCCTTGATTCGCGAACAACGCGAGCGCCTCGAAAATGCGTCCTCCGTCGTTACCTCCACTACCTCCACGATTACTTCAGCCACTTCTTCAACGACGACCTCCGATGCGCCGCCTCTCGAAGACGGTTGGGTGAGCAAGCTTGAACTCGCGCTGCTCGGCGGCGTGCGGGAAGACGCTGACAGCTTTCAAAAGCGACTCACCTATGCGCCGCGTCCCGCGTATCCGATGACTGCCCGCAAGGGCGGCGTGCAAGGGCGGGTGCGCTTGCAGGTTCGGCTGACGCAGAACGGCCGCGTGCAAGTCGAAAAAGTTGTGGAAGGATCGGAGCCGTCGCTCGTAGACGCCGCCATTGCAGGAATCAAAGAATGGTGCGGCAAACCGGCTTATCTGAACGGCAAGCGCGTGGATGTAATTTCCACCGTCACAGTTGAGTTTCACTTGCGCTGATTCTTTGCGCAAACGAACAGGCTTTTTTCGGGTCCTCGGTCACGCAGTACGCAGAATCGTCTTCGAAGGGAGTTCTTGCGATGCTTCGTAAGCGCCTGTTCGTCGCTGGTCTGTTCGCGTTTGTGCTCTCCTTTGCCGTTTTGCCGTCCTTTGCCGCCGTCAGCCAACAATTCGACAAGACCTATCCGCTGCAACCGGGCGGCACGTTTGAACTACAGAACGTGAACGGGCCGGTCGAAGTCCATGGCTGGGATCGTGATGTCGTGGAGGTACGCGCCGTCAAGACGGCGAAGCACCACGATTCCGATTTGGAGCGCGTCTCGATAGACGTCTCCGCAAATCCGAAGACCATCTCCGTCTCCACTCGCTATCCACAGGACGAAGGCGTCGAAGTCGCGGTCGAATATCTGATTCACGTGCCACACACCGCACACATCGAACATCTCGGCACGATCAATGGCACCCTCTCCATCGCAGGCGTCGCGGCCGTCGATGAGCTTCACACCGTGAACGGAAACATCGAGGTCTATGACGGCGGCGGGGACGTCCACGCACACACCACGAACGGCAACATCCATCTGGAACTCGCCCACTTCCGCGAAGGCGACGGCAACGGCTCCTCTGCCGAAACTACGAACGGCTCGCTCCTCGTGGCTCTGCCCACCGACGCGGAAGCCGAAATCGAAACGCGCTGCCTCAACGGAAATTTTCTTTCCGAAATGCCTATCGCGATGGAAAGCAGCCTCAAACCGCGGGAGATGCGCGGTCGACTCGGTAAGGGCGGGGCGCCGATCAAGCTGCGGACGATTAACGGCGGAATCCGAATCGTCACATTGCGCACGACGGTTTAGCACGCGCTACGTCTAATCCGGTCAGAAAGGATAGACAACCCCATGAACAAACGAACTATTTTCGCAGGATGTGCGGCTGTGGCGCTTGCTGTCTCCCTTGCCGCGCTGCCCGCTGTCTCCGGTCAAAAACAATCTTCGCAGGACAATTCGGTCGCAGCGCTCAAGCGCGAGATCGCCGAACTTAAGGCCAAGCTCGAGGCGGCGCAAGACGAACAGGAGCTCTCGGCTCCTGTCATTGCCGAAGCTCCAGAACCACCAGAATCCGCGGATGCCGTTGAACTTGAACGCCAAGTTATTACGCTTCAAGAACCAGAGGCACCGGCTCCGCCATCCGCGCGTCGCTTGGTGATGTCGCTCGATGGCGATGGCGGCGGTTGGCTTGGCGTCGAAATGCAGGAAGTGACCGCCGATGCCGCGAAAGAATTGAAGCTTTCCAGTGAACGCGGAGCATTGATCGGCAAAGTGCTTCCCGACAGTCCCGCAGCCAAGGCCGGACTCAAGGAACACGATGTCGTGACCGAAATCAACGGCCAACGCGTGGAAGGCACGGCGCAGTTCCGCCGCATGATTCACGAAATCCCCGGCGGCCGCGCAGTACAACTTTCTGTCTGGCGCGATGGCAAGCAGCAACCCATCACCGCGACGCTCGGTAAATCCGAAGAACGCCACACGGCGATGATGAAAGTCGCTCCACAATCCTTCGCGTTCCGCATGCCGGAAATGCCGGAGATTCCCGCGATTCGTAATTTCGATTGGAATGGCGCCATGCTCTTCGCGGGCAAGGCTCGTCTGGGTATTGACGCCGAGGATTTGAGCGGCCAACTCGGCGCTTATTTTGGAGCTCCAGACGGCGAAGGCATTCTCGTGCGCAACGTGAACAGCGGCTCGCCTGCCGAGAAAGCGGGAATCAAGGCGGGAGACGTAATCACGACCTTTAACACCGACCGGATTCGTACGGCCGCCGAGCTGCGCGAAAAACTCGCGCGCACTGAAAGCGGCAAGTCAGTGGCGATCGGCGTTCTGCGCAACAAGAGCAATGTCACTGTCACAGTGGAATTGCCCGCTGCTGCGACCAAGGAAAAGCGGCAGATCTCGTTCCGTACAAGCATCTAGACCGATTTGCAGACCGATCGACTGGCGAAGGCCCTCGCGCGCTGCGAGGGCTTTTGCTTTTTTTGGTCGCTGCGGATTCAGGATTTTCCATCCTGGCCGTATTTTTTGATCAACCGGAAAGGCCTCAGCATCGCGTCCCACACCCACGAACGCCTCGTTTCCGCGCCCTCGACCCAATCTTCTTCCGTTGGAGAAAGCGAAAGCCGTAACAAATAGGAAACGCCGGCAACTCCTCCGCCGCGCATTCCCATGCGGAAAAGCGCGCGCTGCGGCAGCCCCGGCGGAGCGTATCCGCCGTAGGGCAGCCATTTCTGAATTCTCCGGCAAATCGCAACGACCGCGCGGTCTTTCTCGACAGCACCCCGAATATCCGCCGGAATTTCAGTTCGCAAGAGTTCATGAACGAGTTCGAGAGCAACGTGCACCATTCGGGTCGCGCCGACCGAACGCGCCGACTCTTGCACAATCTTCCAGTCCAGCTTCGTACCGCCGGTGGCCATGGCAGCCACATCCGCAACCCACAACAGCCGCTCCCAAAAGTGTTTGGCGCCGTGAATGCAAATCAATACGAATTCGTCTTCCGCGGGGAGCGCCGGCACTCGATTGCCGTCGAGGTCAAGGCCGGTTCGCCTCGCAAAGTAATCCTCCATCGGCAGCGGCCGGGGGAAATAGCGGAACGTATGCTCGGTGTGCAGCTCAACCAGGATGCGCGTTCCTTTTTTTGTAAAGAGATATTCGCCGGGAATTTTGCCTGCTTCGATTGCCTCGACCGGGATATCGCCTTCATAGCCGCTTTCCGCCAGAACGCGGGTAGCGGCCAGCAGGTCTTTATCTCGAATCAGGAAATCCAGATCGACATATTGACGCAAACCAGCGTCGCCATACGCTCTCATGGAGAGCACGGGCCCCTTGACGACAATCGACTCGACGCCAACAGCGCCGAACTTCTCGATCAGGCGAAACATTTCCGCCGTCATGCTGAGCGTGAACAGCAGTTGCGCGCGGTGCCGTTCGCGCAGGGATTTAGTCACATCCGGCGGAATCTTGTCCCACTTAAGGGCCTGCATTTGTGCATCGAGATGTGCAACCACGCCGTGTTCTTCGGCCAGAGAAGACAGAACGTTCCAGTTCGGATCTTTTCCAAGCAGCACGAGCATTCGTTCCGCGCTGGGCTGCGGCGCGCAACATTCGAGCAGCAGCGGCCATTCGACGCTCAGGAACTCGGTTCCAAATGGAGGCACGACTGCCAACGCGGACTCCCCAAAATTCGGTTCTTAGTCTATGCGAGAAAGTTCGTTTCGTTAGCGGGAATACCGGTCTGCAATTTCGCCCGCCCGCCGAAAGGCGTCCTCAACCCGCGAAAAGGTGTGTGGAAAATTCTCTGTTGCTTTGATCGCGATCTGTTCGAGCGAAGTCATTCCGTCCATCGAAAGTAGTAGCCAGCGTTCTGCTAGGCCCGCTTCCGAAAGCACCGGCACAAATTCCGCCGACCGTTTTCGCAAGGCTGCAGGCGTCATGCCGCCACCTTGAAATGTCGACTGGCGAAAGTGTTGCGCGGCGCGGTCATTGCGCGCCGGCGTTTCAAACTCCCAACGCCAGACGTAATCTGTGCCAACCAGGTCCGCATGAAGCCCGACGCGAATCTCTTCGCCTTCGCTGACCTCAACCGGCGATAGCAGCGGAAGAAACACCTGGCCATAGACGCTTTCTTTCGTTCCAGGTTCCGTCGTAAATCCAATTTCGCCAAAAAGTTTCGCTTTAAACCAAACCGTGAAGCCGTGGGCCGTTCCGCTGCGCCGGATTTTGAATCGCAGCAATTTTCCGGCCCGAGCTTCAGCCGCGCTCAAATAATTCAATTCATGCCATTCCAGTCCGTCTGATAACAGTTGCTCCGGTTTGCACGACCGCTTGTACATGGTGTTCAAGACGACTGGAATCGCCGCTTCTAGATTGATTCCTGATACTGATTTCCACGGTACCAGAATTCGTTCGTACGTTTCCGGCGCCTCGATCAGCGCCGCGTACAGGGTATCGTGCTCCGGAATCATCCTGCCGCCTTCAGCAAGAAAGCGTGTACGCGCATCGTTTAACGCATGAATTCCCTGTCCAAACAACGGCAACGCTCCGCGAATGTCAGAAATGATTACGTTCACGCGTTCGGGCAACAAGATGTGACGGGAATCTCCGCGCAAGAACTCGATGCGATCGGACATGCCATTCGTTGCGGAAAATTGCCGGCCAAATTCGACGACACTCTCGGTATCGATTGCGTAGACTTTTCTCGCTCCGGCTTTGCACGCCAGCAAAGCAAAGACACCGGGACCGCTCCCGATATCCACAACGCTATCACCAGGCCGCACCGCCAGCTCAATCGCCTCACGGTACCGTGGAAACCGCAACTCGTCGGCGACCATCTCTCCGAATTCGTCCAGGGAATACATTTCAGGAGCGGGCCTCCGTAGCGGGAGATGTTCGACTTCGGGCAAGTTCTTGGGCATCCGCTTCAATCAGTTCGCAGAGCCCCGGAATTCGTTTGGGATCCTGGTGTGGAATTGCACGCCGGCAACGGACCCGCGTCACCAATCGGCTTAGTAGCTCGAATTCTGCCGCGCGTTGTTCCCGGTCCAGAAGCGCATTCATGTAGGTATTCTGCACCAGTTCGAGCAAGGCGTCTTTTGGCGTGACATCTTCCAGATGGGGAGCATTCGCTTCGGCAACGCGATTACCTAGCAGATAGATAGTGCTCAAGGGAGTCGGGGCTTCTTCAAATTGCGCGCGCGTACCATCCAATGCCAGAAATTTCTTGTCCCAAGTCGGCGTCAAATTCGGCAGCGCTTCCGAATCGCCCAGCAACTTCTCCACAGCATCCGGCCACAAGCAGACGCGCCGGTAGCCGGGCTGCACAGAAAATCTTCCGTCGGCTTCTCTCAATGCAGCAATGTCTTCACAGAGCGCCGGCCATCCGCGCAACGCCATGGCCGCCGTGGTCGTGGACTTGCCCGCGCCGGCGCCGCCGCAGATCGCGATGGCGAATCCATTCAAACTCACGGCGCTGGCGTGCAACGGCGTAATTCCGCGGCGTCGCAGGACGAAACCCATTACTGGGCCAAGAAGATAGGTCGCCAGATCTTCCAGCGTCATCGGCGCGACATAACTTCCCCAGACTTGGGCCCCATGCGCATCCACGAAGAAT
>DATGIS010000037.1:0-28437 GCA_035295625.1 Candidatus Acidiferrum sp. | reverse complement strand
AGCTGACGAGTGTGGAAGAGATACGTGCGCTGGTGCAGCGCGCGGCGCATGAATTTGGGCGGATCGATGTGCTGGTAAACAGCGCGGCGAATTTTTTGCCGTCGAGCGTGATTTCGACGACGGAAGAGGTTTGGGATGCGTCGCTGGATACAAATGTGAAGGGGCCGTTTTTTTTGGCGCAGGCGGCGGCGCCGTGGCTGCGACGTTCGAATGGCGTGATTGTGAATTTTGCGGATACGGGCGGAATTTTGGGATGGCCGGGATACATCGCGCATTCCATTTCGAAGGCGGGGATGATCATGCTGACGAAGACCTTGGCGAAAGCGCTGGCGCCAGACGTGCGAGTCAACGCGATTGCGCCGGGGACGATCACGATGCCGGGCGATCCGCCGGAGTGGGAGCAGGACTTTGTGAAGATTGCACCGTTGAAGAAAACGGGAACGCCGGAGGATGTGGCGGAAGCGGTGTCGTATTTAATAGGCGCGAAATTTTTGACAGGGCATGTGTTGGTGTTGGACGGGGGGAGAACAATTTAGCTCAGCAGGATTCCGCCGTGCAGAGAGCGGCGCGGCATAGTATTCTAGAGCGTTGAAAATGAAGTGAAATTCGGGAGGAGTGCATGGCGACGGCACAATCCCAGTTCGGCGAAGAATCCCAGGAGACACGGTCGGAAATGGAAAACGAGACGTATACGCAGCCGCATCACGTGGAAGATGTCGAGATTCAGGAGTGGTTTGAGTCGCTGGACTCCGTGCTGGAAGCGAGCGGGCCGGATGTGGCGCGAGAGATTCTGGAGCGGTTGCGCGCGCATGCGACGGTAAATGGAATTGACCTGCCCTTTACGGCGAACACACCCTACACGAACACGATTCCTCTGCGGCTGGAGCCGCTGTTCCCGGGAGATCAGGAACTCGAACGGCGCATCAAGTCGCTGATTCGGTGGAACGCGCTGGCGATGGTGGTGCGCGCGAATCGCGAAGAGCACAACATCGGCGGGCACATCTCGACGTACGCGTCGGCGGCGACTCTTTACGAAGTCGGGTTCAATCACTTTTGGCGCGGACGGACGGAGTCGTTCGAAGGCGACACGGTTTATTTCCAGGGCCACGCCGCGCCGGGCATGTATGCGCGCGCGTTCATGGAAGGGCGGCTGAGCAAGGAGAAATTGGAAAATTTCCGGCGCGAATTGAAACCCGGCGGCGGACTTTCTTCTTATCCGCACCCGTGGCTGATGCCGGACTTCTGGGAATTTCCAACGGTGTCGATGGGGCTGAGCCCGTTGATGGCGATTTATCAGGCACGATTCCAGCGCTATCTGGAAAATCGCGGCTTGAAGTCCGCTACAGATGCGAAGGTGTGGGCGTTCCTGGGCGATGGCGAAACGGATGAACCGGAATCGCTCGGCGCGATTACGCTGGCGTCGCGCGAGAAGCTCGACAACTTAATTTTTGTCATCAACTGCAACCTGCAGCGGCTCGATGGTCCGGTGCGCGGCAACGGGCAGATTATTCAGGAACTGGAGTCGGCGTTCCGCGGCGCGAAATGGAATGTCATCAAGGTGCTGTGGGGCAGCGAGTGGGATCCGATTCTGGAGCGCGATACCGAAGGGCTGCTCGTCAAGCGCATGGGCGAGTTGGTAGACGGCGAATACCAGAAGCTGGTGGTTTCGTCTGGCGCGTATGTTCGCGAACATTTCTTTGGGCATGATCCGCGTTTGCTGAAGCTCGTGGAACCACTTCCGGATGAGGCGTTGCGGCGTTTGCGGTTGGGCGGACACGATCCGCGCAAGGTATACGCGGCGTACAAAGCGGCGGTCGAGCACAAGGGCGGGCCGACGGTAATTCTGGCGCGGACGATCAAGGGCTACGGACTGGGCGAGGCGGGCGAAGGCAAGAACGTCACGCACCAGCAGAAAAAATTGAACGAAGACGAGCTCAAGGAATTTCGTTCGCGGTTCGGAATTCCGCTGAACGATCAGGACTGCATTGAAGTGCCGTTCTACCGGCCTGCGGAAGACAGCCCGGAGATTCAATATTTGCGGGCGAGGCGGGAGACACTCGGCGGCTATACGCCGGCGCGTGCGGTCCGTTCGAAGCCCATCACGACCGACAACGAGGAACTGTTCAAGGAATTTTACGAAGGCAGCGAAGGGCGCGAAGTTTCGACGACGATGGCGTTCGTAGGGATGCTGAGGAAGATGTTGAAGGATCCGGAGATTGGAAAGCTGGTGGTGCCGATCGTGCCGGATGAAGCGCGGACATTCGGTATGGAATCGCTGTTCCGGACTGTCGGTATTTATTCGAGCGTGGGGCAGAAGTACGAGCCCGTGGACGTAAACACGCTGCTCTATTACAAGGAAGCGAAAGACGGCCAGATTTTGGAAGAAGGAATTACGGAAGCGGGGTCGATGGCGTCGTTTATCGCGGCCGGTTCGGCGTACGCGACAAACGGAATCAACACGATTCCGTTTTTTATTTACTACTCGATGTTTGGATTCCAGCGCATCGGCGATTTTGTGTGGGCCGCTGCGGATATGCGGACACGCGGATTCATGCTGGGCGGAACGAGCGGGCGCACGACCCTTTCGGGTGAAGGATTGCAGCACCAGGACGGCAACAGTCACATTCTGGCGCTGCCGGTGCCGAACCTATTGGCCTACGATCCGGCTTACGCGTATGAGATTGCCGTGATTTTGCAGGACGGCATCAAGCGCATGTACAAGAATGGCGAGAACATTTTTTATTACATCACGGTGATGAATGAGCCGTATGTGATGCCGACAATGCCGGCGGGAGCGCGCGAAGGAATTTTGAAGGGCATGTACAAATTCCGCGCGGCGTCGAACAAGAAGGCGAAATTGCGGGCGCAGCTTTTTGGCAGCGGCGCGATTTTGAACGAAACGTTGCGAGCGCAGGAAATCCTGGAACAGAAATACGGCGTGGCGGCGGACGTGTGGAGCGTGACCAGCTACAAAGCGCTCTATGTGGACGGCATCGAGACGGAACGCTGGAACCGGCTGCATCCATCACAGAAGGCCCGTGTGCCTTATGTCACGCAATGCGTGGGCGATGCTCCGGGCGTGATCGTGGCGGCGACGGATTACCTGAAGACGCTGCCGAATATGGTCAGCAAGTGGATGCCGAGACGTATGGCGACGCTGGGCACGGACGGATTTGGCCGAAGCGAAGGGCGCGCGTCGTTGCGTGACTTCTTCGAAGTGGACGCAAAGTTCATTGCGCTTGCGACGCTGCATGAGTTGGCGCTCGATGGAAAAATCGAAGCGTCGGTCGTGGAGAAGGCGATCGGAGAGCTCGGAATAAACCCGGAGAAGTGGAATCCGGTGGTTTCCTAGAAACGAGAAAGAGAAACTGGAAAATGGAAAAAGGGCGGCGAGAGCCGCCCTTTTTTTGTAGCGTGAACAAATCGAACGGCCAGGTGTGGCGAATTGCGGATGAACCGGGGTGGTAGGACGCGCGCTGAAGCGCGAGCTACCCTGCTTCGAGGATTTCGGCGGGTTTGATGCGACCGGTGGCTAGTTGAGCGATGAGCGCACGATTGGCCGCGAGGAAATCGTACTGGCCGAGTTCCTTTGGAAGGACCCAGGCAATTTGCTCGAAGGTGATGGGTTCGACGGCGTCGTTTGCGATGGCGGCGGCGAAGAAGCGAATCTCGAATTCCTCGTCGCGATCGGCATATTTGTGCTGAACGCGGCCCAGTTCGGCGGATTTCGTGAGTTTTGCACGAAGTTCTTCGCGAAGTTCACGGGCAAGTGCGGCTTCCGCGGTTTCGCCTTCTTCCATTTTCCCCCGGGAAATTCCCATTTGAGCGGCGAAGAATCAGTGCGACGGCGTTGACCGATAAGGATGCGCCGGTCCGCGCGCTCGATGACGGCAGCGACGACAGTTTTCATGAAAGGTCATCCATCTCGCGTCGACATTTGTCGAGGACGCGGGCGAGTTCGCGTGCGCCACGGATGAGGATTGGCGCGGGCGTGTTGAGGAGTTCATCGCGAACCACGAAGACACGGCGATTGTGAATGGCGGAAACGTCCTGCCAGTTTTTGTTTTCGTAGGCCGTTTTCACTTTCGCTCGATCGCCAGTGGCGGCCCATGCCAGGACGATGAGATCGGGATCCGCCGCTGCGACTTCTTCATCGATGATTCGAGCACCTGGGGCGCAGACGAATTTGGCGTTGCAAAATTCGGCGAGCTCAGTGACCCAAGGCGGGGAAGTAATGCGCGGTTTGGGCCATGCTTCGCAGTAGACCTTCAGGCGGCGCTTGGTTCGATTGGCGGTGCGGATGGCGGCAAATTTCCTGCGCATGGCGAGGATGACACGCGACGCCGCGGACGATCGATTTACGAGGCCGGCGACTAGCCGGATGTCTGCTTCGATGTCAGCGAGCGAGCGTGGATTGAGCGCAAGAAAACGGACCGGATGTTCGAGGAGCTTGCCAACGGTCTCGGTCTTAAAGGGAACTGAACCGATGACCAAGTCGGGCTGGAGATTGAGGATTTTTGGAAGCGAGTCGAGTTTCCAGCAATCGCCGAATTGCGGCAGGTGCTTTACCGGTGCGACGTCGGAGCACCAAGGCGTAACTCCGACGAGGGACGCGTGCGCGCCTACTGCGTAGAGAATCGAAGTTGCGTTTGGCGCGAGGGATACAATGCGCAGGCGCGGCGTATTTTGAAGACGATGCATCTCGTTTAAAGCATAACATTCGCAAATGCCGGTGTTTTCCGTAAGGAAACGATAAGCTTGGGCTTGTTCCAATAAAAAGTTGCCGTACTATATCGAGGACGTGTTCCGGCCGCTTGCAGTCACATGCCGTTGATACTCTTCAGGTCTAATCGCTGAGCTTCGTTCGGGCGAGCAGGTTTTGACGGAACCGGCCGCGCCGAATATAGGAGCACAATTTCTCGTGTGAGAAGAAGTCCTGAGCTGTCGTGTGTCTGACCGGAGTGCACGGTCCATAAGGTGTTCCGCGAAGAGGTGCAAGTGATGTGGGCGAAAATTTTGCGTTTCTGCGCGGGAGTCGCGCTGACGGGAACAGTATGCTGCATCGGCCGGGCGCAACAGCCGCTGACTTGGGAGGAAGTGCGCACGAAGTTTGAAGCTGCGAATCCGAGCTTGCGGGCGGGCCTGCTGTCGATTGATGAAGCGCGTGCGCAAGAGATTACGGCGCATCTGCGGCCGAATCCGACGGTGGGCGTAACCGCGGATCAGATCAATCCATTTCCCGGCGGACCGGCGCACAGCACATTCGGAAGCTTGCTAACCGTGGCAACGCTCAATTATTTGCACGAACGCGAACACAAGCGGGAATTGCGGACGGAGAGCGCGAAAGAAGGGACGCTGATTACGGAATCTTCCACGGCAGACCTGAAACGAAATCTCTTATTCAATTTGCGAATGGCGTTTGTGCAGGCGCTGCAGCAGAAAGCGGTCGTGGCGCTGGCGCGAGAGAATTTGACGTATTACGACAAAGTGCTCGGAGTGAACCGCGACCGGTTTCAGGCTGGGGCGATTGCGCGCGTGGATTTGGACAGGCTGGAATTGCAACGGGTGCAATATGAATCGGATTTGCAGACGGCGGAAGTGGCTTTGCGGACGGCGAAGATTCAGCTGCTGGCGCTATTAAATGATCGGACCGCGGTCGAGCAGTTTGATGTGACCGGACCGTATGAATTTTCGAGCGAGATTGCGCCACTGGAGGAAGTGCGGCAGTTGGCACTGGAGGGGCGGCCGGACTTGAAGGCGGCGCTGCAGTCCGTGGAAAAGGCCAAGACGGACCACAAGCTGGCGATTGCGAACGGTTCGACGGATCCAACGTTCGGATTTGACGCAGGACGAAATCCGCCGATCGATCAGTATTTCGGCGTGAGTGTGAACATTCCGCTAAGGATTTTCGATCGAAATCAAGGTGAGAAGGCGCGAACACAGATTGATATTGAACGGAATCAGCGAGTGGCCGAAGCCGCGAAAGCGCAAGTTTTTAGCGATGTGGATTCGGCGTACGCGGCGGTGACGGGAGCGCAGACGTTGTTGCTGCCGTACAAGCAGCGCTATCTGCAGCAAGCCGTGGGTGTGCGGGACACGATTGCATTTTCCTATGAGCATGGCGCGGCTTCGTTGCTCGATTTTCTGAACGCGCAAGCCGATTACCGGAACATCGAGCTGAACTATCTGAATTTGATTGGGACTTATTTGGACGCAGCGAATCAGCTGAATCTTGCGGTGGGGCGAGAGGTACTTCCATGAATTGGAAAACGTGCGTGGCATTGTGCTGCGTCGCGGCGTGCTATGGAGCGAGCGCGTGCGGGGACAAGAGCGATCCAATAGCGGAAGCGCCGCCGCCGGTGAAAATTGAAAAGGTGGAAGACCGCAACGTGTTTGAGGCGGAGAAGCCGGAACAGTTTACGCTCGTAACGGCGGAACAGCATTTGGCGGTGCGCCAGTTGCGCGTGACTGGAACGGTGGCGCCGGATATTTCGCGCAGCGTGCCGGTGGTGTCGCTGGCAACTGGGCGAGTCGTGGCGATTTCCGCGCGGCTTGGCGACACCGTGAAGAAAGGCCAATTGCTGTTGCAGGTGCAGAGTGCGGATCTTTCCGGCGCGTTTTCAGACTACCGGAAAGCCGTGGCCGACGAGCAATTGACGCGAACGCAATATGAACGGGCAAAATTGCTCTACGACAAGGGCGCGATTTCGCTGAACGATTTACAAGTTGCGGAAGATGCGGATTCAAAAGCGAAAGTGGATGTCGAGAATACGAAAGAGCGCGTGCGCGTGCTGGGCGGAAATATCGAGCACCCATCGGCGATTGTGGAGATTCATGCGCCGGTTTCCGGCGTGATTACGGACCAACAGGTGACAAACGCGGCCGGCGTCGCGGGACTCGGTGCCCCAAATCCGTTCACGATTTCCGATTTGAGCCGTGTGTGGATTTTGTGCGACGTACTTGAGAACGATTTGAGCAGCGTGAAAGTGGGGGAGAAGGCCGAAATCCGGCTGAACGCCTATCAGGACAAAGTGTTCAGCGGCGTGATTGGGAATATCGGACCTGTGTTGGACCCGAACCTGCGCACGGCGAAAGTGCGCATTGAAGTCAGCAACCCAGGGCTGATGCGGCCGGGAATGTTTGTGACTGCGACGTTCTATGGAAAGACGCAGGAGATGCGCGTGCAAGTGCCGGCGACCGCCGTGTTGCACTTGCATGATCAGGACTGGGTGTATCTCCCGGCCGGCGGCAAGAAGTTCCGACGCGTGCAAGTGACGGGCGGCGACATGCTGGCGAACGGAATGCAGGAAGTGCGAACTGGCCTTGAAGCCGGACAAAAAGTTGTTGGCAATGCGCTGGAATTTCAGAACACGGTGGAACAGTAATGATTCGGTTTCTGATTGATCGGGCGCTGGACAACCGCTTCATTGTGCTTTCACTCGGAGTGTTGTTGTTCATTTGGGGTGTGATTTCGTTCGAAAAGCTGCCTGTGGAAGCGTATCCGGACGTGGCGAACGTATGGGTGCAGGTAATCACGCAATGGCCGGGACGCGCGGCGGAAGAGATGGAGCAGCAAGTAACCATTCCAATCGAAATCCAAATGAACGGAATTCCGCATTTGCAGCATGTTCGGTCGTCGTCGCTCGCCGGCCTGTCGGTGGTAAATCTTATCTTCGACGACGATTCGGACAACGATTGGGACCGACAAAAAGTTTTGGAGCGGCTTGCGCAGGTTACTTTGCCACAGAACGTAAGCGCTCAAATTGGGCCAGACTTCAGCCCAGTTGGTCAGATCTATTGGTACACGCTGAAGAGCACAAATCCGAACTACGACACGATGGAGCTCAAGTCGCTGCAGGATTGGGTGATTGCGAAATATATGAAGTCAGTGCCGGACGTCGTGGACGATTCGTCGTTTGGCGGAATCACGCGGGAATACCAGGTGCGCGTGGATCCGGACAAGCTGATTTCCTACGGAATTACACTCGCGCAGGTTGAACAACAGCTGACAAACAGCAATGCGAATGCGGGGGGAAGCTTTATCGAGCAGGGAGCGCAGCAGATCAATGTGCGCGCGGTGGGATTGGTGCGAACGGTCGATGACATCGAAAAGACCGTTCTCAAATCACAAAACGGAACGCCGATTCGAATTCGAGATGTGGCGACAGTTGTGCAAGGGCCGAAAATCCGGCTCGGGCAAATTGGAAAAGCGGTTCATCGCGCCGATGGCGTGGTGATGGACGACAACGACGTTGTTGAAGGAATTGTTTTTCTGCGCAAAGGCGCGGACACGGCCAACACGTTGGAAGGTATTCACGCGATGGTGGATCACCTGAACAAGGACATTCTGCCCAAGGGAGTGAAGATCGTGCCGTACCTGGACCGGGATGATTTGGTCCACTACACCACACACACGGTCTTGCACAACCTTGGCGAAGGCATGATTCTCGTCGTGCTGATTCTGTTTATTTTCCTGGGCAACGTGCGCGGCGCGTTCATTGTGGCTCTCACAATTCCGTTCGCGCTGCTGTTCGCTTCCATCTGTCTCGATCTCCGGCACATTTCGGCGAACTTGCTTTCGCTCGGCGCGCTCGATTTCGGCATGGTCGTGGACGGCGCCGTCGTCATGGTGGAGAACATCGTCCGCCATTTGCACAAACATGAAAAGGACAACTCGACGATTCTGGAGCAAGTGCGCGCAGCGGCGCGGGAGGTGCAGCGGCCCGTTTTCTACGCAATTGCCATCATCATGACGGCTTACCTCCCGATTTTCACGCTGCAACGCGTGGAAGGAAAACTCTTCAAGCCGATGGCATGGACGGTGGTTTTCGCGCTGACGGGTGCGTTGCTCTTTTCGATGGTCCTGGCGCCATCCCTCGCAAGTTTCCTGTTTCGAAAGGGAAGTAAGCAGTGGCAGAACCCAGTGCTGGTGCGAATCACGCAGCATTACCGAAACGCCGTGACCTACGCAGTTCGTCATCGCCCCCTGGTGGCGGCAGGCGCGCTGGGGCTTTTTGCGCTCGCGATGTTTTTATCTTTTAGCGGCGTCATTGGATCGGAGTTCTTGCCTCACCTGGACGAAGGCGCAATTTGGGTGCGCGGCACGCTCGCGCCGAGCACGGGTCCAACTGAAGGGGCGAAGATTTGCGAACAGGCGCGGCAAATTCTCGCGTCGTTTCCAGAAGTCCCGCAGGTTGTCACACAAGTTGGGCGGCCGGACGATGGAACGGATACGACCGGCTTTTTTGACACGGAATACTACGTCGATCTGAAGCCAAAGGCGCAGTGGCGGCCGGTATTTCACGAAGATAAGGACCATTTGATTGAGGCAATGAACCGCGAGCTGAGCAAGATTCCCGGAGTGCTGTGGAATTTTTCCCAGCCGATTTCAGATAATTTGGAGGAGGCGGTCAGCGGCGTAAAGGGCGCTTTGGCAGTGAAACTTTATGGAGACGATTTGAAAACGCTGGAAGCGAAGGGCGACGAAATCGTCGGAGTGATGCGGGGCATTCGGGGGGTGGCAGACCTGGGGCTTTTTCGCGTGATCGGTCAACCGAACCTGAATTTCCAAGTCGACCGTGACGCCGCAGCGCGTTACGCGATCAACGTTTCAGATATACAAGATGCGATTCAGACAGCCGTTGGTGGAAACGCACAAACGCAAGTGCTTGTCGGCGAGCAGCGGTACGACTTAGTGATTCGTTATTTGCCGGAATTTCGCGATACGCGCGAAGCTATCGAACGCATCAGGCTGGCGGCGCCGACAGGTGAGCGCGTATCGCTCGCGCAACTCACAAAATCCAATGTGGCCGACGGTGCGTCGCAGATTTATCGGGAAGAAAACTCGCGCTACGTGGCGATCAAATACAGCGTACGCGACCGCGATCTGGGCAGCACGGTGGAAGAAGCCATCCGGAAAGTCAGCACAGGCGTAAAGCTGCCGCAAGGCTATACGCTCAACTGGGCGGGAGAATACGAAAGCCAGAAACGTTCTCAGCGAAGGCTCCTGCTCGTCTTGCCTCTCACGATTCTGCTCATCTTTTTGATTCTCTATATGATGTTCAAATCGTTCAAATGGGCTTTGCTGATTTTGTCGAGCGTTGCGTTGGCGCCAGTCGGCGGAACAATTGCGTTGTTGTTGACGGGAACAAATTTCAGCGTGTCCTCGGGTGTGGGGTTTCTGGCCCTTTTCGGTGTGTCGGTGCAAACTGGCGTTATCATGCTCGAGTACATCAATCAGTTGCGCGCGCGAGGCTATTCGATTGAAGACGCCGCAATTGAAGGAGCCGTGTTACGGTTGCGCCCGATCATGATGACGATGCTCGTCGCGATGCTGGGCTTGTTGCCCGCGGCACTCTCGCACGGTATTGGATCGGATTCGCAGCGGCCGTTCGCGATCGTGATTGTTGGCGGGTTGGTTGGCGCATTGCTGTTGAGCATTTTCCTTTTGCCGACGTTGTATGTTTGGATCGCGCGGGAAGGCGATTCCTTGCCGGCGGTGGAAGGGGAGGAGATGTAAACGTCGCAGCTTTTTATAGTTGGCCAGGAGCGGAGGGAAGGTGCGATGAACCGAAGCGAGATTTCAGGCATAATTCGTGAGATTGGAATCATTCCGGCGATTCGCGTTTCGTCGGCCGACGATGCGCACTTCGCCGTGGAGGCGGTTGCCAGCGGCGGAATCCCCATTGTCGAAATCACGATGACTGTACCGGGGGCGATGGGAGTGATCGAACATCTCGTGAAGCATCACGCGAAGATGGTTGTCGGCGCAGGAACGGTTCTCGATGTCGACACAGCGAAGAAGTGCGTCGATGCCGGCGCGCATTTCATGACGGCTCCCGGATTCGACTGCGACATCGTCGACTTTGCCGCGAAGCACGATGTGGTGGCGATTCCGGGTGCATTGACGCCGACGGAGGTGGTGACGGCATGGCGAAGCGGCGCCGATTACGTAAAGGTTTTTCCATGCGCGCAAGTTGGCGGTGACGCTTATATCCGCGCATTGACGCGTTCGCTGCCTGAGATTCCGATTGTCGCGGCAGGCGGAGTCAATCAGCAGAATGCCGAAGCATTCATGGTCGCCGGCGCCATTGCGATTGGTGTCGGCTCCCAGTTGATTCCGGCGGAATCAATTCAACGAAAACAGGCCAAGCGAATTCAGGAGCTCGCACTCCGGTTTTCGAAGTTCGTGCGTGAAGCCCGCTTGCGTGTCCCGCCTAAGCCACAGGAAACACTGGAAGCGGCGCATATCTCGGCTCGGCACTGCAAAACCTGATAGCGTCGGGAGCGGTTACAATTGACGCGGCTGCCGCCCCGTGCTGGACTCTCCGTCGGAATTCTTTAGCGAGGAAAATTGCATGAACTGGCGATTGTGTATTCTGTTTTTGGCTGTGACGGCTTCGTCGGTTGCGCAGACTCCTGCCGACGACAAAGCGGAAGTGGTGAAATTTCGCGCGACGAGCGACAACGTAAAATTTGTGTTTGGCGTTGCGCCTCCAGTTGCGCATGTGAAGCCCGGAAACATTCTGGAAGCGAACTCACTCGATTGTTTTGGAAACGCACTGCAGAAACCGGGCGACACGATGGCGTTGGTAAAGGGTGACAATCCGCTGACGGGCCCATTTTATATCGATGGCGCGGAACCGGGGGACACGCTCGTTTTAAAAATTCTGGACTTGCAAGTGGATGGTAATCAGGGCGTTGGCACGTTTTCGCCGGGATTTGGCGCAGTGAACAACACGCACTACACGCCGGTACTTGAAGCGAAGCCGCTCGAGGATCGCATCTGGTTCTATCCGATCGACCATGAGAAGAATATGGCGACCTTTCAGGCGCTCGATTCGAACTTCAAAGTGAGTTTTCCCATGCATCCGTTTCTGGGATGCATCGGTGTGGCTCCCGCGAATGGCGAGGCGCGCAGTTCGATTGTTCCAGCTGAATTCGGCGGCAACATGGACGCGCCGGAAGTCAGCAAAGGGAATACGCTTTATTTGCCGGTGAATGTGAGCGGCGGGCTTTTCTACTTTGGCGATGGACACGCGGCGATGGGCGATGGCGAAGTCGCGGGAAGTGCGGTCGAAGTGCCAATGAAGGCGCGGCTGCGCATCGATGTGCTGAAGAAGAAGAAAATCGATTGGCCGCGGCTGGAAAATGAAACGACACTGATGACGACCGGAATCTACCGCCCCGTCGATGACGCAGTTCGCATCGCGGTGACCGAACTGATTCATTGGGTGCACGCGGACTACGGGTTATCGGAACTAGATGCTTACGAACTGTGCTCGAAAGTGTGCAAACTCCATCTAACCGAGATGGTCGATCCGAATTATGTCGTGATCGCTTCCATCGACAAGAAATATCTGCCGGCAAAGACGAAATGATGGCGAGTTTCTCCGAAGCGGTACTCGATCATTTTCGTAACCCACGAAATTCGGGCGGACTTGCGAGCGCCACGCATAGCGTGGAAGTATCAAATCCCGTTTGCGGAGACGTTTTGCAGCTTGCTGCAAGAATCGATGGCGGCAAAATCCACGAAGCCCGGTTTTTGTGCAGAGGATGCACGACCGCGATCGCGTGTGCCTCCTGGACGACGGAGTGGCTGGCTGGGAAGAACGTGGCAGAGGTGCAGGCCTTAAAAATCGAAATGATTTCCGATGGTCTTGGCGGGCTTCCCGAAGAAACGCGCCATGGCGCCGTTTTGGCGGCCGATGCGGTCCGCGCGATCGCGCGAATCGCTGCTTAACGAGAAGAGTATTTGTGGAACGCGTCCGGATCGTTGAGATTTAAAACGCAGCTTTCCTCGTTGGTCGGGACTTCGAACACTTCATTTGCATGCGCCCATACCACCGCGCGAGCGCCCTTATCCTCCGGCGCGTGAAGCAATTCTTCGTAAAGCCGCTCGGCAAAAATCACCGGATGACCGCGCCGCCCTTCAAATCTCGGCACGACTACGGCCGGATGATCTTTGTCGAACGCTTCGATCAGGTCGCTGACCAGCGCTGCGCTGACTAGCGGGTGGTCGACAGGGCAGAGAAGAATGCCTTCGGTATTCGGCGGAAGCGATTTGATCGCCGCCTGGATGGAACTCAACTGACCGCGTTGCCAATCGGCATTGACGATGACTTCATCTCGCTGCATTGGAATTTCGGAGGAAATCGCGGTGGCGTCCGGGCCGAGCACGATTCGGCGCACACCAATGCGGGGATGCTTCGTAATATCGAGCAGGTGTTCGAGGAACGGCCTGCCCTGATATGGCAGCAGAGCCTTGGGAGAACCCATGCGGCGCGAAGCGCCGCCCGAAAGAATAACGGCGGCGAGCATTTTAGATTTCCGAGAATCGGTAAAGCACAACTACGGAATTCGTTAGCGGCCCGTCGCCATCTGTTGACGTTCGCGCTGGAGTTTCTTATGGGCGGCGCCTGCTGCGTCGCGGCGCACGGCGACAAGTTCTGCCGTGATACTGACCGCAATCTCTTCCGGCGAAAGCGCTCCGATGTCCAGACCCATGGGGGCGAACACACGGTCAAATTCCTCGGGCCGGTAGCCTTCAGCTTCGAGCGCCTTGTACGTGGACAAAACCTTGCGTTTGCTGCCGATCATTCCGAGATAGCGCGCGTTTGTGCGCACAGCCCAGGAGAGCACGCGCATGTCTTCCTTGTGGCCGCGTGTAACGATGATTAGATATGACGAAGCACTTGGGCGAAGCTGCGCGAAGGCTCCTTCGAAATTTGTGAAGAGTTGTTCCGCCATCGGAAATCGGTCGCGATTGGCGAACTGTTCCCGGTCATCGATCACAACGATACCGAAGCCCGCAGCGCTCGCGGCTTTCGCCACGGCCATCGCGACATGGCCGCCGCCGAAGAGATACGCAACGGGTTGGGGGAGAATAGGCTCGACAAAGACTTCCAAAGTGCCGCCGCAGATGAGTCCGCTGTCATAGCTCGCATCGTTGTTCAAGTTGAAAGTCATTTTGCGCGGGGTTTCGCGTTCCATCACTTCGCGCGCCGCAGCCCAGACGTCGGCTTCCACGCAGCCGCCTCCGATTGTGCCGACGATGCCGCCATCTTCGCGTACGAGCATGCGCGAACTTTCAAAGCTCGGAATCGAGCCATTGGTGTGGACAATCGTGGCAAGCGCTCCGCGCTGTCCCGTGCGCCGCATCCGGACGATTTCCTCGAAGATGTCCACGGAGCGAGCGTACGGCGGCTCATGATTTCTGTCAACGTTGCCAAAACTGGAGTTTCGGGCGACCATGCTGCGCAGACTGGTGAGAGACACATGGGCTCAAGACACGAAGTATTGATCGGAAATAGCGGCAGAGACTATGTCAGGTTCTACGACATAGGGAAACCAGACCAAGAAGATTGGTTCGACGCGGCAGTTGAGGTTCAGTGCGATGGCTGGCGCGGGAAATTTCGCGCGTCTTTCCTGCGAGGGGACCTTCGAGGCTTTGCTGGAGAACTTGAGAGGCTGAGGAGCGTACTAGGGGGCAGGGCGCAACTGCGTCCCATCGAAAACCAGATTATCCTTGATGTAACCGGAGATGGAAAGGGTCATTTCCCTTTTAAAGGCGAGGCAGTCAATAACTTCGATCGCCAAACGAGTCTGAACTTTTCGTTTGAAATTGATCAGACTTATCTGCCGCGGATTGTGGCTTCACTGCGTAAGGCGGATCCAGTCTAGAGGCTAATCAGATGAAGGCGATTGTTTTTGAAAAACACGGGGGGCCAGAGGTACTGAGGTACGCGGATGCGCCGGAGCCGCAGCTTAGTGCGCGGGATGTGCTGGTGCGCGTGCGAGCGTGTGCGCTGAACCATTTGGATTTGTGGGTGCGGGGCGGACTTCCGGGCGTGCCGATTCCGCTTCCCCACATTCCCGGTAGCGACATTGCAGGTGAAGTCGCCAAAGTCGGCGCGGAAGTAAAACGCGCTATTGTGGGACAAAAAGTCTTGCTTGCTCCTGGCGTGAGTTGCGGACGCTGCAAGATGTGCCTCGCGGGACAAGACAATCGTTGCCCGGAGTTCAGCAACCTGGGTTATATCCACGATGGCGGTTGCGCCGAGTTTGTACGCTGTCCAGAGGTGAACTGCTTTCCGTATCCCGAAAAGTTGAGCTTCGAAGAGGCGGCCGCGGTGCCGCTTGTCTTTCAGACGGCGTGGCACATGCTTGTGGGACGCGCGGAATTGAAGCCTGGGGAAGACGTTCTCGTAGTCGGCGCGGGAAGCGGAGTCGGCTCTGCGGCAATTCAGATCGCGAAATTCTTCGGCTGCCGCGTGATTGCGACAGCCGGTTCTGAAGAAAAGTTGGCCAAGGCAAGACAACTGGGGGCCGACGAAACGATTCATCATCACAAAGAAAAGATTCGTGATGCGATACGCAAGCTCACGGCCAAGCGTGGTGTTGACGTGGTTTTCGAGCACGTCGGGACGGCGGTTTGGGAGGATTGTGTGGGAAGTTTGGCCGCCGGCGGCCGGCTCGTCACTTGCGGCGCGACGACCGGATATGACGCGAAAATTGATCTGCGATTCTTGTTTGTGCGCCAGCTCTCGATTCTCGGTTCGTACATGGGAACAAAAGACGAATTCGCCACGGTCTTGAAGCTGGTGAACGAGGGAAAGCTCAAGCCTGTGGTAGACAAGATTTTTCCGCTTTCCGAATGTCGCGCTGCGCACGAATATCTGGAATCCGGCGCGCAATTCGGAAAAGTGGTGCTATCGGTTTAATGGGTGCAGCGCTGCGTACGAATCGTTACATTCACAACGCCAGGGTCATCCCTGAACTGATTTACCCGCATTTGAAAAAAGCAATCGTGGCCACGGCGCCTCACGAACTGACCAGATTGTGCCGGCCCAAGCGTTATGCCAAAATAAGAGTGCTTAGCGAGAGGACCGATGAGCACAACCCTGGGTAAACACGTCACGCTGTCCAAGCCCGAAGACTTCGGCAAGCTGCTCGAAGACGAAGGAATTATTTTCACGACCCTCGACAAGGCCGTGAACTGGGCGCGTCGCAGCTCGATCTGGCCGCTTGGTTTCGGTTTGGCTTGCTGCGCGATCGAAATGATGTCCATGGCCGCTGCGCGATTCGACGTTGCGCGTTTCGGCGCGGAAGTTTTTCGCCCCTCTCCTCGTCAAGCGGATTTAATGATTGTGGCGGGACGCCTGTCGCAGAAAATGGCGCCAGTCATTCGCCAACTTTACGATCAAATGCCGGAACCGAAGTGGGTGATATCGATGGGAGCCTGCGCCACTTCCGGCGGCGTCTTCAACAACTACGCGATCGTGCAAGGCTGCAATCAGGTGATTCCGGTCGATGTTTACGTTCCAGGATGTCCGCCGCGGCCGGAAGCTGTACTGTACGCCATTCTTCAGCTTCAGAAAAAGATCGACAACGAAAAAGGCTCATTCAAGCGCGCTTTGAACCTTGCGTAACCCGCGTCCTACCTCGATTCTTGCTTTGCTGTGCCTCGCGGCGTTTCCCCTGAGTTGTGGCGGAGGAGCCGTGATGGTGCCTCCTCCCATTCCGCCCTCTTCCGGATACACGCTGGTTTGGAGCGATGAATTCAACGCAGCCGATGGTTCTTCGCCCGACGCAAGCAAATGGACGTACGACATCGGTGGCAACGGCTGGGGCAATCAGGAGCTCGAGACTTACACGAATCGGCCCGTCAACGCGCAAATCAAGGGCGGCAATCTCGCCATCACTGCGCAAAAAGAAACGTTCACCGGAACCGATGGAATTACGCGCGATTACACTTCCGCGCGAATCAAGACGCAAGGTCTTTTCAATCAAGCATACGGCCGATTCGAGGCAAGAATAAAAATCCCGGCAGGGCAGGGAATGTGGCCTGCGTTCTGGATGCTGGGCAACGATATCACCACGAGCGGTTGGCCCAAGTGCGGCGAAATCGACATCATGGAAAATATCGGCCGCGAGCCGGCCCTTGTGCATGGTTCCTTGCACGGTCCAAGCTCCACGGCGCCAACGTCGGACGAGACGTCAAGCGTTGGACTTCCGAATAGTGCCAACTTCGCGGACGACTTTCATGTCTACGCAGTTGAATGGGATCCGACGCAAATTCGTTTCTTCGTCGATTCGAATCAATACGCCGCTTTCGACAAAGCGAATTGGCCCGCGAATGGCACCTGGGTGTTTGATCATCCATTCTTCATCATTCTCAATGTGGCGGTCGGAGGCACCTGGCCGGGCTCGCCGGACGCAACGACGCAGTTCCCGCAACAAATGCTCGTCGATTACGTTCGCGTGTACACGAAATAATAGTTTCCTTTCGAGGTGGCTAGAGTGAGCGACCAACGAAACTTGTCCGCGGAAGAACTCGCCTTGTTGCGCCATACGCTCGCAACTGTCGCGTATCGCGGCGGAAAAGCATTGCGCGAGGCTCCGGCCACTTTTGCGAATTTCTCCGCTGGACCGAGCGGTCGCACGCCTGCCCAAATCCTCGCGCACATGGGCGACCTGTATGATTGGGCCCTCAGCATCGCTTCCGGGAAACAAGCATGGAAGGATTCCAACCCTTTGCCGTGGGAAACAGAGGTCGAGCGTTTTTTTACGGTTTTGAAGAAATTCGACGCTTACCTGGCGTCCGGCGGTCCTTTGCACGACAGCCCCGGAGCGCTTTTTCAAGGAGCGATCGCCGACTCGCTGACGCACATTGGCCAAATCGCCATGCTACGACGCATGGCAGGATGCCCTATCAAGGGCGAAAATTACCATAAGGCGGAAATCGTTGTAGGCAAAGTTGGTGCCGAGCAGGCCGCCCCGCGTCGCGAATTCTAGTTACTTCGGCAAAATCACGGTGGCGTTCGCAATGCCGATTTGAACTATCGCGCCCGGCTCGCTCAGTTCGCGGCGAACGTAACCCATTGCAATTCCTGCGCCGAAGGCAGGTGAAAACGCTGTCCGTGTCACGTAGCCGATTTCTTTGCCCTCGGCAAGAATCGGCGAATTTGGCGACGGTAGCTCCTTAGCTTCCAACTTAAACAACGCCCGCACGCGATTCACTTGTCCCCGCGAGCGCACTCGCTCGACGATTTCCTGCCCGGTATAGCATCCCTTCGTGTAACTGATATGCGAGTTCTCGAGCCCAGCTTCGTGCGGAATTTGTTTTTCGCCGAAGTCGTAGCCGAACCATGGGATGCCGCATTCGAGTCGCACAGTGTTCAATGCTGTGTATCCGACCGGTCCACCGCCAGCCGCAGCGGCTGCGTCTCGCAAAATATTCCACAGCGTCGGCAGGTGTACCCGTTCGCAAAGAAACTCCGCTCCAGCGCTTCTGTTCGGCGAACGGCGCACAAGCTGGCAGGGAATTGCCCCAACCGTCGTCTCGCGCCACTCCAGCTCCGCCATCGCGCCGAGATCAATCGAGGTCAACCTTGTAATAAGTTCCGATCCACGTGGGCCTTCGAGGGCCAGCGCTCCGTATCGCGACGTGTCATCTGTCAGCGTCACGTCGTCCATGATGATGTAATGGTCCAATGCGGGAATCAGCTTTTCGCGAATCTCCGCAAAAGACACGCACAGGAGCCGCTGTTCCTCCGCATATGTTTCGATCTCAGCCTGAATTCGTCCTTGCGGATTCAGGAAGAGCGAAACGATGCCTCGCCCCGCCTTCAGATCTTTAATGTTGTTCGTGAGAAGCGCATTCAGAAAACGCGCGCGATCCGGCCCCGTGAAGCCAAGATACGCTCGGTAACTCTTGTCCAGAAGCGCGACGGTCTCTCGCGCAAATCGGTACTCCGCCAGCCAATCGCCAAAATCCGAAGGCAGCGCGCATCCGAACCACTCGCCCATGGTAGCGCCGCTCTCACGGTGCACATCCGTAAGCGGAGTCGAAAGCGTCGCAGTTGTAAGCTCCGTCTTCATTGCCTGATAAATCTAGTCTAGCAGAGCCGCCGCCAGTCTCCAGGAATGCCCAGCTCCGATGATATAATTCCCAGGAAATGAACGAATTACTTCCTCAGAATGGCGCTCCGCCCAGTGGTCTCATTCACTTATCTTTGCCGGTCGGAATGTTGCAGTGCAATTGTTCCATCATCGGCGATCCT
Source organism: Candidatus Acidiferrum sp. (assembly GCA_035295625.1). GTDB lineage: Bacteria > Acidobacteriota > Terriglobia > Acidiferrales > UBA7541 > Acidiferrum. The sequence goes on along the minus strand of DATGIS010000037.1, from coordinate 9,373 downwards.
GAAACACGCGAAGCGCTCGTGCTCGATCCGGGCGACGAAGTTGGCCGCATCATGGACCTCGTGGGCCGTCACAGACTCAGTGTGAAGGCCATTGTCAGTACGCACGCGCACATTGACCACGTTGGCGGTCTTCAAAAACTTCACACGTACACGGGCGCGCCGATTCTCATGCACAGTGCCGACCTTCCGCTCTATCACGGCATGGAGGAACAAGCCGCATTTCTCGGCGTTCCAACTCCGTCGATCGGCGAAGTTCATCAGATGCTGCGCGACGGCGATGTCTTGAGCTGGGGAAAGCTACAAGCGCAAGTAATGCATACGCCGGGCCACACACCGGGTAGTTCTTGCCTTTTCCTCCCGGCCGGTGCCGGTGAAGTTCAGCTAACCGCGCCGCAATTGTTCGCAGGCGATACGTTGTTCGCGGGAAGCATCGGCCGAACTGACCTGTGGGGCGGCTCGTTCGAAGAAATCATGGACTCGCTCAAAAGCAAAGTGATGGCGCTGCCTGACGAAACGATTGTCCATCCCGGCCATGGCCTGACGACAACCATCGGCCAGGAACGTTACTCAAATCCATTCCTAATCAACAATTAGCTGATTCAGGAGGCTTGGTTCGTCCGCCGCATCTCTTCCATCACCGATTGCAGCAATTCCTTCGCGTGCGTAAGCTCCTGCACGATCATTCGTAAATCCATCGCAGGCAAAGTTGGGTTCCGCTGGCTCGTGCAGTACACGCCGTGTTGCCCGACCAGCACCAGCGCATTCGTCAACCGGTCCAAAGATACCGCAAGCCGTCCGCGCTCTTTCCCAAACATTTGTTCGTAATGCTGCAATTCATCCTTGTGTTCTTCAAACGCTGACATGACAGTCACGCTCTCGGGGATTTGTGAAATTCCTGGCGGGAGTTCGATGTTGCACTTCGGGCACAACCAACCCGCATGCAACTTTACCCCACCTCTCACCGAGAACATAATCGCGAATGTACCAATAAAGCTGGGCCGTCAAGCGCAGCCCTCTCTGAAAAACTGACGAGACGCGGCACCTGATTTCTGATAGCCGGTGCCAGTGGAGCCACGAAACCATGCGACGTTCGGATCTGGTGCAACACAAGGAAAAAGAGAAGGGCAAAGTGACCCGCACTTCCCAAATCGTTTTTGGCGAGCGCCAACATCTTCTTCGCGTTCTCGATTCTCTTGAAGGAACGGACCTTCCGATCGCTCGTGCGCAACAGGAGCGGCGTTCACTGGAAGAATTGATACATGCCCGAACTCGCGAACTGAATCACATCAACACAGCGTGGGACGAAAAGATTGGTCTCGTTTTGAGTGCTGACGCCAAGCCGGAAATGCTTGAGAAGCTTGTGAAGCAGGCACCCGAAACCGACTATTACCTGCTCCGCCTCATCAGCGAGCACCCTCGCGCCAACGGCAAAACTCTCGGCAAGCTCGCCAAGCATCCTTACGGCGCGATTCGAGAAAATGTTGCGCGCCACCCGAACGCCGACGCCACCACCTTGACCTATTTGAGCCGCGACCGCAGCCAGCCGCTTTGGTATCTCGTCGCGTTCAATCCGAATACGCCCACGCCGCTCCAGCGCCGTCTTCGCGACCGCCTGAAGCGCCTCGGCGAAGATCAAATCTCGAAGTAATTCCCGCTAATTTCCCGATTGCGGAATCTTCAGCTGCCAATTGAGAAAGCTGAGATTGTCCGAGCGCTGATTCTGTGCATTTACCCTGTGCATCAATCCACGCGCGCGTCTCCGCGCTCTGCTGGTCTTCCAGCCAGCGATATGGGTCAACAACATCAGCCGATCCATACATGTCATGCACCGGCCTCACGGCTGTCGCAGGAGGGCAGGACGCCGCGGGCGCTTGTGCAAGAGACACGCCAGCGCTGATAAATGAAAGCAATTGCAGCGAAACACCGCAAAATACCCGCGCTAACTTCGCGACTCGCGGGGCAGGTCTGCCATTTGGTTGTGGCTCCTCAAAGGAAGTGCGGGGGAGACTTTCGGCTACATCGGGTCGAAACTTTAGCACAAACCATCTTTTGGAAGTGCCGCCTCGTCTCCGTGTAGAATGTCGCTTCTGGCGATGACGAAAACTTCGGTCGAAGCTTCGAGCAGTCCAGCCCAACCCCTCGCGCTTTCATCCGCGTTCGACTTCGTGCGCCGGCATTATTTTGCCATCGCGGTCCTCTCGCTGCTGCTCCTCATTCCGTGCTTTTGGCATCGCCACATCGAAGCCGGCGACCTAGGCAGCCACGTCTATAACGCCTGGCTCGCGCATCTCGCGGAACAAGGCAAAGCGCCCGGAATTTACGTCGCGCGGCAATGGAACAACGTCCTCTTCGACCTTGTCCTCGGTCGCACTGCGAGTCTCTTCAGCTGGCACGCCGCCGAACGCATTGTCGTTTCGCTCAGTGTTCTGATTTTCTTTTGGGGCGCTTTCGCTTTCGTCGCCGTCGTGACGGAGCGCCCGCCCTGGCTTCTCACTCCTTGCGTCGCGATTCTCGCGTATGGCTATTCCTTCAGCATGGGCTTCTTCAACTATTATCTTTCCATTGGTTTGGCCTGCTTTGCGCTCGCAGTTGTCTGGCGCGGCGGGGCAGGGAACTGGCTCACCGCTGTCGTCATCTCGCCGCTTGTCTACCTAGCGCATCCGATCGGATTTTTATGGCTCGTCTCGACAGCAGCTTACGTCTTACTCTGGCGGCTCCTCCCAAAATATTGGCGCCTGATCCTGCCCATTCTTGTGGTGGCGGGCTATGTCGCGCTAAAAGCATTTCTCACGCAGAGCGAAAATTTCGCAGCCGACTGGCGGCCCGACCCCTTCTATTGGATGAACGGCTCTGACCAGTTGATGCTGTTCGGTTATCGATATTTGGTCCTCGCACGCATCGCACTCGCCTGGGGAATTCTTGGCTTTCTTCGAGCCTTTGCCGCATCCTTCCGCAATAACAAGGAACATGCCCGGCGCTTCCGACTCCCCATCGAACTCTACCTCGTCGCGCTCACGGCCGCTGCGTTCGTCCCCGAAAACATTCATAGCGACCTGTTCGCCGGTTGGATTGGCCTCCTCGTTTCTCGTCTCACCACCGTCACCGCCATTTTCGGACTGTGCGTCCTCGGGCTTCTTCCGCTGCGCAAATGGCACACCGCAGGCTTCGCCCTCATCGCCGCCGTATTTTTCGCCTGGATCTATCACGACACCGGCACCATCTCTCGCGTCGAGTCCAACGCCGAAGCTCTCTTTTCCGCACTGCCTTCCGGTACGCGCATCGTCCCCGTCATCTCCGCACCGGAGGACTGGCGCGTCCAATTCATTGCCCACTCCGTCGACCGCGCCTGTATCGGTCACTGTTTCAGTTACTCGAATTACGAGCCTTCCTCGGGCCAGTTCCGTGTCCGCGCTCTTCCCGGCAGTCGTATTGCCACGGATTCCGCCGACAAATCCGAGGATATGTCGAGCGGCGACTACGTTGTTCAACCGGAGGACCTGCCGCTCTTCTCCGTCTACCAATGCGACGACGCCGATTGGACGCGCCTTTGCGCCGATCCGCTCAGGGCAGGGAACAAGACCGAAGATCCCGAGCCCCTTCCTGAGCCCGAATCGAAGTAATTCGCAGGAAGACATATTGGCTCTTGCACCAGTCCAATCTCTGCTAAAATTGGCTTCAGGAGAGGGCCAATGCTACCAGTTCATCTCCAACCGCAAAGCCACGTTCCGCTCTACATTCAGCTGCGCGATCAATTGCGCGCGCTCGTTCATGCCGGCGATTTGCGCCCGGGTGATCGCATTCCCGCTAGCCGCGAGCTCGCCACGATGCTTGGTGTCCACCGCACAACCGTCGCGAACGCCTACGCCGAACTCGAATCCGAAGGCCTCATCCAGGGCCACGTCGGCCGTGGCACGTTTATCCGTGGCAATGGCAATGGCCTCAAAATCACGCCTCCCGCCCCGCCCGTTCTAAACGGCGGCGATGGCATCCGTTGGGAACTTCTTTTCGCGGACGAACGCGGCGAGGAAGCGCTCAGCCGGCTCACGTCTAGTGCGCCGATCGATTCCCTTTCGTTTGTAATGGCCCGTCCCGCTCCAGAGCATTTCCCCATCGAAGAGTTACAAATCTGCGTGAACGCTGTTCTTCGCCGCGAAGCAACGGACGTTCTCAACCTCGGCCCGTCCGACGGCTACCAGCCTCTCAAAGAAGCCTTGCTAGAACTTCTGCGCCAAGAGGGCATCACGGCGCGAGACGAAAATCTTCTGATTACCGACGGCTGCCAGCAGGCGTTCGATCTCATCAGCAAAGCCTTCGTTCGTCCGGGCGACTCGGTCATTCTCGAGAATCCGACCTATCCCGGCGCAGTCGCTATCTTCAATGGCGTCCGAGCGCGCTGCCTCGGCGTTCCCGTGCAAACACACGCAGAACCTGGCACTTCGCTTGGCATTGACCTCGAGGCGCTCGAAGCCACGCTTGCCGCGAATCGCGTGAAGCTTATGGTTCTCACTCCGGACTTCCAGAATCCAACCGGTACTTCGATTCCGCTTGCCGCCCGCCGCAAAATCATGGAGATGGCCACGCGCTATCAAGTTGCCATCGTCGAAGACCACATTTATGCGCGCTTGCACAATCGCGACGAGCGCGTCCCCTCGCTCAAACAACTTGACCGCTCCAATATCGTGATTCACATCGACAGTTTCGCGAAGGTCGCCTTCCCCGGTTTGCGTGTTGGATGGATCGTCGCTCCGCCTACTGCCATCGAACGCCTTCGCCTCGTCAAGCAAACCACCGATTTGCACACGGACCAGCTTGCGCAGGCAACGCTCGCGGAATTCATGCGCCGCGGCCTCTTTACAAAGCACCTCGCCAAGATGCGCAAGGTCTATGCGTCGCGCCTTCATGCGCTCGATGAGGCTCTTCGCAAGCACATGCCCGAAGGCACTCGCTGGACCATGCCGGAAGGTGGCATGTGCACCTGGCTCGAGCTGCCGCTTGGATTCGACGCCAGCGAGCTGCTCATCCATGCCAAGGAGCGCAGCGTCCTCTTCGCGCCGGGCCGCTACTTTTATGTGCAGGCGCCGCAGCCCAACACGTTGCGGCTCGGCTTTGCCAGCCTCGACGAAAAACAGATTGCTCGTGGCGTTGCCATTCTTGCCGACATTCTTCGCGCAGAAATGCGCAAGCGCGAACGCGGTGTTCGCCGCGCCGAACGCAGTCGTGTGGCGTTGGTCTGAGGCTTCGTCGCATGAGCGAAATCATCCGGCTGGAACCGAAAGCGTCGAATAACTGTTTCGGTTGCGGCGGCGCGAATGAAGCGGGAATGAAGTTGGCGTTCGACCTGCATTTGGCCGAACGCAAGACGCGCGGCAAGTTTGTCCTTGGCTCACGTTACGGCGGCGGAGCAGGGTTTGCCCACGGAGGAATCATTGCTCTGCTTCTCGACGAAGCGATGGGCAAAATTTCGAAGCTCAGCGAAGAGTTGGCTGTAACCGCTGAACTTTCGGTCGAGTACCGAATGCCGGTGCCGTTGAACGAGGAAATTGTAGTGGAGGGTTGGCAGGAGAGCGAAAAAGGCAGAAACCGTTTCCGCGTCGGCGAAATTAAAGACGCGGCGGGGAACCTGCTTGCGCGCGGCAAAGGGCGCTTCGTGGTAGTCGGCTCGCGTCCCGCGCAGCAATAAAAAGCTTTTCCGAGTTTCAGTGTTCGATTTTCTGTAAGGAGGGTGAATCATGGATGCGAAGAAAGTGAATGGTAGTGGCAATAACGGATCTTCGAACGAGTGGCGCGTCAAAGTTGGCCTCGCCGAAATGCTCAAGGGCGGCGTCATTATGGACGTCACCAACGCGGAACAAGCGCGCATCGCCGAAAAAGCCGGCGCATGTGCTGTGATGGCGCTCGAGCGCGTCCCGTCGGACATCCGCAAAGAAGGCGGTGTCGCGCGCATGGCCTCGATTAAAGTCATCCGAGAAATCATGGCTACCGTCACGATTCCCGTCATGGCCAAAGTCCGCATCGGCCATTTCTCCGAGGCCGAAGTTCTTCAGGCTCTCGAAGTCGACTTCATCGACGAAAGCGAAGTCCTCACTCCCGCCGACGAAGAAAATCACGTCTGGAAGCACGACTTCCGCGTTCCGTTCGTCTGTGGTGCGCGCAATCTTGGCGAAGCGCTCCGTCGTATCGCCGAAGGCGCGGCCATGATTCGCACCAAGGGCGAAGCCGGCTCTGGCAATGTCGTCGAAGCCGTCCGCCACATGCGCACCATCGTCAGCCAGATGAAGCGCCTCACCACCATGCGTGACGACGAACTCATGCACGAAGCCAAAGAACACGCCGCGCCCCTCGAACTCATCCGCGGCATCGCCAAGACCGGCAAGCTCCCCGTGCCGAATTTTTCTGCCGGAGGCATCGCTACTCCCGCCGACGCGGCCCTCGTCCGTTCCCTCGGCGCCGAAGCCGTATTCGTCGGCTCTGGTATTTTCAAGTCGAGCGATCCCGATGCACGCGCCAAGGCCATCGTCAAAGCCACAACGCACTTCGCCGACCCGAAGGCCGTTCTCGAAGCCAGCGAAGAACTAGGCGAAGCCATGCCCGGCCTGGATATTCGCCAGCTTCCCGAAAAAGATCTGCTCTCAACGCGCGGCTGGTAGCCCTTTTCGCGCGAACTACGAAAGTAGGGGGGGCACGATATATCGTGCCCTTTTTTTGAAAAAGGGGCCATGTAACTTGAAAATCGGAATTCTTGCCGTCCAAGGTGACTTCGAAGCCCACGCCGCCAGATTGCGCGAACTCGGCGCCGAAACCCTCGAAGTCCGCACCGTCGCGGATCTCGAACAATGCGATGGCCTCATCCTTCCCGGCGGAGAAAGCACAACGCAACTACAATTTCTTCAAGAAGAAGGCCTCTACGACGCCATCCGTCAATTCGCCGCCGATGGTCGCGCCATCTTCGGCACCTGCGCCGGCGCGATTCTCCTCGCGACCGAAGTAAAAAATCCCGCGCAACCCTCGCTCGGCCTTATGGACATGACCGTCCTCCGCAACGCCTATGGTCGCCAGGTCGCAAGCGACGTCTTCTTCGGCCCTTCCAAACTCAAATCCGAGCCGATGGAAATGGTTTTCATCCGCGGACCCATCATCGATCGCGTCGGCACCAGCCTCGAAGTCCTCGCCGAATTTTCCGGAAAGCCCGTCCTCGTCCAGAAAAACAATCTCCTCGCCGCCACGTTTCATCCTGAGCTCACGTCCGACGCAACCGTCCACGAACATTTCCTGAAAATGGCAGCCCATTCCGTGACCGATGCAAAACCCGCCACGGTCTAAGCCGTAAGTTTTCCCGCTGCTCCTCCGCTTGTGCGAAAATCATCGCGACGATGAATCCTCCCCGCAAGCTGCGTATCCTCTTCGTCTGCCTCGGCAACTCCTGCCGCAGCCCCATGGCAGAAGCCATCGCCCGCCAGCACGCTCCCGATCTCTGGGAAGTCTCCAGCGGCGGCCTCACGCCGCTCGGCTATGTCGCCACACCCACAACGGAAACCATCGAAAAAAATGGCTACTCCGCCGAAGGCCTTTCGTCAAAGCCCATCATGCACTCCCATTGGGAAGCCGTCGATCTCGTCATTAATATGAGTGGTTTTGAAAAGCATCGCGTCTTTGAAGATCCTGACAAAGTCGAAGATTGGGACGTTCAGGATCCCTTCGGCGCCGAACCTGCCGTTTACCAAAACACTTTCGACGACATTCGGACCAGAATCGAAGACCTTGCGGCCCGCCTGCGCGCCAACAACGGCGCAAAGCTTCCGGTACACTAACATCGTCCTTTGGAGCAACGATTGAAGCGGCAAAAAACCAGCGTCTCGCGCGAAGACTATCTCAAAGCCATTTGGGAAATGCTCGAAGAAGGGCAGTCGCCTCCCATCAGCGCGCGCCTCGCCGAAGAACTCGGCGTCACGCCGCCCGCCGTCACCAACGCGCTCAAGCGCCTCACCCGCGACGATCTCGTTCGCGTCAATCGCGCCGGCCACATCGATCTTTCCCGCAAGGGCCGCCAGTTCGCCGAACGCATGGCGCTCCGCCACCAGCTCGCAGAAATTTTGCTCACGGAAGTTATCGGCCTTCCTTGGTCGAAAGCGCACGACGAAGCCGAGCGCCTTGAGCATGCCATCTCGCCGGAAGTCGAAGAACTTCTCCTCAAGCGCTTCGGCAATAACGGTACCTGCCCGCACGGTGTCCCCATTCGCGGCGGCGTCGCCGAACTTCGCAAACAGGGCGCGGTCCTGCTCTCCGATCTGCGCGCAAAAGACAAAGCTGAAATTGTTTGTGTGTACGAAAAGGACGGCCAGTTCCTGGAATTCCTCGACGGCCTTCAACTGCGACCCGGCACCAAACTCGGAGTTGAACGCCGCGAGTACGACGAAACCATGACGCTCCGCGCCGCTGGCAAAACCATTCACCTCGGCAAACCCGCCACATCGCGCATCTGGGTCCGCCGCATAGCCGCCTAGTTGGCGCAAACAAAACTTCAGCCCCGCTCGTCCAGCAGCGCCTTCAATCTCGCGTATCCTGTCTTGCTCACAGGCAACCGCGCGCCCGTTGCCAGAATCGCCATCCGGCTCTCTTTTCCGTACGGCTCAATCCGCACCACGCGCTCCAAATTGACCACATACGACCTGTGTATACGCACAAACAGCGCCGGATCGAGCGCCGCTTCCAAGCTCGCAATCGTCTGCTGCTTCAAGTGTTTTTTCCCTTCGCTTACCAGCGCCACGTAATCGTCCTGCGCTTCTGCGTACTCCAGCTTCGCGCACGGAATTAGCGTCACGCGCGTCCCGTCCTTCACCACTATTCTTTCCGCGAACTGTCCCGGCGCTCGCGCCGCCGCAATCACTTCCGCCGGCACCGGCACTCGCGCCGCGATCCGTTCTTTCGCCCTCACCAGCGCCGCTTCGAACCGCTCCTTGCCGATAGGCTTCAACAAATAATCCACCGCGTGCACATCGAACGCCTTCATCGCATATTCGTCATACGCGGTCACAAAAATCACCGGTGTCTCCGTCCCAATCAGCTCCAGCACGTCGAATCCCGTCAGCTTCGGCATCTGCACATCCAGAAACAGCAAATCCGGCTTGTGCTCCGCCACGGCCTTCACCGCTTCGAATCCATTCACACATTCCGCCACGACTTCCATTTCCGGATGCGTTTCTACAAGTTCCCGTACTACGAAACGCGCCAGCTCTTCATCATCCACAATCAACGCGCGAATCTTTTTCTCCGCCGCGCCGCTCATCGCGCCACTCCAATTTCCGCCGGCAGCGTCACCGTCGCTTCGAATCGTTCACCCTCCGCCGACACGCGCAAACTCGCTTCCTTCCCGTAC
>DATGIS010000036.1:0-18220 GCA_035295625.1 Candidatus Acidiferrum sp. | reverse complement strand
GCGAACCGGCCCAGCCCTCAATCCCCTAAAGGGATCCTCGGCTCGCCTCCCCCACGTCTTCTAAAGAATGCAACCCGCGCGCCATTCTTAACCTCTTTATTTTCAGTGCCATGCCGCTCTCCTGCCTGGTAAAAATGCGGTACCCCCGGCGAAAATTTACCAGTCAGAATTTCGCTCGACACCCTTTTCAGGTCTCGACCTGACCACGAACTACAACTTATCGCCGATCGCGCGCCTTCGTTCGGACGCCGCGCCTTGACCTTCCAGTTTCTCCCCTGCTATTGTCAAAAGTTATTCTGGCCTCAGTGTCTCTGCTGTGTGCCAGGGCTCCTGTGGAGGGAGCACTCTCGCGACATGGGCCTGACCAAACTCGTCGTGCGGGGCGCACGGCAACACAATCTGAAAAATATCAGTCTCGAAATCCCTCGCAACACGCTCACAGTTATTACCGGCCTTTCCGGTTCGGGCAAATCTTCGCTCGCGTTCGATACCATCTACGCCGAAGGTCAGCGCCGTTACGTCGAATCTCTTTCCGCCTACGCCCGCCAATTCCTCGACCAGATGGAACGTCCGGACGTCGATGTCATCGAAGGCCTTTCCCCCAGCATCGCCATCGAACAAAAAACGACTTCCCGCTCGCCTCGCTCCACCGTCGGCACCATCACGGAAATCTACGACTACTTGCGGGTCGTCTATGCCACCGTCGGTGTGCCGCACTGCCCGAATTGCTCGAAGCCCATCACGCGCCAGTCCAGCGAAGCCATCGTGCAGTCCATCTTGCAGGGTGAACTCGCGCAGCCTGACGATCGCGTCATGATCCTCGCGCCGATCGTCCGTGGCCGCAAAGGAGCGTATCGCAAGGAACTCGAAAAGCTTGGCCAGGACGGCTATGTCCGCGTCCGCATCAACGGCGAACTTTATCCGATGGACGATCTTCCCGCGCTCGATAAGCGCAAGAATCACACCATTGAAGTTGTCGTCGACCGCCTGCTCGTTAAGCAGGGAATTGCCTCGCGTCTCGAACAGTCCATCACCACCGCGCTCAAGCTCGCGAGCGGCCTTGTAACGGTCGCCGTCGTTGGCGGCAAGGAACATGTCTTCTCGGAAAAATTGGCGTGTCCCGATTGCGGCATCAGTGTGCCGATTCTCGAGCCGCGCTCGTTCAGCTTTAATTCTCCCTACGGCGCTTGCCCTGCCTGCAACGGCCTCGGTTCGAAATACGATTTCGATCCCGCAAAAATCTTTCACGATTTCAGCCGCCCGCTCTTCGATGGCGGCCTCGGCCCCGGCTCGGCGTCCACAATCCTCAAGCGCACACTCGAACTTGCCGCTTACGCGCACGGCCTCGATCTCAATACTCCCTTCGACAAATTCCCGCAGAAAATCCAGAATTTGCTTCTTTACGGCTACCCGCCCTCCGGCGGTCCCGGCGCAAAAGACGAAGAAGCTCCCAAAGCGAAAGCCAAAAAAGAAAAAGGCTTCCGCTTCAACGGTATTCTCAAGTTCCTCGAAAAGAATTTTGAGGAATCAAATTCCGACGCCTATCGCGAGTGGATGACGCAATATATGTCCGCCACGCAGTGCAGCGTCTGCCACGGCAAACGCTTGCGACCCGAATCGCTCGCCGTAAGACTCGCCGGCTGGTCCATCGCCGATTTCACTTCGCTCTCTCTCAGCTCGGCGCGGCCGGCCGTGGACAAAATCGTTTCCCATCTCACCGCGCGCCAGAAGGAAATTGCCGCCCGCCCGCTCGAAGAAGTCTCCCAGCGGGTCGAGTTTCTTCTCGCCGTCGGCCTTGGGTATCTCAGTCTCGATCGCTCCGCCGCTACGCTTTCCGGCGGCGAAGCCCAGCGCATTCGCCTCGCCACGCAAATTGGTTCACGCCTTCGCGGCGTTCTCTACGTTCTCGATGAGCCCAGCATTGGCCTTCACGCCCGCGACAACGAACGCCTTCTCGGCTCGCTCGAGCACCTCCGCAACCTCGGCAACACGGTTCTAGTCGTCGAGCACGATGAAGACACCATCCGCCGCGCAGATTTCGTCGTCGACCTCGGCCCCGGCGCGGGCAACGCCGGCGGCTATCTCGTCGCGCAGGGCAAACCGCAGCAAATCGCGGACAGCGCCGCGTCGCTCACCGGTCAATATCTCTCCGGCGCCCTCAAAATTCCGGTTCCCGCTTCGCGCCGCGCCGCCAACGGCAAAAACATTCAAATCCTCGGCGCCACTGCCAACAATCTCAAAGACGTCGACGTCACGATTCCGCTCGGCCTTCTGACTGTCGTCACCGGCGTCTCCGGCTCCGGCAAATCCACGCTCGTCAACGACATTCTCTATCGCACGCTCGCGCAAAAACTCTATCACTCCAGCGAACCCTTCGGCGCGCACCGCGAAATCACCGGCATCGAATTCATCGACAAGGTTATCGAAATCGATCAGGCGCCCATCGGTCGCACGCCGCGTTCGAATCCGGCCACTTACACCGGAGTCTTCGGCCCCATCCGTGAACTTTTCGCCATGCTTCCCGAATCGCGCGAGCGCGGCTACAAACCCGGCCGTTTCAGCTTCAACGTCAAGGGTGGCCGCTGCGAGGCCTGCCAGGGCGATGGCCTGCGCCGCATCGAAATGAATTTCCTTCCCGACGTCTACGTCACCTGCGAAATCTGCCGCGGCCGCCGCTACAATTCGGAAACGCTTGCCGTTCGCTACAAAAATCATTCCATCAACGACATTCTCAGCCTGCCGATTTCCGAGGCGCTGAAACTTCTCGAAAATATTCCGCAGATTCAGCAAAAACTTTCCACCCTTGTCGAAGTGGGCCTCGGCTACGTCCAGCTCGGCCAGTCGGCAACAACTCTTTCCGGCGGCGAAGCCCAGCGCATCAAGCTCGCGCGCGAACTTTCCAAGCGCCAGACCGGCCGCACGCTCTACATTCTCGATGAGCCCACCACCGGTCTCCACTTCGACGACGTGCGCAAGCTGCTCGACGTTCTCCAGCGCCTCGTCTCGCTCGGCAACACCGTCCTCATCATCGAGCACAATCTCGACGTCATCAAACAAGCCGACTGGATCATCGACCTCGGCCCCGAAGGCGGCGACGGCGGTGGCCGCGTCGTCGCGCAAGGCCCGCCCGAACAAGTCGCCCGCTCCAAAAAGTCCTACACCGGCCAGGCTCTCGCTCGTGTATTGTCTATTTCGCCCAATAGTTCGAACGGCTCGGCGAAATAGCTTTCGGGCGAAGAGCTCCCTTAAGATGGCAATTTTCGATAGTCCCTTCTACTTGGTGATCAAGCTCATCGCGTACTGCGTCTGGTGCTTCGTTGGCCTGCGCATGTTTCAACCGGAATCGAGAGTCTTGCCCGCTAAGGCACTCGGCTTCGGCGTCTTGAGACTCTTCATGGGATTTTTCTTTGGCATCGTGATCTATTTTTTTGGATCGGCCATGATGCAGGTGATTGGCACTGGGCTCCCGCAAAACGCCTTGACCTATTTTTTCGTCTACGTTCCCGTTCGCTGGATCGAATGGAGCATCATGGCCGCCATCCTCTATCGCGGCGCAACGAAGCCTTACCCGTGGTTTCTTGGCGAAAAATCGCGCGATCGCTATTGGCGTCTCGGCGGAATCCTCATCTCCTGCCTCGCCGACATTCCGCTCCTCGCATCGTTCGGTGGAGTCATCCCCACCGGTCGCTTCCTGTGTTAATTCGGGCAGCGCTTTTGTAGGGCCGGCTTTCTGAAACCGGCTCTCGCCGCCCACACTCGGATCTATCTTCGCAGTTGTAGGGGCCGCTTTCCGAAGCGGCCCTCTTCGATCTCAGCTTTATGCGTGCCTCGGGCCATCCGCGTGGATTTATCCTCCCGCTCACGCTAAAGTTATCCGTCCGCATATGACCATCTACTCCATCCTCCCGCTCCAATTCGGCAACATCTCCACCTACCCGCTCGCCTCCCGCAAGAGTAAAGTCACAATCGCCGACTTCGCCAAGCCTCCCTCGCAAAATCCGTCTCTAAAAAATTTCCTCGACTCACTCCCACACTTCCTCGCCGCCACCGATCTTCGCAATCTTCTCTCTTCCATTCACACCGCAAAACACGCGCGCAAACCCATCCTCTGGGGCATCGGCGGCCACGTCATCAAGACCGGCCTCGGCCCCGTCCTGAACGACCTCATGCGCCGCGGCTTCGTCTCCGGCATTGCGATGAACGGTGCCGCCCTCATCCACGATTTCGAAATCGCCCTTTGCGGCAACACTTCCGAAGACGTCGAAGCCGGTCTCGGCGCCGGCGCATTCGGAATGGCACGCGAAACCGGCGCCTATCTCAATAAAGTCGCCAGCGCCGCTGCCTACAGCGGCATTGGCTACGGCGAAGCCGCCGGAAAGTTTCTCGCCTCTCGCAAACTCAATCCCAAACACGCCGCCGCCAGCGTTCTCCTGGCCGCCTATCAACACAAAATTCCCGTCACCGTTCACCTCGCCATCGGCACCGATATTCCTCACATGCATCCCGCCGCGGACGGCCCCGCCCTCGGCGCCGCAACTCATCACGATTTCCGTCTCTTCTGTTCGCTCGTGAAAGAAATGCATCCCGACGGCGTATATCTCAATTGGGGTTCTGCGGTGCTCTTGCCGGAAGTGTTCCTGAAAGCCGTCTCCGTCGTCCGCAATCTCGGTGTGCCCTTACGGCCAATAACCACCGCCAATTTCGATTTCATCCAGCACTATCGTCCGTTGCAAAATGTAGTGAAGCGCCCAACGGCTCCCGCGACGGGCAAGCTCGACGACGGCTCCCGCGGCTTCGCCATCACCGGCCATCATGAGCTTCTTCTTCCGCTCGTTGCCGCCGCGCTTGCAAGCGGCTGGCCCGGCAAGTCTGCAAAACGCGGCGTCCTAAAATCGCGCAGTGGGAAGCGCAAAGGCAAACGATGAACCTGTTCGACGATAATTCACAAAATCCCTCCGCGCTGCCGGAATCTCATCTCTCCTCACCCGCTCCTTTCGCTCCCGCGTTTTCAGAAGTTCCGCCCGGCGATCCCTTCACCTACGGCGCCCAGCACCCGCAGCCTTATCACGTCGCGCCGCCCGCTCCCGGCGATCTCCAAATCCCCTGGTCCTGGGGACATTTCATCTGCACCGTGCTCTTCGCCGTCGTGTCCCTCATTTTTGTTCAAGGCGCCTTCACCGCCTATTACATCGCCACCAAAAAACTCACGCAGCACATGTCCAAGGAGCAGTTTCAGCAATTTGCTCTTTCCACTCCCGCGTTCGCCATCGGCAGCATGGTTGTCTGGTATGCCATTCTGCTTCTTTTTCTGGTCATCACTTTCCGCGCTCTTTACAACAACTCCTTCTGGACCGCGCTCCGTTGGCGAAAATTTGATCCGCAAAACAAAAAGGCTCCGTCGCACGCCTGGCAGTACATCCTTCTCGGGTTTGCCCTCTCGTTCGTCGTTCTGATCGCGACCGCCAGATCCAAGACTCCCGACCACGCTCCCATCCAGGAAATCATGAAGAATCCCCGAATGGCTTTTGCCTTCATGGGGATGGCGGTCCTGATTGCGCCGTTCGTCGAAGAGACTATCTTTCGCGGCTATCTCTATCCGACATTCGCGCGATGGTTCGGCGTCTGGTCTTCCATCCTTCTTACAGGAACGCTCTTTGGCCTCATGCATGGCGCGCAACTCGGCTGGGCTTGGCCCAACGTCCTCGCTCTGACGGGCGTCGGCATCGTTTTCACCTTTATCCGGTCGCGCGCCGAAACCGTTCTCGCCAGCTACCTCATGCATCTTGGCTACAATTCCGTGCTGGCCTTTTTCTTCACCATCGCGTTCCTCTTATCAAAGTTCGGTAAGCTTCCGGTTCCTCACTCTTGAGCGGCGCGAGTCCCACGCTAAAATGCTGATTTTCGCCCTCCGCTCCACTTTCGCTACAATATAAGTTTGCGAGGCCAACCCGAATGTACGTAGCCCAGCCCATCGAATGGACCGACCGCGGCGTCGTCATGCTCGATCAGCGCCTTCTTCCCGGCGAAGAAGTCTCCTACACCTACACCACCTATCAAGACGTCGCCAAAGCCATTCGCGAAATGGTCATCCGCGGTGCGCCCGCCATCGGTGTCGCCGCCGCCATGGGCGTCGCTATCGGCGTACAAAAATCCAGCGCCAAATCTCTCGCCGATCTTCGCGCTGAATTTCCCGTCATTCTCGATACGCTCGCGAAAACGCGCCCCACCGCCGTCGATCTTTTCTGGGCCCTCGACCGCATGAAGCTTCGCTTCGAAGAAGTCTCCGCGCGCACGCAGGACCTCGCGCAAATTTCCGCTGCCATGATCGCGGAAGCCAAGGCCGTCCACGCCGAAAAGCGCTCCACCGATGAAGCCATCGGCCGCTTCGGCGCCGAATTCATGCCGCAAGACGGTTACGTCATGACGCAGTGCAACGCCGGCGCTCTCGCTACCGCCGGCATCGGCACCGCCCTCGGCGTCATTCAAGTCGCTGTCGAGCAGGGCAAGAAACTCCACGTCTACGTTCCCGAAACGCGTCCCTATCTTCAAGGCGCCCGCCTCACCGCGTGGGAACTCCATCGCAGCCACATTCCCCTCACGCTGATCACCGACAACATGGTCGGCCATTTCCTGAAAACCGGAAACGTCGGCGCCATCGTCACTGGAGCCGACCGCGTCGCCGCCAACGGCGACACCGCCAACAAAATCGGCACCTATCAAATCGCCGTCCTCGCAAAAGAAAACAATGTCCCTTTTTATATCGCCGCTCCCGTCTCCACCTTCGACCTCTCTATCCCCAGCGGCGACTTCATTCCCATCGAAGAACGCTCTTCCGACGAAGTCACCCAAATCAAAGGCATCCGCATCGCACCCGACGTTCACGCCGCTCATCCGGCCTTCGACGTCACCCCCAACAAATACATCGCCGCCATCTTCACCGAACGCGGCGTCGCCCGTGCTCCCTACACCGATTCCCTCCGCGCCCTCGCTTCCGCCTCCCACACCGCCACTGCTCCCTGATTGCCTTGTGTAGGGGCAGGACTTTAGTCCGCCCGTCTTATTCCTCGACTGGAATCGAGCGTCTCTCTTCCATCCCAGTCAGCGCGTCATTCGCGCTATCATAAGCGAAGCTGTTGTAGGGGCCGCTTTCTGAAGCGGCCCTCTTCGATTTAAGCCGCCAAGTGGAGGCGGTTTGACGCCGCCTTCATTTGTTTGGTTTTTTCTTATCGCCCGAACATCGAATACGAAATCGGATGCTTTTCTTCTCCGGGCGCCGGCGGCAACGTCACGTTCATTCGCAGCTTTTCTTCCACGATCCTCCGCGCCGTTGCCTCGCTCGCAAGCTGCTCCACCGCCGACGCAATTCGCGCCAAGTGCACCGCGAGTTCATCCGTCACGATCGACCGCTGCAGTGCAATGCGTCTTCCTCGCGCCAGCGCCAGCAGCAACCCAACGCAAAGCAGCCCTGCTCCGATCAAGAAGAGTTGCGTTGCCGTGACGGTGTATCCGAAAAGAGTGATTCCTGCGTCCGAGAGCATCGATTCCTCCCGGCTGGGTCTTCGTAGGTTTTGGCTGGATTCCTTCGATTATATGCGGTTTCGCGCTTGTAGGTTGTCTCGAATCTCGCGCCACTCTCACACCGAATCTGCTTACCCCTCGAAACGCACCCGCACTTCTCGCTACACTGTCATCGGCACTTGCACCTTATGCCCGACGAACTCTGGCCATTGCACTCCGTCACGTTGAAAGTCCTCGATCTCTCCACGCAGATCGACTTCTATCGCCAATTCGGATTTGAGTTGCGCGAACAATCTCCCGCTTCCGCAACTCTCGTCGCAGGCACTTTCGAACTCACTCTGCTCGCACTAAAGAACGGCCGCCTCCGCCCGTCCCACACTGCCGGCCTCTTTCATTTCGCTATCCTGCTCCCGCACCGCGAAGCCCTCGGCTCTTTTATCCAACACTCGTCCCATCACAGTTGGGATTTCGTTGGCGCCGCTGATCATCTCGTCAGCGAAGCGCTCTATTTTTCCGACCCCGAAGGCAACGGCATCGAAGTCTACGCCGACCGTCCCACCGAACTCTGGAAATGGCAAAACCAAAATATTCAGATGGACACTCTTCCCCTCGACCTCGACGCTATCGCTGCAATCTCGTCGCAGGACTGGCAAGGTTTCCCGCCCGCTACTCGGCTCGGCCACATGCACCTCACCGTCGGCGACCTCGAAGCCTCCCAAAAGTTCTACGAATCCCTCGGCCTCCGCCTCACCGCCGACTGGGGCCCCTTCCGCTTCCTCTCTTGGAACAACTACCATCACCACGTCGCCATCAATCTCCTCGCCGGTCCAAACGCCGCCGCCGTAACCCCCGAAATCTCCGGCCTTGCCAGCTTCTCTATGCGTCAATCCATTCTGCCGAACGAAGTGAAGGATCCGTCGAACCTCCTTATCGTCCCGGCTTGAACCCAACCCTCCTTCGCGTCCGCCATTCGAATGATTCTCACAAGGTACTATACCTTGACAGTTACCCAACCCTCTGCTAGAATGATCTGTGAAGCTCGCACGACCCTCCCTCACCGGGCCTTTCCGCCCACTTCAAAATCCTTCTATCCCAATCGATTTTTCCCCTAACTCCTCTGGAATGAACACTTACAAAAAACCCGCCTGTAACCCCTTTCAAATGAACACTTACAGAACATTGGACTTAAAGTCCCTTTGTTTTCAACACTTACAAAAAAAGGGGGAGGGGGTGGTGGTTATGGTTAACCAGCACTCCCTCCCCGCAAACTTCGTTAGGTTGTGGCCGAAGGCCGAGCGACGGCTTCCGCCCTTACATCTTCGGGAAGTTCGCGTCCGCCTTCACTTCCAGGATCTGCAGCGTGTGCCGCCGCGTGTGTCCGCTCATAAAGAGTACCCACTGGTACGCGTCCAAAGGCCCGATCGGGCCCGGACCGTCGTACATGCGGTCCCTCAGGTCTTCTTGAGTTGTTTTGATGAAGTCTTCGGACTTGCCCCGGCTCTCCAGGAACAATTTCATCGAGTCATCGTGCGTCATCGGTTTCTTCGCCGGATCGATTGGCTCCGGTGCTGTTGCCTTAAAACTGCGGTCTTGCAGCATGGCCACGATCTTTTCATCCTTGCCGGCCGTTGCACTCCGCTTTTCCGGCGTCAACGGTGCCTTCATCACTCCGTTCGTAATGTTGCCAAAGATGAATCCTTCGGCAAGCGCGATGTGCTCCGCGCACTGTTCAATCGACCACCGCTCCGGCGCCGCCTTGAACTTCCACTGCGCCTCCGAAAGTCCTTTGGTCGCGTCGAGAAACGCCTTCTTCGATCCTTCGAGCTCCGCGATCGCTTTGTCTCGTTCTGCCTGCGTCAGCGTCTCCGTCGCCGGAACCGCCACCAGGAACATTGCCGCTGCCAGTATCAAGCTTTTCAACATCAGGTCTCCCTCCTGGAACCTAATACGGACTGGTCTCGAAATTGTATCGTGCTATTTCACGCGCACATAGCTCGCATCTTCGGTGAAGGAGTCTTTCTGATCCTTCCGGAACGTCCAGTTGGTCTTGAAATGGTCGTTGTCGATCAGCGTATACAGCGCGTGATGCATGTGCCCGGTATCCGGCGACTTCAGGTTGGAGATGCTCACAAAATCAAATTTGATCGTTTTTGTTGCAGGATCGTAGCTTCCCGCCATCGTCGGCTGGTTGCCAGCCATGCAGTAATGCGTCAGCTTCAACTTGTCTCCGTCCACGAAGTAAAGCGTAATCATCTCCACCGGCTTCCCATTTTCTTCCATGTGGAATTTCTCCAGCAGTGCCGTGCCTCCCGAGGCCAGCTCCAGGTGCAGCGTGGCCTTGCCCCCAGTCGGCGTTTCCGTCTGCCAGTCGCCCACCAGCGCCTTCATTTTCTCAAATGCGTCCGCTCCGTTTCCCGCCGCCATCGCGGGACCCGTGCTTATCGCGGCGGCCGCCACAATCGCCAAAATACTTGCCAACTTGCTTCCCATTTTCATCACACTTCTCCTTTTCGATTCGATTTCCGCAAGATCGATCTACTTCGCGCTCGTATCTGCCTGCATCATCCCGAAGAGATTGCCTTCCGGGTCCACGCAATACGCGAAGTATCCAACTCCCGGAATCGGCGTCTTCGGCATGATCGGCGTTCCGCCTGCCTTGGTAACCGATGCGAGCGACGCGTCCAGCGAATCCACACCCACCGTGTTCGTCGTCGTTTTCACGTCGCCGCGCTTCATGATCGCCCCATTGATCCCCGCCGCCTTTTCATCCCCCGTATTCACCAGCCAGTAGTCCATCGGCCCGGGCCACTTCTCGATCTTCCATCCGAATACGTTCTTGTAAAACGCGATCGCGCGATCCGCATCATCCACCGGAATTTCAAAATGAATCACTCGTGTCATGACACCTCTCCTTTTGGTGTTTTCTTTCTTCTACGAAAATCGATCGGCGGACTAAGCGTGCTTCGTTTGCACCCCTGCGCCGTATTTCTGCGTCGCCCATCCCACAATCATTCCCACGAGGCTCCCGGGCAAAATAATTTCAAAGTAGTAGCCATGCTGCTTGAGCGCCACCAGCAACGCGAGAACAAACCCCACAAAGAGTCCAAACAGGATTCCCAGCGGAACGGAGTTTACTTTGCGAGCAAAGATTCCTGCGGCAATCCCTGCAATCAACCCTTTGAATGTCGAGCCAATCACAATTCCGACGATCATCGCGCGCACACTGGGCGTAAAGTACGCCGTTCCTCCATCTATCGCCCCCAAAACCGTTCCCAAAAGCAGTCCGAGCAAAATTTTATTCATTTCGACAGCCTCCATAGGGGCCAGATTCTCTCCCGCTCTGTCCATCTTTACAACAGCTGTGGAATTTTCTTTAAGGCTAGCGGTGAAAAAAATATAGAACGAGGAACCGCGTCACTAAGTAGGCTGTTATCAGCAAGATGGCGATCTGATGTCGCTTGTAGAATCGCACCAGTCTCTCCAATATGTTTTCGCTGTAGGCCAAAACGGGCAATCCGTCCAGGTGTCGCGACACGTCGGAGGCAAGCTCCGAAACGCTCCCGTACCGTAGTTCCGGTTGCTTTGCTGTCGCTTTCTCGCAGATTGCTTGTAGCGCGCGCGGTAACCGTTGGCCCTTGTTCCCTTCGGTGCCCGCCGCAACAAATTTCAGCAGCGCGCCAAGAGAAAACACGTCGCTGCGCACATCGATTTTTTCCGTCTCGCCGCGCTCTTGTTCAGGCGACATATAACCCGGGGTGCCGAGCACCGTTCCGTGACCGGTCACCGCGGTCGCTTGCGTTTCTTCGTCGCCGGGATTCTCTTTCGCGAAGCGAGCAAAGACTGTGTCGTTCGATTCGGAAGTTTCACGCAGGACCTTTGCGAGTCCCCAGTCCATCACAAGGACTTCGCCGAACGGGCCGACCATCACGTTTGCGGGCTTCAAATCCCGATGCAGCACTCCGCGCGCGTGTGCGAATGCGACTGCATCGCAAATTCGCAAAAACAACCGCAACCGTTCGGGAAGGGAATCTACCTTTACGACGTGCTGATCCAATCGCAATCCTTCGACGAACTTCATCGTATAAAATACGCGGCCATCGGGAAGCGCTCCGACGTCGTGCACGGGAACAATTCCCGGATGCTCGAGTTGCGCCAGAACTCTTGCTTCGCGCAGAAGCCGCTGTGTCAAATCCGGATTGGCGCTCGCCGCGTCGAGAACTTTCAGCGCGACGCGGCGATTCAATTTCTCGTCGTCTGCCGCGTAAACGACGCCCATCCCGCCTCGCGCAATCAGTTCGCGCAGTTCGTAGCGAGTGCCAGAGAGATCAGGGACACCTGATCCGCGCAAGCGTTCCAGCGCTTTGTCGTTCAGGAATTTCATCTGGCCGTTTCGCCGAACAGCGTTTTCGCTTCCCGAGTAAATTCTTCCTCGCTTCCGCAAAGCGCGTGCAATTGTTCCATGGCGATTCTGCGGAATTCCCGCCGCGCCCACGCGATCTGGTTGTTCACGTCCGTAACCGGCAGTCCGTGCTTCGCGCCCAAATCGGCATACGAAATGTTTTCCTCACCGTCCAGATCGTACGCTTCAAACATCGCAAACGCTTTTTGCTTCCCGCGCGAATCGCAAAGCTTCTGCAATTCGGCCACGGCCGACGCGAAGAGGCTGCGAATCCATTCCTTCTCAAAGAATTCTTCCAGCGATTCCGGCGAAGGAATCGACGCGGGATCAATCGCCTGCGTCCGCAATTCCTCCTCAGCGGCGGAAAAGTCGAGAGCGACATGCAGGAAATCCGCGCCGCGCTTCTGGCGCGACGCAGCCTTGATTTCGTTCAGCGCAAAACTGTCCGCGCAAACGCGCAAGTACGTTCGCAGGCGGCTCTTCGCCGGATCGAAGCGCGAGAGCAGATCGCGCTCCAGCAATTCGGCGAAAAATCCCTGCGTCAAATCCTGTGCGTCCTGCGGAGCTTGCGTGAATTTCAGGCGGAGATATTTGTAAATGGGCTTCCAGTACGCGGCGAAAAGCAGATCGAGCGCGCGCCCACGCTCGGCCGCATCGCCGCTGCGGGCCGCTGCGAGAACCGAAAGACGAGTTTGGGGAAACGATTCGCCTGGCGCGGACATTGGCAATCGAGCGATTCACTCCGCAAAGAGTCTACGCAGAGTGCAAAGGAGGTGGCAAGCGAACGCGCTGGTCGCGCGTACCGTTTGCCTGTGTCGTGCGAACTATGCAGGAACGGGTGCGAGGGCCTTTTGCGCGCCTTCTATGCCCTTGCTGATGGTGGTTTCCCAATCCGCGTGGGGGACCGAAGATTTCGCAGCAGCTTGATAAAAGCGCAGCGCTTCGGATGGACGATTCAAATTCTTGAGCGAAATGCGCCCTGCGGAAAGGAGTGCGAGAAGGCCCGGACGTTCGGCCGGGAACGCCGCAGCGAGACGGCCGTATTCTTCGACGGCCCGTTCAAAATTTCCCTGGCCTTCCGCGGAGCGGCCGAGTTCGAGCCAAATATTGGCGGGCAATGTGTCCCCGCCGGAATTCTTGAAATCTTGATAATCCTGCCACGCCGCTTCGTGATTGTTGGCTTTCAGTTGAATCTGAATCAGTTTGCCGATGGCGTCGCGATAGGCGGGAATATCATTTTTGCGCCAATAAATCTGATGCAGCAGCGTATACGCATCGGTGGATTCCGGATTGGTTGCGATGTAGCCCTGGAGCGTGGCCACTGCCTGATCCAATTGTCCCTTTTCAAGTTGTTCCGTCGCCTGAACGATGGCGGGATCGGCCGTCCAGGAAACTTTTGCTTCGATGGCTTGATCGGCTTTTGCTTCCAGGCCGGAGTAGCGAAGCCCCAGCGCGGCGAGCGCGCCGAATACGAAACCACCGACGTGCGCCCAGTGCGCGGTGCTGGAGAATTTTCCGAACAAGGCGCCGCTAAAAACTTCGGCGAGCAGCCAGAAGGGAAGCAGCCAGTACGCCGCCGCTTTGAAACGAATGCCCTTGCCCATCGCAAGATTCGCGATGCTGCGCGGACTAAGAATGACGGCGACATCGATTTTGGTTGTGGGAAAACGCACGAGAAATGCACCCATCAAGGCAGCGACAGCACCGGAAGCGCCGAGCGTCGGAGCGAGACTCGTGGAATTCACCCAGGCATGCAATTGCAGCGCGGCCGCGCCGGCAAACAAATAGAACGCCGGATAGATGAGCCTGCCCCACGTATCTTCCAGCACCACACCGGCGAGCCACAGAAACCACATATTGCCGATGAGATGGAGCCATCCGCCGTGAAGAAAATTCGCCGTGATGTACGAAATGGCGGTGTGGTGGGCGGGGACGAAAGCGTATTTATCCAGAATCGAACTGGTGGATTGCGCGGAAAAATCCGCGCAAAGCGAATCCATTTCCGCCTGCAGTTTGGCAGGATCGTCGAGAAGGCGAATTTTTGCATCCCAGGCGTCTTCCAGATTTCGATTGCCGGATTTGGCGTTGGCCCACGCGGCGGGATAATCCTGCTGAAAATTATTGACGAGCTCCTGCGCGTCGGGAGACATCGTGAGCTCGGGATGCATGGCGGCGAGAAGAAGAATGTGCGAACGCACTTCGCCGCGCTGAGGATTTTCATCCTCGATCTGGCCGTGAGTGCCAAGAAAAATAAAAAGATTCAAAACGACGAGCGCGATGGAGATGACCGGCCAGCGGCGGCCCTCCATATTTTCGTGTCGAAGAGGCAGAAACATAGATCCTCGCAGACCGAACAGCGCCGATTCACGGCGATTGTTAACCACAAGGATAGATACAGGAATCGTGCGGAAGCACCCGTCCGAAAGGACAGGTGGCACCAAAGAGTTAGGGAGAAGCGATCCACATGATAGCGGAATGCCGGGAAACGGCATTAAAATGAAGACGCAGGAGGCGCACAATGGCCCACCGATTTACGGTAATTTTCGAGAAGGAAGAAGAAGGAGGTTACCACGTCTTCTGCCCCACGTTGCCCGGCTGCCATACGCAAAGCGAGACGATCGAGCAGGGCGTCGAGAATATTCGAGAAGCCATCGGCCTTTACATCGAGAGTTTGGTGGAGGACGGGTTGCCGATTCCCACGGAAGATATCTTAATCAAGCCGATTGAGATTCCGGCGTGACGCCGAAACTGCCGGCGGCTACGGCGAAGGAACTTGTCCGTGTCGCGGAGCAGTTGGGGTTTACATTCAGGCGGCAGAGCGGGAGCCACGCAATTTATGTGCGGGCGAGCGACCAAGCGCGAGTAGTGATCCCGATGCATGCCGGAGACTTAAAGCGCAAGACTCTGCGCGGCATCATTCAGGATTTGAAGATTAGCGTGGACGAATTTCGCGAAATGTTGTGAACCGCCGGCCGAGTGTCATTCGTAGCGGAGGGCTTCGACGGGGTCGAGGCGTGCTGCTTTCCACGCGGGGTAAATTCCGAAGCCGACGCCAATAGCGACGCAGAGAATGAGCGCAGTGACGACCCAGAACAAAGAAAGTTGCGCGGACATGTGCGCGCCGTATTTCATGAGCAGAGAAAGACCAGCGCCGAACGTCACACCGAGAATGCCGCCGACCGCGCTGAGCGTGACCGCTTCGATCAAAAACTGAAGAAGAATGTTGCTGCGCTTGGCGCCAATGGCCTTTCGAACGCCGATTTCACGGGTGCGCTCGGTGACGCTGACGAGCATGATGTTCATCACGCCGATGCCGCCGACGAGCAGGCCAATGGCGGAAATGCAAAACATCAGCAGGAAAATCAGAAAACTGATTTTGTTCCAGAGATCGAGAAAATAGTCGGAAGTGAAGAGCGCAAAATCGTCGGGCTTATCGCTGGAAAGACGGCGTTTGCGCCGCAGCATGTCTCGGATTTCTTCCACGGCTTGCGAAACCTGAGAAGGATCGCTGGCCTTCGCGAAAATCACGTAATCTTTTTGATTTGGATAAAGTTTGCGCAGAGTCGTGACGGGCATGAAGGCGATGTTGTCTTCCGGATTCGAACCGCCGGAAATTCCCTGACGGCGTTTTTCCATCGTGCCAATGACGGTGAAAAGCTGGCCGTCGATGGTGACTTCCTTGCCGAGCGCGGCATCTTCGCCTTCCGGGAAAAGCGTTTGGACGGTGTTATAGCCGATGCAAACGACAGGAGCGCGATGTTCGGCGTCCGTTTCGTTGAACATGCGGCCTTTGCTCAGTTTGATGTCGAAAATTTCGCTGATGGACGGCTGATTGCCCTGAAGGATCACGTTTTTCGCGCGATAGGCGCCGCGGCGGACGTCGGCGGTGCCGGAGCCAAATTGCGGCTGAAAAATTCGCATGGAAGGTGAAGCGGCTTTGACGTGAGGAAGTTTGGCGATGTCGTCGGCCCATTCGGGTTGCAATTCTTTGCGCGTGAACCACTCACTGGGCGGACGGGAAAGCGAAGCCCACGGGAAGCGATAGGCGATGATGGTGTCCGAGCCGAGATCGCGAATTCCGCCGAGAACATTTTCGTTGAGACCGTTGATGAGCGAGCTGACCGCGATGACAGTGGTGATGCCGATGACGATGCCGAGAACGGTGAGCGCGGAGCGGAGAGGATTTTTGCGAAGCGTATCGAGCGCGAGCGCGACCTGGTCCTTGAGTTCGAGCGCGCGCGCGGGTTTTACGAAGGCGCGAAGCTTTTGTGTCCGTGGAGTGCTGAGAGTTTGGGCGACGGTTGACATTTGTTTCGCTCGCTTCAAGCGAAGAGAGATTCCTCGATTCCGCGACCCAGCATGCAAAAATCGCATGCAAGAGAAAGCTGGGTCGCTCCGCTCGGAATGACAAGCTTCTTTATTGCGTTATTCACTGCGGAGTGCCTCCACAGGATCAAGACGGGATGCTTTGGAAGCGGGATACGTTCCGAAAAAGAGACCGACGCTGAGGGCGACGACCAGGCCACTGAGCACGGACCAAAATTGCACGGCGGCGGGAAGCGGAGTGGCGAGAGCGACGAGCTTTGCCGCGATGATGCCAAAGAGCACGCCGATGGCACCGCCGATGACGGCGATGGTCGAAGACTCGATGAGAAATTGCAACAGGATGTCGTGGCGGCGAGCGCCGAGCGCTTTGCGAACGCCGATTTCGCGGGTACGTTCGGTGACGCTGACGAGCATGATGTTCATGATGACGATGCCGCCGACGACGAGCGAAATGGAAGCGATACCGACCATGACGACGAAAAAGCCGGAGCTGATGTCCTTCCAGAGCGAAAGGAAGGAGTCGCTGGTCTCGACGGCAAAATCGTCTTTGGTGTTGTAGGAAAGATGATGGCGCGAGCGCATGATCTGGCGGACTTCGTCGACGCTGTCCTGGATTGTTGAAGCGGAGCCGGCACGCGCCGTGATGCGCAGCGAATCGGTTTGCGCGCCGTATTCCTTGCGATAGCTGGTGATCGGAAGAATGATCCAATTGTCGAGCGAAGTGCCGAGCGACGAGCCTTCCTTTTTGCCAAGACCGATGACCTGGCAGGGAACATTGTTCCAGCGAATTTCTTTTCCGACGGGATCGACGCCGGGAAGAAGATTGTCGACGATATCTTGTCCGACGGTGCAGACGGAGGCGGCGCTGGTGAGGTCGGCTTCGGTGATGTGGCGGCCTTCGACGAGATCGACATCGTAAAGCTCCGCCATCTGCGGCGTCCAGGCGCGAAGGTTTGTGTCTTTGAGGGAATTTAGTCCGCTGCGGACTTCCACGCGGCCGCCGAGCGAAGCGCCGACTTCCTTGCACGATTTGCAAAGTTCCTTGATCGCTTCGTAATCGTCCCAATCCAGCTTTTTGCGTTTCTGGAATTCGATCCAGTCGTCGACGTTGGTGACGATAGAGGGTTGTTTGGAGACGCCGAAAACATCCGCGCCGAGATTGAAGACTTTTGTGGCGACATATTGATTGGCGCCGTTGATGAGGCTGACGACGGCGATGACGGCAGCCACACCGATGACGACACCAATGAGCGTAAGGACGCTGCGAAGCTTATGCGCCCAAAGGCTGGAGGTGGCAATAGCTACCGCCTCGGAAAGGTTCATTGTCGTTGGCCTGGCCATGGGCAAAGGGAGGGACAGAAACTGCCCTCATCCTAACATACGCAGGGGAGGGGGAAGGAATAACATGGGGGGAGAGAAGGTGGGTGGCTCAGAAGGCGCAAGTTGATGAAAGGGAATGGGTAAAAGAAAAAGGCGGGGAGGAGTGCTCCCCGCCTCTTTAAGCCTGCAAAAACGCAGGGTTGATATTAGAAGGTCAGCTTGACGCCAAATTCGGCTTGGCGCGGAACTGCATACCAATTCACGCCAGAGGCGGAGCCGGGGCTGATTAAGTTGCCGCGCTGTTGCCGGGTTGTGCCGTTGGCGGAGCCGACGCTGCCATTCAGAACGCCGCTGAGGACGTTGCCGAATGGATCGAAGTTCTGGAAGTTGAAGACGTTGAACAAGGCAATCTGCGGCTCAACGACTACGCGTTCCGGGAGGGCGTGGATCAGCTTGTTGACCTTGAGTTCCCATGAAATGTGAGCGTCGAAGGTGAACAGTGGCGACACGCCGACCTGGCCTTGCGGAGCAAGGGCGAGCGTCGGGGTGACCGCGCCGAGGGACGTCAGTTGGGCTTGCGTAAACAAGCCTGCGGAAACAAGCGCCTGTCCGGCTGGAGTAAGTTGGCCGGCCGCAGTCGAGTTGTAGTTCGAGATG
>DATGIS010000035.1:0-50432 GCA_035295625.1 Candidatus Acidiferrum sp. | reverse complement strand
AGCACGGACCGGAACGGGTGCTGGTTGCCGATGACGTGGATTACTACCGACGCTGCCGGGAAGTGTTTATCAAAAAGCCGGAAATGCCGGCGCATTACAACACGCCGGTCAAATGGGGCTGCCCGTATGATTGCGGCCTGTGCACCGACCACGAGCAACATTCGTGTTTGTCGCTGCTCGAGATTACGGACTCCTGCAATTTGCGCTGCCCGGTGTGTTATGCGGGAAGCGGGCCGGAACGCACCGAGCACCGCTCGCTTGCGTTGATAGAAAAAATGCTGGATGCGATTGTACGCAACGAAGGCCATCCGGATGTGGTGCAAATTTCCGGAGGCGAGCCGACGCTGCATCCTGAATTTTTCAAAATTGTAGCGATGGCCAAGGCGCGGCCGATTCGGCACCTGATGGTCAACACGAATGGCTTGAAAATTGCGCAAGACGAAGATTTCGTTAAGCGGCTGGCGGAAATCGAAGACTTCGAGGTGTATCTGCAATTCGATTCGTTCGAACGCCAAGCGCTGCTCGATTTGCGCGGCGGCGATTTGCGCAGCGTGCGCGAAAAAGCGCTGGAGCGGCTGAATCGCCACGGCATTTCCACCACGCTGGTGATGACTTTGCGGAAAGGCCTGAACGATCACGAAATAGGCAAGACCATCGAATATGCGCTGGAGCAGCCTTGCGTTCGCGGAGTCACACTTCAGCCAATCCAGGACGCCGGCCGGCTGGAGAAGTTCGATCCGGCGACGGACCGCCTGACGCTGACGGAAGTCCGGCGGAAAATTCTGGAGCAGACAAAAGTGTTTCAGCCGGAGGACGTGATTCCGGTACCGTGCCATCCCGACTCGCTGGCGATGTCGTACGCGCTGAAAGTCGAAGGGAAAGTTGTGCCGCTGACGCGATTCGTGGAGCCGGACGTCCTGATTAACGCGGCGCGCAACACGATTGTTTACGAAGAAGAGCAGGGAATCCGCGATTGCCTGTTCAAACTTTTTTCCACGAATCATTCACCGCAATCCGGCGCGAATTCGTTGCGCGAACTGCTCTGTTGCCTGCCAAAAATCGCGGCGCCCGCCGAGCTAAGCTACAAAAATATTTTTCGTGTCCTGATTGTTCAGTTCCTTGACGCGCATGCTTTCGACGTTCGCAGCGTGAAAAAGACGTGCATACACATTGTGCATCCCGACGGGCGGCTGATTCCGTTCGACACTTACAATCTTTTTTATCGCGACGATCTGGAACGAGCCCGGCTCGCGCCGCTGCGCGGATTGCCTGCATCCGAAATAGCGCTACCCGTTCTTCCCGTTCGCTAAGCGCGAATGGTGAAAAGTTTTTGCTGCCCGACCCTGGCCGCCGGGAGTACACTGCAACGCGCCAACTCTCCCTAAATCGACTCTTTGGAATAGCCGATGGCTTCCAACGCAACGGTCCATGCGCCCTCGCCGGCGCCAAGTCGCAATGCCATCAGCGGCGGCTGGTTCTACGCGATTTTGATTTTGCTCGTGCTTGCAGCCATTCTCCGGTCCGCCATCGCCACACGCTTCGATGACTTCTCTATGGACGAGGCCTATCACATCGTTGCGGGCGTTTCGTATGTCAAACGCGGCGACTTTCGCATCAATCCGGAACATCCTCCGCTCGTGAAACTCTGGGTCGGCGCGGTGACCTCCGCGTTCGGTTTTCACCTCAGTCCGTTTCGCGAACTGCACGACAAATTCGACGAGCGGACATTTGTAAACGACGACACTTACTATCGCAACGACCCTGAAGCGATGCAGCGCCACGCCCGCGCCGCCATGTTTGTCCTGAACGGCACGCTGCTGGTCTTTTTTGGTTTTGCACTCCGCCGGGTATTTGGTTCCTTTGTCGCCATAGGAACGATTCTCTTTCTCGCTCTCGATCCCACAGTTGCCGGCCATTTTCCGCAGGTGATGACGGATCTGCCCGTTTCGCTGCTCGCTGCGACTGCCGTCGTGCTTGCCGCTCGCGCATTTCGCGATTGGCGGGCTACGGATTTTGCCCTTACCAGCCTCGCGCTTGGCTTAGCTCTCGCAACAAAACATTCAGCACCGGCTTTCTGCGTCGCCTTGGCCGCCGCGGGACTTGTTTGCGCGTTTGTAGTTCCGTTTGCGGAGATTCGCGACACTCGAGCGAGGCGCCTTTTACTCATTGCGGCAATGCTGCTCGGGGCGGTCGCGATACTGTGGGGTTTCTACCGCTTTCGGTTTACGGAAAGCGCCGCACCTCAAGAAGTCTTCAATCGTGCTCTCGCGGACAAGATTGAAGACATTCACTCGCCTCGATATCGCTTTGCGCTCAGCCGGCTTGCGCAAGCGCGTCTTCTACCGCGAGCTTATTTGTGGGGACTCGCCGATGTCACGCGCGCCGGCCTTGAAGGACGCATTGCCTCCCGTCTGGTTTTCGGACGAATGTACTGGGGAAACGGACCGGTCTATTTTTTTCCGGGCGTCATAGCCGTCAAACTTCCGATCGGACTGGAAGTGCTGATGCTGGCGGGAATATTTCTATTTTTTGCACGCCGATTGCGGGCCGAATGGAGAATCCCGGGCTTCGTTTTGAGTTTTGCAATTGTGGCATTCTTTTTTGTTCTGGCCCGTGGTTCAACTTACGGGGGCATGCGTCACGCTCTACCGGCCGCGATGCTCCTATCCGTCTTCGCTGGCTTCGCGGTCCACTATGCCGCAACCTCGCCGCGAAAGTTTCCGAGGTTGGTTGTCGCGCTAGCCATCGTTCTTGCGGCAATCTCCGCTCTCCCTATCTTGCGGCCTTACGAGTATTACAACGAGCTCGTTGGCGGCGCCTCGAATGCCTATCTTTATTTCAACGACGAGGGCATGGATATGCAGATGCGGATGAAAGATCTGGCTCGCTACTATCGCCAAAACATCGAACCAGCCCACGAAATTCCCGTATTCCAATACTCTTCGTTCGAGCAGGAACAGAACTACATGAAGCTGGATTGGATTGGTCGCGATCGCAAGAGAGACGAACATTTTTACGAAAGTCGCAATTTTACCGGAACTGTTTTCGTCGAGGCGCGTCACCTTGGCCCGCGCCTGTTTTATGACTACGCGGGGTTTCGCGCCGCCAAGCCCACGGCGCGCTTTGGCGCCCTCCTTGTGTATCGCGGTACGTTCGATGTTTCGCCCATGCTGGCCGAGGATCGCTACTGGGCGGGCCTCAATGAGCTATTCGTGAACCGTGATTCCGCTGCGGCTGAGAAGCTGTTCCTCCGGAGCGTCGATCTGGACCCAAGTGGCTTTTGGGCGTTCATTGAACTTGGCAACTTATATTTGGCGCACGGCGATCGCGAGAAAGCTATTCGTGCGTATCGAGGTGCGCGCGATCACTCGCCGGCTAACACAATCTTCCGCAGTGAAATCGAGGAGCAGCTTCAGTTGGTGCAGACGCAAGACATTTCGCAGATTCGACCGCTTCGCGACCCCAATTTGGAGTGATTCTTCCCGTTCGTTCTTTTGCTTTGGCGCTCCGTTTGCATTAGTTGGTAAGGCAGCGGCACTACATCGCTAGATGGGGTGCCTTTCGCCGACACCTGGAGCATCGACATGGCAGCGCGTGTCGTTAGCCGCACTTCATGAAGCACGGCAGACAAAAATTCGTCACGCTAGTTGGCTGGGGTGCGCTACTTTTGTTGAGCCTCGCCTGCGGCATTCCGGTGGCGCGCCCGCCGCGGCCGTTTCCGTTCCCCGGCGGTCCCGACGGCGATGGGGGCTCGCCGCTCAGTCACCCCGATCGTCAATTTCCACTTCAACTGGCAGGCGTAAATTCCGTTTCGTTTGATCCGACGGGCCGCCGGATGGCCACGGCGGGTGACGATGGAGCCGTCACGATCTGGGAATTTCGCGAAGTGCGGCTCGCGCTTCGAATGCGCGGACATTCGGGCCCAGTGACGAGCGTCGCCTTCGCGCCCGACGGTAAAGTTGTTGTCTCCGCGAGCAGAGATAAATCTCTCAAACTGTGGGACGCCGCCACGGGCCAGTTGATACGCACGCTGATTGGCCACACCGAGGAAGTGCGCAGCGTTGCGTTTTCGCCGGATGGAAAACTCATCGCGAGCAGTGGGGCCGACCACACTATTCGGCTCTGGGACGCGCAGACCGGCAAAGAGGAAAAAATCCTCAAGGGGCACACGGCGGCGGTGAATGTGGTTGCGTTCAGTCCGGACGGCGCAACGGTCGCCAGCGCCAGCGACGACAAAACTGTGCGGCTCTGGGATGTGAAAACCGGCGCGCTGTTTCAATCGCTGACGGGCCATGCCGACCCGGTCATCGCGCTCGCATTTTCGCCGGACGGGCGGCGACTTGCTTCCGGCAGCGCACACCTCGCCGCACTTCAGCATCACGGAAATCTAAAACTTTGGGATGCCGCAACGGGCCGCGAAATTGCGACGCTATCGGCCAACGTCGACGCAATCTCCGCGCTGGCCTTCCGCCCCGATGGAAAAGTTCTCGCTCGCGCTTATTTCGGGTACGACCACCTGTGGAACATCCTCGTTCTGGATGCGCGCGACGACGGTTGGGTGCAGCATTTCGTGGCACATCAGCGCCGCATCACCCAACTTGCCTATTCGCCTGATGGAGCTTGGCTCGTTTCCGTCAGCGCGGATAAGACCATTCGCTGCTGGCGGCAACCGTTGTGAGAACCCAGCGAGCGCCCTAGCCTCGCTAGTCATCTATGGACGGCACTCATCTACCTTCGTACAATCTCGGCTCGCGACCATGAAGCGACCCTGGCCAATCCTCGTATTCGGAATCTTGTTCATCGTGGTGGGCGCGGTTGGTTTCGCGTCTCACCTGACGGAGCGCCCATTCGAACGCTACATCATACTCATCTCAGGAGTTAGCCTTCTTGCTGTCGTCGGCGGCATCTTTCTGCTTCTTGGGCACAACTGGGCCCGCTGGTTGGTCCTCGCGTGGCTCGCGTTTCATGTTTTCATCAGCGCATTCGACTCATTCGAAAAATGCGCGGTGCATGTGGCTTTTCTGCTCATCATCGGCTATTGCCTGCTTCGCCCCTCGACATCGCTTTATTTTCGCGGGGGCACTTCGAGCTGAATCGTCTGCAGTTACAATCCGTCAAAGCGGGAGACGGATCGAATCGGAGGCGACTCCTCGATGGGCAGTTTCAGCGGCGCGAGAACACGTCCACGTATGTCTTTGCAGGCGCTTTTCGGATTCTTCAGTCTCTTTGCGGCGCTTTGCACCATATTCGCCCTTGGCGTTACCGCCGCCGAAGCGTGGAGCGAGCACAAGCAATCGTCCTGGCCATCTGCGTCAGCTTCGATCCGGCGTTGCGCCGTCGATACGTATGTTCGAGTTCGTCGCAGCTTCAGCGGAACTCGCTCGCGCATCACGTGCGAGATTCAATTCGACGTGAACGGAGAGGATGTTCAGGCGCGCCTTCACTCGGGCAGTTCTTCTTCCGATAAGGATGTTTCCCGGATGAACCGTTGGGTCTCTCAACACAGACCCGGCACTGCCATTGAGATTCGCTACGACTCATCAAATGTGAAAAATGCCGTGCTCACCGAAACCGATATGCCGCTGGCCGGTCCTCGAACGCCGAACAACCTCAAGCTTCTCGCGATAGCTGCGCTCGCCTTTGTCGTCTTTTACTCGTTGGCCCTGACGTCGCAGCGCCGCAAGACGCCCGTTCCAGCCTGACCCTAAACTTTTCGCCTGACTCTCCTTTTGACATCCCAAAGGAGTCTTGCTATGCTCCTTTGGCCATGCCAATGGAGGGCAGATGCCGGAAGCGAAATCGGAAGTTTTGCAAGGCACACTCGACCTGATGGTGTTGAAGACGCTCGACGCTTTGGGCCCGCTGCACGGATACGGAATTTCGCGGCGCATAGAGCAGGTCAGCGAGGAAGTTTTGCGGCTCAACGAAGGCACCGTCTACGCTTCGTTGCTCCGGCTTCAACAGAATCGATGGATATCGGCAACCTGGGGAATCTCCGAAAACAATCGCAAGGCGAAGTTTTATGCAATCACGCGGTCCGGCCGCAAACAGTTAAGCAAGGAAACGGAAAACTGGCAGCGAATTTCCGGCGTCGTCGGGCGCTTGCTAGGTTTGGCGACAGGCCGGTGATGTATGTGGAGACTTCGCAGGCTCACATCTCGTATTCGTGGACAATTTGCAGGCGGTGATGCTGACGCCGATTTGAATTTGGAAATCGAAGAGCACTTGCGAACGCTTGCGGAACGCTTTGTGCGCGAGGGCATGTCCCCTGCGGACGCGGAGCACGCGGCGCGCCGGCAGTTCGGGGGTATCACCCAACTGCGCGAGAATCATCGCGATTTCCGTGCGATGCCGTTTCTGGACAATTGCCTTCGCGACCTGCGCTTTGGTGTTCGACTTCTTCGGAAGAAGCTGGCCTTCTCTCTCATCACGGTTTCGGTTCTGGCGCTGGGAATCGGCGCAAACACCGCTGTTTACAGCGTCGCAAAAGGAGTCGTCTTTGCGCCGCTGCCGTTCCCGAAGCCTGATCGCCTCGTTCTTCTCTTCGAAGCCGACCCCGGTGAGCGCTTTCAACCGGGAAGGCAAAACTTAAGCAGCGTACGCCCCGGAACCATCCAGGATTGGCAAGAACAACTCCGCAGTTTCGAGGGGATTGCACCAGCCAGCGACATCCAGTCCACGATTGTGGAGGGAGACCGCGCGTCTGTGAGCTACGGCTATCAGGTGGGTCAGGGCTTCTTTGAAGTTCTCGCCGTTCCTCCGCGTCTCGGGCGGAGTTTTACCGCTGCCGACTATGCCGCTGACGGTGAGCATATCGTCGTCCTTGCGGATCGCATGTGGCGGGATCGGTACAATTCTGATTCCAGAATCATCGGCAGGAAAATCATGCTCAACGGTGCTCCGCGCGATGTCATCGGCGTGATGCCTCCTGGATTTCTGCCTACCGCCTACGGAAACGACCCTCAATTCTGGATTCCGTTGCATTTGGACCCCGCAGCGAAATATAGCTTTGTAACGTGGGGCTACTATGTGTTTGCTCGCCTGAAAGACGGCGCGACAATCGCGCAGGCTCAATCGGAAATGGACGCAGTCGCTGCCCGAATGCGCGGAGCGCATCCCGGCGAATTTGAAGCGGGGGGAATCGTCGCACCGCTCGACGCTTACCTGTTCGCCAATCACGAGCGGCTATTCTTTCTACTTTTGGCCGCCGTTGGATTGGTCTTGCTGATCGCGTGCGCCAACGTGGCCAACCTGCTGCTTGCGCGAGCGCTGGAGCGACAGCGCGAGTTTGCAATTCGATCCGCCCTCGGTGCTTCACGGTTGTCAATTCTCCGGCAAGTGCTGACGGAATGCATGGTCCTTGCGATTGCCGGTGGAGTGTTGGGAGCGCTTCTGAGTCCATTGCTCACTCGTCCGTTGCTCGCGCTCCTGCCCACCGGCAATCTCCCGCGACTGGATCAGATCAGAATCGACACGGGCGTCCTGGCGTTCACAACGGCGATTTCAATTTTTGCCGGGCTTCTTTTCGGCGTTGTGCCAGCCGTGCGAGCGGGCCGCGGTGATCTTTCTCGAGCGCTTCGAGAGGGTGGGCGAAGCAGCGTATCGAAGAGCGAACTTCGGCTGAACGATGCTTTGATGGTCTCGGAGATCGCGCTTTCTTTGGTTCTTCTCGTCAGTGCGGGTCTGCTTACCCAAACCTTTCTCAAATTTCTTCGCGCCGATCCCGGATTCCGCCCGGAGCAATCTGTTGCTTTGCAACTTTCGATTCCGGACTATCGCTACGGAATTTATGAAGATGGCGGCAAGAATGAATTGCGAGCGACGTTGTACCGTCGTCTCGATGGATCGATACGTTCTCTTGCCGGCGTTCGCGAGGCGGGTCTTACCCTTAAAGTTCCCATTCTCCAATTCTGGAACCCAGACGACCTCAGCATTGAGGGCCGTCCGCCGGTCTTTCGGAATGGCTCCAACAATATCCTGCCGCGCTGGGGCATTCCCAAGCACGGTTTGGTCTCCTACCAGGCTGTTTCGCCCGGATACTTTGGTGCTGTCGGTATTCCACTTGTTCGGGGACGCCTGTTCGACGATCGGGATCGCGCGGACGCGCCGGTCGCGGCAGTAGTCAACGAAGCGTTGGTGCGCCAATTTTTCCCCAATGAAGATCCAATCGACCGGCGAATCGCCGTTGATCGCGGAACGACGTTTCTCCGGCGCATGACCATAGTGGGAATCGTGCGCGATGCCCGGTTGGATGGCATGAATCAGCAAGCGCAGCCCGAAGTTTTTGCATCAATGGCGCAGCTACCGACTGCCGATGCGTGGATCGTTGCTCGTGCAAACGGCGATGCGAAATCCATTGCGAGCGCATTGCAGAAGGCCGTGCGGGATATCGACCCCGAAATCGGCATCGTTCAACAAATCACTCTAACGAGTGTAATTTCCGATTCGCTCTGGCGCGAACGTTTTTCGGCGCTGCTGGTTGGCCTGTTTGCGGGATTGGCCGCCATCATCGCTGCGGGTGGACTGTACGCTCTTATTTCTCAAGCCGTCCTGCGCCGAACAAGAGAGATCGGCGTGCGCATGGCACTTGGCGCCACCACCGCTCAAATTGCGCGGACGGTTCTCGGCCACGGCTTTCGCGTGACGGCGAGGGGCATGCTCGCGGGAGCGTTGCTCGCCATTTCCACGAGCCGCCTCCTTGCAGCACAAGCCTTTGACGTCAGCGGTCTGCCTGCGATGTTTCTGATCGTTGTAACTCTGCTGCTTCTTCTTACGTCGGTCGCTTGTTGGGTTCCACTTCGGAGAGCGTTGTCCGTCGACCCAGTCACGGCCTTGAGAATGGAGTGATCGAAACATGCCAGATCGAGTCGCGAGACGATTTCGTTTTGCAATCCTGCTTTTTGTTGCAGCTTTATTGGTTTCTACTGCTTCGGCGCAATCCGTCAAGCAGCGGCCGTACGTTGTCCTGGTGTCGCTCGACGGATTTCGCTACGACTATGCCGAACGCTACAACGCCACCAATCTGCTCGCGATTGGCAAAGCGGGAGTTGCTGCAGAAGGCCTGATTCCTGTTTTTCCGACCCTCACTTTTCCCAATCACATCAGCATCGTGACCGGGCTTTATCCCGAGCACCACGGAATCGTCGAGAATGGCTTCTACGATCCGATTCGCAAGGAGTTTTACGGAATGGGTGCCGGGGCACAGGATGGATCCTGGTATCGCGCCAAACCTCTTTGGGTGCTGGCGGAAGAGCAAAATGTAAAGTCGGCGACCATGTTCTGGCCGAGTTCTGACGCCGAAATCTTCACAATTCGTCCTTCCTATTGGAAGGCGTACGATATGAGCTTTCCCAACGAACAACGAATTGCTCAAGTTTTGAATTGGCTGAAACTGCCGGAAGCGCAACGTCCGCACCTCGTCACACTGTATATGAGCGACGTCGATGCGGCGGGCCACAAATTTGGTCCAGAGTCGGCCGAAACCGCAGCTGCAGTGCAGCGCATCGACAAGCTTGTTGGGGAGCTATGGAGAAATCTCCAGGCTTTGAATCTGCCGATCAACCTCATCGTCGTATCGGACCACGGCATGCAAAAGGTGGAGGGCTTCGTTGACATCGGCCCCTTCGCGGATTTTAAAAAAGTAAAAGTGGACGACGCTGGTGTTTTCACACTCGTCTACGCTCCCGATTCCGAGGCTGCGGAACAAATGTACTTTGCATTGAAAGCAAAGAGTCCCAAGTTTGACGTCTACCGGAGGAAGGAAACGCCGCCTCAATGGCACTTCTCGGAGGATCTGCGAATCGGCGATCTCATCGTCATCGCGAAAGGCCCAAACATGATCGGAACGGAGCCACCTTCCGGCGGCGTGCCTCCGCTTCTCGGCGAGCATGGATTCGATCCGGCCGAATTCCCAACGATGAAGGGGATTTTCTACGCCGTTGGCTCCAACATAAAGCCGGGCGTAAGAGTTTCTCCCTTTGAAAATGTGAACATATTTCCCCTAATCACCAAAATTCTCGGATTGAAAAATCTCACGCGTCTGGACGGTTCCGAAAAGCCGCTCGCAGGCGTTTATCGACCGTGATCGTGGTGTGCCGTGCGTTCGAAACAGAATTGCAGTCATCGTAGTGCGATTCACGGCGCGCTCGCGCGGAACGTGACGAGACCTTTGTCCATCGCATAATGAATCAACTCGGCCACGGAATGTACCCCGAGCTTCAGCATAATTTTCGCGCGATGTGTCTCTACGGTTCTGACGGCAATTCCCAATAACCCGCCGATCTCTTTGTTGGATTTTCCCGTGACCAGGAGCCGCAGAATTTCCTGTTCGCGAGCCGTCGGTCTTGCCTCATCGCTCTCGGCACTTGGCGGCCGCTTCGCGGCTTCCAGGAATCCCCGCAGAACCATGTCAGAAACTTTTGGCGTCAAAAACAATCTGCCCTGTGACACTTCTCTCACCGCTTGGATGAGTTGCTCCGCCAAATCCGATTTCAAGACGTAGCCTCGCGCTCCCGCTTCCAGAATTCGCCGGACCATTTGATCCGACTCGTGCATCGTAAGAATCAGAATCTTCAAGTCCGGTGATTCTTTCAGAATTCGCCTTGTAGCTTCCAGCCCGTCGAGTTTCGGCATGGTGATATCCATAATCAACACACGCGGCCGGAGTCTTATGGCAAGCCGTGCAGCCTCAATTCCGTCCCCTGCTTCTCCCACAACCTGCCAGTCGTGGTGAGCCGTAAGAAGGCTGCGAATTCCGCGCCGCACCAGCTCGTGGTCATCGGCAATCACAATTCGAAAGTGCTCGTTTCGTCTACGCATAAATTGGCAGGCTAACCCGTACCGTTGTCCCCTGACCGCTCGACTCGACCTGCAGACACCCTCCCACCTGCTTGACTCGTTCTTCCATGCTCGGGATTCCCACACCAACAGGCACGTGCGCTTTTCCGTTCTGTTTTCGGCTGTCGCCCGCCATTCCTCTTCCGGCGTCTTGGATGGTGAGACAAATGCCCTTTGTGTCTCGTACCAGGTTTATTGCCGCGATCGCGCTCCCGGAGTGACGCTGGATATTCGTCAGACTCTCTTGCACGACGCGAAACAGGCCCAGTTCGACCTCCTGCGAATATCTGCCGAATTCGGAAGACACCTGCAGGTTCACCTTGATACCCGTTCTCTCCTCGTAGCCGTCGGCGAAATGGCGGATGGCGTCTTCGAGTCCGGCCTCATCGAGCAATGGCGGATGCAAAAGGTAGGAGAGTGTGCGAATTTCTCGTAACGACCTGTCCGATACGGTTTGGCATTGCTGTACAAGATTTCGCAGCTTCCGGTTTGCAGCGGGAATGGCATCCCGCAACTGGCTGAGCGTTGTTGTCAGTGCCACCAGGTCCTGTCCTGTCGAATCATGCAAATCACGCGCGATTTTTCGCCGCTCTTCGTCCTGCAAACGCAAGAGCTGGCCCGACACGCGGCGCAATTCGTTTTCCGCCGCTTTTCGCTTCGTAATGTCGTCGCAGACCGACATCAGCCGCGCGTGGCCGCCGATTTCGATCACTTCGCCGGAATAGTCCACAACGATTTGTTGGCCTGCCTTCGTTCGAAAAATGATCTCTTTCGAACGAACGCGGCCGGCATCCTTCAGTTCACGGATGATTTCGCCGCGATCCATCTCGCTCGTCCAGATTCCCAATTCGTGCGATGTCCGGCCGATGGCTTCGTCGCGCGTGAATCCCATAATTCGTTGAAAACTGTCGTTCACATCAATCAGCGTTCCGTCTTCTATTCTTGAAATGATGATTGCATGCGGGCTGGCGCGGAACGCTTTTGAAAATTTCTCCTCGGAGAGCCGCAACGCCCGCTCCGCTTTGACTTGCTCCGTGATGTCGTGCGCCACGCCACGCACGATCGGTCCTTCGCTGCCGTCGGTCCGCAGCGTGTTGTGGTATTCCCAGACGCGCCGCTCTCCCGTCTTGCTCAGTACGACCATCCGTCCTTTGACGAATCCGCGCTTCTGAATTTCAAGCAACGACGCATCGAACTGCTCTCGCGCTTCCGGCAAAAGAAAATTACGCATTGGCCGGTTCAAAAGTTCTTCTTTCGTGTAACCAAGCAGCCGCACCGGCAACTCGTTCACGGACAGCATTCTCCCGTTCAAATCATGGGTACAAATCAGATCGCTCGAATGTTCGACCAAATCTCGAAACAGATCCTCGCTCTGGCGCAGCGCGCTCTCCATTTTCTTTCGTTCGGTAATTTCCTGCACGGTGCCGACAAACGTCTCGACCGCTCCTTCCGCACTCTTTGCCGTGAATCCAATCGCGCGCAGCCACTTCACGCCGCTGGGGCACACGATGCGGAATTCCTCGTCCAGTCGATTGGTTTCCGCAAATTTGCCCAGTCCGGCGAGCACACGGCTCCGGTCTTCTTCGTGGATTATTTCGCGGTACGAAGTCGGCGCCGCGTACAGGCTCTCGCAGCTTCGTTCGCAGATTTGTTCGTATGCCGGGCTCACGTACTTTACTTCCATTGTCTGTGGATTCATCGTCCAGAAGATTTCCTGAATGTTGTCCGCCATTCGCCGGAACCGCTTTTCACTTTCCTTCAGAACTTCGCCCTGCCGCTCCAGTTCTTCGTTGGCTGCCTGCAAAGCCGCCGGACTGGGAAAATTCAATGCCTCGGGCATGCTCCGCACGAGCAAGACCGCCGTAGGCACGGATACCGCCACGGTCAACAGTTTCACCGCGCCGGAAAACCAGTACGCCGGCAGCCACAGCGTCAGGACTTCCACGGCGTGAGACATTCCGCACGCGGCGATGAACAGTCCGAACCAAAAATAGAGATGACGAAAGGCGAGATCGCGCCTTGCCACGGCGAACCGGAACAGTTCCGCCGAGATGATAAAGTACGCGAGTGCAATCAATCCGTCCGACCCCGCGTGGAGCCAGACCAGCCACGGATTCCACTGGTAACAGAACCCGTGCGGCAGCACTCCGCTGGACGTAAACCAGGAAACCAGGAAGTTCATTGCACACCTCCGCAAGCCGGACCTCAACGCACTCGGTGCACGGCGCGCGTCTCCCGTGCTTCGTCAGCCCATTTCATCGCCTTCGCAACGGTCTCTTCTATCTCTTTTGCGCGGTGTTTTATGATTACGTAATCAGTTCAGCTATTTCTTATACCCTTGCGGTGCTCTTTTCAATACCTTTCCTCTGTACTCTCGGCCGGACCTCAACGCCCCTCCGTAGTCTTACGTACGTAGTTTCCGGCATTGAAGAGTAGTACTCGCTTGCATACGGTTAAGAGACTTTGCAGCTAATGAAGCGGGCCGAACGATGCATTTTGTGGCGCGATCGCTGGCCCGCTTTGTTGAATTTCCGCAACACTTCGCAGGCCTTACCCCGCGGCTCGAAATTAAAAGGAGGGCAAAATCATGTGGTACGGAATGCGTTTGCAATCGTTCCGCGAGCAGAGCGGGCTTACCCGATCCGATGTTTGCGCGCGAACCGGCTTCTCTCCATCGACACTTGCCAAAATTGAAGCGGGCATCACGGTTCCTTCCATCGAACAATTCATCCGTCTGGCAAATTCCTTTCGCGTGCGGCTGCCAAGGCTGCTGATGGAAGTCGGCGTGATTCAAAAAAAGGACATGGCCGTCGCGTTGAAGGCAGTTCCCCTTGCGGCGCCCACCGAACTGGGCCCCAGACGCAGGATCCAGGCGAAGTCCTAGCATCGAAGAGTGCGCAGTCCGGTAGCGTAGCGCCGGCGTGTCCGCGCCGTTCTCTCAGCTCAACAGCCGTATTCTTGCTCCGCTAACCACCGGCGACTTCTTTTGCCGTTTGACAAATTTTTTTGCTTTCTCGATATCCAGGTACACCCGGCTGAACTCTTCCTTGTCGGTATAAATAATTGTCACCAGCCAGTGGGAATGTCGCCGCCGCCGGTCTTTCTCGAAGTCCGAGCTTTTGCTCTTCGACATGGTTCCCCCATTCGTCGCTCAATTCGCTCCAGGGGCAACGTTCGTTGTAGGCGAGTAAAATAACGCAAACATAACTGCGCGTCACGCCTTTATTTCCGCTCGTCCGGTAACGCGACGAGTCGTTCACCAATCACGCCGGGCTTGCTCCGCCGGCCACTTCGTTGCGTTGTAAAACACGAAAAGCATACGATGTACGAACCAGAGCGGAAGGTTCGAAACTTTCTGGTTGGAGGTGTTTTTTGCGAGTCCACGTTTTGCGGACTTTGGCATTTGCGCTGGTGTGGCTGGCGGCAGTTCCTTGTCGTGCGCAGGATAGCGTGACGATTCTTTATGACGCATTCGGCGAATCCGCGGCACTCACCAGGGATTGGGGATTTTCCGCTTTGGTTGAACACAATGGAAAGCGGATTTTGTTCGACACCGGCAATAACGCCGCAATTTTCGAACACAACGTGAAGGCCCTGAGCGTCGACCTGACGAAACTCGATTTTGTGGTGATGTCGCACCGGCACACAGACCACACGGTGGGGTTGAGATATGTGCTCAGCGTGAATCCAAACGTTAAGGTATATGTGCCCGCGGACGGAGGCAATGGATTTGGGGGACCACCGTTTCCGAAGACTTTCTTGCGGCCGGAGGAGAGTTTGCCGGCGAAGATGCGGTATTTCGGCGGAACGGAACCCGAAGATTTCAGATGGGGCAAGCTCTATGACCAGGGGAATTTTGTGTTGGTGAATGAAACGATGGAGATAGCGCCGGGAATCTTCCTGGTGCGAACAATTTCGCAGAAGAAGGGAACGCTGGAGCTACCGGAATTGACGCTGGCAATCAAAAGACCGGATGGATTGCTGCTGGTAGACGGGTGTTCGCACGCTGGGATCGAAGCGATTCTGGAAGCGGCAAGCGCGGTGGATCCGAGGACG
The DNA here is from genome assembly GCA_035295625.1 of Candidatus Acidiferrum sp. Classification (GTDB taxonomy): domain Bacteria; phylum Acidobacteriota; class Terriglobia; order Acidiferrales; family UBA7541; genus Acidiferrum. The sequence goes on along the minus strand of DATGIS010000035.1, from coordinate 35,540 downwards.
GAGGTTGTCTTTGGGGGATTGCACCTGGTCACGACGCCGACGGAGGAAATCGATGCGTTGGTGGAGAATTTAAAGACCAAGTGGAAAGTGCGAAGGATTGCGCCGGGACACTGCACAGGAGAGGCTGCGTTTGCGCGCTTGAAAAAGGCGTATGGGGAAAACTATCTGTATTCGGGCCTCGGAACGAAGGTGGAGTTGTCCGCTAATTTGACTCACTAGGCGTGGTCCCTTCTTCCACGCCCTATCCCACACCCGCGTTGACGGGATAGGAACTAGGAGAGAGTGAAACACTTATGGCTGCTTTGTCCATCGGCCTCGCTCTTGTCCTTACACTTACTTTAAGGCGATCAACTCCCGATAAACGCCGTTACCGGAGAAGTCCCGATCCCCGATTTCAGATGTCCGGTTACGCGACTAACTGAGACCTAGTGGGGAAGGACCGTTCAAGATACCCACGTCATGTGGCGGTCAACGACATGCCACACGCCGTCTACCTTGCGCATTAGAACGTACTCGCCTCCACCACACAATCCCCCGCAGAAGCGTTCAATGTACAGTAATGCCTCGGTCTTATTCAGATTCAGTCCAACGCGCGAGACGACAAAAAACCCCAAGTTGTTCGGGAATCTCGACTCAAAGTCACTCGTCTTAGTCGCTAAGTCGCTCGCGTTAACAAAAGCCGCCCGAACCCCGCTTGGTAGACGCAAGTCTGTACTGATGTCCGTCGAAAAGACGCTGTTCAGAAAGAAACTGGCTCGCGTTATTCGTGATGATTGTGCAAACCAGGGACGCGAGAGCGAACTCCCTCGCAACCTCAGCGATGGCGCAAACCAAGATTGCCCGCCCAACCACCCACTTCCGTCCACCGAACACACGCGGCAATCTGGATTGCGGAGAATGACGATCTCGACTGTGCGCCCGCCACCCCACTTGTCCATGTCGTGCAGAACTTCTCGCGAGAAAAGCGCCGATAAAACTGCACCCGTTTCCGCTTGTGTTCGCCTGTACTCGACCGCAAAAAGCAGCCCAACAAACACAAGCAGCAGGCAAATTCCAGCAGTCGCGTAAAGGACAATGCTTTTGAAGCGATTCCGGCTCATGTTCGACCAAGGGCAGCTTGGCCCGCCATCTTACCGCTCATAATAGGGGATTGGCGAGTGAGCGTGTAAGTGCCTGGCAAACGCGGTAATCGGAAAAGTGAGTAGGGCAGTTTCGCTCCCTCCTATCCCACGCCCGCGTTGACGGGCGAAAGAAAAGCGGCAATACTGCAATGCGATGATCGGACAGCTTCGCGGCCGCCTCGCGGACAAACGGCCAAATCAAGTGCTCGTCGACGTCGGCGGAGTCGGCTACATCGTCGCCGTTCCGCTTTCGACTTACGCTGCTCTTGGCGAACTCCACACGGAAGTCACGCTTCTCATTCACACCCACGTTCGCGAAGACGCCCTTTCCCTCTATGGCTTTCTCTCTTCGCGCGAAAAACACCTTTTTGAAATGTTGCTTTCCGCTTCCGGCGTCGGCCCTTCTCTCGCTCTTAAAATTCTTTCCGGCATGAGCGCCGAAGAACTAATCCCCGCCATTCGCGGCAACGATCTCGGCCGCCTCACAAAAATTCCCGGCGTCGGCAGAAAAACCGCCGAGCGCATGGTCGTCGAGTTGAAAGACAAACTCGATTCGATGGCCGTCACCGACCAGCGGCCCGTCGTCGCCTCGCCTGCCGGAGTCGAAGCAGACGTCATCTCCGCGCTCACCAATCTTGGTTATGACGCTCGCACCGCCGAGAACGCTGTCGCCGAAGGCAAACGCGAAGCGGGCATTTCGAATTTCGAAAAATTGCTGAAAGCGTCGCTGCAAGCCCTCACGGGCCCGAAAGGAAAAGCGGCAAGAGTTCCATAGACTCTTGACGTCGCCGCCAAATGGCCGATGGCACCGCAAAACGCATGACTCCCGACCGCCAGCCGCAACGAATCGTCTCCGGCGCCCCCTACGAAGACGACGCGCGTCTCGACGCCAGCGTCCGCCCGAAAACGCTCGCCGAATATATCGGCCAAAAACGCGTCAAGGAAAATATCGCTATCGCGCTCGAAGCCGCCCGCAATCGCGGCGAAGCCCTCGACCACGTTTTGCTTTACGGCCCGCCGGGCCTCGGCAAAACCACCCTCGCGCAAATCATCGCCAACGAACTCAACGTCCCCATCAAAACCAGCGCCGGCCCGCTGCTCGATCGCAAAGGTGATCTCACCGCCGTCCTCACTTCGCTGGAAGCCCGCGAGGTTTTCTTCCTCGACGAAATTCATCGCCTCCAGCCCGCCGTCGAAGAAGTCCTTTACCCCGCAATGGAAGATTTTCGCATCGACCTCGTCATTGGCCAGGGGCCGGGTGCGCGCATTCATCCCTTTCCGCTCAATCATTTCACGCTGATCGGCGCCACGACGCGCGCGGGCCTCGTCACCGCGCCGCTTCGCTCTCGCTTCGGCATCGTCCATCGCCTCGATTTTTACGAGCCGGAAGATCTCCTCATCATTCTTCATCGCTCCGCAAAAATTCTCTCCATTGAAATGGATGAAGGCGGCGCCGAAGAAATTGCCCGCCGTTGCCGCGGGACGCCGCGCATCGCCAATCGCCTCTTGCGTCGCGCCCGGGATTTCGCCGAAGTTCGCGCCGCCGGCCGCATCACGCGTGGCGTCGCGCAGGAATCTCTCGCCATGCTCGGTGTCGACGACAATGGCCTCGATGAAGTTGACCGCAACCTTATGATCGCGCTGCTCGATAAATATTCCGGCGGCCCGGTCGGCCTCGGCACGCTCGCCGCGTCTCTCTCCGAAGAAGAAGACGCCATCGAAGAAATGTATGAGCCCTACCTCATGCAAATCGGCATGATCGATCGTACGCCCCGCGGCCGCGTTGCCACCCCGCGCGCCTATCAATACTTCGGCCGCGAACTCCCCAAGCGCCAACCGCGCCTCTTCTGAACTCCGATCCCCCCTCGCGCACGCAGCGCTTGAACTAATCCGTTACGAAACCAAATCACAATCCCGCACGTCCCATCGGTGTCAGCATCGGCCCTTCAGGAGGGATCCCATGCGCCTGCCTTTTCTCGGTTCTATTCTTATTTCCGCTATTTTCTTCGTGTCAAACGTACCCGTAGCACTTGCTTCGCACGATGACGATACTCGGGACGTTCGCTTGGGCATTGTCCAAGGCGATGTGCGACTCTCCCGCGGCAATCATAGCCGCGCCGATCTCAAGCAACCCTGGGAAGAGGCGCTGCCTAACGAAAATGTTTTTCAAGGTTTTGCCCTCGCGACAGGCAATGGCCGCGCCTCTATCGACTTCGAAGACGGCAGCACAATTTACATCGCAGAAAACTCCTTGCTTCTTTTGAGCAAGCTCTCTTCAGACGAGAATGGAGACTCGACCGCCGTCTCCCTGGTCACCGGCACCGCTACCTTGGAACTCAAGCCACGGACCGGCAACCGGTTTTTGATCAAAACGCCCGCCGACAGTCTGTTTGTTGACCCACCGGAAGATTTTCATGCTCGCATCGATGCGTATTTGGACGCCACGGCCATCACCCCGCAAGGCGAGCATGGAGAGACTCTGAATCGGGCAGGGCGAGACCCCATCCGTTTTAAGAAGGGCGAATCTTTTTACTTAAGCCGGGGGAGCATCATCAATACTGCGGAGCCTTCTCCCGGCGACCCGCAACACTTCGCCCAGAAGGTCGCCACATTGTGTTCGCAATCGATGCTGGATCAATTCTCTCAACTCCGTCTGCTGGAGCTTTGCGATTCGCTCCAGCGTCGTTCTCTTGCTGCGCTTTCGGAACCAGCCACTGCAAGTGCTGCACCAACCAACGCGAATCTCGCTTCCCCAGCCGCCAACGACTGGGATCAGTGGGTTTCCGACAGAATTAAGGAGAAGGACTCGGTAGCCGCCGCCGCTCTTAAAGCGTCAGGGCTCTCATCGCCCGTTCCTGGACTAGCAGATCTCTATCAGCACGGCAGATTCTTTGAGTGCTCTCCTTATGGAACTTGTTGGCAGCCGGCGGTGCACAATGCTTCGTCGCAAGCAGCGACGGACCCTGCGCAAACGCCCAATCCTGCTCCCCAACTTCCTTCTGGATCTTCTACAAACCCGGGTTTTCAGCCGCAAGCGGTGAGTTGGTCGGAGTTCTACGATGACTATTGTGGCTTCGGCAGCTATCAAACACATTCCTTCGTCGCACGCTCACCTCAGGAGCTTGAAATTCTTTTGCGACGGAAAGCGGCGGCGGAGCAACAGCAAAATATTGCGCCGTCTTTTTACAGCCCCGACTGCTTTCAGAATCCGGTCTTCCTCTACAACAATCGGTACGCGCAGTTGATCGGCCCCACGCGCCCACCAGTCTGTGCAGCTCGGGATCTGAACTGCAAAAGAAAGCACCCGCCTTATCCACATGAACTAGCTGCGGTGCGGGTGAACGGCAGGCTCGGATTTGTCCCACGGCGTCTGGACGAGAAAAAAGGAAAGCCGATCGTCAATCCGAAGAACGGCGTTCTTCTCCCACCCGCAAAACTGAGCCAGCCGGCTCAGCGCGCCGCGTTGGATTCGTCAGCAAAACTAAAGTTCGAGAACAAAAGTCCGGCGGTTCTGCAGCGCGAACTGGCTCCGAGGTCTACTTTTGTATCGGCTCCAGATATTCATGCGCACCTTATGACCGATGTATCACGCAATTTGTCCACACAGGCCACATCAGCGAGTGCACTTCATTCCACTATCACGTTTGACTACAAATCTCAGAAATTCTTAATGAGTCCAACATTGTCCGTCGATAAGAATCAAAAACCAATCGCTGTCGCGGGTCTATCTGGCAACAGAATTTCCAGTTTTGCCGGCTCTTATTCGAGCCACTCCGGTGGTGGCTTCGATCGATCGGGTAATTACTCCGGAAGAGGTTCAGGCTACTCCGGTGGCCATTATTCCGGTTCTGGATCCGATGGTTCCCGCTCCGGCGGTTCTGGCTCATCGCATTCTTACGGCGGTGGTTCAAGTAGCAGCAGTTCCAGCGGTGGCTCGCACTATTCCGGCGGAGGATCGACCTCGAGTGCTTCCAGTTCGGCCGGATCGTCTTCTTCTGCGAGTTCGAGCGGTTCGTCCGGGGGCGGCGGTCGCCCGCACTGAGTCCACGAACTCTTTGCACCAAAAACAAAATTCCAGCGCGCTCAAGGAACGTCCCTCAAACGCGCCGGATCCCTGCGTTGCTCTAAAATCCGAGCAGCTTCTACCGCTTGCTCGGATCATCCTTCGGATTAATGTAGTTGAACTGCACCGGCGATTGTCCGTGCACCTGCACTACCGTCTCGCCCTCCGCCTTCACGTAGTGATGCATCTCCGGGTCGAGATACGCAAAACTTCCCGCGGGAAATCCCGTCATCGTCGATTCGTCAAACTTGTCGCCCATTCCGAATTTCAGAGTCCCGGAAATCACCGTCACGTTTTCCCGCTTCGGATGCCAGTGCGGCGCAATCTTATATCCCGCCGGCAACTTCAAACGAATTGTATAGTCGCCGCTCGCCGCCATGGGATTGCCCTCAAGCACTGCAAGCTGCGCACCTGGTTCCACAAACGACGGCGCCGGTCCGTACTGCACGCTGTCTGGCATAAACGCGTGTTTCGCATCCGCCGCCGCTGACGCCTCCATCCATTCGCGCCCCGCGAATCCCGCCAACACCACTGCGAGAATTGCTCCAAAATATTTCAGCCGCATCTCTTTCTCTCCTCAATTCCTCAGTTTTTCGACTTCCGGAATCCTGTGCCAACGCAGTCAGCTTTGCTTACCATCCCGCTTCCCGCCACCCACCGCGTATATTGCTTTTGTATTTTTTCTATATCGTCGCAAGTTGCTGATAAATATGGCATCATTCGCCAAAGTCGGTCCTGTATGCCAGGCAAAAAATCTACAATTTCCCAGTTTGAACTCGACCTTGGCCGCTACGAACTTCGCCGCGCCGGTCACCGCATCAAGCTCGAGAAGAAGCCCATGGAGCTGCTGATCTTTCTGGTCGGCCGCCGCGAACAGCTCGTCTCTCGCGAAGACATCGCGGCAAAACTCTGGAACTCCGGGCTCTTTGTCGACACCGAAAAAAGCATCAATAATATTGTCCGCAAAATTCGCGCGGCTCTGTCCGACGATCCGGAAAAACCCGTCTTTCTCGAAACTGTCATCGGCAAAGGCTATCGTTTTATCGGCCCCTTGCGCGTGATTCAGGCGCTCTATCCGTCCTCGGCTCATTCCCCGAGTGCCTCAAATATCTCTTCGCCGCACGATCCGGAGAACGCCGCGCTCGCCGCTTTGCCGCTTGTTCCAGTCGGTGACGCGAACGAAGAACTCGGTCATTCGCTCGGTTTTGCGGACGCGTTGATCACGCGTCTCGGCAATCTGCCCGGCGTCGACGTTTTGCCCACCTCGTCCGTTCTCAATATCCCGCCCGGCGCTGCTTCGGCTGCAGTTGCCGCAAAACTCGGCGTTCGCTTCGTCGTACGCGGCTCGATCCATTCCGAACGCTCTCAGGTCCGCGTTTCCATCGAACTCTTCGACGCAACTCTCCAGCGCAATTCCTTTTCGCGCCAATTCACCGTCGAACCAGAAAAGCTTCTCGACCTCAAAGATGAACTCGCGTCGCAACTTGCCCGTGCGCTCAATCGTTCTCTCCCCGATCATCCGCCTCATTCCCACCCTCGCTACAGCCGCGAACCCATGGCCTACAGCGAATTTATGCAGGGATATCGCCTGAGTTCTTCGGGCGATCTTTTACTGCTGGACGAAGCAACAAAACACTTGATGAACGCGGTCGCGCGCGACGCTAATTTTGCTCTCGCGCACGCGATTCTTTCCTACGTCTGCGCCGTCCGCCATTTCGAATTCGAACCCAACTGGACCTGGCTCGAAAAAGCCGAATTCCATTGCCGCCGCTCTCTCGAACTCGATCCGAATCTTCCCGAAGGCCACGTTGCGAACGCATTTCTTCTTTGGGGCCCGTCGAAAAATTTCCAGCATCTTGAAGCCATCGCCGAACTAAAACGCGCCATCGCGCTGCAAAATAATTTGCCCCACGCCTATAATCGCCTCGGCACAATCCTGGCGCATATCGGGCTTCTCGACGCCGCTCGCGCCATGTATGAACGCGGCCGCGCTTTCGATCCCGCTAAATCCATCAGTCACAGCATCGTGCAGGTCCACATCTGGAACGGCGCGTACGATCTTGCCCGCGAAGAAATCGATCGCTGGCGCAAGGGAAATCCCACAAATAAATACGCTATCTACTTTGCGCCGCAGCCCGCGCTCCTCACTGGCGATTGGAGCCGCGCGAAAACCCTCCTGGAAGAAGCCGCCGGTCTCCTTCCGGATGACCCCATGATTGTCAGCTTGCAAGGCGTCTATCATGCATTCATGGGAAATTCCCAGCAGGCGCTTCGCTGTATGAATCGCGCGTGCGCCAATCCAAAAACTTTTGGCCACGCGCATCACGCTTCCTACCAGGTCGCTTGCATCCTCTCGTTACTCGGTCGCACCGAACCTGCATTCGAATGGTTCCAGCGCAGCGTCGACACCGGCTTCGCTTGCTGGCCCTTCTTCCTCAAAGATCCTTCTCTCGAAAATATTCGCGCGTTGCCGCAATTCGAATCTCTCATCTCTTCTTTGCAAGCACGCTATCCGGCCCATCTCGGCTCATTCGAAACTCCACCGCGTGACCTCCTCTCATGATTCTCATCGAACCCATCACGCTGCAGAATATTTCGATCTTCAAAGAAGTTCGCCTTCGCGCGTTGCAGGAAGCTCCCTACGCTTTCGGTTCGACTTATGCGCGCGAAATCCAGTTTGACGACGCGGAGTGGGCCAGGCGTGTCGAGCGGTGGAACGGTGATCGCGGCGTGGGCTTCGTCGCGACGGATGGCGCAACCGCCTGCGGCATTGCCGGCGCATTGTTGGATGAGAAAGATCCCGCGAGCGCGCAGCTCGTCTCCATGTGGACCGCGCCAACTCACCGCCAGCGCGGCGTAGGGCGGCTGTTAGTAAACGGAGTACTCAACTGGGCGCACGGTCGCAACGTTCGTACCGTGTTATTGATGGTTACAAGCAACAACGACTCGGCGATTCGTTTTTACGATCGACTCGGTTTCACAAAGACCGGCCGCACTGAACCTTATCCAAACAATCCGAGTGTTTTTGAGTACGAGATGTCCCGCCTCGTGTCGTAGCTGGCGGAGCAAGGAACCACCGGGATTTACTGCGCGGCCAGCTCGCTGTCCAGCGCTTTCAACACCCACTTCTGTAAAATGTCCCGATGCTCGGCCTTTACGTCGCGAAACACGAGTCCGACGCCGGTTGCGCGGAGATAGAGGACCGTTGCGTGAGCGTCGACGTGTTCTTCCGAATGAAAAATCTTGAGTAACACCGCTCGATGAATGTCAAACGACGCAGCCGTCTCCACGAAACATCCCTGCAAACTCAGTTCCGTCACGCGCCCGGAAACGGCAGCTTTCGGGCTGTTTTCCGGCGCGATTTCGGCGGTCGCGTCAAACGCAAATCGTAATCCTCGAGTTTCTCGACTCATTCCAGCAGCGTATGCAATTGGATTGCGGGCGTCCAGCACCTCCCCTGCCGCCTGACACGTATGAAATAGCACTGTCCTTCCGGCCGGGGCGGACCATGCTGCGTGCGTGGAATGCCGTCCGCGGGGGCTAGGCACGCACGCGAGGGAAAGCGCTGTATTCTAAACGGCGATGGCGACGCATAGGGTCTATCTTTCGCTCGGCTCGAATCTGGGAGAGCGCAGAGCGATATTGCAGACAGCGATTGATTCGCTCGCGGCCGCGGAGATTCGCGTGACGAAAGTTTCGTCGTTCTACGAAACGGAGCCGGTGGATTATTTGGATCAGCCATGGTTTTTGAATTGCGTTGTGGAAGTGGAGACTTCGCTTGCGCCGATGGAAGTGTTGCGCGCGTTGCGCGGACTGGAAACGAAATTGGGGAGCAAAAAAGAATTTGCCAAAGGGCCGCGGCTACTCGATATGGATATTCTTTTGTACGGCGACGAGACTATCGATTTGCCGGAGCTGCAGGTTCCGCATCCGCGAATGTTGCAGCGAAAGTTCGTGCTCGCGCCGCTCGCGGAAATTGCGCCGCAATTGAAACATCCGGCGTGGCCGGCGGATGCGGCGGAATTGCTGGCGAAGTCCGCCGACCAAAGCCGAGTGACGCGTGTCGAATTGTAGAGAGCAACTGCTTGCCGGGCGCTAGCTCGTGCGATGGAGCAACAAGCGGTGCAGCGTGAGCGGTTTGGGGTCGAAGGCGTCGAGTTCGATCTGTGATAGACGGCCTTCGCGGATTTCGCGCCAGCGGAAAACGCCGGGCTCGGTTTCCTCCTTGATGACGCCTCGTAGAGAAATAAGGAATTGTTCCGCGTCGCTGCGATCGGCGGCTTCGCGATAGTTTGGCCGCGCAAGTGCTTCGACGGCGTAGCTGCGGAGAAGCTTCGTCCAGTATTTGTAGAAGAGATCTTGCGAAGCGAAGATGTCGCTCCAGGCGACTTCGCCGCCGTAGGCAACAACAACGCCGACAACATGTTCGTCTTTGAGGCCGCTGGTTTCGCGAGCGAAGCGGCGCTGGACCTCTTCCACGAAGGAATCGACGCTTCCGCCGATGCTTTTGGATTTGTTGTAGAGCTTGTCGTAGGACTCTGTGGGAGCTTCCTTTGCCATGACGCGCGAAAGCGCTTCGGCAGAGACGCGAGGCGGAGGGGGAGCGCTTCCCGCGCCCGTTCCAGTGCCTGCCCCCGAAACTTCGACGGAAGCCGTAGTGCCGGCGCGGACGGCGTTCCAGACGTCGGTCTGTTGTTGATTGACGGCGGCTTGTTCGCGGACGCTGGGATGGACGATGGTGTTTGCGGCGGAGAAATTTGCGCCGGAAGACCAGCGGCCGTGCTCGACGCAGAAGACATCGAGCGGAAGCGGTTCGGCGCCGGCGGGAACGATGCGGTCTTTTCCGATGATGCGATCCTGTTTGCCGCCGCTGACGAGTTCGCCGGCGAGAAGAAGGAGCGGACGCTTGCTACGGTTGATGAGAACGAGCTGATTGACGCTGGCGCCGCTGGAATAGTTTTGCGTGGTGCGGTCGCCGCGATTGCGCACGATGCCGGTGCTGCCTTGTTCGCTGACGAGGACTTCGCCGGAGGCGAGACCTTCTTCGAGAGTGAGGAAATGCGAAGTGTCGGCGGCGTAGGACGCGACGACGGGGAAAACGGTGATGTTTTCGTAGGTGATGGGATTGAGCAATCGCCAGCCGCCATCGCCTTTGGGCGGATCGGGCGGAGGATTTGGGTTGGCGGAAACGAAGCCGAGTACACCGAGGGACGAAATGCCAAGCAAGCTGCCGAAGAGGGCAGACAGAAGAGAACGATCCATGAGAATCCTCCAGAGGCGCGGCTCTCTGAACAAAGCGAGAGCGCGTTTGGAGGTAGAACGCGGAGAGTGAGAAAACTTGCAGGGAAGGAAAGTGGCGCTCGATAGGAAACGCTCGACGCAGACGAATTCGGCGGACATGCTTGCCCGGATGGAAGAGAGATGGCTCCGCTCCCGATTGGCCGCCGCGACAGACATGCTTGGATGCATGTCTGGTTAACCATAACTGACCCCCTCCCCCCGTTTTTTTGTAAGTGTTGAAAACAAAGGAACTTTAAGTCCTTTGCGCCACAAGTGTTCATTCTAAAAGGGTTACAGACGCATTTTTCGTAAGTGTTCATTCCAGAGGAGTTAAGGGAATTTTGCGGGAGGCCGAGAGGGTGGTGGGACGCCGCGAGGCACAAGGAAAGCGTCGACCAGAACACGCAGCAGGATAGCACGAGAATATTGGAAAGGTTAAGTGATTAGCAGGGAATGGGCGGAATTGCGGGGCGGACTGTTGTTGAAGCCGGTTAAACGGTTGCGCCTAACGAGATCAGTTGGGGCGAGTTCCCTGGCGGTTAGCCAGTCAGTCTGGCAGCGACGGCGCTATAAAGAAAAAGCGCGGGCCTTTTTTCTTGCTCACTTCCGTGAGACCAAGTCGTGTTTCTCCGTGGAAGACCGGGGTAGTCGCCGACGGGAACGGCGGCGATGAAGACTAGAAGAAAATCGGTCGTATAATCGCGCGATGAGCGAAGGGCGATCACCGCTATGGAACGTGAAGCCAGCAACGCGGCTAGACCGGAGGGATCCGTACCTCCTGCTTCAACAGGTGACGGTGTTTGTGCGGGATCAGGAGAAGAGTCTGCGGTTTTTTGTCGACCGGCTTGGATTCAGCGTCGCGTTGGATTTCGAGCATCCGGAATATGGGCGGTGGGTTATGGTGGCACCGCCTGACGGCACGGCGAGAATTTCGCTGGTCGTTCCGAAGCCGGGTTCAGAAGAATTCGCGCTGATCGGAAAGGCGCGGCAACTGGTGTTTCTGACGGAGAACGTCGAGGCGAAGTATCAGGAATGGAAAGCGCGAGGAGTCAAATTTGATCGGGCGCCTGAGACAGCGCTCTTTGGAAGCGTGCTGACGAATTTCGAAGATTTGGATGGGAACCGATTTTCGCTGATCGAATTCGATCAGGCGACGAAGCTGGTGGAAGAACAGCGTCAACTGACGGAAGAGAAGCAGGAAGCAGAACGCCGGGGAGCGCAGGAACTGGCGATTGCGCGACAGGTACAAGCGAGACTCTTTCCGCAGCGGATGCCGGTGGTGAAGAGTCTGGAATACGCGGGCGAATGTTCGCAGGCGCGGCAAGTTGGCGGGGACTATTACGATTTTCTGGACCTGGGGCGGGGGCGGCTGGGACTCGTAATTGGAGATATCGCGGGGAAAGGAATGGCGGCGGCGCTGCTGATGGCGAACTTGCAGGCAAACTTTCGAAGCCAGTGTGCCATTGCGGCTGATGAACCGCAGCAGTTCTTGCGTTCGGTGAATCAGCTGTTTTACGAAAATACGAACGACGGAGACTATGCGACGTTTTTTTATGCGGAGTACAACGACAACACGCGGAAATTGCGTTACGCGAATTGCGGCCACCTGGCGGGAGTCTTGTTGAGACGAGACGGAAGCGTGGAGCGGCTTACATCGACGGCTACGGTGCTGGGTTTGTTCGCGGGCTGGGAATGCGTGGTGGAAGAGAGGCAACTGTTCGCCGGAGACGCACTCGTGCTTTACACGGATGGCGTAACCGAGTCTTCCAACAGTGCGGGCGAGGAATTCGGAGACGAACGTACGATCGAAGTTCTGAGACGAAATCGCGAGGAGTCACCTCAGACGATGATTGCGTCGGTTGTTGATGAGGTGCGGAGATTCCGCGCCGGGGAACAGCAGGACGACCTTACGCTCATCATAGCGAAGTGCCACTGATGGACGTCAGGTGCGTGCTTCCGCTGTTTGTACGGCGGGCGGAGCCCACAGGTTAATAGGCAAGTCATAAGGATAAGGGCGGCCTTTGCCGGTTTCGACGAATTCCTTGAGGCTGAGGAGATAGATGGCCCAGCCGAGAGAACAATGGGGAAAGAGTTTGGCGTCGTCGCGCCAGTTGGAATGGCGGAAGTGAAGGACGGTCTGGTTTTTCTCCGTGAAGATATTGAATTCGAGGCGAGTGTCGATCCAATCGGGAAGGCCCTGGTCGATTGCTTGCCAACGGACGAGTTCTCCCGGCTTCAGCTCGATGACCTTCATGACGGAACCCAAGAAGCCGCTGAACCAGAATTCCAAGTGACTGCCGACGGCGGACTGGCCGCGAGTGTCGGTGGTCCACCAATGAGAGAGTTGGTCTACTTCTGTCAGGGCGCGATAGAGCTTTTCGGGTGAAGCATTGATCAGGATTTCGTGCCAGATTTCGCGCGTCTTCATTTTCCCTCCAGGTAGGCTTGAAGCAAAGTAAGAATCAGCGGCCAGCCATCGTTGCGCGAGCGGAGATGAGGCGTTGTGAGGCCGGAGTGCGTGACACGGACGGTCGTGACGCCGCCTTCTTCCTCGAGATCCCAGCGGACGAGCGATTCGTGAGAGCTTTCCTGCTCGCGAATCCAGGAGTAAGTGAGCAGAGTGGGCGGTTGAACGTCGCGATACTCGCCCGCTACGGACATGGGAGCACCGGAAGTGCCGATCAGATGCATGCGCCACTTTCCGCCGGGGCGAAGGTCGGACTCCACTTTTGTGACATGAAATTTTCCGGCGACGCTCCACCATTTGACCAACGCTTCGGGCGAAGTGATGGCGGCGAAGATTTTATCGGCTGTATTTTGAATGGCGATTTGTTGGACGATCGCATCGACGCCAGTGAGCGCAGGTTTCATTGTCCCTCCATGAATTTCTTCAAGCTCTGCAGAGATTCACTCCAGAAGATTTCGTAGTCGCGGAGCCAATCGTTGATGGCGCGGAGGGGGCGTGCGTTCAAGCCGCAACGGCGAGCGGTACCCTCCGCGCGTGTGACGACGAGGCCAGCCCGTTCGAGGATGCGGAGGTGTTTGGAGACGGCAGGGCGGGACATGCGGAAATTGACGGCGATTTCGTTGACCGTGAGAGGTTGCTGACGGAGGAGGGCGAGGACTTCACGGCGGGTGGGATCGGCGAGGGCGCGGAAGACGGCGTTCTGCCGTTTGGGAGAGGAGGCACGTGCAAAGGAGCGCCGGGGCTCCGAGTTACGAGAGTTGAGAGCCTGCATGAGGAGCCTCTTTCGGTGTGGCTGTGAGCGTAACCATCTGGTTTCCTAAATGTAACCAAACGGTTTCCTATTGTCAAGGATTTATTTGGCAAAATTTGCGGGGGACCTTGGTGGAAAAGGTGTAGCGACGTGCGCGCGGGCGAAAGAGTTAGTTCGCGCAGCCGGAAGTTTAGCGGTCGGAACCGCCGAGGTTGGTGCGGGGGCCGCGGCGCCTGGTTTTGCTGAGTTCGCCTTCCTGGCGTTCGTATTCGGCGAGCTCTTCCTCGGTGTAGGAAGAATAGGAATCGCGGGCGGCGAACATGGAGTTGGTGCGGCCAGCATCTTTTTTCTTTTTGCGAAGGCCGCCGAATTCATGGCGAACCTGACGGAGGGCGACTTCGATGACTTTGACTTCGACGAGCAGGTCGCTGACTTTTTCCAAGAAATCGTGAAGGTGATAGGGGCGAACGACGTAGGGCATGCGCGAGGCCTCGAGCGCCTGCACGTATTGGCTGGCATTGGCGGAGGGAACCAGATAGAGAACGCGGAGGCGGCCGCCATCGGCAATGGGGACGGCAGCGAGTTCGCGAAGAATGGCGAAGATGGGCCCTTCGAGGGGAATGAGAGAGATGTTGGCGATGAGGAGAGACCATTCGGCGGACTTGAGTTCGGAGAGGAGCAGAGCTGTATCCGAGACGATGCGGACGCGCCAACCTTCGGAATCGAGAATCTGGCGAACGGCATTGGAACCGGTGGCGTCATTGTCGAGGACAAGGATATTGACTTGACGCTGCGGGACAGGTTGCGGAGGGGTCGCCATTTTCGGAGTATAGCGCCGGGGAACGCGGTGTTGGGTGAAATGGGGAGAGGGAGCGCGAAAGGGGCACCTGTACGAAGGGACAGAGAGCAGAAATCAGAGAGCAGAAATCAGAGATCAGAAAACAGAAAACAGAAAACAGAAAACAGAAAACAGAAAACAGAAAACAGAAAACAGAAAACAGAAAACAGAGATCAGAGATCAGAGATTCGCTTCGCTCGGGATGACAAGGATTTGGATCTGGGAGGGTTATTGGCCGATGACGAGGCTGGAGCCGGGGCGAATTTTTTTAGGAGAGCTGGCGTCCCAGAAGACGCGATTGATGGTGGATTTGCCGGTGGCGTCGCGGGAGGTGAAGAAAATCTGGACGCCGTCGCGCGACCATTCGGCTTCAGACGGGAGGAGACTCGAGATGCCGAGCGGGACGCGGCGCCTGGAGCGGATTTCGTAAAGGAAGAGATCGGCGCCGAGAGCGGTCTTTGGATCTTTGGGAGAAGCGGAGGGCGTCTTCATGAGGGAACCGGAAATTACGAGAAGATCGGAATTGGCGGGACTGACGCGGAGAGAGGCATCGGAGTTGGACTGGAAATCGGGGCCGCAGAGATCGAGAGCGGAGATAACCTGGGCGGTGCCGCCGTCGTCGGTGATCCAGAAAAAAGAGGAAGAGTTTGCGCCGACGATGGTGTGAGCGTCGGACCAGCCGTCGAGGAAATTGATCGGCGTGGCAGAAAGTTGCGCGGGCGGTGTTGCCGCGGCGGCGTTCGAAGGAAGAATCCAGATGTGCCAGACAGAGGAATCGGATTTGAGAAAGGCGATGCGGGAATCGTCGGGCGACCAGAAGGGTTGTTTGAGAAGGCCACGGATGAGTTCGGACGTTTTTCCAGTGGCGGAGTCGAAGAGCTGGAGGCTGACTTCGGGGCCGTTTTCTTCGCGGAGGAAGAGGAGGCGTTTTCCATCGTGGGAGAGAGAGAGTTGCGAACCTTTGGGAGCGACGAGTTTGGGAACATCGTTGCGGGCGAGCATAACTTTGCCGGCGGCATCGAGGTACGCGACGGCGACAGGCGTTTTGAAAGCAATGGCGGGCGGAGCGGGCTTCTTTTTTTCGGGATCGTCGTCATCGAGATTTTTTTGTTTGAATTCGGGGAACTGGTCGGGCGCGACTTTGGCGCAGCCCTTCAGCGTGCCGATTTGCGCGTGGTCGATTGCGACGCGAAACGTGTATTTGGTATCAGAGGCGCCGTCGGAGCAGACTTCGCGAGAAAGATGGACCGCGACGGTGGCGAGCGTTTGCGAATCTTTTGCGTGATAGGTCCAGGCGGAGCCGGTGGTTTCCTGATCGACATCGGAAGGTTCGAGAGGGATTGGTGGATAGCCGGAGCGCTCGAGGCGTTCAGGGCCTTTCATGCCGAGACGGAGAGTCCAGGAAGGGTCGGTGCCCTGCGCGATGAGAAGAATCGGATAGTGGCGCGATTGGGAAACGGGCGGGCCGACGGGAGTTTTTGATTGTGGCAATTTGGAAGCGGGTGTTTGTGGTTTCGCGGCTGGAGGCGGAGTCTGCGCGAACACGGAAGACGCGCCGTAGAAGAGAAGCGCCGCGGCGAGAATCGTGGGCTGAGTACGAAACGAAACTTTCATCAATGCTCCCGGAGAATTGAGAAATTTATCGACGCGGTACGAGAACTTCGAAGTCGGCACGGCAGCCGCGATCGACCCAAATGCCGTTGTTGTCGTAGCCCCAAGTGCTGCCTTGCGTACAGGGGCTGCCGCTGCGTTGTTTGACGAGTCGAACGCCCCATCGAGTTTCGGCGGAGCAGTAGTGGCGCTTGCCGTCGTCGGACGGGCAATAAAGGGCAGTGACGGTTCCGGTATTCCAGTCCGGGCCGTAGTTCGCGTTTCCGCCGGAGTAGCCGCCGACGACTACTTCAAAATCGGCGCGGCAGCCGCGGTCCACCCAAATGCCGCGGGGATCCTGGCCCCAGGTGCGGCCTTCGATGCAGTCGGCTTCGCTGTGACGTTTGGTGAGACGAACGGCGCCGTGTTGACCGGTGTAGCAAGAGCGGCGGTGCATGTCGTCGGAAGCGCAGTAGATGCTGACGTTATAGGCCTGGTCGGATTCTTCGGCGTAGGAATCACCGCCAATTTCGAAATCGGCGCGGCAGCCGCGATCGACCCAAACGCCGCGATCGTCATAGCCCCATGTGGAGCCGTAAACGCAGTCGGCTTCGCTGCGTTGACGGAGAAGGCGCGCGCCGCCGGATGTGTCAGCCGCGCAGGTGTGCCAACGCATGTCGTCGGAAGAGCAAGAGACGACTTGTGTTTGCGAAGAGCCAGCTGCGTAACCGCCCAAGTCGAAATCGGCGCGGCAGCCCTGATCGACCCAGATGCCGCGGCGGGTGTAGCCCCAGGTGCGGCCGAAAGTACATTCAGAGCCGCTGCGCTGACGGGCCAGGCGAACTCCGTTGTTCGTGCTGGCGGGGCAAAAGTGACGGCTGCCGTCGTCGGAAGCACAGTAGACGGAGTAGCCGTTGTCCCAGCCGTTCCAGGATGCGCTGCCAACTTGAAATTCGGCGCGGCAGCCGCGATCGACCCAGATACCGCGAGCGTCATAGCCCCATGTGCGGCCGAATGTGCAAGGCGAGCCGCTGATTTGGCGAACAAGTTGGGCGCCGCCGCGGGCGTCGATCGGGCAAGTGTGGCGGCCCATGTCGTCGGAAGAACAGGTGATGGTTTGGGCTTGCGGTTGAGGAAGAGATGCGGCGGAAGATCTTTGCGGTCGCAGAGCAAGGGCTGCGAAGAAAGTCAGGGCAAGGAGCGAAGCGGCGAAGGCGAGTTTGCGGTTCATGGGAGACCACTCCTGAACAGAAAGTTAGCGGATGGCGGGATCCGCGGGGAATCGGACTGAGGAAAGCTTAAGACGGGTGGAGGAGGGAGTAAAGAAAGAGGTTTTTGGGCTGAGGCGAGAAGAAAAACAGGAGGGTGCCCGGTGGACACCCTCGATTTGAGGATTCAGTTTTAGGTAAGGCTGGAGAGTTTAGTGGCGCCAGTCGTCGCGGTCGTCGTCATCGCGATCGTGACGGGAGCGGCGATCATAACGGCCGCCGACGGCGAAGTCAGCGCGGCAACCACGGTCGACCCAAACGCCGCGGTCGTCGAAGCCCCAGGTTTGGCCGTAAACACAGGCAGCTTCACTGCGCTGGCGAATGAGGCGGACGCCGCCGTAAGTGTTGACTGGGCAGCCGTGGACGTTGAAGTCGTTGGAAGCACAATAAAAGGTGCGAGTGCCGCGGTAATCGTTGTCGTAGGCGTAGTCGCCGGAGCCGACGGCGAAATCGGCGCGGCAACCGCGGTCGACCCAGATGCTGTCGCCGGAAACGCCCCAGGTGCGGCCGTAAATGCAGGCGGCTTCGCTCTTTTGGCGGATGATTTCGACGCCGCCGTAGGCGTTGACGGGGCAGAAGTGGCGATTGAAATCGTCCGAGGCACAGTAGAGCTTGTAGGCATGCGGACCGGGCATGGCGGAAAGCGCGCTGGTGGAAGATGGATTGAGAGCCGGAAGAATCAAGACGCCAACTGCCACGGCACCGAGAAATACGAGAAGTCTTTTCATGATGACCGCCTCCGCGCGATCGCAATGCGACCAGCTAATGGGAAGGGCCGCGGGTGGGTGCAGGTCCTTGTAATGAGATAAACACGGGGAAGGGAGAAGGGTTGCGGAGGGGGAAAGGATATGGGCAAAGAAAAAGCGAAATAGTTCTTGACAAGGCGAACAAAAGGCGAAATACTGCGCAGGATCTTCGAGGTGGGCTATGTCTCCGGCTTTCTCCGCAGTACTCCCCGCAACAACTCCTACGCTGTCTCTCTTTCCCGAAAGCCCTGAACAGAGCCCAAACGCAAGGGTCCCGGAGCTTGCCCAGCTTTGCGAGGACCCGCGTGGCGGTTTGCCCGAGCGTGTTTCCGCGGATTGCCCTCCGCGGGAGCGAATGGCGCGTCGAGCAACGGCCACGAAGCTGGTTGGCATAGCCCGCCTCGCTGCATCTTCGCCCGTATCGGAATCGCGAAGGTCGTCGCCGCAGAAGCCGGAATATTTTGTGCTGCCGGTGCGGTCGATTTTGAACCGGTGCGATTCGAACCGGGTGCCGTTCGAATGGACGATCAATCCTTATAGAGGATGCGAGTTCGGGTGCAAGTATTGCTATGCGCGGTACACGCACGAGTACATGGAATTGGACGCGACGGAATTTGAGAAGCGGATTTTTGTGAAGCAGGGCGCGGAGGCATATCTGCCGCAGGAGATTGCGCGGAAATATTCGTATGAGTCGGAGGCTTCGGGAGGAGTGGCGCCGGAGCATATAGCGATCGGGACGGCGACGGATCCTTATCAACCGGCGGAGAAGGAATATGGCGTGACCCGGGCGTGTTTGGAGGAGCTGGCGAAGCGCGAGGGATTGAGCATTTCGATTACGACGAAGTCGAATCAGATTTTACGGGATTTGGAGTTGTTGAAGAGGATCGCGAAAAGGTCGGCACTGTTCATTAATATGACGGTTTCCACGACGCGGACAAGGCTAGCGAGATTGCTGGAGCCGCGGGCGCCACGGCCGGAACTGCGTTTGGCAGCGTTGCGGCAATTGCGCGATGCGGGGATCTGCGGCGGTGTGCTTGCATCGCCGCTTTTGCCGGGGATTACGGACCGCGACGGAGATTTGGAAGCCGTCGCAGAGGCGGCGCACGCGGCGGGAGCACAGTGGTTTACGTCAGGAGTTTTATTTTTGACGCCATCGTCGTCGAAGGTCTTTATGCCGTTCTTGCAGGAGAAGTTTCCTCGGATTATGAAGCAGTATCGGAAGTGGTATGCGAAGAATACCTATGCTCCGGAAGAGTATCGAAAGAAAGTGGCAGAACGGGTGTTTCGGCTGCGGCAGAGGTTCGGATTTGACGTTCGACCGTGGGATGAAATGAAAAAGCCGGTCGGCCAAAAGCTGCAATTGTGCCTAGAGCTCAACGCGGGCTAAGGGACGATGATGCGAGGTTCTTCGCGCTTCAATTCTTCGGCTTGCGGGAACTGTCCGCGAAGGAATTCGATGAAGCGGCGGGAGCGGGGACGGCTATTGCCGCGGAGCAGGCCCATTCGGAACAAAAAGATAACGACGAAGAAGATATCCTCCGATTTTAGTGTGTCGGACGTTCCGGCTGCGGCTTGCTTCTGCTTCAGGTCGTCGAGCAAAGCGGTAAGCGCGGTGTAAATTTCGCGCTGAACGGGAATGTCGGGAAGTTTTTCGTAGTAAATGCCGGAAATCAAAGTCTTGTAAGATTCGGCGAGCGCGCGGAGCGCGGCGATGACGTCGGGGTCCGTCGCCGACGGATGCGACATACAAGCTTTGGCAATTGTGAAGGCAAGAGCGGCCATGAGCGGTTGATGAGTGTGAAGCGTTCCCTGCGGGATGCGCTCTTCGAGAAAGGGAGTGTCTACCGGGATCTGGCGCTTGTGTTCGTCTTCGTAGCGATGGGCAGCGGCGAGATAGGCGCAATCGGTCGGGCAGCCGATGGAGACTTCGCGCTCCGTGCCACAGCAAACCGCGCAGATTTTTTCGCCCTTCGCAGGGCAGAAGCGGCCTTCTTTTCTTTTTTCACAAATTGGGCAAGGCAAAAGTTATCCCCGATCCGGCAGGTGGGAAGAATACCGTGCGATCGGCGAAAAGCAAAATTGCGACCCGGAATCAGGCCATGATGACTTTGTTATGGAAACGCCGCGCCGCAATGGTCAGCAGAAGGGCGCCGATGATGCACAACGCGAGTCCGTCCTTCCAAAGGTGAGTGATGTCGGCGCCCCGGAGGATGATGCCGCGCGTGATGTTGATGTAGTAGGTCGCGGGGATCAGATAGCTGATGGGATATAGGAGCGCGGGTATGGTTTCGCGTGGAAAAATGTAGCCGGAAAAAAAGACACTGGGAAGGATGGGAAGAAACGCGAGCTGCATGGCTTCCGCTTGAGACGACGCCTTGCTGGAGATGAGAATGCCGAGAGAGAGAGCGGCGAAGAGATACGGCAGAGAAAGTAGCGCGAGCAGAAAAACATTGCCGTGAATCGGCACGAGAAAAATGAAGCGCATGGCGGTAAGAATGAGGCAGAGTTCGAAGAACCCAATGAACAAGTAAGGAAGCAATTTTCCGAGAAGCAGGCCGAACGGGCGGACCGGCGTCACGAAAAGCTGTTCCAGCGTGCCGCGCTCTTTTTCGCGGACGATGGAGAACGCAGTGAGGAATGTGGTGACGTTGAGCAGCATGATGGCAGTAAGGCCCGGAAGAAAGAAGTTTGGCGAGCGGGAATCGGGATTGAAAAGAAGTTTGGGCCGCATCTCGACGGCAAACGTGCCGCTGCTCTGCAGAGCGCGGCGGAGCGACTCGTCGAGGCCGATGGCGGTGCTGACGTTGATGGCTTGACCCGCGACGGAAGAATCGGAACCATCGATGAGAATCAAAACTTGCGCGCCCATTTGGTGAAGAAGACGATCGGAGTAGTCGACCGGGATCTTGATGCCAACCCGCGCTTTGCCGGCGATGATGAGGTCGTTCAAATCATGATCGTTTTCGACGTATTTGATGACATGAAACGTGTCTGAATTTCGAAACCGGTCGAGAAGCTCGCGGCTCTCGCGGTGGCCGTCCGCGTTGTAAACGACGGTGTTGATCTGGCGGATGTTGGTGTCGATGGCGAAGCCGAGAAGGAACATCTGGAGGAGCGGCATGGTTAGCGAGAAAAAGAGAGTGCCGGCGTCGCGGCGGACGTGGAGCGCCTCTTTGTAGAAAACAGCTCCCACGCCGCGGAAAATGTTATTCACGCTTGGCCTCCAGTTCTGCCTGATGCTTGTAGGTCAGCTCGACGAAAACGTCTTCGAGGCTCGGAGCCAGTGGACGAATTTCGGCGACGGCAATGTTCTTCTGCTGAAGCCGCTGACGAAGATCATCGAGACTCAAGCTGTCTTCAATCAGGGCATGGATCGATTGACCGAAGATCGTGGCGCTGCGAATGCCAGAAAGCTCTCGTGCGGAGCGCAGAGCGCGCGTGACTTCGGGCGTAGTGATTTCGATGCGCATCGTTCCGGGAGGCTGGACTTCAGGAAGCTCGCGAAGAGTATTCGGCGTGCCGTCGGCGATCAGCTTGCCGTAGTAGATGTAGGCGACATGGCTGCAACGCTCGGCTTCGTCCATGTAATGAGTCGTGACAAAAAAGGTGATGCCCTGCGCGGAGAGTTCGAAGAGAAGATCCCACAATTGACGGCGCGCGACGGGATCGATGCCAGCGGTCGGCTCATCGAGGAAGAGCAATTTCGGTTCATGGAGCATGGCGCAGCCGAGTGCGAGGCGCTGCTTCCATCCGCCGGAGAGCTTTCCCGCGAGGCGCGTGACATACGGACCGAGCCCGTTTGCGTCGACGATTTGGTCGATGCGGCGTTTCAGGCGCTCGGCGGGAAGACTGTAAATTCGACCGTAGAACGTGAGATTTTCGAGAACGGTTAAATCGTTATACAGACTGAAATTCTGGGACATGTAGCCGATGCGCTCACGGACTTCTTCGGCACTACTGCGCACGTCCAGCCCTTCCACGAATGCGTTTCCGCCGCTGAGAGGAAGCAAGCCGGTCAACATTTTGATTACGGTCGTTTTGCCGCTGCCATTCGGACCCAGAAATCCGAAGATTTCGCCCTTTTCGACGCGGAAACTGACGCCGTTGACCGCGACAAAATTGCCGAACTTGCGAACCAGATTTTCGGCAACGATGGCGGCGCCGTTTGCGGAAGCGGGGAGGTCGCTCATTGCAACAACCTTACATCGGCGGCCATGCCGGGCAGGACGCGATGCGAGGGATCATTGATGCGAACCTTTACACCGAAAACCTGGTGGACGCGCTCTTCGCGCGTTTGTACGTTGCGAGGCAAGAATTCCGCCTGCTGATTGATCTGTTCGACGACACCGTTGAATATTTGTTTTTGAAATGGGTCGACGTGAATTTCGGCTTTCTGGCCGACCGCGACTTTGGACAGCTCCGTTTCCGGAACGTAGATGCGGACGTAAATCTGGTCGCTTTCGAGGAGCGTGGCGACGGGAGTGTTGGGAGCAATGATGTCGCCGGGGCGAACGTCGAGCACTTCGACGGTGGCGTCGCTTGGCGCAAGAACCTGGCGTTCGCGGAAACGAGCTTCTTCATAGGCGAATTGGGCGTCGTAGGCTTCCACGTCCTCGCGGCGATTGCCGCGCTGCAATTTTTCGAGCGTGGCTTGTGCTTGTTCGTAGCGGGCTTTGGCCATAGCGATTTCTTCGGGGCGGAAACCGCGTTGCAGTTCGTCCAGTTTGTGCTGGGCATTGTCCTTTGCGGCGAGCGACATCTTCCAATTGGCTTCCGTGGTGTCGCGCTGCTGTTTGGAAACGAGGTCTTTTTGCGCGAGTGCGTCGTAGCGCTGGAAGTCGAGACGGGCGCGAACTTCGTCGGCGGAGGTGCGGTCGACATCGGCTTGCGCGGCGGCGATGTCTTCCTTGCGATAGCCGGAGAGATGCATATCGTAGTCGGCGCGCGCCTGGTTGGCAGCGGCCCGCGCTTCCTGAATTTCTTCCGGGCGGTAACCGCGCTGGGATTTTTGAGCATTCGCGCGGGCTTGTTCGAGCGATGCCTGGAGCTCCTTGTCGTCGAACGCGATGAGAATTTGGCCTGCTTTGACAGGATCTCCTTCGCGCACGCGGACTTCGGAAATGCGGCCGCCGATTTTCGAGCCGACGCGAATGTTGCGCGCTTCCACCGTACCGGAGCCTTGCAGTCCGGAATCTTTCTTGAACCAGCCGGAATAGAAGCCGGCGACGATCACGATTGCAGCGACGATCAAGACAAGGATTACGATTCTTCGCTTCATTGCGGTTCACTCGTTTCTGGAGTGGTCTTTACTTTGGAGAGTGTTGGGTCGTGCTTCGTCCCGATTCCGTTAAACAACAAGTGCAGCGCCGAGTCGATGCGGTCGCGTAGAGATGCGTCGCCGACGACAGACCATAGGAGCAAAGTACCGAGAATCGTTTGGCGGAAGGCGTGGGCAATTTCTGTGGCCGGAAGATCTGTTCGAATTTCGCCGCGAGCCTGGCCGATTTCCACGATGCGCGTGTGGAGCCCGTGTGCGCGAATTTGCTTGCCGATCATTGCCTCGCGGACTTCGCTCGACGAAAGATAGCCAAGAAGGATGGCGCGAATCATGCCGGGATTGCGCAGCGGCTCTTCCGACATGCGAAGGACGAAACTGCGCATGAAGTCCGGAAGAGATTGCTGAGATTGCTCGAGGTCATGAACGGACTCCTCGAGTTTCGCGAGCTGCATGTCGGAAAAGGCGAGGAGGACGTGGTCTTTGCTTGGAAAATAATTGAAGAAAGTGCCTTTGCCGACGTCGGCGGCTTCGGTGATGTCTTCGACGGTGGTTTCCGCAAATCCTTTTTGCGCGAAGAGGCGGAGCGCGGAGCGGAAGAGGCGTTCGCGGATGTCAGCGCTGCGACGTTCGCGGCGGGAGGGAGGAAGGGGTGAGTCAGGAAGAAGAGGCTGAGAGGCGGGGGGCATAGTGGTCTACAGTCATTCATGACTATAGGTCATTTATTGAGAATTCTCAAGCAGAAAAAGAATCGGCGCCCCGGACTTCTCCAGAGCGCCGAGTTGAAGCCCAGAATCTTTGGTCTACTTGAGCGATTGTGGATCCGAGAGGTTTTTGGGTGACTTTTGGTTCAGGTACGCGACCAATTTTTGGGCAGCGGGAGGGACGGCGACTTTGCCTTTGAAAATGATGTCCTCGGCTTCGAGCTTTTTGCCATAGACCTTTTCGTTGGCGCCGTTATCGGGTCGAACGGTGGAGCCGGCGAGGGAGATTCCGGCGAACAGGCCGCGATTGCGGGAGTAGCTGAGCACCTCGGCTCGCATGGTAACGTCTGTGTCTGCAGTGGCCGCGCGACCCTTAGGGCCAGCCGCGGCGGAGGCATCAGCGCCAAGTTTTACCTTGCTGCTAAGAATGGCGTGTGCGCCGCGCGGGTTCATCACTAGAAGCACGAAATCGGTGGCCTGACCACCGAGTTGGAAGCCAATACTGGCGCCTTCCAGGGCCATCATCGTTGGAGCGCTCCAGGGGCCGGTGAAATGCTCGCCGGTGCGGCAGACCATGGCGCCGCGACCGTAGCTGCCGCCGATGCCGAATGCCGCTTTCAGGACGGACGGATAGATAATGACGCACTCCGCTTTGTCGATGAGGTCCTGCGGAATATCGTCGGGAATGTCCATGATTTCCTTGAGAACGACGCCGCAATTGTCGAGACGATCCGTTTCCTTTTCATCCTTGCTTGCAGCGGCGAGCGGGCCGGCGAGCATGGCAAACGCGGCCAAAAGTGCTGCGAATTTCTTCATGATGGTCTCCTTCGTGGGGTAGGTTTCTGCTGCAATGGTGCCGGCTGGGTGCCGTCGAACCCTCAATTCCAGTCTCCGCCGATAAGCGCCTCAGTGTGGGCGTGCCTGGAGGAAGTGTTCCGTAACGTATGGACTATACTTGTGCTTCGCGGAATTTTCCAGCGGGAGGCGGGCGCGGTGGCGATCAGTTGGGGGCGGAAGGGAAGCGGGGTAGCGGCGTGGGTCGTCGCGTTTTCATTGAGCGTGGCGCCCTTAGCAGTCTCGCAAAATCATGCGAAGCGAGTGCTCTGCTGCGGCGGACCAGGAAAGGAATTGCAGCGAGCGTCTGCTGAGTCCGAGGAAGCTTCACAAAAATTTGCGGCGCGGGTTGCGACGATTTTGAGTGCGGAACAACCGGCGAAAGGCGAGTGGGGAGTGCTGGTCGTTGATGCCAAGAGCGGTCAAGTTTTATTCGAGCAAAACGCGGACAAATATTTCGTGCCTGCATCGAATATGAAGTTGTTCACGACGGCGCTTGCGCTGGCGACGCTCGGACCGGAGTACCGTTTTCGGACGACGCTGGAAGCACAAAATGCTATTTCGGCCGATGGCAGGCTTGTGGGACCGCTCTATTTTGTAGGGCGAGGGGATCCGAATCTTTCGAACCGGAAGTTTCCGTTTGATGGGAAGGAAGAGTTTGACGGGCCGCCGGAAAAAGTGGTCGCGGAGTTGGCTGACCAATTAGTCGTTGCGGGAGTGAAGGAGATTTCCGGAGATATCGTCGGCGACGATTCTTATTTTCCCAGGGAGCGGTATCCGAACGGCTGGGAAATCGATGACATGGTTTGGGAGTACGGCGCGGCAGTGTCGGCGATCGTCATCAACGACAACACGGTGGCGCTGACTTTGACTCCGGGCGAAAACGAGGGAACAGCAGTGCAGGCGGAAGTGACGCCTGTGACGACGGACTTCACCGTGACGGATCTTGTGACAACTTCTGCGGCGGGGACGAAACCCGAGCTCACGTTGAAGCGCGAGCCGGGTTCGAATGTTGTGACGGTGTTAGGAACGCTGCCCGCGAAGAGCAAGCCGCGGAAGCTGTTGCTCGCTGTGGAAGAACCCGCTTTGCATGCGGCGATGCTTTTGAAGCGAGTGCTCGAAGAGCGGGGAGTGAAGGTGGATGGCGTTGCGCAGGCGCAGTCTGCGATAAACGGGTCCAAGGACGCGGCCAGGCGCATCGTGCTCGCGGCGCACAATTCCGTGCCGTTATCAGATGCGGTGAAGCTTGTGAATAAAATCAGCCAAAACCTTCACACAGAGAGTTTGCTGCGAGCGGCGGCGCATGAAGAGTGTGTAAAAGGCGCGAGCGGAAGCACGGAGCAGGCGCCGAAAGATTGTTTGGCGTTGACGAGCGAAGACTGCGCAGCGCTTGCAGCGAAATTTTACGAAGAGGTGGGAATCGCCGCGGGTGATGTGGTGCAGACGGATGGATCGGGGCTCTCAAGACATGATTTGGCGACGCCGCGTGCCTTGGTTGCTTTGCTGCAATTCGCCACGAAGCAAAGCTGGTTTCCTGTGTTTTATGATTCGCTGCCGGTTGCGGGCTTGGATGGCACGCTCGAGGACCGTTTAAAGAATTCCTCCGCGTCGATGCGGATTCATGCGAAGTCCGGCTCCCTTGAACACGTACGAACGCGTTCCGGATATGCGGAATTGCCAAATGGGCGGCGGTTGGTGTTTTCGTTGATGAGCAACAACATGGGGAGCAAAGGGCACGAGGCGACGGATGCGTTGGATGCGCTGAGCGCCGCGATGGTGGAAGAATTTGGCGGCGAACCGAAGGGATGCTGCCGGCATGCGCAGTAAGCCGAAAGCGAAATGGTTTCCGAACGGATCATAACGGTGTTTGGGAGCTCGCGTCCGAAAGAAGGAGACGCGGACTATGCCGATGCGCGCTTGCTGGGCGTGGGGTTGGCGCGAGCGGGATTCGTCGTTTGCAGCGGTGGTTATGGTGGTGTGATGGAAGCGGTTTCGCGCGGTGCAAAAGAGGCCGGCGGAAAAACGTACGGCGTGACGGCTGAATTGTTCAAACCGAAGGCGAATGCGTGGGTCGATGTCGAAGTGCGCATGAAAACGTGGCAGGAAAGATTGTTTGAATTGATCCGTTTGGCGGATGGATTTGTGGCGTGCAAGGGCGGAACGGGAACGCTCGTGGAGTTGGCGGTGGTTTGGGAGATGCTCAACAAATCGGTGATGGAAGGAAAACCGTTCGCCGTGGTTGGCGACTTTTGGACGCCGATTCTGGAGCGCGTGCGAGAAGTGGAGTTGGGCCATCCGGCGCCGTGGGGAGAATCGAATGGCAGGCTGGTGCACACGGCGAATTCTCTTGAGGAAGCAGTGTCACACTTGGTAGCGAAACTTCGAGCCTAGAAATTTATGTCGCGGACAGCGGAAGAGATTCTGGAGTTTGAAAAACTGCGCGAATTGTTGCGCGGGCGGTCGACCTGCGCGCCGGGAAAACGGGCGGTCGATGCGTTGGCTTTTTCGCGGGACCGCGAAGAGTTGCGTCGCGGTTTCGCGTTGATCCGGGAAGCTCGAGAGTGGTTGCGCGCCGGGAAGGATCTGGGATTCGGTTCACTCGCCGACCCGGATGGCTGGCTTGCGAAAATCGAGGGCCCGGGCACGGTTTTAGAAGTTGGAGAGTTTCTGGATGCGGCGTCGCTGCTGGATACAGCGAGCTGGTTGCGCCAGCAGCTCCGGGACAGTGAAGGCAAATTCCCTTTACTTGCGGCGCGCACAGAATCCGTGATTGATTTTCGCGACGTGCTGGGACTGATTCGCCGCGCGATTCTGCCGACGGGCGAAATCAGCGACGATGCGTCGCCGGAGCTTCGAAGGATTCGCGCGAATATTTTGCAGACGCGCGATTCGATCCAGAAGTCGCTAAAGCAGATCCTGCGAACGCGGAATGCCGAGGCCGGCGAGGACTACGTCACGTTGCGAAATGACCGGTTCGTGATTCCCGTGCGTTCGGAGCACCGGCGGGGGATGCAGGGAATTGTGCACGGAGCGAGCGGCACGGGGCAGACCGTTTTCGTTGAGCCGTTTGAAACGGTGGAAGCGAATAACCAACTCGTGCAGTTTTCCGAGGAAGAGGCCGCGGAAATATTCCGAATTTTGCGCGGGCTTACCGAACGGTTGCGCATGGTGCGCGGACCACTCGTTTCAACCGTTGGCACAATCGCCGAATTGGACAGCACATTTGCTCGCGCGCGGTTTGCCCGGGATTTCGACGCAGCGATTCCGGAGTTTTCCCGCGGCGCGGAGTTGGAATTCGTCGCGTTGCGCCATCCAGTGCTCGAAGACAAGCTGCGTAAAGAAAATCGGCCGATTGTACCGATGACTCTGGCGCTCGGCGGCGATCAGAAGCTGCTGGTGATCAGCGGACCGAATACCGGCGGAAAGACCGTCGCGTTGAAATCGACCGGAATTGCAGCGCTTTCCGCGCAGTGTGGGATACCGGTCGCGGCGCAGAAAGCGGTCCTGCCGCTTTTCGATCGCGTGCTTGTGGATATCGGCGATGAACAATCGATTGCAGCGGACCTGTCGACGTTTTCTTCGCACATGCTGAATTTGAAATCGATTCTCGCGGCGGCGACACAAGATTCGCTCGTCCTCGTAGATGAAATGGGAACCGGCACGGCTCCGGAAGAAGGAGCGGCGCTGGCCGTGGCGCTGCTCGACGAATTGAGGGCGAAAAATTGTTTTGTGCTGGCGACAACGCATCACGACCGGCTGAAAACGTACGCGGCGACTTCTTCGGGAGTCGTGAATGCAGCGGTGGAATTTGACGACGTGAATTTACGGCCGACGTACCGATTGACGGTTGGCGTACCGGGAGGATCGAGCGGCATTGCGATTGCGAAACGTCTTGGCTTGACGCCGCGCATTATTGCGCGCGCGAGAGAGTTAATGGATCCAGAATCGCTGGAAGCGGCGGATCTGATTGCATATTTGCACCGCACGCGCGATGAACTCGACCGCATGCAGGCGCAAATGACGCGCGAGCGGCATGGGATCGAAGAAGAGCGCAAAAAGCTGCAAACAGAATGGCTGGGGCGCCAGCAGAAGCGGATTGCGGAACTCGAGGCACAGTTCGCGGAAATGCAGAAGCGATTCGAACAGAATGTGGCGAGCGTGGTTGAGGCGGTGAAGGATCGCGAGCTGCGCGCGCAGCTTGAAAAGACGTCGCGTCGCAAACTGCAAGAAGTTCGCGGCGGCGCGAAGGAAGATTTGAACGCGGCAATTGTCCAGACGATTTCTGAGTCTCAATCGGATCTGGGTATCACGAACGCAGAACTGCACCCGGTTGCGGTGGATACTCTACAACCGGGTGTGAAGATACGCGTACGTGGATTTACGAAGCCGGTGATTTTCCGGCGGCGCGATGGAAGTTCCGCCGAAGTGGAAGCGGGACCGCTCCGCATGAAAGTGGCGCTGGATGACATTGTTGGAGTGGAAGGTGCGGCTTCGGCCAAGCCGAGTTCGTATTCGGGAGTGTCGGTGAAGGCCGTGCCGCGAGAGAATTCGGCGGCGAGCGAGATAAACGTAATCGGCATGACGGTGGAACAAGCGACGGAATTGGTCGACAAATTCCTGGATGATGCGGCGCTGGCGCACCTTTCGCTCGTACGAATCATCCATGGACACGGCACGGGAGCGCTTCGCAAGGGCCTGGCGGAATATTTAAAGTCGCAGCCGCTGGTGGCGAAAGCTTCGTTCGAAAGTGAAGAACACGGCGGGAAAGCAATCACTATCGTAGAATTGCGCAGCTAAAAATGGCGGAAGCGGGTTCATTCGCGGAGAGAGTTAAGCAGCAAGCCGACATCGTGCGGGTTGTCGGCGAATACGTACGCCTGAAAAAAAGCGGCGCAAACTTCACGGGACTCTGCCCGTTTCACGCAGAAAAATCGCCTTCGTTTGCGGTGCATCCGACGAAGCAGATTTTTCATTGTTTCGGGTGCGGCAAGGGCGGGGACGTTTTTACCTTTGTGATGGAGATGGAGAAGTGCGCTTTTCCCGAGGCGATTCGCATCGTTGCTGAGAAATGCGGGATCGCGATTCCGCGGCCAAAGGAGCGTTCGCCGGAAGAGCGGAAAGAGAATCAGCAGCGCGCTGTGCTGGTGGAAATGCATCGTGAGGCGCAGTCGTATTTTGTAAGGCAGCTCGAAGGTACGCTGGAGGGCAAAGCGGCGCGAGCGTATCTGGAAGATCGAGGCCTCGACAAAGATACGATTTCGCGATTTGGAATCGGCTACGCACCAAGCGGCGGCGATTTGTTGGTGCGACATTTGAAGATCAAATATTCGGAAAAGTTGCTGGTCGAATCGGGACTGATTTCGCGAGACCAGAGCGGCAGATTGTTCGATCGGTTCCGGCGACGCATTACATTTCCGATCGCGAACGAATCGGCGAAGATCGTGGCGTTCGGCGCGCGGGCGCTTGGCGATGATCAGCCAAAGTACTTGAATTCTCCGGAAACGCCGATTTATTCGAAGAGCAACGTTCTGTATCACCTCGATCGCGCGAAGGATTCGCTGCGCCGGCAGGATTTCGCGATTCTGGTGGAAGGCTACATGGATGCGATTGCTGTGGCACGGGCAGGATTCGGCAATGTGGTGGCGAGTTGCGGAACGGCGCTCGCGGAAGCGCAAATCAAATTGCTTGGGCGTTTTACGAAACGCGTGATTGTAAATTACGACCCGGATTTTGCCGGACAAGCGGCGACAGAGCGTTCACTCTCCGCGTTGCTCGAACAAGACTTTGAGGTGCGTGTGCTGTCCCTTCCGCCGGTTGGAGACAAGAAAGCCGATCCGGACCTTTACATTCGTGAAAAGGGGAAGGACGCTTACGAAAAGCAGTTACGCGAGGCTCCGCCGTATATCAACTACCTGGCGAATCGAACCCGCAGCATGGATATGACGACGGCGGAAGGAAAACTGAAAGCGTTGAACTACCTGCTGCCCTATCTTCAGAAAATTTCGAACAAGATGATAAGAACGGAATGGGCGACGAAGGCGGCAGCTCAACTCGGCATCGATGAGCCTGTTCTGAGAGCGGCATTTCGCAAGGCCGCCGCCGAACGCCACAGCGAAGTGAAGACACAAGTGCAGCTCGTGAATAGCAATGCCAGGAAAGCAGAGCGGCGCTTGATTCGCATGTTAGCCGAAGCGGAAGCTTTCCGGCAGGAGCTTGCACAACAACTGCAAAACGGACAGCTCTATCACGGCCTCGAAACGGAGAAGATTTTCGCGGCGCTCATCGTCGCCAGCTTCAGCGGGGAGCCGGTCCAACCGTCTGAAATCGGCGCGATGCTCGACGAAAAGGACCGGCGTATCCTGTTCGAGATTCTGTTTGAACAGGAGCAGGAAGGTTCCTGGGAAGAGGCGCAAAGCTGCCTGGAGGCGCTCTCGCGCAAGCAGGTCGAACGGCAGCTAGCCGAGGTTCAGAGAGGAATTGAGGCGAATCCCTCTGGACCCGCGCTGCGGGAGCTCTTGACACGAAAACAGGAGTTGATGAGGCGACTCGCGGCTAGCGCCTGACGCCCGCACCGTTTCCCACAGATTTCCACGAATTAAAACGTTGACGACAGAGGACTTACGCGTGTAGCGTATTAAGGTTTCGCGGGTAACGGAGTTACCCCTAACTGCATCTATATAAATGTAGTTAGCGGCAGAATCCGGCCACCGTGGCGCGACAACGGGCAGCGTACGGTCAAGCGAAAGAGCAGCGGGCGCAGCGCATACAGCTTCACACAAAATTTTGAGTGAGCGGGGAATCTCCCCAAACGTGCGAGCGCGCGTCCCTCTGAACGTGTACAAATGCGAGTTTTTGTCCCGAGTGAGCCCAGGTGTGTTCTGACAACGGACTCTGAGAACGGGAGGAATTAGTGGCGCAGCAGGTTCTGGAAGAGAAATACGAGGCAGTAAAAGCGCTGATTGCGTTGGGCAAAGAGCGCGGCTACCTGCTTTATGACGAAGTGAACGATTCGCTTCCTGCGGAAGTACATTCTTCGGAAGAAATCGACGATTTACTCACCACGTTTGAACGAAACGGCATTGAAATTTATGAAGACCAGGCGTCTGCGAAAGCGGCGCGCGCGGTGGAACTTTCGGTGGAAGGCGCCGAGCGCGACGCGCATGTGAAAGACGACGCGCACTCCGACGAAGGAAGCAGCGACCTCGATTTGACGCCGGGTTCTCTGGAGAAAACCAACGACCCCGTTCGCATGTATCTGCGCGAAATGGGAACCGTGCCGCTGTTGACGCGCGAAGGCGAAGTTGCCATCGCGAAGCGCATCGAACGCGGCCAACTCGTTGTGATGAAATCCATCACGCGTTCGCCGATCGTGATCAAGGAACTGATCGCGGTGGGCGACGATCTGCGCAAAGGCGCGCGGTCGATCAAGGAAATCGTTCAGTTTGACGATGAAGAACTGACCGAAGAAAAGATCGCCAACAAAACGAAGCAGACGCTCAAGCATATCGAGAAGATTGCGAAGCTCTACGATACGGCGTTGAAGCAAGCCCTAAAGCTTGACAAGACGCCCAAGGCGAAAAAGAAACCATACGTGCGAGCGAAGTGGGCGGTGGCGCGGACACGCGTGGAAATCTCGCTTGAGATTCGCGACATCGACTTCAATCCGTTCGAAAAGAAGCGGCTGATCGACAAGATGCGCGGCACGGTCGAGCGTTTGCAGTCGCTCGAACGTGAAGCCGGACGCCTCGAACGCCGCGTGGATATGGCCAAGGGCGACGTCGCGGCAGACGCGCGCAAGGAATTGCGTACGCGCCGGTCTGAGCTCAAGGACATCGAAGAGGCCAGCGAAGTCGGCTTGACCGAACTGAAGCGCACGCTGACGTTCATTCATCGCGGCGAAGCGGAAGCTGAGCAGGCGAAGAAGGAATTGATCGAAGCGAACCTTCGCTTGGTCGTTTCCATTGCAAAAAAATACACAAACCGCGGCTTGCAGTTCCTCGACCTGATTCAGGAAGGCAACATCGGTTTGATGAAAGCCGTGGACAAATTCGAATGGCGCCGCGGCTACAAATTTTCCACGTACGCTACATGGTGGATCCGCCAGGCCATCACCCGCGCGATTGCTGACCAGGCGCGCACAATTCGTATCCCGGTCCATATGATCGAAACGATCAACAAACTGGTGCGCACCAGCCGACAGCTCGTGCAGGAACTGGGCCGCGAACCTACCAGTGAAGAAATCGCCAAGCGCATGGACATTCCAGTGTCCAAGGTGCGCAAGATTCTGAAGATTGCGCAGGAGCCGATCTCACTCGAAACTCCGATTGGAGAAGAGGAAGATTCGCATCTTGGCGACTTCATCGAAGACAAGGCCGTGGTTTCGCCGTCGGACGCGGTCATTAACCTGAACTTGAAGGAACAGACTTCGTCGGTGTTGAAAACGCTGACGCCGCGCGAGGAAAAAGTCATCAAGATGCGGTTTGGTCTCGATGATGGCAGCGAACACACGCTGGAAGAAGTCGGCCAGTCGTTCGCGGTGACGCGCGAGCGCATTCGACAAATTGAAGCGAAGGCGCTGCGCAAGCTGCGGCATCCGTCGCGATCGCGGAAGTTGCGGGCGTTTCTGGAAGGCCCGTCGCGCGATTATCTATAGAAATTTTCGGAAACCAAAAATACAAACGCCCCCAGCGAGCAATTGTTGGGGGCGTTTCTATTTGGTGCCGTCGTTTCCAGGTTGGGTGCATACTTAGGAGCCGGAGAAAACGATGAGAGCTGCGCAAAAAGTTGGCGCGATCGCGCTGGCCGTGGGATTGGGCGCGACAATCTACGGAATCGTTCGGAATGGCGAGGCGTCGGCGGCCGCAACGAGGAAGGCGAAGAAAGCAGCCGCGGCGCAGTTGGTGGATCAATCGGCGCTTGCCACCGCGCGACAACTTGCGCAATTGGCGGACACTCCAGAGGAGCAGGAACTGGCCAACGCGGCTCTGAAATTAGGCGACTATGAACTCGACTACGCATTCGACATCGCTCTGCGAAATGCGGACGCACACCCGGTGGCGCTCAGCGATGAAGCAAAGACAATTCAAGCCCGTTTGCTAAAAGCGCAGGGAGTTCAGCAGAGTTTGCAAGCGCAGGTGAATCAGCTTACAGCAGAAGTTGCGAAGGCGACCGGCAATCGAAAAGAAGCGCTCGACGACCAGCTGGATTTGGCGAAATCGTCTCTCGATCTTGCGACGAACGAAGTGGAAGACGCTGAGAATGATCTTGACGAAGCCGGAGGCAACCAGCGCGGCAGAATCGCGCAATTGAAACAAACTCACGAAGATGCGGAACATGGGAAAGATTCGAAAATTGTATTTCCCCAGCGTGCTCCCGAACAATTCGGATTGGTTCATCACATCCAGCAGTGGTCGGCTCTTCACCAAAAAATGCTGCTGTTGGATAAAGCGAGATCGGACTCGGAGGGAGAGGCGATAGCGGCTGCGGCGCAGCACAATGCGCTCTCGCTGCAAATCGATTCAGAAAAGCGAAATTCGCCGGACTTGGCTGCTCACTCGACGACGACAACTGGGGACGCCGCCGCCGCCGGTGCTGCTGCGGCGGATGCGGCTGCGCAGAACGTGCGAAAAGCAAGGAGCCACACCGAATCGAAGGCCGCGGTGGCGCTCACCCGGGCAATTGCAGACGATCAGCATAATCTTTCGAGTCTCGATAAGCGCGCCGCAAACGAAAAAGAGTTGGCTGAAATTTACGCACAGTGGATGGGTCTTGTTTCTGCGCGAGAACGAGTGATCGTGCGGGGAATGCTGATCGGTGTTTCGATCATTTTGGCCCTGTTCTTGATAGGGATTTTCTTCGATTCGTGGCTCGAGAGTCTCTTGGGAACGATTCGGCTCGACCGGCGGCAGGTGCAGACTTTGCGCGCCGTCACCAGAGTGACGTTGCAGGTCCTTTCCGTTTTACTTGTTCTGCTTGTGGTTCTTGGGCCGCCGAATCAGATCGGAACGTTCATCGGACTGGCGACCGCGGGACTCACTGTTGCGCTGAAAGATTTCATCGTCGGCTTTCTCGGCTGGTTCGTGTTGATGGGCAAGAACGGAATACGCCTTGGCGACTGGGTTGAGATCAACGGCGTCAGCGGCGAAGTCGTTGAAATCGGGATGTTCCACACAGTCTTGCTTGAGACTGGCAACTGGACCGATTCCGGTCATCCGACGGGCCGCCGCGTAACCTTCACGAACAGCTACGCGATCGAAGGACATTATTTTAACTTTTCCACTTCGGGCCAGTGGCTCTGGGATGAATTGCAGATCACGATTCCCGCTGGACGAGATCCATTCCCTGTCGTCGAGGCGCTGCAAAAGAAGGTTCTCGAAGCGACACAGGACAGTACAAAGCAGGCGGAAATTGAATGGCAACGTGCGGCGGGTTCGCGCGACCTGGCATCCATCAGCGCGGCGCCAGCAATCAACGTGCGGCCGGGAGCCGCCGGCATCGACGTGCAGGTTCGCTATGTTACGCGCGCGAATGAGCGCTACCAGTTGCGCAACAAACTTTATCAGTCCGCGGTTGAACTTTTGGGTTCCCGGGGCGTGCACATTTC
>DATGIS010000034.1:0-139541 GCA_035295625.1 Candidatus Acidiferrum sp. | reverse complement strand
CGTGATTTTCGATTTTCCGTGTTTGACGGCGGCCGTAAAAAGCGTGAGTGGAACGATCCACAATGCGCGCGCGAGCTTCACGGTCGTGGCAATGACCAGCGCTTCCGTTCCATAACGCGAAGCGGCGCCGACAACCGAACTCGTGTCATGAATCGCCAGCGCGGACCACAATCCGAATTGCGATTGCGAAAGATGCAGCGACCTCCCAATCATCGGAAAAATAAAGAGCGCGATCGAATTCAAAATAAAAACAGTCCCCAGGGAAACGGCCATCTCTTCTTCTGTCGCATTCAGTACCGGGCCGACCGCGGCAATCGCGCTGCCGCCGCAGATCGCCGTTCCCGTCGAAATCAGATAGGAAGTGGTTGCGCGGACGGCGAGCAATTTGCCGATCAGCCATCCCGTCGTCATCGCAAACGTAATGCCAAGAAATGTGTAGAGAAATCCGGAACGGCCCGCTTTCAGCACTTCATGAAGATTCATGCCGAAGCCGAGCGCGACGATGGAAGCTTGCAGAAGGAATTTCGAGAGGGCTTTGCTGTCCGCGCTGTACGGGTGAAGAAGCGAAAGACCAAAAATAATTCCGGCGCAAAGCGCAATCGGCGGAGAAATAAATCCGGTCGCTGAAAGAATCAGCAACACGAAAAAAACTATTTTCGGATTCATTTCTGCGAGGTCGCGGGTTTCGCCGGCGCGTGCGAAAGCTCAGACACGATTTTCGCCGTAATCGCTTTGCTGATTCCGCAACCCGTGTCATTGACGCGGCATTGCGCCAGCGTCAGTTTGCAGCCACAGGTGCAGGATTCCGCGTTGAAGCGCCGAAGCGCAATCGTCTTTTGCGCTGGCGTCAGTTTCGAGAGGTCCACGTCTGGAAGTTCGGTGGCGCGTTCCGCGTTCTTCAGGAAAACCTGGCCGGTATCTTCGAAGTAGTCCACTTTCCCGTCGAACGGCAAACCAAGCAGCGCGCGCAATTCAAGTTCATAAATGCTCGGATCATTCAGGCCGACGTGCTTTTGCACGACGCGTCCCTGCGCATCAATCACGAAAGAAGTTGGCAACGCGGGAATTCCGCCGTACGCGACGCGCAATTCATCCGTGGACATTCCGATGCGATAGTTGATGCCCGCTTTTTGCGAAAATTTCTTCACGAGCGCCGGATCGTCTTCGTCGGTCGCGAGAGCGACGATCGCGAACTGATCTTTGTATTTTGTTTGTAGTTCGATGAGGTCGGGAATTTCCGCGCGGCACGGTCCGCACCAGGTGGCCCAGAAATTCAGGAGAACGATTTTCCCTTTGAATTCGTCCAGCGAAATTGGTTTTCCGTCCAGATCCTTGATGCCAAGTGCCGGAGCGGGATCGGGATTTTTGACAAAGTGAAGCAGATTACGGGCTTCTTCCTGTTTCGGAGCGGTCGCCGCGGATGATTTTTTTGGATCGGCGTGCGTGCTGTGGCAGCCCGCCACCAGGGCGCCAGCGGCGGCAAGGGCAAACGCGAATTGGCGATAGCGACGAGTCATGATTGGGATCCGGAAATAGTGTAGCGCAGATGAGATGCGGGAGGAGCGGCCGAGAGGCGGGGCGTGGTCGAAGGGGTAAGGGATTGACAGCGGCGCGCTAATTTCAGAAGCTTACGGCAAGAATTTCGGCCTGCAGGTTTTCCGGGGAAAACTTTGATGAGAGAGGTGCGGCGTGGCATCGAGCGCAACGCTTTCCGGCGGTACATCGGGCAAATCTTCGTCGCGCGTAATTACGATTGGGTTGCTGGTCGTCGCGAGCGTGGTGGCGGCGCGATTTCTGATTCACTATGCCGCGCCATATTTTCGGTGGGATCCAAAATATTTCGATTATTTGTGGCCACACCGGGTCCGCTTGATCGTGCACATTTGCGGCGGCATTGTCGCGCTGGTGTGCGGGACGCTGCAGCTCTGGACGGGATTGCGGCAAAAGGCGATGACGTTTCACCGGTGGACAGGGCGGATTTATCTGGTGGGCGTGGCGGTGGGAATTACCGGCGCTTTGTTGATGACGCTGTCCACGACGCCGAAAGCTTTTGGCGTGGCGCTGCGAGGATTGGCGACGGCGTGGCTGGTGACGACGTTGATTGCATGGGCGGCGATTTTGCGCGGGCGAGTGCCGATGCACAAGGAATGGATGGTGCGGTCGTATCTGGTGACGTTTGCGTTCGTGACATTTCGGGTGATCACGGACAATTTGCCGGGTTTCGCGGCGCGGCTGGGAAGCTCACCCGATGATGCCGCGGCGAATGTGACCTGGCTGAGCTGGATAGTGCCGCTGGCGGTGTACGAAGTGATCCGGCAGAGTAAGCGGCTGTTTGGCACCGAGCCAAATTCGTAAACCGTACCTAAAACAGAGCACGGGAAGAAAACCTCGAAGTGTCCTTTAGTGAGCAGACGGGTGTCTGCGCAGATTCTACTCTTGCGGGCATGTCCCGCTCTCCCACACACAAAAAGATTGGATGCAGCGGACAGCGCGCTGGCGGCGCCGCACGGAGCAGTGCCGCCAGAGGGCGAGTGTGCAAATGAGCTCGCGAAGGAACCACAGAAGCAAAAGGAGATTTAGCAATCATGAAGAACCGATGTCTTTACTTGAGTTTGGCTTTGCTGAGTATTTGTCTCTTCATCCCGCAGAAATCGCAGGGCCAGTCGACGATTTCCTGCAACTCCGACGATATGGGGCGCCACTCCTGCGCCGTCGATACTCGAGGCGGAGTGCGCATGGCGTCGCAGCACAGCGACGCCGCTTGTACGGAAGGATACAGCTGGGGCAGTGATGAGCGAGGAGTCTGGGTGGATCACGGATGCCGCGCGGATTTTGTGGTGGGCGAGAACAGAAGTTTTCCGGACGCGAACGGAAACAATCGCGACGATCGAAATGCAAACCGTGACAACCGCGATGACAATCGCAACCGCCAAGACGATCGCGGCGCGCAGGCGGTGTCCTGCAATTCCGATGATGAGCGAAGGCACTCTTGCGCGCTCGATACGCGAGGGGGAGTCCGGCTGCTAACGCAACGCAGCGACGCGGCTTGCACCGAGGGTTACAGCTGGGGCTCGGATGAGCAGGGGATTTGGGTGGATCACGGATGCCGCGCGGATTTTTCGGTGGGACGCTCTGCCGTCTTTCAGGACCAGAGCAACGCCAATCGTGACGGGAATCATGATGGACGAGCCGACGACCGGGACCGACGCGACTATCGAGACCGAAACTTTCAAACGATTTCTTGCAGTTCCGGCGACATGAGAAAGCATAGCTGCGCGGTGGAAACACGAAACGCAGACGTGCGGATGGTGACGCAGCATAGCGAAGCCGCATGCACGCGCGGATACAGCTGGGGCACGAGCAAGCACGGGATCTGGGTCGACCATGGATGCCGGGCGGATTTTGAAGTGACGATCCGGGGCCACCAGAATTCCTGGCGGTAAGGATTGGGTCGCAGAGTTCTTGGGCGGCTGGAAGGGGGCGAACTTTGCCCCCTTTTTCTATGGACCAAATTGAAGGAGTCGGAGTTCCGCCGACTCTGACGCGGGGGTACCCCCCTCCCCCTATTTTTCGTAAGTATTCATTCTAAGAAGGTTAGGCGGAGGGTAGGGGGTGCGTACCCTCGGCGATTCCCAATTTGGGACGCACAAAAGTGCGATCTCCCCTGGAATGGCGGGCTAAAAAGGTTACCTAAAAATGAAAAAGGCCGACAGGGTGTCGGCGCGGTGGTGGCTGGACACTATTTCCTAGAACGTACTATAGACGAGTAGGTAGGGGTCTGTCAAGGAGAATCAAGTATCGATCGTGCGCCAGCTTAAATTTTTTGACCTGTATGTGACGCTCCAAAAAATTCGAACTGGCCCATCGCCCAAGTACTACGTTTGCGGAGGAATGAAATCGCGAAGGATTGATTTCTTATTTGGCAGTCGCGAGCTTGAGGGCGAGTTCGAATCGATTCACAACTTGCTCGAGACGTCTGCCGTTCAAGAGTGGCACGTATTGCCCAGTGCACGTGAGAATTTTTGCGTAGAGTGCACGCGAAGCGGGCGAGCCATCCCAGGAACGGCTTTCCGTTTCCAGTCCGTTACCGAGCCACTTTGAAAGAAGTTCGGGTGAAACGAGCTTTCGGGCATCGGGCTCCGGCAATAGCACGGCGGCAGTTGCAGCAGCTCCAGGCTCCGGAGTAACCCTGAAGGTTTGAGCCGGCCAGTAATACCCGATGTTTCCCACTTGCTGGACCGGGTTTGGAGGACTGATGGTCGTATTGTTCATAACTTCGCGAAAGACGCGTTCATAGTCGGGAAAGTGCGCTGCGAGCGCTCTGCGCACGGTAGTGGGTGACGCCATACCAATGTAGGAGCGCTGCGCGTCTTTTTCCAAGAAGACGATTCGCTCGATTCGCGTGAATTCTTCCGCGAGTGCAGAAATAAAATAGAGGCGAGTGGACCACCAGTAGGGACTGCTGCGCAAATTAACCGCGACAATTTTCAGGTCGGATTGCTGGATGGCCTTGGTAATCGCGTTGACGAGATCCGGGGTGGCCGAACCTTGCAGTTCCTGAAAGGCGCTAGCCATCTCAAAGCTGACTTCGGCTACGACCTCTTTTAGCGCGAACTCAACACCACCCACCTTAACGCCTTTTATATATTCCCAAAGGAGGGACAGGGCGATTGGCGCTGCAGCCAGCGCTGAAAGCGTAAGCTTCTGGGCAAATGTAGGGGGTGCGGACGACTTGCCCAGCGCAAGAAAAACGATGGCAGCAACCGCCAGGACAGCATAAGAGACGACGGCAATTTTGAAGCGATCTTTCCAAGTAGGAGTGGACATGGCAAACCTTCCGGGAGAGAGGACAACGTGGTTTGCGTAGAGTAGCACCGGATGTGTCCTGACGCCAGTTCTGCAATTGTTTGCGGATTTTGTCGTCGATGTGGTGGTTTTGCGGGTGGAGTTCTGCGAGTTGGTCTGCGTGGTCGTACACTTCGGAAAGTACAAACTCTTTTTTCATCAAAGAGCGAACTACGTTTAGGCCATCGAGCGTCCAGCCGCGGGATTTTACGTCCGCAATTTTTCCTCTTTGATCATTCGTACCTCGCTTGACACTCCTTCCAACCTGATCAACGATCCGATCCGCTCGGGTAGCGTAGCCACTCTTGGCTGCGTCGGTCCGTGGTGCGGCTCGCGCGGCTGAGTCTCGGTTGCCTGGCTCATGTTGTGAAGGCGAGTCTTTCGTTTCCGTTGTTTTGCACCGCTCGCGTAGCCACTCTTGGCTGCGCCGGTTTTTGATGTTGGTTTTTATTTTGCACCGCTGGCTTCCAGCCGGCGCTCTTTCTTTGACTGACGACTGACAACTGACAACTGAAGACTTCCTCCATGTCCAAACCCGCCCCCAACTCACTCCCGGCCCCCGCCTTCGACGACCCCAAACACCACATCCGCCTCTACCAAGGCGACTGCCTCGAAATCCTCGCCCAAATCCCGGAAAATTCCGTCGACCTCGTCTTCGCCGACCCGCCTTACTTCCTCTCCAACGGTGGCATCACCTGCCATGCCGGAAAAATGGTCTCCGTCCACAAAGGCGATTGGGACAAATCCCGCGGCGCTGATGAAAACCACCTCTTCAATCGTGCCTGGCTCGCCGCCGCGCAGCGCGTCCTCAAACCAAATGGCTCCATCTGGGTCTCCGGCACCGCCCACGTCATCCACAGCGTCGGCTTCGCCATGCAGCAGCTCGGCTTCAAGCTCTTGAACGACATTTCCTGGGTCAAGCCCAATCCGCCACCCAATCTTTCTTGCCGCTATTTCACCCACGCCACAGAAACCATCATCTGGGCCGCGAAAAACAAAAAATCGCGCCACACCTTCAATTACAAGCTCATGAAGGAAACGAATCGCGGCAAACAGATGAAATCCGTCTGGGAAATCAAGCCGCCTGAATCCTGGGAGAAAAAATTCGGCAAACACCCCACGCAAAAACCCGTCGCCCTCCTCGAACGCATTTTGCTTGCCAGCACGAACGAGGGCGACTTGGTCCTCGATCCCTTCGCAGGCGGCGCAACAACTCTCATCGCCGCATTACGCCTCAGCCGCCATGCGCTCGGCTGCGACCTCTCGCTCGACTACCTCCAAATCGCCGTCCGCCGCCTCTGTTCCGATTTGGCACAGGTCGAAATTTCTGTCGCGTGCTTTCAGTTTTCAGTTGATCCGCTGCGCGATTCTGTGGATCGATCTGATCGCGCTACGATTGGCAAACAATTGTCATTCCGAGCGCAGCGAGGAATCTGCTTTTCTCCCCGGGCCTGTCATCCCGACCGGAGCGAAGCGCAGTGGAGGGACCTCTCTTCGATTTCGCAGAGTTTGTCATCCCGAGCAAAGCGAGGGATCTGCTTTTCAGGTTCTAACTCAACCTTGTCTCCCCATCTCCAACTCGTCCAATCCGAACGCCGCTTCTATTTCATCGGCCGCATCGACCGCCGCATCCTCTTCTCCGTCCTCGCCGACTCCCTCGACGAAGCCTTCCAGAAATTCCGCGCCTCCGGCCATTCCCCCTCCGACGCCCTCTTCATCATCAAAACCGAAACCGAAATCTACCTCGCGTAGTATCCAGTTGTTGTAGCGCCATCCCTTTAGGGTGGCATCTTTCTTTTCTCTTTCTCGTACCCGTGATCTAATCCCCGCGTGGAACTTCATCTTCCGAACACAGGTCTCGGCCGCTACAAAAGCGCTTCCCAGCGCGCTCGCGTCAGCACCGAATCATGGGGCGAAGCGAACCTGTATTGTCCAGCCTGCGATTCCCGCCGAATCAATGCGTTGCCGACCGGCACGCACGCCGCCGACTTCAGCTGCCCATCTTGTGATTCCAGATTTCAGCTAAAAAGCAAATCAGGTGTGTTTCGAGACCGAATCGTTGACGGCGCTTACGCCGCAATGCAACGCGCCATCAGCAAGAACCAAACGCCAAATCTCTTTCTGCTTCAATACAAACTTCCGCAGCTAACCGTGGAAAATGTTCTGCTCGTCCCGCATTTCGCATTCAGCCTTTCGCTTCTCGAAAAGCGTAAGCCGCTGTCGTCAACCGCTCGCCGGGCCGGATGGGTCGGCTGCAATTTCCTTCTCGACCGCATCCCGCTAGACGCAAAAATCCCCGTCGTCAATTCCGGCAAAACCGTTTCACCTGCAATAGTTAGGAAGGCTTACGAGAAACTCCGCCCGCTCGAAAAACTAAAAATCGAAAAGCGCGGCTGGACCCTCGACGTCCTAAACGCAGTTCGCTCCCTGAAGAAAAATGAATTCGCACTTTCCGAAGTGTACAACCACGCAGACCAACTAGCCGAACTCCACCCACACAACCACCACATCCACGACAAAATCCGCCAACAGCTCCAAGTCCTCCGGGACCTCGACCTCCTCCAATTCCTCGGCGCCGGCTCCTACCGCATCCTCTAGCTCCTTAATCGCCTTCCTCTTTCCCTCTGTGTCCTCTGTGCCTCTGTGGCAATCCCGTCCTCCTCACTTTTCGGCCCGTTTTCGCCAATCTTCCGGTATCCTGAACCCATGCAGCACATCACCATCTCGGTTCCAGACGAACTCCTCGCGGCGTTTTCCGTGCAGGGCCAGGACTTGTCTCGCGCCGCCGTCGAGGCGCTCGCGCTCGAGGCCTACCGCACCCGAAAAATCTCCGCTGCTCAGTTGCGCCGCTTACTTGGCTTCCAGACGCGCATGGAAGTCGACGCGTTCCTGAAGGACCGTGGCGTTGAATTGGAATATAGCTTGGAAGACCTTGAACGCGACCGTGAGACCCATCGCCAGCTCGGGTCGTAGATGTCGCCTATCGTCGCCGATACAACCCCGCTCAATTACCTTGTTTTGATTGACGCCGTCGAGTTACTTCCTCGGCTCTACGGACACGTCCTAATCCCGCCATCTGTGCTCGCCGAACTTTCCGATCCTCATGCGCCCGGCGAAGTCCGTAACTGGGCGTCCCAACCTCCCGACTGGCTGCGCGTCATGCAACCTCAGTCTCCGGCTGATCCTTCACTCGCCAACCTTGATGCGGGCGAGCGAGATGCCATCCTTCTCGCAATCGAACAACGTGCCACATTGCTCCTGATGGACGAACGTGACGGCGTAGCAGCTGCCCGGGCGCGTAATTTGCATATCGTCGGCACTCTCGGCGTTTTGGACATCGCCGCGGCCCGTGGATGGATCGATTTGCAGGCTATGTTTACTCGCCTGCGTCAAACCACGTTTCGCTCGCCGCATCACTTAATGATCACAATGCTCGAACAAGACGCGGTGCGCAAGAAACAATCTTCGGAGGAGTAGCAGCTACTTGACTGGTGCGTCGTCATTCCTGAAATTATGAAAACAATTCGGGGCGGCGTCTCGATGTCCTAAACGCAGTCCGCTCTCTGAAGAAAAATGAATTCGTACTCTCCGAAGTGTGCAACCACGCAGACCAACTAGCAGAACTCCACCCGCAAAACCACCACATCCACGACAAAATCCGCCAACAACTCCAAGTCCTCCGGGACCTC
The DNA here is from genome assembly GCA_035295625.1 of Candidatus Acidiferrum sp. Classification (GTDB taxonomy): domain Bacteria; phylum Acidobacteriota; class Terriglobia; order Acidiferrales; family UBA7541; genus Acidiferrum. The sequence continues at coordinate 131,007 of DATGIS010000034.1, read as the reverse complement.
GACGTCCTCGAATTCCTTTTACACTGAGCGGAGTCGAAGTGCGGCAGCGGTTTACCCCGAGCAGGCGCGAGGGGCTCTTACCGGCTTCTGTGAATATTGGCTGCACCAGGCATGGCACACCGCCCACGCAAAAGCCGTTCGAATGTTTCTCGTCTAGTACTGTTACTTGACAAGGCACTCTTTCTGTATTATACTTGTCCGTGAAATCGCTCCCCAATTCGGCTAACCCTCCTGGATTCAACACTTACAAAATCCATAAGAATAACCCCCCGTATTTTCAACACTTACAGAACTTCTCGCATCTGTTCATTCTAAAGCCACTTCAAGTCCCTTTCCTTTCAACACTTGCAAGGCCCCTCTTTCTAACTCCCGTGAAATCAACACTTACAAAAAATGCGGGGGGAGGGGGGAGGGTGATTATGGTTAACCAAATATTCGACGAAAGGAAGCAAAAGGCGGGCGCACTCAAGTGCCGCCCCTGCACACCACTTCGGAAATTGGCACGCGCGGAAATAAAAAACTCCGGAGGCGTTCGGGGACGCCTCCGGAGCGCTCGTTCCGGGCCGTGCTCAGGCGGCGCGGAAGTGGAAAGGCCTCTTGAGATAGCCGCGCCTGCGAAGCAGCGGCAGAAAAAAGAGGCCGAGGGAAAACAACAAGAGAGTGGACGGTTCGGAAGTGGCGGTAGCGCCGGTGGAATGGTCAAACTTCGTTTCGGCATTGAGCGTGTTGGCGCCGAAGAAGTTGAGGAGATTGGTGGGATCGGAAGGGGCGGCAAGCTCGGCGAGGATGGGATGGAGCGCGAGAAAGTCCGCGGCGCTGGTGGAAGAGAGCGGAGCGCAGCGGGAAGATGCTGTCGCGGTGCAGAGAGAAGCCGCAGACAAGACGACGGATTGCTGGGAGTTCGCGGAGAGAGTCGAGGCGAAATTAGTTGGCGAAGAGAGCGGAAGAGTCTCGACTTCGCTGGACTCGACTGGGCTGGAGAGGATGGATTTTTGCAGCGAGGCCTGGAGCGCGAGCGAATCCTGAGCCGAAGGGGCGAGGACCGAAGCAGACGCGGGAACGCCGCAAAGGAGAAAAGATAAAGCAACGTACGAAAGCACTTTCATGGAACCACCTTTCGCAGGTTAGTAAAACGCGGATGGGAAGTTTGACCAATCGGGTGGGAGCAGGAATTTTGACTCAGGGAAAGACTGGAGAAGACAGGTGAAAGAACCGGCTGAGATTGGCTAGAAACGATTGAGGGAGCGGAATTTCAGGGGTTCGAGAGGACCGAGGAGGAAGAGCCACGAGGCGGCGCCGAGGATGGACATGGCTCCTGCGAGAAGAAATGGCAGGACGAAGGAGCCGGTGTGCTGGACGAGAAGGCCGGTGAGGACGGGAGCGGAGATGCCGGCGAAATTGCCGATGAAGTTTTGCAGGCCGGTCCAGCGGCCGGCGGCGCGAGGGCCGGCGAGAATTTGCGGGATGACCCAGGTGTTGGAAATGTTGAAGCCGTATGCGGCGGCGGCAAGAAGCAGAAGCAGGATGGCGGCGCGCGGGCCGGAGATGGCGGAAGCGGCGATGGCGATTCCGCCGAGGGCCTGGCCGAAAGAGATCATGCCTTTGCGAACGGCGGAGACGCTGTGGCCGGCGGCGATGAGTTTATCGGACGCGAGGCCGGAAAGAATGCCGACAAGGGCCATGAGGGCGTAAGCGAGCGAGGCGATTTTTCCCATTTGCGCGAGAGAGAAATTTTGCTGACGGATGAGGTAATAGGGCAACCAGGTGAGAAGAAAATATAAAAAATAATTGGCGCCGAAATGGCCGAGGAACGTGCCCCAGGCCGAACGAGTGGCAACGATTTCGAAAATACCGGGGGCGGGATCGGAGTCCGCGCCGGATTGCGGCGCGAAACGAGCCGGCGATTGCTGCGATTCGCGCGGCATGCGCATGAGCCAGAACGGAAGCCAGAGAAAACCGACGGCGCCGAGAAGCGGAAAGTAGGAACGCCAGCCGAAACGCTGCATCAGAATGCCGCCGAGAAGAAGGCCGAAAGCGGGGCCGGCACAGACGCCGGTGTTGATGAAGGCGTTCGCGAAGCCGCGATGACGTTCGGGAAAATGGCGGACGATGATGTTTGCGAAGCAGGGATAGGCGACGGATTCTCCGACGCCGAGAAGAAGCCGGCAGAAGAGAAGAAGCGTGAAGCCGCGGGAGAGGCCGGTGAGAAGCGTTGCAGCGGACCAGAGCGCGAAGCCGACAGCGAGAACTTTTGCGGCGGGAAATTTGTCAGCGAGCCAGCCGGAGAGAATCAGGAAGGGAGTGTACGTCCAGAAAAAAGCGGAGAGCAGGATGCCGAGTTGCGAAGCGGGAAGGGAAAATTCGCGCTGGATTGCGGAGACGGCGATGGAGAGAGCGCCGCGGTCGATGTAGGAGATGAAGAGCGAGAGGAAGAGGAGGGCGAGGATGGTCCAGAGGGCGGGGGAGAGTTTTTTGGATGTCGATGAGGAGTGCAAAGCGCGGAGATTGTGTAACAGGAGCGGGGGGAGAGCAATCAAGTAAGTTGCGAGGCATCTCGCGGGCCGGGAAAAAGAGAAAACAGATACTCAACTAGCCGGCTCAGGCGTAGGCGACGCCGTAACGAAAAAGATTGAGGGAAGGAAGTTCTTCGACGCGGCGGATACGTGCGGGAGTGAAGATGGCGGGCTGGCCGGGAGAAAAAGGAACGGCGACTTCGATGGCGGCGTTATCTTCGTAACGTTTGCGGCTGCGGAAGCAGAGACCACCTTTGGAGATGTTGTCGCACTCGACGATTTCTTCGTTGGCGTGATTCAGGCGGACGCAAGCGGTGAAGTGAACTCGGGTGCGCACGTGGCGGCGACGATTGGGCTGGCCACCACCGGAAAACGCAGGGAGCGGCGCTGGTGAAGGTGCGGCGGGAGGCTCCTGGATGGCGACGGCGGTTGCGACGGGAACGGGCGTGGGTTCGGGCAGGAACGCAGCGGGAACAATTTCGTCGAGGACGGAAGAGGCTGCGTAGGCGGAACGCTGGGGCGCGGGAACTTGCGGCGCGAAGGATGGAGGCGCGGGCGGCGCGATTGAAATTTGTGCTGGTGGATCGAAGGGCCGAGAAGGCTTCGGCGCTGGAGGAGGCGAGGGCTTGCCCTTGGCAAGTTTCCAGGAAGTTGTCTGACCGCAGACCTGGCAAAAGCGAAGCACCATTTGGCTGGCGAGGAAAACGTCGGATTCGATTTCGGTTTGTTCGACGGAAAGGCGCTGATCGCAAAAACAACATTCGAGATCGACGAACTTTCGTTCGGGAGTGTAATCGGCAGCGGGAGGAAATTCGATTTGCCAGAAGTCGAGATCGGGATTGCAGAAAGCGACGCCGTAAACGTTGCCGCGTGGGTCGTCGCCGAGTTTGCCGACGAGGCGGATGTCCGCTTCGCGGCCGGATTCGACGATGCGGAGTGTGAGTACTTCATCGGGCGCGAATTTGTTGCGAGAGAGAAGGCCGGCGCCGTGGCGGCTGAGAACGAGGGTCTGTGTCTCTTCGGAAAAAACGCGGCCGGAGGTGTCCGTGCCGAGCAGGAGGATGGGAACTCGTTTTGAGATGCGACCGCTTCTGCGCACACCAGCCATAAAGGGCCGCCTGTGGGGCCAAATTGGTTATCGGCAGAAGCGCAGGAATGCTTTAGCGCACAGGGTGGTACGTGGGTACCAAACGAGCGACGAGGACCGCTCCGGTAAGTACCGGGTGAAATGAACTAGGTGGGCTAGTGACGCGCGCGGCGGGCGGCGCAAGACTGAGTGAGTTGAAGGTTGTAGTCGCGGTAGCAGGAGCAAGCCATGGTGCTGACGATACTTACGATCTGCGCGGTGATGTTGCTCTTGAGCGCGGCCACGGAAAAAGCACCGCAACCGCAAGCGATTCGGAGCCGCAAAAATAGAGATTGATCTCCAGTGTAGTGCCCTCCATCCCCACGCCCGAGCCGCCAGTGCCCCCACTGGCGGCTCACTTTTTTTTGAGTTGAAAAATTCGCCCTCACCGAAGGCAACGAGCGGAAACAGTGCAGAGGGATTAGCAGTGACAAGTGGCACGAATGGGAACGGTACCGAGAGATTGGATTAGCGGAAGACCACGCGGACAAAATAAAAAGGGGGCTGGTGCAAGCCCCCTTTCATTAATCGACCCCCCAAAACCGGACCCAGTCGAGGTTGGGTTCCGGCCACCCCGGGAAGCCAATCTTTATAAGTTGCCGACATAAGGAGCATTTGGTGTGCCAGTTTCAGCAAGAATCAAAAGATTCATGCAGTGGATTGAAAACGTGAGGGTTAGAGAGATGTTACACGGAGTTGCACGGAAATAAGCGGCGGAAAGTCTACAAAATCCCACAGAGGAAGTAGGGATTCGCTCCCATTTTTTGGGAAATAGCAGACGCGCCAAAATCGCGGAAACAGAAACAGACGTGAGAGTGGCGCACGCCTTGCGCGTGCGCCACTCCCTTCGGTATCCGTTGTCACCGAGAGACTAGGCGGTCGCGCGGTCGGGTGCGACTCGAGTGCGGCGCCAGAGGTAGCGGGCTGGGAAGAAGAGGATGGCCGCCCAGAGAACAAAGGAGGGGCCGTAGCTGACGAGGATGAGTAACAGAGTGGAGACGCTCGCGATCAGATCCGTAAGGCCGGATGCAGCGGCGTGGCGGAACTGGGCGGAAAGAGTTTCCGCAGGAGTTTCACGGACTTCGCGAAGCGAGAAATGGATGTTGGAGAAGGTGACGCGATTGTCGACGTTGTGGCGCTCGAGTTCGAGTTTGGAGATGTCGGCACGAAGGGCGACGAGCTGGCGTTGAATATAGTCGACGTCTACAGTTTTTTCTGAATTCTCTTTCAGCAACTGTTCGAGGCGGAGCGCATTGTTCCGCGCGTTTTGCAGACGTGCTTCGAGATCACCATGTTGCTGGATAACTTCGTCGGCTGCTTCGTCATCTTGCTGGACATCCCCTATGGATTTGAGATCCGCGAGCGTGGAGGAATATTCGGAAGCGGGGACTTTTAGTGTTGCGGAGAGTGAACTACCCGACGGGTTGCCGGCCATGCGAAGACGCGCGGCATAACCGCGATGGCGTTCGAGAATTTCTTCCATCGAAGAACGGGCATGGACGAAGTCTTTGGCGATGACGCGGAGGTCAGCGGAGTAGACGATGCGCGGCTCAGTACGGAAATTTTCGTAGGGTGCGGCCATGGGAACGGATTTTAGAACCGTGGAAGCGTCGAATTGGCGGGCTTGTGCCTTCTCATCCTCCAGCGATCTCAGAGAGTCCAAAGGAATCTCGGGTTCAGTAAAAGACAGGGCTGCTGGCGGCATGTTGTTTTGTGCCTGCCTCGACGAAGGGCCCTTATGCGCAGTCATGACCGTGAGCAGGCAGACGGCGACTAATGCGATCGCAACGAAGATGGCCTGTCGACGGGAAGAAAGAAGACGGGCGACGAGAGACTCGATATAGGGGTGCATGGGTGCCTCCTTGTGGCTGCGGTTAGAACGGAGGCCGGGAAATTTCTTGCATGGAAAGAATTGCGGTGACGGTTAAGTCGAGGTCCTTCATCTTTTCCAAATTGCTTAGGAGAAGTCAGGAGCCGATGGAAGAGCGGAGGGCGGAGGCGATGGAATGGGAGAAGCGCTGGACGTCGGAGTCGTGTTCGGCTTCGACCATTACGCGGGCCAGCTGTTCCGTGCCGGAGTAGCGGAGAACGATGCGGCCGTTTTCGCCAAGGGCGGAGTTGGCTTCGGACAAAGCGCGAACGACTTCGGGGAGAGAGTCGAGCGGCGGCTTGGAATTTACCTTCACATTGACGATGGTCTGCGGATAGTCCTTGAACCCTGCGACGAGGGATTCGAGGCTGCCTTTGAGGGCGACGAGCGAGGCCAGTTTTACCGCGGTGAGGAGGCCATCGCCGGCGGGAGAATCTTCGAGAAAGATCACATGGCCAGACTGTTCGCCGCCGAGGACGTTGCCGCTCTTGAGCATTTCTTCGAGGACATAGCGATCGCCGACGTTGGTACGGGCAAGGGAGATGTTTTCGCGGGCGAGGATGCGTTCGAGGCCAAGATTGGACATGGAAGTTGCGACGACGCGATTGCCGGGAAGTTTGTTTTGCGATTTGAAGTAGCGGGCAACGGCGAGCAGAACGCCATCGCCGTTGATGACGGCACCATTCGAAGCGACAAAGAGGGCGCGATCGGCGTCCCCATCGAAGGCGACACCGAACGCAGCTTTTTCCTGAGGCACGCGCTGCTGCAATTTTTCGAGATGGAGCGAGCCGCAGCCGGCGTTGATGTTGCGGCCATCGGGATCGGCGCCGATGCAGACGATGTCGCAACCCAGCGCGGCAAATAGTTCCGGACCGAGCTGGTAGGCAGCGCCGTTGGCACAATCCAGAACAATGCGGAGACCTTTCAGCTGGGCGCCGGGAATGACGCGGCTGCGAAGGAAATCGAGGTATTGGTGGTGGAGCGAATCGTCAGGCCGGAGATTCGGCAAGGTGTATGACGTTTTTTCGGAGCGATGTTTGAGAATTCCGGCTTCGATGCCCTCCTCGACAGCGTCAGGAAACTTCATGCCTTCATGGGAGAAAAGTTTTACGCCATTGTCCTGGTAAGGATTATGCGACGCGGAGACGACGACGCCGACATGAAAATCGTTTTGGCGGACAAGGCAGGCAACGCCGGGAGTGGTGAGAACTCCAGCAAAGGAAACGGAAGCGCCGCCTTTCAAAAGGCCGGCGGCAACGACGCCAGCAATGTGCGGACCGGATTCGCGAGTGTCAGTACCGATGAGGGCGTGGGGCGAAGTGTGGTCGCGATGTAGAAATTCGGCGACGGAAAGGCCGAGAGCAAAGAGGGTGGCATCGTCGAGGGGGGGAGTACCGGGGAGGCCGCGGATACCGTCCGTACCAAAAAATTGTCTAGGCATAAGGTGAGAGGCCGCTGGGCGCCAGCCGACAAAAAGTTTAGCACAGCGACTGTTGCGGCTCTCAGATGAGCGACCTGAATGTGCTAACGTTGTGCGAACGGAGCGTACACCTGCCGTGAGCGAAACCCAAACGACAAATCAGCCGACGATGCAGCCCGCGGGGCGAGAACGGGAGTTTGTCCGGCTGCGCGGTTCGACATTCAGCCTGCGAGTGATGGCCGGCGGGATTTTGCTTTTGTTCGCGTATTACGCGCAAGGAGTGGTGATTACGCTGGTGCTGTCTATTTTGCTGGCGTACTGCCTTGATCCGTTGGTGGAGTTATTGGAACGGGTGAGGATTCCGCGAACCGTGGGGGCGATGATCACGGTGCTGCTGTTGTGCGCGGTGCTGGTGGCGGTGGGGTACGCGGTATGGATGCGGACATCGGACTTTGCGGACAACTGGCCGAAGTACGAAGTGGTGATAAAGAAAGCGGCAGTGGCGGTGGAAGGAAAAATTTCGCGGATTGAAGGCCAGGTTTCGGAAATCGGTCCGGCACCGACGCCGGGAGTTACGCGAGTGACGACCGCGGATTCCGGCTGGGTGCACACAATGATCTTGCGAAGTATTGGTTCGATTTACGCGCTGATTCTGGAAGTGACGTTTGTGCCGTTTCTTGTGTTTTTCATGCTAGCGGGCAAGAGAGAAGTGTGGCACGGAACGCTACAACTGTTCCCTGCGTCAAGACGCACGCAAGTGAAAGAGACGCTGGACGATTTGCGAGAAGTTCTGCGGGACTATCTGGCAGGAATGATTGTGCTGACGCTGCTTGTAGTGGCAATGAGCAGCCTGTTTTTCTGGGCGCTAGGGCTGGAGTATCCGGTGCTTACGGGAGCGGTGTCCGGGATTTTGAACATGGTGCCGTACATCGGAGCGGTACTGGCGTGGCTGCCGGCGTTTGTGCTGGCGCTGGCGAAATGGCAGACGCTGGGATGGTTTGTGCTGATCGCCGGAGGGCTGACGGCGATTCACGTATTTGCGTTGAATTTGATTGCGCCGCAGATTGTGGGCCGCAAGGTGCGACTGAACGCAGTGGCGATTACCATATCGCTGCTCTTCTGGGGATGGGTGTGGGGCGGCATGGGATTGGTGCTGGCGATTCCGATCACGGCGACGTTGCGCGTGATCTGCGATCACACGGAATCGTGGAAGCCGATTGGAAGATGGTTGAGCGCGTAAAAGCCGTTACCAGCCGGATGTATGGCGAAAGAAATAAATTGCCCGACAAAGTGCTGCTGCTAACATAGCGGAGGTGGGGCCGGTTCAATGGCCCTGCAAGGCTCCCGCAGGTCCTCTCCTGGCGCGGAGCATCGCGAAACAGCCTGAACGCCTTCCCCGTTACAGAGCGAATGGAACGTCCATGCCCGACGGCGTATCGGGGAAAACCCTGCTACGGACGCTGATGGAGTTGTGCGACGACGCGATCATAGAGGTGTGCCTGGACGGGAAGATCGCGCGGTGGAATCGCGCGGCGGAAAGACTCTACGGCTACACGGAAGAAGAAATGACCGGGCAATCGATGGCGCATCTTGTGCCGATCTATGAAATGCCTGCGTTCGAAGCGGTGTTGCAGGATTTACGGCGCGGGGAAATTCGAAAAAAAGAGAAGATGGAACGGCTGGCGAAGGATGGAAGTTGTGTTTGCGTGGCGATAAAGAGGAGTGCGATCCGGGACGAGAACGGCCGCGTGGTGGGAATGATCGAGTGCGGGAAAGCGGTGCAGACGGGGATTGGGACAGGGACGGAGAATCCGTTGGGACTATTGATTGACCAGATGCCGGTGCTGGTGTGGACCACGGACAAGCAGCTACGAATTACATCGAATTGGGGATCGGGATTCCATTTGTCGGAAATTGGTCCCGGGAAATTAGCGGGTAAGACGGTGGCGGATTTTTTGGGTTGCGAGCAACCGGATGCGATTCCGATCTTGAGGCATGTCGAAGCGCTGCGCGGGAGAGGCGGGCGGTTTGAGCACCAACGCGATGAGCGCGTACTTGACGTGCAAGTGGAGCCGCTGCGTTCGCCCGAGGGGAATCTAATCGGATGCGTGGGAGTGGCGCTGGACGTGACAGACCGGAAGCGCACGGAAGAACAGATGCTTTATCAAGCCACGCATGACGCGCTGACGGGGCTATCGAACTACCGGGAGTCGGTCGAGTCGCTCGAGCGAGAGGTGAAGCGCGCGACGCGTACGCACGGAGTGTTTTCTGTGTTGCTGCTGGATTTGGACGGGCTGAAGGAAATTAACGACCGGCAGGGACACCTTGCGGGAAACCATGCGCTAAAACGACTGGCGAATGCAATGAGAGAACACAGCCGCGCTGTGGACGTTGCGGCGCGTTACGGCGGGGATGAGTTCGCACTGTTGTTGATCGATGCGGACTTTACGATGGCCGGGCAGGTTGCGGAACGAATTTGCGAGTGTTTGCGGGCGCAAAGCGATGGCCCGCCACTAAGCGTGAGCGTCGGAGTGGCAACGTATCCGGCGGATGGACGAACGGGGCAGGAGCTGCTGGAAGCAGCCGATCAGCGGCTGTATCGCGACAAGAAAGATCCGAAGAAAAAGCTTCACGCTGTAAGGCACGCTTAATTCGCAACAGTGAAATACAGCGAGCGGATCAGGCGGGCGAGCGGAGAGCACGGACGACGCCGGGAAGATCGGGCGACTCCTGGAAGAGACGAATGGCGGCGACGCCGCGCGCACCGGCGTCATAACAAGAGGCGGCATTTTCGAGTGTGATTCCACCGATCGCGATGACGGGGATGGAAACGGCGCGACAGATCTGGCGGAGGCGGTCGATTCCCTGCGGCGGACCGTAAAAGGCTTTCGAGGGCGTGTGAAAAATGGGACTGAAGTAGATGTAGTCGGCGCCATCGCGCGCCGCGCCGAGAGCGGATCCAAGGGAATGGCAAGAAACGCCGATTAAGAAATCGAGCGTCTTGCCGGCGTCCTGTTCGAAACGCGAGATGAGGCGCCGCGCGTCCGGAACGGAGAAACCATTTTCACTCAGATGAACTCCACCGGCGCCTGTGGCAAGAGCGACGTCGACGCGGTCGTTGACAAGAATACGAGTGTGGGGCGTGCGGGAGCGGATGGACTGGATCGCTGCGCGAGCGAGGTCAAACGATTCCCCGCCGCTTAGATCTTTTTCGCGCAACTGAATCCAATCGGCGCCGGCGGAACCGACGGTGGTAATTGTGCGCAGCAGCATCGGAATTGCATCGGAAGAGACCGCGAGCGGAAGGCTGCGGCGATCGGTGACGTAACAAACGATGCGATCAGGGAGCGGGACGCTGAGGGACACGGGAAGGTTCCGCTTTCGGTTGAATCAGATTGATGGCGACGAGGATATCGAGAACGCCGAGGCCACTGACGACGCCGCGAAACGAGGCGTGCAGGAGAAACATGCGAACGGCTTGCGGCAAGTGCGCGAGGATGTAATTGCGCTCCCAAAAATCAGACCAGGGCAGGTAGAGAAGGAACGCACCCATCTCCAGACAAAGAACGATAAGAATGACGCGAAGCGCTTTATTCATGAACGAAGATCAGTGCGCCCAAGGAAGCGGCGATCAGCGAGCGGGCTTCTGAAGCGAAGCGATGCGGTCGGCAACGTCGCGATAATCGATGTTGGCCGCATAGACCTGAGAGAAACTTTTGAGCGCCGCCTCAATGTCACCCGCGGATTCCTGTGCGACCCCTAAATCATACCGCAGAGCGAGAGTGGATTCGGCGTCGACGCCGGGAGTGTGAAGAGCGCGCTCGTACCAGATCGCGGCAATACTGGGCTGGCCCTTTTCCATGAAGGCGAGACCGAGCAGCGTGCAGCACTGCATGGCGTATTGGAATGCTTTGCCTTTGTCGGTGGCCTTGGCGACTTTTTGAAACTCGCTGATGGCTTCTTCGAGCAAGCCCATTTCGCGGAACGCGATGCCGAGATTGTAGTGCGTTTCGAGATCTTCTTCCTCGCCGCCCATTTCGCCGAGTTCGGCGCGGAATTCATCGAAGACTTCCTTGAGAGGACCAGCTTCTGTGTGTTCTGCACGAGGCGCAGCAGCAACAGGCGCGGGTGGAGGTGGTGGTTGGAGCGGCGGCTTCGGCGGCGCCGGAGGAGCAGGCGCGGCGGCGCCGGATTTCGAAGAAACTGGCGCGAGTTGATCGATGCCGAGTCCGTCGATTTCGCTGACCATGTCCGCGAGGAATTGGTCGGCGGAAAGAGACGCGGCAGGTTTCGCGGGAGCGATGGACTCCGGCGGCCGCTGTTCGAAGGCAGGAACAAGCGGCTCGGGGGTGATGACAAGTTCGTAGTCCTGCTCCAATTCGAATTCCGGCTCGGGAGCCGCGGGCGCTGGAGGCGGTGGTGGAGCGGGAGTTTTCGCGACAGGGGGCGCGGCGACGACGGGAGGCTCGTCGAACGACATGGCGATGGGTTCATCTTCCGGTTCGGCTGAAAGCGAGGGCGCTGGACCGGCGGCGAGCTCTGCGGACAAATCTTCGAAGGAAGATGTGACTGGAGAAGGCTCATCGATGACGATGGGAATCTCGAATTCTGTGGCGTCCTCTGCGGGCGGGGCAGGAGCATGCGCTTGAGGCGCAGGGCGGGCTGGAGGAGGCGGAGCCGGCGCAGCTTCCTTGAGCATCGCGCTCCACTCGTCGGAGAGATCGACTTCCTGGACTTCTGCCGGAACTTCCTCCGCAGCTACTTCCTGAACCTTGGCGGCGGGAGCGGCTTCGACAATTTCGGGTTCGGCATGAACATGCGCTGCCGCTTCTGGAACGGCGAATGCTTCCTGTTCTTCGGCAACTTCTGGGTCCGCCTCGACGGCGGGCGCCTCGGAGACTTGAGTCGCGAGAAGATCGGCGTCGGAAAGACCAGCGGCACGCTGAAAACGGCGGCGAAGTTCGCCAAATCGTTCGGCGCCCGCGGCATCGCCACGTTCGGTGTGAATGCGTTCGAGTTGGGCAGCGAGTTCGGCAGTGCGACGGTCGTCGCCCGCGCCAAGAACAAAATCCAAAAGTTTTTCGAGCGTCGGAGTATGGCGAGGCGCGCGGCGCAAAATTGCTTCGAGCAGGCCGATTGCTTTTTGAGTAAGTCCGTAGCTGGCAAAGAGATCTACGTCGGTGAGAGACTGCGCGATGAATTTCTGCGTCTCGTCATCCATCTGCTCTTCCATGAACGCGGAAATCGGTGCGCTCCCGGCAGCGCGGGCGTCGGCTCCGAAGACTTCCGGAATATCGTGGCGAACCTTCGGCGCGTCGGGCCTCGCAATTTCCGCCGCAAGGGTTTCTTCAGGCTCCGGCGCAGATGGGTCGGGCGCGAGAAGGCCCATTTTTCGAAGAACGTCGTTGAGTTTGCGCTTGGCGGCGTCGGATTCGGGCTGCTTATCAACCAACTGTTCGAAGACTTCTTTGGCGCGAGGATAATTTTTCGCGGCGACGAGCGCATCGCCGAGGCGCGCGAGCGCGTCTGGCATGCGAAAGGAATCACTGGTGCGGCCGTAGGTGTCCACGAGCCATTCGTGCGGTTCGAGGCGGCCCGGCATTTTCGCTGCGAGATTCGTCAGGAGGCTGGAAATGACGTCGTGTTCGCCAGCATCAATCATCGGAATACGCAGCTTAGAGATCAAAGCCATGGCACGATCGGTTTGACCGGATTCGAGTTCAGCTTCGGCGATTTTCTGAGCGAGAGTGAAATTTTTTTCATCGCCTTCAAAGACGCGGAGGGCGAGTTTATTCGCTTCTTCCCAAGCGCCGGATTTGATGTAGAGATCAAGCAGGAATTCCGCGTGTTCGCCGCCCTTTTCGAGGCCGGGAAGCTGTTTGAGCACGTCGGCGGCTTGCGTGAGATTTCCCTGAGCTGAGAAAGAGCGAGCGCGAACGGTGATGGCGGAAACATTGCCGGGCTCAAGCTTCAGGGCTTTCTCGGCGAGCTTTTCGCATTCGGCGTGGTCGGCGCGGGCAAGAGCGCGTTGTGCCGCGGAAACATAAGCTTCGATTGCCTCGGCGTTCTGCCCCATCGCCTGGTAAAGATCCGCAAGGCGAACCTGAATGCGAAGATTGTCCGGTTCAGCGAGAAGTAGTTTCTTAAGGAGAGAGACTGCTTCGGGCTGGCGATTATTCTTGAGATGAATTTCCGCGAGCTGGAGGAAGAGGGGGCGAGCCTCGCTCATCACGCCTTGCTGAACGTACAAATCGGCGAGGCGTTCGAGCGGCTTGATTTCTTCCGGTGCGAGTTTGGCGATGCGTTTGTAAACCGCGATGGCCTTGGTAAGAAATCCATCGCCGACAAAGATCTGTGCAAGGCGTTCGAAATAATCGATGGCCTGAAAAGTTTCGCCCTGACGAATGTAGAGTTCGCCGATAGTCATCAGCGTGACTTGATCCTTGGGCTCGTACTTCAGGATCTGTTGATATTCGGCGATGGCCTGCGCGACTTTGCCCTGGTTCAGGAGCTTCTGCGCAGATTCGACGAATTTGCTCTTGTTATAGGCCATGCTTACGTTCCGAAGATGAGTCGAAGCGACTCCCTCCGAGACTTTCTCCTAGGTCTCAGCGCGGCTGGGCAAACAGCGAAATCAGGGATGACCGTAAAAGCGGGCATCCAGCGCGCGGCCGATAAAGGCCAACACATCCTTTACGCTACAGGCGGGATAAAGGTGAGTCAACGAAGGTGCAAGGGATTGTAGACAGGCAGTAATCCCCGTGGCGGATAGGAAACGAAGCGGCGAAACGCAGGCGAAGTGGAGGAATGCGGTCGAGAGCATGTGGACGCTACGCCGCCAAGCTTGCCTAGCGTATTATTTGGGGCACAAAAATTCGGTATAAGACGGAGCCGTGCGCAGGCAATTTTGCCTTCAGTTCGGCGGCAGGCGTCAGGCCGCGATGCTGCCAGAGATCGGTAATGCCGTAAATTCCTTCTGGAATGCCCAATTTCTTCGGTGAAACGGTGATTGTTTGCGGCTTGTCGTCGAGGTTGAACAAGGCGACATTGTAGCCCCCTCCAGAAATTAGCTGAGACAGCCAGACAGCGGTCGTGGTGGTATTGACCACGGCTCTGCTATGGATCGAATGCTGGTCAACTTCGATCACTTCGCGATTCGTTAGCAGCGCCAGCGTGGCCGGATCGTCCTTGAGAGCGACAAGGCTGCCGCCGAAGATGAGTGGTGATCGAGCAATACACCAGAGAGTGATCTGGGTGCGCTGCTCGTCGGGTGTGAGGCGGGATTCGCGGGGTTCACCCCAGCCCGGAGTCGGACGCAGGCTACCCAAAGGGAGCATATCTGCGTCGGGCCAGTGGCCGGGGCCGGAGTATTGCGCCCATTTCGCGGTGCGTTCGAATTGATTGCCGGGGCCGCGCGGAAAATCCTTGTCGCTCTTCCAGACATCCCAAACGTCATCGGACATGCGCCACATCTGCGCGTACTTGGACATTTCGGCGGCCTTTTCGAGCGGTGCCGGACCAGGCGAGAGGCTTAGAAGGATGGCGCGGCCGGATTTGTCGAAGGCCTCGCGAAGCATGCGAATGTCATCGCCTTTGTAGGGATGACTGGAGATGCAATCGACTTTAACGAGATCGACGCCCCATGATGCGTAGAGCTTGGCGATGGAATCGTAGTAAGCCTGAGCTGCCGGAGAGGAAGTCTTGAGGCCGTAATTAAAGGGATTCCAAGGACAAGTGTCGGAAGTGTCCGCAGCATCGGCGGCGTGAAAAGCGGAACCGGCGATGGGCAGATTCTGTTTGACGGCCTGGCGTGGTATGCCGCGAAGAATGTGGATGCCGAATTTGAGTCCGAGAGAATGGATGTAGTCGGCAAGGGGCTTGAAGCCGGCATTTTCCTTGGCAGAGGGAATTGTGTTTGCGGCTGGAGTGAACCGGCCGAATTGGTCGAGGCTGAATTCGGCGTTTTCCGCGTTGACGCCAGCAGAATGATTGGTGACATACCATCCCATGTCTACGGTGATGTACCGCCAGCCGAAGGACTTCATGTTTTCCGCCATGAATTTCGCGGAGGCGCGAATGTCGGATTCGGGAACGGCTTCGCCGTAGGCATCCCAACTGTTCCAGCCCATGGGCGGAGTTGGAGCAATAGACACTAAGCTCCCGGCCTTTTGCTGAGCAGCATGGCTTGGTTGCAAAGAGCCGATCACAAGGAGAACGGCGGAAGAAATCAACAGGCAACTGGCAAGCCGGGACAGGAAATGTTTTGTGGTCATGATATGCGTCAAGCGACGGCGTTGATGATATCGCGAGACGATATTTGCCGAAAGACTAGTTTGGAACACAGGATCGCCAAAGGGATGCGAGCCCTGTGGCGATCCTGCGAGTTTGGATTCTTGCTGATGGACCGGCTTATGCCCAAGTGTTGAGAGGACGACCGGTCTCCAGGAACGACTTGAGGCTGGACAGCACGCGCGGCCAACCATTCGCGATCTTCCGGAGCGTCTCCGGATTGAGAGAGTCGTGGGTTACGGTCAGGCGCACCATTTCGCCGACGGTTTCAATCTCCATTGCCACACGTGAATGCTTCGAAGGGTCTGCCGCGTCGGCGACATCTCCCCAAGTGAGCACCAACCGCTTGTTGGGGACGCACTCGAGCACTTTTCCAACCAGCTTGACTGTGCGCTTGCCATCGTCAGCGATGTGTTCCCACTTGGAGCCCGGCTTCCAGTCCGAGACGTTCTCGTGCTTCCAGTATTGGCGCGTAAGTTCGCCTTCGAGCAGGGCTTTCCAGACGTCCTGCGGCGTGGTGGCGATGTAGATGACGTACACGAATTTCTCGTTGCTCATGATGATTTCCTCTCAAGTTTGCTTTTCAACTTATGTAAAGCGCCGAGGTGCTCGTGTTCGAACTTTCGAATCCAGCGTTCGTAAATATCGTGAATGGGAACGGGATTGAAGTAGTGGAGCTTTTCGCGTCCCTGCCGCTGGACCGAGATAAGATTCGCGTCTTCGAGCAGGCCGAGATGCTGTGTAACGGACTGGCGCGCCATACCGAGTTCCCTGCACAGTTCGCTGAGAGTCTGGCCATTTCTTGCGTGCAAGCGATCGAGCAGTTCCCTGCGAGTCGGATCGGCCAGAGCTTTGAACACCTTGTCGATCTCCTTCATAGGCATATGCTAGCCGCAAACGGGAAGAGGCAGGCAAATACCTGCACGAATAATAGGCAGGTATTTGCCTGCCTGTCAAGCGGAGGGAAATGCAGTGGGCGAATTCTAGAGCTCAGAACATGCTCGAAAACAAGCAAACTAGAGTCCGAGGGGAAGTGGAGTTTGTGTTGCTCCGGAGGCCCAGCACACTGATTCGCGGACTGGCGCGAACGAGAAGCGGTGCAGTGGGGTCGGACCAAGGCGGCGGAGCGCTTCGAGGTGAATGGGCGTACCGTATCCTTTGTGCTGCGAGAGACCGTAGCCGGGAAATTCGGTGTCGAGTTGTTCGAGACGTTGGTCGCGATGAGTTTTGGCCAGGATGGAAGCGGCAGCGATGGAGATGCTGCGCGCATCGCCTTTGATGAGAGATTTTTGCTCGATGAGCACATCGAGTTGCATAGCGTCGATCAACAGATAATCGGGGACGGTGGAAAGCTGCTGGAGCGCGGCAGTCATGGCCTGGCGGCTAGCTTGATAAATGTTCCACGCATCAATACGGGAGGAATCGACCTCGGCGACGGCCCATGCGATCGCATGTTCGCGGATGCGGAGCGCGAGTTCCGCGCGACGTTCAGGAGGAAGTTTCTTGGAGTCGTCGAGGCCAACGATGCGGCGCCTGGGATTCAGGATGACGGCGGCCGCGACGACCGGGCCGAACAGCGCGCCGCGGCCGGCTTCGTCAATGCCGGCGATGCGCGTCCAGCCGAGCTTTCGCGCGGCTCGTTCGAAACGGGAAGAACAGAGACGAGTCATACGAGATTGAGAGATAGACAAGCTGCCCGCGGGAATTCTAGCATGCGGAGTTTGCAAAGTTCATTGCGAGAGAAGAGGGAGTTGCGGATGATACCGGGAAGAATGGGCCGAGGAATATTTTGTGTTGTGATCGCGGGGATGTGTGTTACCGCCTGCGGCAGTGTTGTGTCAGCTCAATCTAAGAATGCAATTACGGCTCCCGGGAAAATAAAAATCATTTTGGATACGGATATTGGCGACGATGTGGATGACGCGTTTGCGTTGGGATTGGCGCTGAAAAGCCCGGAGGTCGAGATTGTTGGCGTGACGACTGCGTGGGGAGATACGGCGCTAAGGGCGAAGATGGTGCGGCGAATGTTGGCCGAAAATGGGCGCGCGGAGATTCCCGTTGCGGAAGGAATTGCGACCAAGAGCAAGACGAATTTTTCTCAGGCGCCGTGGGCATCGGGCGGGCCGGAGGCAGCGCGCGTGGATGGAGTGGACTTTCTATTGAGCAAAATTCGGAAGCATCCGGGGCAAATAACGCTGGTGGCGATTGGTCCCTTGACCAATGTAGGAGCGGCGATTGAGCGGGACGCGGCAACGTTTCGAAAAGTGAAGCGCGTGGTGTTGATGGGCGGATCGGTAAGGAAGGGTTATGGTGATTTGGGATACGAGCCCGACCGAGGGCCGATGGCGGAGTACAACATTGCCAGCGACGTGGGCGCGGCGCAGAAGCTGTTCACGAGCGGCGTGCCGATTTTTATGATGCCGCTGGATTCGACGCAGTTGAAGCTGGATGAGGTGAAGCGCGACATCCTCTTTCAAAAAATGACGCCGCTGACGAGCGAGCTGGCAGAACTCACGAAAGAATGGGGGCAGAAGACGCCGACGTTATTCGATGCGATGGCGGTGGCTTACGCGATTGACGAGCGGCTTTGCCCGGTTACGAAGCTGCGGATTGAAGTGGATAAGGACGGATTTACGCGGGAAGTGAAAGGCGAACCGAATGCGTCGGCTTGCCTGGAGTCGGATGCTGAGAAATTCTTTCGGTTTGCGATGCCGCGGTGGATGAAACCGACCGCTCCGGCCAAGTGAGAAAAATGATTGGCTGAAACTTAGGCTTTTGCTTCGGCTGCGGCCGGAGCAGCTTCTTCGCGGGCGGCACGCTTGATGCGGGCAGCTTTGCCCTTGAGGTCGCGGAGGTAATACAGGCGAGCGCGGCGAACTTTGCCCTTGCCGGTGACTTCGACGGAAGCGATCGATGGCGAATGGAGCGGGAAGATGCGCTCGACGCCGGTGCCGAAGCTGACGCGACGGACGGTGAAGGTGGCGCTGGAGGCGCGGCCCTTCTTGGAAATCACAACACCTTCGAACGACTGGATGCGTTCCTTGACCTTTTCGCCTTCGCCTTCGAGGAGGCGGACATTGACGCGAACGGTATCGCCCGGACGGAACTCGGGGAGGTCTTTGCGCAGTTGCGCTTCATGAAGCTTACGAATTACCGGATGCATGTTCTTTATTCCCTGCAGACCCACTCAGGCGGGGCCAGCTCATCTAAGACAAACTGTAATTATAGCGAAAGATTGCCAATTTTCCTAGCTAGGATTTCAGAGTTGCTGGCGCTTTTGTGCGAATGACTTCTGCCGCAAAGCGTTCCATTTCTTGGAGTTGGGGGCTGAATTGGAGGAGGACGAGGTCGACGCCGGCCTTTTCGAATTGATGGAGGCGCTCGGAGACTTGTTCGGCGGTGCCGACGAGGCCGGAGCGGAGGCCGCGGTTGGAGACGGAGTAGTCTTCGAGCGAGACGCGTTGTTCGAGCTGCGTTCCCGCGAGCCATTGCTGGTAATTGGCGTACCCCGCGGCGGATTGCTGGACGTCGGTGATGCGGCGAACTTCGTCCTGAGCTTCCTTTTCGGTTTCGCGAACGATGGCGTAGCCGGCGACGCCGAATTTCAGCGGGACGGAATTGTGCGGCGCACGGCGCTGGCGAAGGTCGGCGATTTTTTCCGCGATGCGCTCGGGGGGATCGCCGTGCATGAGGTAGGCGTCGCATTTTGCGGCAATCAGATCTTTGGCCGCGGGAGATTCACCACCGGCGTAAAGAGTGGGGCGCGGTTTCGAAACGGGTTTGGGTTGAAGAACGTTGTCTTCGACGCGGTAATACTTTCCTGAGAAAGAAAAATTATCCTGTTTCCAGACGCCGTCGATAACGTCGAGCCATTCGCTGGTGCGAGCGTAGCGATCGTCGTGCTGTTCGAAGCCGACGCCGTATTTGTGCGCCTCGGAGGCCCACCAGGAGGAGACGACGTTGAGCGTGAGGCGGCCGTTGCTGATGTGGTCGATGTTGGAAGCTTGCTTGGCGAGAAGCGCGGGCTGATGAAACGTGGGCCGGACGGCGACCATAAGTTCGATGCGCTCGGTGACGGCGGCAAGGGCGGCAGCGGTGGACCACGCGTCGAGGGAAGCTGCGTCGACGCCTTTGATGTCGTTGAGATTGAGTTCTGCGATGAGTGTGAGGTCGAAGCCGATCTGTTCGCTGCGCTGCGCGAGACGCTTTACATACGACCACGACGCTTCCATGTTTTCGTCGGCGACGTTGCGGAGCCAGCCGCCGAAAACGGGGAGCCAATAGCCAAACCTCATCGGGCGGCTCCGGCGAGATGCGACGATGCGGATTTTTGTTCGTTGGCGTGAGCTTCCCCGATAAGAAAATCCGCAAGACGTGCATACGGATTGAAGCCGATGACGCGTTCGGGATCGGCGACAAAATTGGAAAGCGCGTTGACGTCGTAATAGAGGAGGCGACCGGTGGCGTCGTCGATGACGTATTCGACGCCGCCGACTTCTACTCCGGCGAGCTGCATGATGCGCTCGACGGCGGAGATGACTTCGCGCGGCGGCTCGTAGGCTTCGACGGCGAGACCGTTTTTCGGCGCGTCGATCGGACAACCGGGGCGGCGTTCGAGTTCTTCGCCGCCAGTGCTTTGGCAAATGTCACCGGGACAGAGGTTGTAAGTTTTTCCAGCGGTGCGAATGCGGATGGCGTAGAGATATTTTCCGCCGAGGACTTCGACGCGCGTGATGATGCCGTCGCGCGGAGTGAAACATTCCTGGACGAGAGCGGTTTGATCCATGCCAAAGCTGAGGCGATTTTCGTCGACGGCTTTCTTGAGCTGCTCGGGCGAATCGAAGCGTTCGATGCCGGCACCGCTGCCGCCGATGTTGGGCTTGACGACGAGCGGGTAGCCGATGGCTTCGGCGGCTTCCATTACTTGCAAAGGCTGATTGATGACGCGGGCTTTCGGGTAATCGAGTCCGAGGGAGTCGAGATTCGTAAGTTGAATGGCTTTGGAGATTTCGTGTGCGAAGGCTCGCGAGCCGTTGACGACGCGGACGCCTTTTTCTTCGAGGTGCTTCAGATAATTGAGCGTGTAAAAGATTCCGTGGCCGTTACCGCGTTGCCAGGCGGAGGGGCTCATACGATTGAAAACGAGCGAATAATCGGCAGCCGCGCCGGGATTATATTGATGATTGCGGGCGTCGACGCGCAGCCAATTTGCGCCGCGCGTATCGAGTTGGTTGAAGAGCGGCACGAACCAGCTTTGTTGTTCGTAAAAAATCGCGATCGGTTTTTTGAGTGAGCCTGCCGAGTTGACTGCCATAAATCCCCTTGTGGCGCTTGCAGCGAAAGTCGCGACCTAAACCAGATTGGATGCTTTTCGTCCAGAAAAGAGACGACCAGTATATCTCCTGGTTTATTCCGGAGGGAGCAGGTCCGGTCGATTGCGGCGGGTCTTTTCAATGGCTTGCTGGCGGCGCCATTTGGCAACTTCCGCGTGATTGCCGCCGATGAGAACGTCGGGAACGGTCCAGCCGCGGAAGTCGGCGGGACGTGTGTAGTGGGGGAAATCGAGAAGAGAGCGACTGGCGGCTGGCGACCGGTGACTCATCGCGGAAGAGAATTCCGGCGGAGCATCGAACGCAGCGGAGAAGGATTCGTTTTGAGAAGAGGCTTCATTGCCGAGGGCGCCGGGCAGCAGGCGCGTGACGGCGTCAACGATGAGGGCAGCAGGAAGTTCGCCGCCGCTGAGGACAAAATCGCCGACGGAGAGTTCGTCGGTGGCCAGGTGTTCCGCGACACGTTCGTCAACGCCTTCGTAACGCCCGCAAATGAAGAGGATGCGGTCCTGCAGAGCCAGGCGGCGAGCGGCCTCTTGCGTGAAGCGCTTGCCTGCGGCTGAAAGAAGAATGACGGACGTTTTCTCGGACAACGAATTTTTTTGAGCGGCGTCGCCGACGGAGTAGCCGAGCAGCGATTCGACCGCCAGAAAAAGAGGTTCCGGTTTGAGGACCATGCCTTCGCCGCCGCCGAACGGGCGGTCGTCTACGGTGCGGTGGCGATCTTTGGTGAATTCGCGCAAATCCTGCACGTGAATCTGCACAATGCCGGTCTCGCGCGCACGGCGGAGAATTCCGTGGTCGAGCGGGCCGGCGAAAAATTCGGGAAAGATGGTGACCAGGTCAAACCGCATCTGCAAATCATACCGCCAAGCAGGGCTGCCCCAATTCTGTACGTCAGGCCAGTTTCAATGGGCGAGGTTCTGTAGTAGGCTGTCCGGCACTTAGCCCTTTAAAAAATCGTTATTCCGCGCAAAAGAGACTCTATGCGTTCTGCAAAACAGTCGGTCAATTTTGCCTGCGTCGCATTTGCCCTGACCGCCGGCCTGCTCATGGGTTGCGGAGGCTACGGCGGCGGCAACGGTGGTGGTGGAGGAGGCTCTGCGCCGACCGCGCCAACTGGATTGATGGCAACGCCTGGAAACGCGACGGTGAATTTGACGTGGGCGGCGAGCAGCGGCGCGACTGGCTATTACGTGAAGCGCTCGACAGCGAGTGGAGCGGAAACGCAAATCGCCGCACAAGCGGGAACGAGTTATTCCGACACCGGCGTAATGAACGGCACAAAATATTTTTACGTTGTTGCAGCGTATAACTCGTACGGGACGAGCGCAAATTCGAGCGAAGTGAATGCGACACCCATGTTGGCCGCTCCAGCGGCACCAACAGGGCTGACACCGACTGCGGGCGACAAGCAAGTCGCACTCGCGTGGACCGCCGTGACCGGCGCCACGAGCTACAACGTCAAACGCTCCACAACGAGCGGCAACGAAGCCACAGTCGCGTCGCCAACGACGAATTCATTCACAGACATCAACCTCATTGATGGGACGAAATACTTTTATGTTGTCAGCGCCGTGAATGCCGCGGGCGAGAGCCCCAATTCCACGGAGGTGAGTGCGACGCCACAAGCGGCAGTGTCCATTCCGCCGGCTCCCACAAATTTGGTAGCAACACCGGGCAACGCAACCGTGAAATTGACGTGGACCGCAAGCACCGGGGCGACGAGCTATCACGTGAAGCGCTCGACGGTGAGCGGCGGCGAAGCGCAAATCGCCGCGCCGACCGGCACAATTTATTCAGACAACAGCGTGATGAACGGCACAAAATATTTTTACGTGGTGAGCGCACTAAACTCAGCCGGCGAGAGCGCGAATTCCGCAGAGGCGAACGCAACTCCCGCGGCGTCGACAGCCGTGGCCGTAACCATCGATCCGTTGAGCAATCGCCATGCGATCAATCCAAACATTTACGGCGGAAGTTATCCGAAGGATGCATCCACGATTACGGATAGCGGCATCACGGTGGTGCGCTGGGGCGGCAACGCTACTTCAACGTACAACTGGCAACTTTTTACAAACAACGCGGACAACGATTACTTTTGGGAGGACTTTACCTCGGGCGCGCTGAACAACAGTGCCGACGCAGACTCCACGCAATTCATCAAAGATGTTAAAGCGGCCGGAAGCAACCCTTTGACCACGATGGCGATGCTGCCGTGGGTCGCGAAAAGCGCCGAGAACGGATCCAACGTTCACTGGAGCTTTTCCGTGGCGAAGTACGGCGCGCAATGCAAGACGGATCCCTTCAATCCCGATGCGGGAAACGGCCAGAAGCCAGATTGCAGCACGCCGATCGCGACTGCGAATCCGAACGATGCCTATTTTCCTCTGCTCGATTCGCCAGGCGGCAGCGATCCGACCGGAAGTGTGTACCGCAATCAATGGGCCGCCGCACTGGCGACAGCATTCGGCGCAGCGCCACATTTTTATGACATGGATAATGAAATCGACATTTGGGGCGGCACACACCGCGATATTCATCCAAACAACACCACTTACAACGAATTGCGCGACATCTACCTTAAGGAATCGCGCGCGCTTATAGGTTGGGATCCGGCGGCTATTCGTTTCGGGCCGGTGAGCTGCTGCTGGTATTTCTACTGGCGATCGGCCACTGGGGCCAGCGACACAACGAGCCACGGCGGCGTAGATTTCCTGCCTTGGTGGCTCAACGAAGTCGCATGGTCGGATGCCGTTGCAGGTAACCGCTCGCTGGACGTCTTCGATATCCATGCCTATCCCGATGGTCCGGACACTTCGAGCTTCACGACGCCACAAAAGCAAGCGGCCGCTCTTCGCGTCTATCGCGATTGGTGGGACCCGAGTTACACCAGCGAAGCTGCCTACATCGTTGGCGGGGGCTTCAGTAACGAGCCGGTCGATTCTCATCCGTTCCGCATTCCGCGCATGCGCGCAATCCTGAACAGCACTTATCCGGGAACACAATTCAGTATTACCGAGTGGAGCGCGGAATTAGCGGGCGCGGCCGATTTCTCCACTGCGCTGGGCGACGCGGAGGCTTACGGCATTCTGGGCCGCGAGCACGTCGATCTCGCTTCGCGGTGGACGGCTCCTGATCCCGCCAATCCCAACTACCAAACCGTCAAGCTCTACCGCAATTACGACGGTGCCCATTCCGCGTTCGGATCGACATCCATTTCCGCCACTCACAACGCGGACCCAAATCTTTTCAGCGTCTTCGCGGCGCTTGGCGCTGCCAATACGCCGATGACGATTATGGTTGTTAACAAAGATCCGGCAAACGCGGCGCAGGTGACATTTAACTTGAGTGGATTCGCGGCAGGTACGTTCAAGTCGTACACGCTGTCGCAAGCATCACCGACTTCGATCGTCGCGTCGGGCAGCCAAGCCTGGAGCAGCACGCAGTCGTTTCCCCCGTATTCGGCAACTCTGCTCGTCGTAACCGGGGCGCCAGCTTCCATTCCAGTTGCGGAGTGGGATTTGAATCCGGATACGACCATGGTCCCGGCGGGCGGGACGGTTACGCTGAACCCCAGGATAACGTCGGCCACGTCGGGAACCGCGACGGTCACTCTGCAGTCGGTCTCGTTCGACTCCGGATACGGCGGCGGAATGATAGGCATCACCGCGGCGAATTTGACGCAAGTTCCCCTGACTGGCAATGGCGCGATTTTAGTGACGGCGGCAAACACGCCGGGGTTCTATCGCTTCACCGCAACAGGTCAAGACAGTGGCGGCACAACCCAGAAACAGAGCGGCTGGATTGTCATCGGCAAACCTTCCGCGACTTTATCCAAGACTACCGACCCGGGATCTGGCACACATGGAACGACGATAACGCTGGCCGTAACGCTTGGCGTAGGGTCGTCCGGCGGCACCAATACCGGGGCCAGCATTCTATTCAGTACCGATGCAGGCAGTCTCGGTGGAGCGTCGCGACAGATTGTCACGACCAACAGTTCGGGAGTCGCCTCTGTAACTCTGACTCTGCCCGCCACCACCGGCCCGGTACACGTCACTGCGGAAGGACCATTCGGATTGGGGCACCCCGTTACGATTTTCACCGAGACTTCAAACTGAGGGCTGGCCGGCGCTCAGCGTGATGACGATCGAAGTTAAGTAGCCGACGAACGGTACGCGGTAAATCGGGGAAGCCAACGCGGGACGTGGCGGCGGTAATCTTCGTATTGGCCGGCGAAAATGCGGCGCAAGTGCGGCTCTTCATACAAAAGCACAAACAGATGCACGCAGAGCAGGAAAAACATCAGATAGTAAAAAACCGGACGCGACGCGCAAACGATGGCTTGCGCTGAAATAAGACAGGCGACGCCCACATACATCGGATTTCGGACAAAACGGTATAGGCCGGAGACGATTAGCTTTTTAGGCTCGTCAATCGGCGCGGGTGTGCCAAGGCCTTTGACGGCGAAATCCCACGCGCACCAAAGATAGATCGCGGCACCCACCAAAAAGAAAACCACGCCCACAACGAATCGAAGTTGAAAGGAGGCTTCGAGAATTTTGCGAAGATCGCCAGAGCAACCAATTCGATACGGCACCCAAACGCCGACAATTGCGGGCACGCAGATCGTAAATACGAATGTCTTGAAAAGAGCCCACACGATTTCGGTGGAAGCTCTCATGAATCACCCTACTACTTCCGAGTCGCGCAACCCGTCCGGAAGCAGCACCTCGATGCGGCGCGCGGAGATTTCGATCCTCTTGCAGATATCTTCCGCCAGCGGGATCAGTAGTTCACCGGAAGATGTGGCGACAGAAAGGAGCGGCGCACCAGGTTGCGCTTCGCCAGGGAAGAAAACGTCCTGAACGCGACCGAGCAAAGCCGGAGTTTCACCGATGGAATATGGAGAAGACGCAACACTCGGCGCGGCAGACGGAAGCTCGAAAACGGAACAGCCGATGAGATCGGTAACAAAATATTTCCCTGCGGGGAGAGAGACACGTTGTTCGAAGGGAATCTGAATTTCGAGGCCGCGAAATTTTTCGGCGTCGTTGATGGAGGCGACACCTTCGAAGTGAAATACACCAAAACCGGGGTGATTGCGATCGGCCCAAAATGACTTCAACGAAACGCCGCGCGGGGCAGATTTGCCGTCGGCGAGAAAAAGCTGCGGTAGCGTTTTCAGCCGCTCGGGGAAATCTGTGAAAAGCTCGGCAGCGACTTCGCCTTTGTTACCGCGCGGGCGCAGGATGCGGGCTACGGTCACGAATTTCTGTTGCATAGGACTCTTCATCGCTGCCAGATCTGTAGAGGTCCTTCGTTCGGCAAAAGATTGCCGGGACTCAGGATGACAAATTGTTGGGTCGATGGCCACCGCGACCACAGATTCCCGCATTTCGCGAGTTCCGCCGAAGAAGGTGGCCGCTACATTGGATACGACACGAAAGGCTGAGTGGTCTCAGTCTTCGTGAATTTCGAGGGTGTAGCGCTTTCGGAGCTTCATGCCGCCGGCGCCAAGCAGCGTACGGATAGCTTTGGCGGTGCGACCCTGTCGACCAATCACTTTGCCCAGATCTTCGGCGTGAACGCGAAGTTCGAGGACCGAGCCTTGCGGTCCTTCAACAACCGTGACGTGCACTTCCTCGGGATGGTCCACTAGGGCCCTGGCGATGGATTCCACCAGTTCCTTCATAGGACACCTCCACGAGCAACGTCGAAATCCTGGGAGAGGCCTGGGACCGAACCAAAAATCGGTAAATTAGGCTATTTTCTGCAACTTGATGAAGCTGCGAACGGTGTCGCTCGGTTGCGCACCCTTGCTGAGCCAATGCTTCACGCGGTCTGCATCCAGCTTAATCTCTGCCGGCTTCTTGAGCGGGTCGTAGGTACCCACTGCATCCACAACGCGGCCATCGCGCGGGCGAGTTCTTTCGATCACCACGACGCGGTAAAAGGGCTTCTTTTTCTTGCCAATACGAGACAGACGAATCGTCAACACGAAAACTTTCCTCCTGAACCTTTCAAGTGTACCGTGCAACTGGATTTGGGGCAATGCGAGAGTGGGGCGTCTAAGATGCTGATGCGGGAGGCTTTTCCACTTCGGGAGCCTCGGACGAAGTGTGAGTCTTCGGTGGGATCGGTTCGAGAGATGGCTCGACCAGCGGAGTAAGTGGGGAGGAGGCCATCTTGTGCGGCCGCGCGCCGTTGTTTAGGGCATGATCCATCCGGGCTAGCTGGATAAGGTGGTCCTGGGCGGAGAAGCCATGGCCGTTGCGCACCGATCGGGGACGCGTATAGGTGCCGGTCGATTCAAGAATGCGGGCTTTGCGGTTATCCGCGAGGTAGGCGGCGAGGATTTCGTTGCAAATGCGCTCGCGAAGATGGGGATCCTTAACGGGAAAGAGAACCTCGACGCGGGCATAGAGGTTGCGCTGCATCCAGTCTGCGCTGCCGAGATAGACCTCCGGTTTGCCACCGTTTTCGAAATAGAAGATACGACTGTGTTCGAGGAAGCGGCCGACGATGCTGCGTACGCGAATGCGGCTGCTGATGCCGCGGAGCCCGGGCACAAGACCACACTGACCGCGAACGATGAGATCGATTTCCACTCCCGCTTGCGACGCGCGATAAAGACCTTGGATGAGGGGCGGATCGAGGAGCGCGTTGCATTTGGCGATGATGCGGGCGGGACGGCCGCGGCGCGCGTTGCGAGATTCGCGATCGATCAGGGCGATACACGTCTTGGCAAGATCGCCCGGGGCGACGAGCAACGGTTTGTAGCTGGGCTGCTCAGCATAGGCAGTCAGGTAGTTGAAAACATTGTGGACGGCAGCGGTGATGGAGTCGTCGCGAGTAAACAAACTGAAATCGGTGTAGTACCGCGCCGTGGATGGATTGTAATTTCCCGTGCCGAGATGCGCGTAACGCCGGATTTTGCCATCAGGATCGTGGCGAACGATAAGTGCGAGCTTGGCGTGGGTTTTGAGCCCGACGAGTCCGTGAAAGACTTGCACGCCTGCGTCTTCGAGGCTGCGCGCCCAGCGAATGTTGGATGCTTCGTCAAAGCTGGCTTTGAGTTCGACGACGACGGTGACTTCTTTTTTGTCGGCGGCTTCGAGCAGGGCTTGCGCAATAGGCGAATCGGAATTGGTGCGATAAAGCGTTTGCTTGATGGAAAGCACGCGAGGATCGTGCGCGGCGGTTTCAAGGAAATTGACGACGGGGTCGTACGAATCAAACGGATGGTGAAGTAGAACGTCCTGGCGGCGAATCGTGTTGAAAAGAGAATCGGCGTCGCGCCCGATGCGGACCTGGCGCGGCGAGAACGGCGGATATTTTAAATCTGGGCGCTGGGTTTCTTCGTAGAGATGGAAAAGACGCTGGAGATTGACGGGGCCATTGACGCGGAAGACCAGCGACGGATCGAGTTCAAATGTTCCGGTGAGGCGATCTACGATATCCGGATGAGCGCCGGCTTCGATTTCGAGACGAACTGCCCAGCCTTTTCTACGCTGCGCTACTTGCGAATCAACCGCGTCAAGCAGGCTGCGCGCTTCTTCTTCTTCAAGATACAGATTGCTGTTTCGCGTGATGCGGAATGGCGCGGAGGCTAGGATTTCGTAACCGCGATAGAGTTTGGCCGCGTAAGAGGAAATGATGTCGTGGAGAAAGACGTAGTGGATAGCGTCACCCGCCGATGGGACGCGCAGAAGGCGAGGGAGCGCGCGAGGAACAGTGACGACGCCGAAGAGCGGCTTGGAGTTTCCGTTTCGTTTGCGGCGAAGAAGAAAAGAAAGAGACAGCGCTTTGTTGAGCACGTGGGGAAACGGATGGGAGGGATCGACCGTGACTGGCGTAAGCATCGGATAAACGCGCCGTTCATAGAAGGATTTGGCAAACTGCGCGGCCTTGGGGTCGAGTTGCGAAACGTTTAGTACGCGAATTGATTGTTTGGCGAGCCCGGGAAGGATCTCCTCGTTCCAGCATTTGTACTGGTCGCGAACGAGGAGATGCATTGCTTCCGTTACTCTGGCAAGCTCCTGTTCGGAAGTCAGGCCATCGGCGCTGATTCGTTGCGAGCCTTGCTCGATTTCCTGGAGAAAACTCGAGACGCGGACCTCGACGAATTCATCGAGATTGTTTGCGGTGATGGCTAAGAACTTCACGCGCTCCAAAAGTGGATTGCCTAGGTCGCGTGCTTCCTCGAGGACACGACGATTGAATTCGAGCCACTGAACATGGCGATTCAGGTAGTAGCGAGCGTCTTCGAGCGAAACGCGTTTCATACGCACTCTCTAAGTGATTGGGAAATAGCAGGATGGCAGCGACTTGTTACAGAGAGATGAATGTGGCGGCAAGTGATAAGCTGCGGCGCATGGTGGCAGGAATGAGAACACTAGTGGTTGCCTGGGTCGGCGGATTTCTGGCGCTGGCACCGATTGTGCGCGCTCAGAACGCGGGCGTACCTTCGACAATGGACATTGCGAAACTCTTCGCTGGCGTAGCAACAGGCAAGACTCCCGGATTGGCTGTGTTGGTAAAGAAGAATGGTCATGTTGTTTTCGAGCAGGAATATGGCGTGAAGGAGCTGCGGACCGGCTCGAAGATCGACACGAAGACGAACTTTCGCTTGGCTTCGGTGACGAAGCAGTTTACGGCGATGGCCGTGATGTTGCTGGTGCACGACAGGAAACTGCAATACGAGACGACAGTTGGCGAAATTTTCTCGGAGTTTCCAGAGTACGGAAAAAAGATCACGGTTCGGCAACTTTTGAACCACACTTCGGGCCTGCCGGACTACGAAGACCTGATGGATGCGACGGAAAAAGTGAACGGACTGATTTGGACTGCGGACAAACAAATTCAGGACGCTGAAGTGCTTGGATTGCTGGAAAAGGAGACGCATGGACAATTTGCGCCCGGAACGAAGTGGGCTTACAGCAATTCAGGATATGTCTTGTTGGGTTTGATCGTCGCGAAAGTCTCTGGCATGACTTACGGCGATTTTCTGCGAGAGAGGATTTTTGCCCCACTGAGGATGTCGGACACCATCGTTTATCGAAAAGGCAAGAATGAAGTGGCGGATCGCGCGTTTGGACATTCCGCGGAAGCGAACGGATTCAAAGAAACGGACCAGAGTTCGACTTCAGCGACGCTAGGAGACGGAGGCGTTTATTCGAACGTCGAGGATTTATCGAAATGGGATGACGCTCTGCGAAATCACACGCTATTGAGCGCGGAAGAGATGCAACCCGCGCTGGAGCCTGCAAGGTTCGGCGGAGCAGGAAACGTGGTGCTGCCGGATGACGCGCCCGTCTCATTGCGCGGAGCCCCCGTGGAATATGGGTTTGGTTGGTTTCTTGATCCGTACAAGGGGCACGCACGAATGTGGCATTACGGTGACACGCTGGGATTTAAAACGGCGATCCAGAGGTTCACGCAAGACAACCTGACCGTGATTGTTCTTTGCAATCGGACGGATTTGGATCCTGGCGCTCTCGCGACCCGAATTGCAGATCTATTTCTCACAGACGGGAAGTGATTTTAACGATTCAGAAGCGGCGCTCGGAATTCAGTCGAATCCACGTGGCGAGTTCCGCCTCAGAAATTTCGCCGGCGGCCGAGCCCAGAATTGCCTGAACCGCTTCCGGCTGCGGCGCAATAAGTTCATAGTTGTTAACCGCCAAGAACACGCTGATCGCCTGGAGTGCGGCGCGCTTGTTTCCGTCGAAAAATGGATGATTTTTGGCGATGCCGATTCCGTAACAAGCCGCGAGTTCGGCCACATCAGCTGTTGGTTCGTAGAGAAAACGATTCCGCGCCTGAGCGAGCGCAGAATCGAGGAGCGCTTCTGTAAGTCAAGCTGATAGAGCTGCTTGTGTGCGGTTCAGGAGAGGCCGGCGAGTTTGCCGAGGCCTTTCATTTTGGCGCGGGCGGCCATCGTGCCGTATTGCTTCATCATGGTGCGCATCTGCAGGTATTGCTTGAGGACCTGGTTGACGTCCTGCACTGACGTGCCGCTTCCTTTTGCGATGCGCTTGCGGCGCTTACCATCGATCACGTTGTGGTCGAGGCGCTCCTGATTCGTCATCGAATTGATGATGGCTTCGACCTGTCTCAATTTGCCTTCGTCTACTTTGGCGTCCTTCGGCAAATTCTGGAGCGGACCCATTTTGGGGAGCATGTCGACGATTTGTTCGAGCGGACCCATCTTGCGAATCTGCCTCAGTTGATCACGAAAATCTTCCAGCGTAAATTCCGATTTTCGCAGCTTGCGTTCCAGCTCGATCGCGGCTTTTTTATCGACGGCCTGCTCCGCGCGTTCAATCAGTGAAAGAATGTCGCCCATACCGAGAACGCGGGAGACGATTCGTTCCGGATAGAAACCTTCGAGCGCATCATATTTTTCGCCGAGCCCGACGAATTTCACGGGTGCGCCGCTTACTTTGCTGATCGAAAGCGCCGCACCACCGCGGGCATCGCCGTCAAGTTTGGTGAGAATTACTCCGGTGAGGCCAAGCCGTTTGTGGAATTCCCCGGCCGACCTGACGGCATCCTGCCCAATCATCGCGTCGGCGATAAACAGAATTTCGCTCGGTTGCAATTCCTTCTTGAGCGTCGAAAGCTCATTCATGAGATCGTCGTCAATGTGGAGACGACCGGCAGTGTCCACGAGGATTACGTCGGAGGCGGAAAGCTTTGCTTCTTTGATTGCGCCGCGAACGATTTCGAGCGGCTTGTCTGTGCCGACACCTGGCCAGACTGCCGTGCCAACTGCTTTTGCAACCTGGGCGAGCTGTTCGCGCGCGGCCGGGCGATACACGTCGGTCGAGACAACGAGCGGCCGGTGCCCGTGCTGTGTCAGCCACTTGGAAAGTTTTCCGGTGGTCGTCGTCTTACCAGAGCCCTGCAAGCCCACGATCATCCAGACGGACGGAGGGCGCGAAGCGAAGAGCGGCTTGGCGTGTTTGCCAAGCATGGTTGCGAGTTCGTCGCGGACGAGCTTGATGACTTGCTGATCCGGCGACAGCTGCAGCATGACTTCCGAACCGAGCGCCTTGGCCCGAATGTTAGCCAGCAGTTCGTCGACCACGCTGACGGCAACGTCGCCGTCGAGCATCGCTTCTCGAATTTCGGCGAGGGCGGCGTCCAGATGCTCTTCGGTGAGCTTGCCTTGGCCGCGCAAATTCTTGAATGTGCGCTGCAGCTTCTCTGTAAGGTTCTCAAACATGGAGCGATGCCTTGTCGTTCACGAGATCCATTTTAGGGTCGTGGGCAAGTGCGGTCAAACCGCACCAGCAAGGATCAAAAGGGCTTCGCCGAGGGAAACGCATGGAATAGAGTGATGACCGTGCCCTCGGCGAAGCATGTGGATGGATCAATCGGCCAACACCCGATTATTGACCAGATAGACGCATGGAAAGGTTCCGCGGTTACAGGCAGTAGCAAGTTCAGACAACTGTTGTTGCGCGGGCTCGTACCACATAGAATCCGCACAACTCGCGAGTGGGAGGCATGTCATGCAGAATCGTCGTGGATTTTTATCAGCGTTGGGCACCGCTGTCGGAGCCGTTGGGATTGCTCCGCGCCTGGACACCCTGCTTGAAGATTCGTCCCCACAGCTGCCGGACAAATCGCTATACGACAAGAACGAAGAAGCTTACTGGACAGAGTTGCGCAAGCAATTCCTGATTCCGGCCGACGAAGTGTATTTGAATAACGGCACGGTCGGATCGTCCCCGCGGCCTGTTTTGAAAGCGATCTTTGATGCTTATAACGACACCGAACGCATGGCGCAGGAGGACCCGGAGGATTATCCGATCTGGGGATATGGCCCGTGGAACGAGTTTCGCGACCCGCTCGCAGCCTTTGTCGGCTGTAACCGCGATGAGATCGCGCTGCTTCGCAACGCGACGGAGGCGAACAGCTACATCGCGAACGGGATCGATTTGAAAGCCGGCGACGAGGTGTTAATCACGGATCAGGAGCATCCGGGCGGGGAACATCCCTGGGATTTGCGCGCGAAACGTTACGGAATCGTGTTGAAGAAAGTGACTCTGCCGAAACCGGTCCCGAACGCGGCCACAGTGTTGAATTTATTTAACGACGCGATCACGGCGAAGACTCGCGTGATATTTTTCAGCCACATTACGACGCTGACTGGGGTTGTGTTGCCAGCGAAAGAACTGTGCGCGCTGGCGCGTTCGAAGGGAATCTTGAGCGCGGTGGACGGAGCGCACGTAACCGGCATGATGAAGCTAAACGTGCACGAACTCGGCTGCGACATGTACACCTCCAGCCCGCACAAGTGGCTGCAAGCGCCGAAGGGCAGCGGGTTTTTGTACGTGCGCGATGAGGTGATGGATCGCATCTGGTGCACGATCGCCACGGAAGGTTGGGACGACACCAAATTGCGCGCGGAACGTTTTCAACGCATTGGCAGTTCGAACGTTCCTGCTCTGGCCGGAATGCGCGCTGCGGTTGAACTAGCCAATCAAATCGGCATGGACCGGATCGAAAAGCGCCACCGCACGATGGCCGATTACATGTTGAATGAAATGATCAAGCGAGGCGCGCAATCCTGGACGTCGCCCGATCCTGCTTTACGGTGCGCAATCGCGACGGTCACAGTGGCGCCTGTCAAAATGCCGGATCTTGAAAAGGCATTGTGGAAAGAAAAGAAGATTCGCATCCGTGGCGCGGCGCCGCACAAAATCCGTCTTTCGACTCCCTACTACCTGCTTCGCAAGGATGTGGACCGCTTTTTGGCTGCGTTTGACGAATTTCGAGCTGCCCACCCGAATGCCTAAACGAGAAGTAGATACGACCGAATTTGGGTAAAATTTACGCCCAATCTTCAGAGTTGACAAAAGCATGTCAGCATAAGTCGCTGAAAATAAAGTGGTTATCTTAGCCATCCGTCGGAACGCTCCTTGCATCTTCCTTCGTTAGCCGTTAACTTTCAGGTCTGCCCGGAGACTCTGAAAGGCCAGCCCGAGGCGTCTATCTCCAGTATTGAGGATTACACCCTTGTCAGCGATCGCTAGAGTCCTTTGCAACGTCGCGGCGCTTCTTATTTGCGCAAAAGTTGGTTTGGCGCAATTGCCGGCTGCGTCGGGGCCGGCGCCGAAAGAAGACACCTACCGCGGAATGACTTTGAACACCTCTTTCGATGGGAGCTTTGATACCGGCTCGAAGGTCTTTGACTGGACGACAACTACGGGCTACGTCTTCAATCAGCACTTCGCAGTGAATGCCGGCGTTCCCATATTGTTCGTGCGCGGCACTAGCTCTACTGGATCGACGACGTCCTCGAACGGCCTCGGGGATGCCTTCGGACAGTTTGTGTTTTCCTTGAAGAATCCCGCTGTTAACTACGGATCGTCGCTTACATTCAGTCTGCCTACGGGAGACTCTTCGAAGGGGCTAACAACGGGACGAGTGACGTTTGATTGGAGCAATGCGTTCGCAAGGGAGTTTGGGCGATTTACTCCCTTCGTAAATCTTGGCGCGGGCAATTCGCTCGCGGATACAAAGTACTGGCACCGGCCGTTCGTCACACTCGGTGATGTCGCTCATTTCGAAGGCGGCACAGCGTTCGATTTAGGACATTCGCTGACCCTGAGCGGATCGCTGTACGACGTCGCGCCGTGGGGTGCGCAAAAGGTTTACAGCCGAACCGTTACGCGGGCGGGCGGCGGGACAACTGGAAACGGACCAGGCAATAGCAAACATGGTCGCGTATTCCAAGACAGTGCGGTGACGATTGGCAATTCTTCTATTGACCGCGACAATGGCGTCAACGCGGACCTAGACTTCAATCCCATCAAATACATGGATTTTGACCTGGCATACAGCCACAGTGTCCATTACCAACTCGATACAATTTCGTTCGGCGTAACATTCAATTTGACGCCCTTACTGGCCAAACGGCAAGCGCACTGACTTTCGGTTCAAAAACTTCGGCCGCATTCGCGGCGATGGAGGAGAAAAGTATGAAACGTCTATTAGTTCTATTAACTGGCGCAGTCGTTCTGTTCACGTTGGGTGAAACGCGGCTGTTGGCACAGCATCCGCACGGCGCGGGTGCTGGGGGCGGCGGCAACGGCGGCGCTACTGGCGCGGCGATGCATGGCGTTCCCGGAGATCATGGAAGTGGTTCGGCAAACGCCGTATCAAAGGGCGCGGCCGGAGGCTCGCCCAGCAGCGTGCTGGAGAACAACACAAAGCTCGATACGCACCTGACTAGCTTGCTGCAATCGAAAGGCTTGTTGCCGGCCGGCACGGACTTGAAAACTGCGTGCACTGGGTTTAAGAATCTCGGCCAGTGCGTCGCAGCGGTCCACGTGAGCCACAATCTGAATATCCCGTTCGCGTGCTTGAGCGCGGATATGACGGGGACGGCTCCGGCTACAGGTACGACCTGCCCGGCAGGAACCGGTTCTAGCAAGATGAGCCGGGGCAAATCGATCCAGACGCTTTCGCCGAAAACTACAAACGCGAAGACCGAGGAAAAGTCCGCGACGAAAGAAGCAAATGCGGAGATCGACGAGGCGGAGAACAACTCCAAATCGTAGCCAAGAGATAAATCGAATGACACCGAGCGGGAGCTTTCGGGCTCCCGCTGCTTTTTTTTCAAAAGAGTACAAAGTAGGTTTGGCGCTTCGTAGCTCGAGAACTGAACGCCCCTGGTGTTATGGCCCAGGCGTCGATCAAGGCTTAGGGCTGCTCAAGGGATATGCGTAGCCACGACACCGAGATCGGCAATGTTATCGCCCTTCTTCAACGAAGGCACGGCGTTCACGTGCAGGACAACGCCGGAGACAGGTGCCAGCGGTTCCGCAATGACTTTGCCGAAATAGTCGGTGATCGTGCCGAGCTTCATGCCAGCAGAGACGTACGTGCCACGCTTCACCAACGGATACCAAATGCCAGCGCCGTCGGCCAGGACGTCGGAGAGTTTCTCGATCCAGACAGGATTTTCAATGCGACGCGGATCGCCAGGGAGCATCTTGAGCGCGCGCATCGTGCTCAGTGTGCCGTTCACCAGCAAGTTGATGTCGTCTGTCTCCACTGTGCCGGCGTGACCCGCTTCGACAACGATGGAAGGCTTGCCTCGAACCGACGCGGTGTTATCGAGATAGCGCGTGGCGTTGGGATCGGTGGGACGTTCGCTCCAAATAATAATGTGGTCCAGACCGAAGGCGAGGACCATCTCTTTCGAGATGCGATCCTGCGCCTCATGGCCAGTTGGTCCCCAGTAAGAATAGGGTCGCAGGCTTTCATCGAGGTCACCGCCGTGATAGTCGATCAGATAGTCGCAGCGGTCGACGACGTCTCTGGTAATCAGAAAGGAAGCGCGATCGGTCTGGGTGCCATCGGCTTTGCCGGGATAGAAGCGGTTCATGCTTTTGTTGTCGACCGGATTGACGTGGGGCACTTTCTGTTCGAAAGATTGAATGTTGATGAGCGGTACAAGGATCACCGTTCCGGTAATCTGCGCCGGATCAAGCGAGGCGATGAGCTTTTCGATGGCGATGATCGAAACATATTCCGTTCCATGGGCGCCGGAAACGAGGGCGAGAGTCTTTCCCGGCTTTGCACCATTTATAACGACGACTGGAATTTTGGTGGCGGCATCCACTCCGGCGGGAACTTCAAGGTAGCCGCTGGACTTTTGTCCGGGCGCCGCAGTGGCGGTGCCAACGGTAAAGGCCTGTTGAGCCAACAAAGTTTCCGGACCGGTGAGTAAAAGTACAAACAACAAAATGCGGATCATGCGACCTCCTGCCGGGTCGCACTTGTTAAACGAACCTCGGCCATTAGTAAAGAAGAAAGTGGGTCGAGTCGGGCGCCGTTTTCTTTCCGGCGACGAGCTCTCACTTGCTTCCTAGAAGTCTTGCCAGATTTTCCAATGCGGAGTTGCGGTATACCCGAGAACGGCTGCAGGAGCGCTGGCGATTGATGGAAGCTCGCACGCGATCGAGGCCCGGTCCAACTTCAAGAGCGAGAAAACGTCGGCCCCGGAAAGCTCGGTCGCCGCAACGTGTGCTTGTTGAGCGAGTCCCAACGCAGCAGAAAAGTTGAATCTGAACAGCTGTTCTGAGTGGCTGAAGCCCACGTCCATGGCTTAACCTCCCGCCAGATTGGAGCACGGCGAACTGTGTGCCGCAAGTTGATTCTTGCCATTCTGGTTTATCAGAGCTCATTTCATCGGGGTGCGCATGCAAATGGCAGGGGTGTATCACTTTTCCCCGCTCTATAGCCTACCCCACCGTTTTCTTGACCCTGTGTGAGCCGCCAAAGTACACTTGTAGATTCGCAAACTGCCGCGAGAGCGGCTAGAACGGTGTCGTTTGGGCTTTTCGTGAAAGATTTGCCTCGCGCGACGCGTAACTCAAGAGGGGGATTGCTTTGCCAAAGCGCACATATCAACCGCGCAAGCGCCGTCGCGCTAAGACGCACGGATTTCGCTCGCGTATGAAGACCGTAGGTGGCCGCAAGGTTCTGGCGGCTCGCCGCAAGAAGGGACGTCATCGCCTCACGCCCGAGTAGCTCCGGGCAGGAGTATCCGCGCGAGACGCGGCTGGTGCAGAAGGCGCAGTTTGACGCCGTCTATCGCGCCGGCAAGCGCCGCTCGAGTTCCCACTTCACTGCTTTTGTAATGGCGAACAACCTGCCACAGAGCCGGTTTGGCTTCAGCATTAAAAAGGCTCTCGGCGGCGCGGTTGTGCGCAATCGAATCCGGCGGCGGGTGCGAGAAATCGTACGGCTGCACCGGAAGGAGATTCCCGCGGGATGGGACATAGTCATCCACCCGAAAAGTTCTGTGGTGAAAGCGCCGTTCGAGACGCTGACTGCGGATTTTCTCCGGCTCCTGAAGTTGTAGTGCCACAATTCAGGCCGGCATCCGATATGCGATTGCCGGTGCGCGCTGCTTTGTTCGCGCTTCGCTGCTACAAAGCGTATCTCTCCGTGCTCTTTGCGGGCAGTTGCCGGTTTGAGCCCACCTGTTCGATGTACGCGTATGAAGCCATCGAACGCTTCGGTGTATTGCGCGGCGTGTGGCTCGGCACGAAGCGTCTTCTGCGCTGCCACCCGCTTTCGAGAAAGTTTGGCTACGACCCTGTTCCGGAAACTTGGGAAGAAATGAATCCGAACCACATCAGCGAAAAGACCGAGGTACATTCGTGAGCGAAGCTCCACAAGGAAAGAATCTGCGGCCGGAGTTGCGCATCTTTGTCGCCTCTGCCCTCTCGATCATCGTCATTTTGTTGTGGGCAAAATTCTTCGCTCCGAAGCCACCAGTGCAAACTCAGCAGACAAAGAGTCCCGTCGCCACCTCCACGGCGACTCCTGGCACGGAGGCACCTTCTGCAAACAGTTCCTCTGCTCCTGCTCCCGCAACAATCGCCGCTGCTCCTCCTGCCGCGGTCTTAGGTGAGAAATCCGAACGCGCGATTGTCGTAGAAAGTGATCTGTACCGCGTGGAGTTCTCCAATCGTGGTGGCGTAATAAAAAGCTGGAAGCTCAAGAAATACCTGGATGATGCAAAGCCGAAGCAACAGATGCTGGACCTCGTGCATGCGGATACGTCGAATGAAATTGGCGGCTGGCCGTTCGCGATTGCGCTGGACGACCAAAACCTTGAAAACACGGCAAATTCGGCGCTCTACACTGCCTCCGCCACAGGAACCTTGACGGCTCCGGCGGAAGTCACGTTTTCCTGGAGCGACGGGCATCTTGAAATCACAAAGAAACTCGAGTTCAACGATTCTTACGTCGCGAAGGCTGAGGTTTCTGCGCGTTACGACGGCAAACCACTCACGGCTGGCTTGGCGTGGCTCGGCGGCTTTGGCGATGTCACCGTCACCAACCCGCGCCCCGTGGAAACGGTGAACGTTGTCTACAACGAGGGCGGTAAGTTGACGGCATTGCCCTATAAAAAAGTGGACGACTGGAACAACGTCGCTCGTGGCCTTTGGTTAGGCGGAAAAGACTGGACCGGTATTGAGGACCGCTATTTCGCCGCCGTTTTTATGCCGGACGGACCCGGAAAGTTGGAAACGCGTTACTGGAAGATTTGGCATCCGGTCAAGATCGAAGGGAAAGACGTTCCGGAGCCGATTGCGCAAATTGCCACGGCGACGAGTTCCCCCACGAACTTGCGCGTGTACGTCGGGCCGAAAGATTACGACCTGCTGAAGAAGATGAATCCCCCGCTTCATTCACTCGTGAATTTCGGCTGGCTGGAATTTATCTCCGACCCGCTCTTCCACGGCATGAAATGGTTGCAAAAATATATTCCGAACTGGGGCTGGGCCATCGTCGTGATGACGCTCATCATCAACATGCTCCTGTTCCCCCTGCGCATCTCCAGCTACAAGACAACGCTGAAAATGCAGCGTGTGGCGCCGGAAATCAAAGCGATTCAGGAGCGCTACAAAAAATACTCCATGCGCGATCCGCGCAAAGCGGAAATGAACAAGGAAGTGATGGCGGTTTATTCGCGCGAAGGCATCAATCCCGTCGGCGGCTGCTTTCAAATGCTTGTGCAGATGCCCATCTGGATCGGTTTGAACACCGCGCTGCGCAATGCGATTGAGCTGCGCCACGCACCGTGGTTCAGCTGGATCACGGACCTCTCCGCAAAAGATCCGTACTACATTCTGCCGTTTGTCATGGCGATTTCGATGTATCTCGCGACGAAAATGACGCCAATGACATCGACCGATCCGCAGCAGCAAGCCATGATGAAGTTCATGCCTCTAACTTTCGCCGGCATGTTCATCATTTTTCCAATTTCATCGGGCCTCGCCGTCTACATTTTGACGAGCAGCCTGGTCGGCATCGTGCAGCAATGGTATTTGAACCGGACGCATCCGATCACGCCAACGAACAAACCCATCAAGTCTCGGAAGTAAGCCACGGCACGTAGGTGCGTGATTGACGGCGCGTCGACAAACCCACAATTAGCGGCTGACCCAGCCCTTAGCGCGAACATTTCCGGCTGCGTCAAAGCGCACCCGATACGTGAACCCGCCCGGCCTGTCCGGCCGGATCTTTGGGAAGCGCGCGTCGGAAATTTCAACGATCGCCTCGCCGTTCTCCATGTGGAACCGCGTCACAGGAAAGCGCGCGAACCAAAAGACCTTCTGCACCTCGGGGAGTTGCTTCGCGCGGGCAATCCAGAGATTTGTCGGAGCGTCTGGAAAATATTTGTAGCTGATCTCTGAACCGGGTGGCATGGCTGTTACGGCGGCGTCCGTCTTGAACGGATTCTGCCTCGTCAAATCCATCGGCAGTTCGTAGACTCCGCGCGACGTCCGGACCAGGCCGTCCCAGTTTAGAAGTGATGGTGGAAATGGCAGCGCTCCAACCGATTCTGGCTGAATTTTCTCGAAAGCCACGAAGTCCTTCACGCGTTGCAGCGCCACGCGATGCGCCACGATCGTCAAACCGATGTAGCAACACGCGGCGACGAAGCCTGCGCGGTTCCACGCCACTGGCCGGACGCGCGCTCCCCAGCCGCGGTACGCCGGAAGTAAAAATAGCAGCGAGAAAAGCAAACAAGCAGTAAGAATCGCACCCGCAGAAATCGGCGCGCCGACAATTCGCGCAATCGCCGCGATCAAAAACGGCGAAGGTACGACCACGACCCACAGGATCAGTGCGCGGCGCTTCGCGTGTGCCGCGTCTCGATTCACCCACTCAAGCAATTGCGGAATCAGAAGGATTCCGCTGAATGAGAAATCCACGATGAATACCAAATCCCAAGCGGGACGTGACCACTCGAGCGGTGACCACACCATGGTTCCGAAAGTTGTCACGAGGTCGAGCAAAATATGGCTCAAGATTCCTACTGCGTAGATGCCCGTCAGCTGCGCGAGCGACGGCGATTCCCATTTCCGCCATCTTGCAAATTCTCGTGTAACCACGGCGAGCAGGATTGCAAACACCGGCAGGCACAGCAACGAATGCGTGATGCTGCGATGCCAGGTAATCATCAGCATGTCGTTCTTGGAGAATATGTCGCGAATGACGTCGGAATCCGGAAAAATCGCGCCCAGCATCATGGCCCACGTCACGATCCGCGCTTGGTTCATTGGCCGCCGCGAGACGAGATCTTCTCCGCGAAAGAGCGCTTTGCCGATGAGCGCGCCTGCGATGCCATGCGTGATTGTGTCCATCGAAGGAGTGTAACCTGTGTCGCAGGCCGTGAATTAGCTGACGTAAATCAGCGGAGATTTTTTCTGAACCACGATTCCAACCCGTGATGCCAGCGCACCATGCCGTTGCAAGAGTTGATGAGCCAGCTCCGCCGCCTTCGCGTCAATCGCGATTAACAGGCCGCCAGAAGTTTGCGGATCGAACAGAAGCGATTGATGTTCTCCCGATACGTCCGGTCCGAACTCCACGCAGTCTCCAATGAAAGCCCGATTGTTCTTCAGCCCGCCCGAAAGATGGCCATCGCGTGCCGCTTCAAGCGCACCCGGCAGGTACGTAAACGCACTATGGTCAATTTCAAACGACGCCGGTGAAATTCCTGCAGCAGGATTCCCCAACGCCATTTCGCGTGCGTGGCCCAGGAAACTGAACCCAGTTACATCGGTTACGGCATGAATCGGCGTTGCAATTCCGGACTTTTCCTCGACATAGTGCAGCGCTTCGGTAGCCGCGGCGTTGAGTGTCGTCATCGCCTTGATCGCGGCGGCGAGCGATTGCTCGGAAGCGCTTTCCTTCTTCAACGCGGTCGTGATCACTCCCGTTCCAATCGGTTTCGTAAATAGCAAAACGTCGCCCGTGCGCGCGCCGACATTTCGCCAAATTTTTTCCGGATGAATCAGTCCTGTCACCGCATATCCAAAAAGCATGTCATCGGTCCGGATCGAATGGCCGCCGATGACGCTGCACCGCGCCTCTTGCATCTTTTCCAGGCCGCCGCGAATGATTGCCTCCAGAATCTCAGGATCGGCTTTCTCCGGAAATCCAACCAGAGACAAGGCAGAGATTGGCTTTCCCCCCATGGCAAACACATCACTCAGCGCGTTCGCTGCCGCAATCGCACCGAATAGTTGCGGGTCATCCACAATCGGCGTAAAAAAATCGACCGTCTGCACCAGGGCCAAGTCGTCGCTGACCCGATAAATTCCCGCGTCATCGTTTGTGTCAAAGCCAACGAGAACATTTGGATCAGTCTGCCGCGGAAGTTTGCGCAGAACATGGTCCAGCGTCGCGGGATTCAATTTCGCGGCGCAACCGGCGGCTTTTGCCATCGATGTCAATTTCAACGTCTCTGCCAAAGGGAACCTCTCTTCCATGTTTCAGATCTTAGTATATCGATGCCGGGCAAGACCGTTTCGAAACATCGTTCGCTCAAAGCTTGCGCGCGTTCGGCGCGACGTGTTTTTATCCTAAGATGCCCTGGGACTTCATTCTCATCATTGCTGCCTTTGCAGTGATTGTGCCGTGGCGGGGTTGGGCCCGGATGCAACGCCTGCTCGCGCTCCCTTCGATCAGCAGCAAGGACCGGCTCAGCCTCTACGCTTCATCCATAGTCGCGCAGTGGGTAATGGCCGGCTTAATCGCGTGGAGAGCGTTCGCCCGCGGTCTTCATTGGACCAGTCTCGGCTTTAATTTTCGACCGCCAGTCCAGTTAGTGCTCGTCGCCGTCATCGGAGCGATACTTCTAGGCGCGGCGCACTGGCTGAATCTCCGGCGTGTCAGCCGATCCCAGAATCCGCAAGTAGAGCGCATCCGGTCTCTTGCGGTGAAGATCTTTCCACATTCGAACCGAGAATCTATCGCCTTTTGTGGCCTAGCGCTTACTGCGGGCATTTGCGAAGAATTTCTTTACCGCGGCTTCGCATTTGCCGCGCTCGCACTGGTGTCCACACCCATGTGGGCTGTGCTATTGATCTCGTCCGTTTTGTTTGGCATGGCTCACGCATATCAGAGACGGGGCGGTATTTTAGGAACGCTAGTCCTCGGAGCAGTTTTCGGATCGGTGAGAATCTTGTACGATAGCGTCGTACCGGTGATCTGCTGGCATATTGCCGTCGATCTGGTCGCAGGGTTTGCAGGGAGGCGATATCTAATTGAAAATAAATAACTTAACTACATGGAAGCCTGCCGGCGCCTATGAATTGTAGTTTACTATAATGCAAACGACAAAAACCTCGCCCCCTTCCGAAGATGCCGTCCGGCGCGCGGCTTCGGAATTTCGATTGACGGTCAGTTCACAACAAATTCAGCAAATTCAACAATATATAAGCATTTTACTACGCTGGAATGACAAAATCAATCTCACCGCAATTCGCGATCCCCTGGAGATACTATATCGTCATATTTGCGAATCTATGTTCGGGGTCGTCTCGATTCCTGTGGAAAAGTGTCGGCTGGCCGACGTGGGCTCCGGCGGCGGTTTTCCCGGCATTCCCATGAAGATTCTCAACCCCGAAATCGAGCTCATGCTAATCGAATCCAACGTCAAGAAAGCCACCTTCTTGACGGAAGTTGTTCGTGAACTTGGACTTACAGGTGTCAGAGTCCTCGTGAGTCGCTACGAGGAGCTCTCTGAAGAGGTGGCACCCATCGATGTCATCTGTTCTCGAGCTGTCGGAGAATTCGGCCCCTTCCTCGAGTGGGCGTCCGTCCCGACGCTAGGAACGCAAAAAGTGGCTCTCTGGATTGGTGCCCAGGACGCGGAGTCAGTCCGCCGACTTGCAAGCTGGGAATGGCGCGACCCGACGCCGATACCGCATTCCCTTCGGCGCCTGATTCTCGTCGGCGCCCCAAAGCGATAAAGCGACGTGTGATTTTACGGACTCCACGGTGCCTTTGTTCCACGTGGAACATCCACACGAAAGCTTGACGACTCCAATTTTGTTTCACGTGGAACACTCTTCCTCAGAATGCTTCGCCTCGCAGCTATCTGCACTAAAATTGTTACAGATCGAAACAGTCCCCAAGAACTCCTTTGATTTTAGGCCGAGCTTCGGCAACGTTCCACGTGGAACACTTCGGACCATGTATTCCACAGCCCTGCAAAATGTTCCACGTGAAACATCTTGCTTCCTTCTCCAACCTTTGCTAAATTTTCGCGCGTTTGGGGGATTGCTTGGCTCGTATCATCGCTGTGGCGAATCAAAAAGGTGGAGTTGGCAAGACCACATCTGCCGTCAATCTCGCTACCTGCCTTGCTGCCGCCGACCAACCCACTCTTCTCGTCGACTGTGACTCACAGGCCAATGCTACAGCCGCGATTGGCTTCCCCAAGGATCCCTCCCGCAGGACTCTTTACCACGCCCTCATCCTGAACGAGCCTTTTGAAAAAATCGTCCAAAAATCGCAAGTGGATGGCCTCGATGTCGTCCCCGCCGATAAGAACCTTGCTGGTGCTGCCGTTGAGCTTGTCACTTCGGAAAATCGCGAATATCGCCTGCAAGGATTCCTTCGCGAGATTCAAGCGCGCTACAAGTTTATCGTCTTGGATTGCCCGCCAGCCCTCGATCTTCTAACCTTGAACGCTCTCGTAGCCGCAAACTCGGTCTTGGTTCCTATTCAATGCGAGTACCTGGCTCTGGAAGGCGTTTCAGAGCTTCTCGATACATTGATGCGCATCCGGCGCACGCTTAACCCTAGCTTGGAAATTGAAGGCATCCTACTCACTATGTACGATGAGCGCACCACGCTCTCTCGTCAGGTCGCTACGGACCTTCGAAGCTTTTTCGGTGCACAAGTTTTCCAAAGCGTTATTCCGCGGAACGTTCGTCTCGCGGAAGCGCCAAGTTTCGGTAAACCTATTATTTTCTATGATATCCATAGCAAGGGCGCCGAGGGGTACACCCAACTCGCCCAGGAGGTCATCAGCAATGCCGAGAAACGCATTGGGGCGGGGGCTCGGAGCGCTCATTCGGGAGCCTGAAGCACAGGAAGCTCCAGCTCAGCCGCAACCCGTTGCAACAACCTCGCAAGGAGCCGCCGTCGCGCCTGCGCGCGAGCAGGGCGCTGGGGGGCCGCAACAAATCGACATCGATCTCATCGAACCTAGCCCCTATCAACCGCGCACCCGCTTCCGCGAAGAAGCTCTCGACGAGCTGGCACGTTCCATCAAGTCCAGCGGCATCATTCAGCCCTTGGTCGTCCGTCCCATTGGCAACCGCTTCCAACTCATCGCCGGCGAACGCCGTTGGCGCGCAGCCCAGCGCGCCGGCCTGGGAAAAGTTTCGGCCATCGTGCGGCAAGTTCCCGACGAACTCGCATTGGAAATGACACTCGTCGAAAACATCCAGCGCGAAGATCTGAATCCCATCGAAG
Organism: Candidatus Acidiferrum sp.; assembly: GCA_035295625.1. Lineage (GTDB taxonomy): Bacteria > Acidobacteriota > Terriglobia > Acidiferrales > UBA7541 > Acidiferrum. Next base: position 86,135 of record DATGIS010000034.1, on the reverse strand, counting down.
CTGCCCGTGCCTTCGAGCGCCTGATGGAAGAATTCGATCTCACGCAGGACTTGGTTGCCGAACGCACCGGAAAAGATCGCACAACCGTTGCAAACGCTGTGCGCTTGCTCAAACTCGAATCGACCATCCAGGAATGGATCGAAGAAGGGAAATTGAGTGCCGGCCACGGCCGTGCGCTTCTCGCCGTCGTCGATCCCCAGCTCCGTATGCGTTACGCGCAACGCGCGGCCCGGGGCGGCCTGACCGTTCGCCAAATCGAGCGGCTCGCCTCTCGCCGCGCTCGCGGACAGCGCGCCGCAGCAGAAGTCAGTGTGGATGCAAATATCCGCGCAGCACTGGATGATCTGCAACGGCATCTCGGAACCAAGATCGTTCTTCACCAAAAAACCAAGGTTCGCCCCGGTCACTTGATCCTTGAGTATTACGACGACGCCCAACTCATGGGCCTTTACGATCGCTTGATGAAGTAGCAGCGAGGCGGAAACGAAAAACTGCCCACTAGTTCAGTCATCGGATTCGACACCTTCGTGTGTCGGAGTCGTTGACTTGTTTTCCCGCAAGGCTAAAGTGGGAACTGGTTGAAAACCATTGGGGGATTTCATGGCTTGGAAGTGGCCCGGTTCTGGAAGCAGCGGACACAGCGAAGAGTGGACAGGATTCATCGATCAGGGCGTGACGATGGAAGGAACGCTCACCGTCACTGGCACGTTTCGCATTGACGGCAATGTAAAGGGAAATGTCATCTCCGAGCAGACCCTGATTTTGGGCGAGAACGCCAAGGTTGAAGGCCAAATCGAAGGAAATCGCGTCGTCATCGCCGGTCGTTATGACGGAGTCATTTTCGCGAAGGGCCGCGTGGAGATTCAGGCTAAGGGAGTCGTGACCGGCGAAGTACATTCGCCTTGCCTGGTCATCGATCCCGGCGGTATTTTCGATGGTCGTTGCCACATGCTGGGTTCCTCGGACGCTGCCACCAGCGTAACGATTCCAATTCGCGCCATGAGCCAGGCCTAACGGCTAGTCCGGAATGCATTCCGGATGTTATCTATCATTAATAATTAAACATAAAGTAACTCTCTTCGCGAACCCTCGCGTCACGTTTCTGACCAGCTTCTTTACCCTCGACAATATTGACACGCCGCAGCGCCGCGTCTATCGTCAAAGACGCGACGATTCTTTCGATTTGCCAGAGAGGGCTCTCGGTGAATGTTCTTGTCATTGGAAGCGGCGGCCGCGAGCACGCGCTCGTTTGGAAGCTTCGCGAAAGTCCCCGCGTGGAGAAAATTTGGTGCGCGCCGGGTAACGGTGGGATCGCGGCCGAAGCCGAATGCGTTGCGATTGAGGCCGGCAACGTCGCGTCACTGGTCGCTTTTGCCGAAAAAGTGCGGCCCGACCTGACCGTAGTCGGACCCGAGGTCCCTCTCGTAAACGGAATTGCCGATGCTTTCCGCGCCCGAAATTTGCCGATTGTGGGCCCTTCGCAAATCGCCGCACAGCTCGAAGGCAGTAAGAGTTTTTCCAAAGAGTTCCTGCTGCGACACAAAATCCCCACCGCCAAATTGTACGGAATCTTTGTTGATGCCGACGAAGCCGTTGTGGCGTTGAAGAACGTTCGCTATCCCCTGGTCATGAAGGCGGACGGGCTCTGTGCCGGCAAGGGCGTTCTACTCGCAGTCGACGAACAGGAAGCCTTGGCGTTCATCGACTCCACCATGCGGAAAAAGGAGTTAGGGCCGGCAGGCAATAAGCTTCTCCTTGAAGAGACCCTCGAGGGTGACGAGCTCTCTTTCATCATTGTTACCGATGGTGACCGCTACGCGCCGCTCGTTCCCACACGTGACCACAAGCGCATCTTCGACGGCAATCACGGCCCGAATACGGGCGGCATGGGAGCCTTCTCCGTCGACAGCCTTTTACCCGCAGACCTCCAGCGCGAAATCACTCAGAAAATTGTCGAACCGACGCTCAGCGGTCTCGCCGCAGACGGTATCCGCTACCAGGGCTTCCTCTACATCGGATTGATGCTCACGACCGAGGGACCCAAGGTCCTCGAATTCAATTGCCGATTGGGGGACCCAGAAACGCAAGCAATCCTCGCGCGCCTCAATTGTGATCTTGCTGATGTACTTTCAAACGTCGCCTTGCGCCGCTTCGATCCAGACGAACTCCGCTGGAAGCCGGATGCTGGCGTGTGTGTCGTAATAGCATCGGCGGGCTATCCGGGCAAATTTCCGACGGGAAAACCAATTCAAGGACTAACCGGTTTTTCGCGTATTACTGGTGTGAAAGTGCTCCACGCCGGTACCAAGCTCGTCGGAGACGTAATCGTGACTTCCGGTGGTCGAGTTCTCGGCGTCACGGCCACGGGCAACAGTTTGGACGAAGCCGTTTCGGCCGCATATGCTGCAATCCCAAAAATCCAATTCGACGGCATGCAGTACCGGCGCGACATTGGCACCCAGACCGGCCTCGCTCGGTCAGCCGGGGATTAAGCCATGGCCAGAGTGGCCCACCTGTTCCGTGCTCCCAAAAAGCGCCTTCCAATGGAGTCTTTGAAAGTCGGGAACGTAGTGGCGGATCGAGGGCTCGATGGCTGTGTCCACGGTCGTCCAGGCAGCAAACGTCAGATTCTTTTGGTGGACCAGGAAACGCTCGATGCGATGGACCTGCGACCTGGACTGATTCGCGAAAACATCACAACCGAAGGAATCAATGTCAACGGGCTCGCCGTCGGTCAGCGCTTGCGCATCGGCCCGGTCCTGCTGGAAGTCACCGTCATTTGTACACCCTGCGATCAGCTGGAAAAAATCCGTCCCGGTTTGCGGCGGGAGATTTACGGCCGGCGCGGAATGCTGTGCCGAGTCCTCGAAGGCGGCCAAATTCAAACGGGCGACACAATCGAAAAACTGTAGAGCCCGCCGCGATCGCCAAGAACCGTCGTTTCAGTTCTCCGGGTGCTTCAGCAAGGACGGCGCCTCGGGCGGGCGGTTCTTGTCGTCCTTGTTCGCCTTTTCGACCGGCTCTTGTGGCGGCAAAATCCATTCAAAGCCACGCTGCTCTTCCATTTTCCCGGCGAAAAACTGCTGTTTCGGGTAAAGAAGCGGAACCGCCGCACGCAAGAATTCTGCGGCGTCGGCCGGCTCCACTTTTTGCGCTTGGCCCTTCAGAATTAAATCCAGCGCCTTCCCCATTTTTGCATCGGAACGAAATCCGGAAAACCGAGGATCATTTCCTTCCAGCAGCGTTTGCAGAGTCGGTCCTTGTCCTTCGGCTGGAAAAGTCGTCTCTACAAGTGTTTTCGGCGCGTGCTTTTCCGGCGGATAAATCTGCGTAAATCGAGGCCGCAACACCCGCGTCTGCCAATAATTCTCGCGCGTAGTCAGCAACTGCTGCGTGATTCGGAATTCCACGGTCCACGCTTCCGGTCCATAGTTCTTCGGACCATATCCGATTACTACCATTTCAAAAAATGGCTGGTCGCCGGGGAAATCGAGTTTGCGTCGCAGCACAGAAACCAATGGCCGCAATTTTTCCAAAAACTGTGTGCCCATTAGCTCCAGGTCAGGATCCGCATCTCCCTCGTAGCCCCCCGCGTGAGGGTCCGGTCCCGAAACCCGCTGGAAGTTGCGATCCATTCGAATAGGCTTGGGGTCGGCGGGCGAACGCCATTCCTCGGCACCGAAAAGAATCGCAACGTGTCGGCTGTCGATATCCACAAACCGTGGTGGCGGCGCCCCCTGCTCGACCGGCTGATCAATCGCCGCGAACAAAATCGCTTCCTTCGCGAAATGAAGAATCACGCGCCCGCCCGTCAGGCTCGTGACGATCTCATCGTCTTGTTCTTGACGTTGCGCAGAGGCGAGCGGCGCACCAGCGATTATGGATAGCAAGAGCCCGCAGTACGCCAGAACGATCGCACGCTGTTGCAATCCTGCTCCGCCCCATCTTTTATGAATCAGCGCCACAATACTTGCACAGTAGCACAAACTTACAGATGAGTTGGCGTTTCCCGTCAGCGGCCGAATCCGCTAAAATACAGAGGCGAATCCATTGCAGGGGAACGAACTATGGGCCTGAACAAACCCAAATCTATTAAGCATAACGGCAAGCGCCTCTCGGACATTCTCGAAGCGCATGACAAATTTTTCTCCGGAAAAGACGGCGGCGCCCGCGCAGACTTAACCGGCGCAAACCTGAGCTCGGCCGACTTGACCGGTACGAACCTTACCGGCGCGATCTTGCAGAACGCCAACCTCGAAGGCGCCGACCTCCGCAAGGCAAGGCTCGCTCATGCCGATTTCTCCGGTGCGAACTTGCGCAAAGCCGATCTCCGCAATACTGACATGACGGAAGCGGTTTTGCCCGGCGCGAATCTGACGGAAGCGCAAGCGAGCGGCGTCGAATTCTTCCGCTGCGACATGTCGAACGTGAATTTCGAACGCGCGAATCTCCGCAATACCAACTTTCGCAATGCCAACGTAAACGGCGCAAGATTTAGTGGTGCGGACCTGGGCGTGGCGATTTTGCGCGAGACCGATCTTTCGCAAGCCGACCTCTCCGGTGTGGACCTTTCCACCACGCTGCTCCCGCGCGGCTACTCCGCGGACAAAGTCCAAAAAACGACAGCGTAACGGCATCTCCGGGTGGCAATCCGCAACTTCGCGTGATAGCCTCACGCTGAACTGCCCGAGCCCCCAGTCAAATTCCTGTGGCCACACCGACGACACAACTTGATCGCTCTGCGCTGCGCGAACGCGTTCTCGATGTGGTTCGCCAGTTGCTCATCGAACTGGGCAGCCAGGGCGCGTTGCCGCTCCTCACACTTCAATCGAATCTCGATCGTGACCTTGGTCTCGGCAGCCTCGAGCGCGTTGAACTCGTCGCCCGCCTCGAATCGGAATTCAGCGTTCGCCTGCCCGACCTCGCGGCGGCAGAAGCCAGCTCGGCGGAAGATCTCGCGGCGTTAATTGATCGTTCTCCGGCGAATGATGCTTCCGTTGAAGAAACCACTTCGCCGTTCCGAGCCGCGGTTCGGGCGCAAAAAGCGCATTTCGAGGCCGAAGACCACGGCATCTTCGCCGCGCAAACAATCAACGAAGTCCTGCGCTATCGCGCGTTGCACGACGCCGATCGAATCCACCTCAACATCACGGAAGATTCGGACGTTGGCGAAAAAAGTCTCACGCTGACCTTCGCCGAACTTTACGCCGCCGCGCAACGTTGCGCCGCCGAACTTGCGCGTCTCGGTGTTCCGCCAGGTGGCCGCGTCTCTCTGATGCTCCCAACTTCGCGCGCTTTTTTCGTTTCCTACGCGGGAATTCTTCTCGCCGGGGCGGTTCCCGTTCCGATCTACCCGCCGTTTCGCGCAGACCGCATCGAAGAATACGCCAGCCGCCAATCGGCGATCTTGAACAACGCCGAAGTCTGCTTGCTCCTTACATTTCGCAGGGCCGAAACCGTTGCAAAACTTTTGAAGCCGCGTGTCCGTTCGCTTGAAACCGTAATGGACGCTGAAAAATTGCTCGAAGCCGCCGACAATGCGCCGCCTCCCGCTCCTGGTGCCTTGCCGGCCGATCTTCGCGGGAGCCGCGTCCGCAAACCAAACGACATCGCGCTTCTTCAATACACCTCCGGCTCGACCGGCGATCCCAAAGGCGTCACGCTCACTCATGCGAATCTTCTGGCCAACATGCGCGCCATCGGCGAAGCAGTTCAGCTTTCTTCCGACGACGTCGGCATCAGTTGGTTGCCGCTCTATCACGACATGGGACTCATCGGAGCTTGGCTCACCCTCCTCCATTTCGGAACTCCGCTCGCCGTCATGTCGCCGCTCGCATTTCTCACGCGTCCCGAGCGTTGGCTCAAAGCATTTCACAACCACCGCGGCACCATCTCCGCGGCGCCGAATTTCGCCTACGAACTTTGCGTACGAAAGATTGCCGACAAGGACATCCAGGGTGTTGATCTCAGCTCATGGCGTGCCGCGCTCAATGGCGCCGAACCGGTAAACCCAGAAACGCTGGAACGCTTCGCCGAACGTTTTGAAGCGTATGGATTCCGCCGCACCGCGCAGCTTCCCGTTTACGGCCTCGCGGAAGCTTCACTCGCGGTCACAGTTCCGCCGCTCAATCGCGGCCCGCTCGTCGATCGCGTCGACCGCGAAACTTTCGCATCGCAGGGCTTGGCCATTCCCACCACAGACGAGAGCGCATCCATCGCCTTCGTTTCTTCCGGAGGGCCTGTCGCCGAACACGAAGTTCGCATCGTCAATGATTCCGGCGAAGAAGTTTCCGACCGCACTGAAGGTTTTCTCTGGTTTCGCGGACCTTCCGCAACGCGCGGCTACTTCAACAATCCCGCCGCCACCGAAAAACTTTTTCCGCTCGGCGCCGCGCCCGATGACGAATTCGCCTGGGTAAATTCCGGCGACCGCGCCTATCGCGCCGACGGTGAAATTTACGTCACCGGTCGCGTCAAAGACATCATCATCAAGGGCGGCCGCAATCTTTATCCGCACGAAGTCGAAGAACTCGCCGGACGCGCCGACGGAATTCGCAAAGGCTGCATAGTCGCGTTCGGCCTCAAAGACGAAGGCACCGGCACGGAAAAATTAATCGTTGTCGCGGAGTCCCGCGAATCCGATTCAGCTGCGCGTTCGAAAATCGCCTCCGCCGTCACTGAACAAATTTCGCAGGGTCTCGGACTTCCGCCCGATCGCGTCGAACTTATTCCTCCGGGTAGCATTCCCAAGACTTCCAGCGGGAAATTGCGCCGCGAAGAGACCAAGCAGCTGTATATCGCCGGGACACTTTCTGCCAGGAAATCGCCCGCGTGGGTGCAAATCGCGCGCCTCGGCGCAACGAGCACAGCTCGCACCGCCGGCCGCAGCGTCACTTCCGGCCTCCGTCGCATCTGGGACACAATTCGCGGCATCTATTTTATCTGTCTCTTCATTGCCTGGATCATTCCCGCCTGGACCATCGTTCTCTTTTTCAAAGATGATCGCGCAGCCGGTCGCTACACCTCTGCGGCACTCAAGGTTCTTTTCGCGTTAGCTGGCAGCCGCGTTCGCGTCGTCGGCAAAGAATTCATGAACACTCCGGGCCCGAAAATCTACGTCTCAAATCACACAAGCTATTTCGATGTGCTTCCTCTCATGCTCGGCCTTGGAGTTCCTTATCGGTTTGTCGCCAAAAAAGAAGTGCACAGCATGCCGTTCATCGGCACGTTCCTTCGCAAAATGGGCCATCTCTCCTTCGACCGGGCGGATAGCGGATCGCGCCGCCAGGCTGCACAAACCATCGAAGAAGTCCTCCGCGCCGGCGATTCCGTTTTTGTTTTTCCGGAAGGCACATTTGTTCCCGAACCGGGCATTCGTCCGTTTCAACTCGGCGCGTTCAAAGCCGCCGTTTCGACGGGTGCTCCGATTATTCCCGTTTCGTTGTCGGGCAGTCGCGGTTTTCTGCGCGATGGAACGATTCTTCCGCGCCCCGGCGACGTAACCATCACGTTGTCGCCTCCGATCGTTCCTGAAACCGCAAACACAGGCGATTCACAGTCCGCCAACTGGCACGAACTCGTTCGCCTCCGCGACGCCTCTCGCGAAGCCATCGCGCGTTTCGCTGGCGAACCGCTGCTGTAACGTTGACTGCAAAACTTTTTTTCTTCTGCAACCTGCACGAAATTCTCCGCATCTCTTTACATGCACAAGCGAGAGAGTCTTCGCGGCTAGCTGCTTCCCCTGCCTGAAGCAGTCCGCGCACGCAAGGTCGCGCCGCTGGCGCGTGCACCTGCGCAAAAACAAACCTCAGGGAGGCTGTATGAAGTGGAAGGTCGTAGTGTGTTTACTCGCGTTGTTTTCCGTCGCCGTAATGGCGTCAGCCCAGGAGACGCCGAAACTCGATGTCTTCGTCGGATATTCCTATCTCCGCGAAAATCCCAGCACGTCAGGGCTGAATGGCTTCAACTTGCATGGCGGCAGCGCTTCCGTTGCCTACAACGCAAACAACTGGCTGAGCGGCGTCGCTGATTTCGGCGGCTACCACGCAAATAATATTCTCGGCAGCGGAATCGACGGCACCGTTTCCACTTATCTTTTCGGTCCGCGCTTTTCTTACCGCCGCCATGAACGCTTCACTCCATTCGCGCAAACTCTTTTCGGTGTCGCTCACGCAAGCGGCAGCGGCTTCGGCGCAACAAGCACCAGCAACGCTTTCGCTGCTTCCTTCGGCGGCGGTGTCGACGTGAAACTCTTCCATCGCCTTTCGTTCCGGCCCGCGCAAGTCGAATACCTCCTGACGCGCTTCCCGGAAACGACAAGCAGCCGCGAAACGCAAAACAATCTTCGCCTCTCCACCGGTTTTGTTTTCCATTTCTAACTTTCGCTTCTGACGACGTCGGTTGCCAGGGGCGACTCAGAGGCCGCGGAGCAGTTTAGGCAGCCGCGGCCTCTGCGCCTTTCTCAACACCAAGAAAACGAAGGCCGCAGCGAAACCGCTGCGGCCCTTCTTCTGCTCTTGGCGAAAAATCTCGGATCGACTATTGATTCAGCGTGTAGATCACCGTGATGATTGTCTCCACTTCCACGGGATTCCCATTTAGCAGGGTTGGCCGGTACCGCCATTGCCCCACGGCATCGAGCGCCGACTGTATCAGCAATGGATCGCCGTCAATCACTTGCAGCGATTCGATGCTCCCGTCCACCGCGATCAGAGCTCGAAGGTGCACTTGCCCCGCCCGGTGAAGTTGTCTCGCCAGCGCTGGATAGATAGGCGCCACACGGTTCACCAGCATCGCCTGTTGCACAGCTCCGCCGACGCTGATTCGCTTCTTTTTATTCTTGTCCGGATCTTCAGGTGGCGTTGGTTGGTTTCGCCCGTCCGTGACGTCTATTCCGAACCCGCTACCAGGCGGAGTGAAGTCTCTATCCAACTCGATCGTGCCTGATTCGTCGGGATTCTTTGCACTTGTCGAATTGTCGTGAGTAACGATGGTCGGTGGAATTTGTGTTGGTGCACAAAACCCACAAGTGCGTTTTGGTGGAGTCGGATTCGTCGGCTGCTCGGGGCTTCGCGCCGGCGGCCGGCGATACGGCGGCATCGGCGTCACAATCGTAAACGGCAATTTCTCCGTCCGCCCCAACAGCGGCACCAACACAAGCGCCACAATCACCGCTGATTGCAGCGCAACCGAAATCGTCAGAGCGCGCCGTCTCACTTTCCGCTCGCGTGCTTTCTGTTCTGAATCTCCTTCAATCAAACAGCCGCCGAGCGTGCCAATTTGCTCGCTGGAACGTCGGACTTTTTCTTCAGACATCACACACCTCTCCAATTTTTCCGCGAGCCAACGGAAGTTTTTTTGCTACGCCGGCGGTTGCAGGTTGCCTTGCTTCCGCCGGCGCAGCGCTCGCAGGGATGTGAGGTGCGCGCGTCCTCTCATTTTCTTGGACACCGCCGCTCAGTTCCAGTTCCCGCCTGTTTACCGTTTTATTAGCTATCAATCGATGTCCGCCGAACGACTAGCGAGTCAATCCGCGCACACCCTTCCCGGCAGCGGCGTAAGTCGCATCTTGTCAGCAGCTTGCGTCTTTGTATCAATTCGGCCCCCTCGCGCATCCCATTCACGAAGGACGTGGATCCCAGGAGGGCTAATCCCATGGACCGGCAACATCCCGAAACTCTCGGGGTTCGCCGCACCGGTTGGGCGGCTCTGGACCGCGATCCGCAAGAGGACACCGTCGAGTTTGTTTGTCCCCACTGCGGCGCGCGCGACCAGAAGAACGCACGGCGCGAGCGCACTCTCTATCGCTTCACCGATGGCTTCTTACAAGACCTGCAGGGCGAAGTGACGGCATGCCACGCCTGCAAGAAACAATTGCGCGTCGTCCCAGTCGTGCTCTTGCACGATCAGGACGAGGAACGTCGCTTCGGCGCTGTTTTTTCTGACGATTTTTCTCTGGTCACCAAATAACTTTTCTGACTCAAAACACAGAGGGGCGCGAAGAAATTTTCTTCGCGCCCCTTTTTTCTTCTTCGTCAGTTGAAATTCTGTCCGCGTTTAGCGGTAGCGCCAGCAGCGTTCGCGCTCATCCCAGAAGCGATGCACGCGATAGGGTCGGTAGGGTTCGTAGTAGGGCCGGTACGCAGGGCCAACATAAACTGGCCGCGGTCCGTAGTAGTAAGCTGGTCCCGAGTAAACCGGATAGGGCCGCGCGTATCCACCGTACACATAAACGTGAGGATGCGCCGATGCAGTCCCCGCTCCCAGAAATCCCGAAAATCCCGCTATCGCCACAGCTGCGAGTGCAGCCTTTCCAATCCATTTCTTTCCGCGCTCGAGTATTGTGTTCATGATCTCCTCCCAACCATGCAAGGCCGTCTAAGCGGCCATTGCGGGACACTCATAGAACACCCCTCCCGCCAAAAGGTTGCGCCCCGCTCCGAGCCCGCTGTTTCTGCCCACTTTCGTCGGATTTGCGCGCAAAAAAAGCGCGGCGGAGAAATTCCGCCGCGCCAGTTCTACGGACAATCGACTTTCACTCTCTAGCTAGTGGCGATCGTGGTCATGATCGTGGTCGTCCCAGTCTCGTTGCTCGTGCCAGCGATGTTCGTGTTCGTCCCACCATTTGTGGCTGTGTTCCCAGCACCATTCCCTGGCCTCCCTCAGTTCGTGGCGCCAGTGATCGGCCTGCTTGCTCGTATAGCCATGCTTGTCAATCGCGCGATCCAGTTCGTGATCCGCGTGAACCAGTTTTCGTTGGCAGTCGTCGTCCGCATTCGCGCGAGGCGCACCCGCTAAAAGCAAGCCTCCCGCGAATACTGCTGCACCGCAAACGAATCGCGCCAGGCTGGTTTTCCATCGTAGGGTAGTCATAGGAACTCGCCTCCTGCAGTCAGGCTAGGCGACGTGCTTCTGCTTGGCCATACAGTGTTCACTGTATCTTTTCCGCCTGCTGCAGCGCAGCCGGTTTCTAGTACGCCTGCAAGAAAGGGTCGACGTCCATGTGGTATTTCTCAAGCCCCGCGCGCACCAGATCAAACGCCTCATCCACGTTGTCCGCAAATTGCAGCAGCTTGTGCTCGCTCTCGTTGATCGTGCCCCAGCGCACCATCGCCTTCCAATTCAACACTTCGTCCCAATACTTCCGTCCGTAAATCAAAATCAAGTTGTTCTTCGCCAGCTTTCCCGTCTGCAACAGCGTCATCATTTCCCAGAGTTCGTCCATCGTTCCGAATCCGCCCGGAAACACAATCAGCGCTTTCGCGATCTGCGCAAACCACAATTTGCGCATGAAAAAATAGTGAAAATTGAAACTCAGCTCCGGGCTGATGTAAGGATTCGCAAACTGTTCATGCGGCAGCTCAATCGAAAGTCCAATCGACTTTCCTCCCGCTTCATACGCGCCCCGATTTGCCGCTTCCATAATTCCCGGTCCGCCACCTGAGCAAATCACAAACCGGCGCGGCCGTGGCCCCAGCGAAAGCGACCACGTCGTAATCTTGTGCGCTAATTGCCTTGCTTCTTCGTAGTATCGCGACATCTCCAGCGCGCTCTTCGCCAATCGTAGCGCCGCGCGATGCTTCGCCTTCTCTTCCGCATTCAGTTTTGAAAGCTTCCGCTCCTTCAATCGTGTCAATCGCGCCGACGCCACTTCATGCGAATCGAGTCGCGCCGATCCGAACATCACGATCGTGTCGCCGATCCCCTCCCGCTTCAGCTGCGCCAATGGATTGATGTACTCCGCCAGGATTCGCAGGGGACGTGCCGGTGTGCTCTCCAGAAATTTGGGATCTTCATGCGGCGCTTTCGGCGCGTGCTGCGGCTTCAATTTCGGGCGTCCTTCGGCCATGCTCTTGCCTCCGCTAAGTCGAACATCCATTGTAGAGCCACTCGCGCGCGCGGCAACGTCTCAGCGCTCGTCTGCGTCGAATCAAGTACAGTGGCTTTTGCCTTTGGTGGCATAGACTTCCGTCTGTGCTTCCGCGGTCCGCACCAAGCTGCTGCCCGAATGGAGAAAATGTCACCTCATTCTCGATTCCTTCTTCTCTTCTCTTTCTGCGCTATAACTTTGCCCGCCTTCGCCCAATCTCCCGACGGCCCCATGGTCCCGCGTCCTGACGTTCCCATTCAGCAAGCTCCCAAGCGCGCCGACGCCACCCTCAAAGCAAAAGTCGTCCTCGTCAACGCTCCCGTCACCGTCCGCGATTCGAAAGATCAAATCGTCACCAGCCTCGAAGCAAAAGATTTTCAACTCACCGACCACGGCATCCTGCAGCAAATCTCTCACTTTGACGTTGGCACCGACCCGCTCTCTCTCGTCGTTCTCTTCGAAACCAGTTCCCGTGTCGCCCCGCTGCTTCCCGGCGTGCAAAAATCCGGCATCCTCATCACCGAAACGATTCTTGGCGCAAATGGCGAAGCCGCCATCCTCGGCTTCAACGACACCATCGACAAGCTTCTCCCGTTCTCCAAAAATCCCGACGCCATTCAAAAAACCGTCGCGCAGCTCAGCGCCAGCACTTCCGGCTCGCGTCTCTACGACGCCATGGCCGTCGGCGTCGAAATGCTCACGGGCATGCCGGAGCCCGGACCGGACACTCCCGGTCGCCGCCGCGTCCTCCTCATCGTCTCCGAAGCAACCGACGTCGGCAGCCAGGCCAAACTCGGCGAAGTTCTCCGCAAAGCGCAACTCGCCAACGTCACGATCTACAGCGTCGGTCTCTCCTCAACGCGCGCCTTGCTCCAGGCCGAACCGAAAAAAAGTCACACAGACATCTCGCCGCCCGGCACCTACCCCTTGCCGCCAATTCCCGGCAAGCCACCGATTCCAGAAGAAGAAGATCCGCGCTTGAACAACACGGTTGACTTAATGGCACTCGCCGTTTGGGCTGTCAGCCACGTCGCCGACAAAGTCAGCGCCCATGCGCTCGAAGTCGCTGCCGTCGCCACCGGCGGCGCACACTTCGCCACCTTCAAGGATCGCACCATCGAAAAAGCTTTGGATGAAATTGGCGGCGAACTCCACACCCAATACACGCTCGGCTATTCGCCCGCCGGCACTTCCGAAGCGGGCTACCACGAAATCAAGGTTAGTTTAGTTCAAGCCAAATATAAGAATTTGAAACTCCGCTCCCGCCCCGGCTACTACGTCGCCACATCTGACGAATAACTCTGGGGACGTGATTTCCCCTGAATGGCAGACTTTATTTCGTACCGCCGGCATCTTGCCGGCGTCTTTTCTCTGTGCGCTCTGTGCTCTTCCCTCCGTGACCTCTGTGTTAAATCTTTTTCCTCTTCCGTCGTATCATCACGCCATGTGCTCCAACTTCTCCGTCCGCCTCGCCACTACCGCCGACATCCCCACTCTCCACGCCCTCATCGAATCTTCTGTGCGCATCCTTCAAGCCAACGACTACACTCCCGCTCAAATCGAAGGCGCTCTCGGCACCGTTCTCGGCCTCGACACGCAACTCATCAAAGACCAAACCTACTACGTCATCGAAGTCACCGCCGCCGCGGGCGAAACCGTCATCGCTGCCTGCGGCGGCTGGAGCAAACGCAAAACTCTTTTCGGCAGCGACCACGCCGCCGTCCGCGAACCAGAACTCCTCGATCCCGCCACCGACGCCGCCAAAATCCGCGCCTTCTTCGTCCATCCCGATTGGGCCCGCCGCGGTCTCGGCACTCTTCTCCTCGAAACCTGCGAAAACGCCGCCAAATCCGCCGGCTTCACCCGCTTCGAAATGGGCTCCACCCTCACCGGCGTCCCGCTCTACAAACTCCGCGGCTACCGCGTCATCGAGCCCATCGCCGTCCCTCTCCGCAACGGCGAATCCCTCCCCGTCATCCGCATGGCCAAATCCGCAACACCATAACGCTGCAGTTTCGTCACTGCGTCATCTGCATTTTCGCGACATGATACCTGCCAGGTACAATGCAATCGTGACCAAACGAGTGATCCTGCCGGATTTCGGAACCTTCTTCCGCACAACGAGCCGAAGCCCTATTGATTTCGTTTGTCGTGAAGGGCCGAATCTTTTGCACGACATGATTTTTCTTCGCAGCTACCTCCACGATGCAACGTTCAAAGCTAGTGATGTACACGTCAAAGGAACGGCTCTTCGCATCGACCTGAAACGGGATCGTTGGGAGTTGTTTTCATCGCCCGGAGGACTTGAAAGCACGGACACCTGCCTACTTATCCATCCGGTGCTATCCCTAACTTGGCGGTCAAAGCCCAAACTTACAGGCATGTTCTTCGTCCGGGATGTATTTTTAGGTGAATCCTTTTGGGATAATTCCGATAGAGCTGAAGTCGTCTTATCTGGCTTCGGCAAGAAGCCATCGCAATTGCGAATCTTTATCCGCGAACCCTTCTCGATTCGTTTACAAGACAAGTCTAATAACAAGTCAATCGGAGCAAGACGGAAGAAGTCCTTACGATAGCCAAATCGATTGACATTCAGAACAAGCGACAGCTCTGCGCGTTAAGGATTAGGTCTAACCAGGTGCGGATACTCAGGCGCCCATTGCGTAGCCGCAATGCGATTCCGCAACTCCTCGCTTGAAATCACTGGCGCGACGCCCGCATGCTGCGCTTCAATCCCGACAGCAAACGCAATCTGTCGCGCAATCGTTGGCAAGTCTTTCAACGAAGGAAGCAACGCAGCTGCAGAATCCGTCAGCGCCGGCGAATTCTCCCCCAACGCGCGGCCCGCCGCCATCATCATCCGATCCGTCACTCGCCTCGCCCTGGAAGCAATCAGCCCCAACCCAACTGCCGGAAAAACGTAAACGTTATTGCACTGCGCAATCGGTATCGTCCGGCCCGCAAACTCCACCGGTCCAAAGGGAGAACCCGTAGCGACAATCGCGCGCCCTTCAGTCCATCGCAACAAATCTTCCGGAACAGCTTCGCACCGGTCCGTTGGATTCGAGAGCGGAAAAATAATCGGCCGTCCAACCTTGCGCGCCATTTCTCGCACGATAGTTTCGGTAAACGCGGCGCGCACCGTTGACAGCCCAATCAAAATCGTCGCCTCGACATTCCGAATGACCGTCTCGAAATCAATTACGCCAGAGGAAGGCCGCTTCCACTCCCTCAAACGCTCCGCCGGCTGCGCGTAGACACGCTGCTCGGCAGACAAATCGGTTCGATCCGCGTGCAAAATCCCGCCGCGGTTCACGATCCAGAAGCGGCTTCTTGCCTCTTCCTCCGAAAGCCCGCTGTCCACAAGCGCCATGCGCAAGTAATCCGCTACGCCGATGGCCGCCGCTCCCGCTCCATAGAAAACAATCTGCTGCTCCTTGAAACTCTTTCCAGACGCTTTGATCGCTCCCGTGGCCGCGCCGAAAACTACCGACGCTGTCCCCTGAATGTCGTCATTGAAAGTCAGCAGTTGATCGCGATACCTCTCCAGCAAGGGCCGCGCGTGGGGATTCGCGAAGTCCTCCCATTGCAAACACGCCTGCGGCAATTCCTGTTTCACCGCCTGCACAAAACGGTCCACGAATTCGTAGTACGCGTCTCCCGTAATTCGCTCGTGGCGCCAACCGAGATACTCGGGCGCTTTCAATCGGTCTTCATTATTTGTTCCCACGTCGAGCACCACCGGCAACGTTCGCGCCGGATGAATCCCGCCAATCAACGAATAGAGTGAAAGCTTGCCAATCGGTATTCCCATGCCTCCAACGCCTTGATCCCCAATCCCCAGAATTCGTTCGCCGTCGGTCACCACGATCACGTCCACTTCCGGGTTCGGCCGGTTCCGCAAAAGATTCGGAATCGAATCGCGCAATGGATACGGCACGAACAGGCCACGCGGCCGCCGGTAGATCCCGCTGAATTGCTGGCATCCCAGCGCGACCACCGGCGTGTACACAATCGGCATCATCTCTTCGATGTGCGCCGTCAGCAGTCTGTAGAACAGAATCTCGTTTGTATCCTGCAGCGCGCGCAGATAGATGTGCCGCTCGAGCTCGTCCGTTTTCCGGCGAAACGCTTCATACGCGCGCACCGTCTGCTCTTCCAGCGATTCAATCTGCGGCGGCAACAGGCCGTGCAGACCGAAAGTCGACCGCTCTTCGTCCGTAAAAGCAGTGCCTTTGTTGAGGATCGGTGTGTCAAGCAGATGCATACCGCGAAGGCTGGTAGGCAAGGTGGGAACGGTCATGGCTGCCTCAGGAGCGAATCGCTCCGCGCAAACTCTGCGCGGAACGCCTGTAGGATACAGGAGCACCCGCCTCCTGGCCTCACGCTTTCCGTTAACCGAAGCCCGCTAGTACGGAATTGGTCGGATTTCCGGGCAAGCCTCTTTCAGCCATGCCACCTGCCGGGCTTGGCGCGCGAGTCAGCACGAGTTTCCGGAAGCGGCCTCGATCTCGCCAGCGTCTCGTATGGAACGGCCCATCGCGCCTCCACTGGCGTATCATCAAGGAATGAAACGAGAACTCCCTGTTACTTGCTGTACGGACTGTGGCGCCGCTGGTTACAACTTGCGTGTCGCAAACGCCCGTTGTTCCAAAATCAATGGCGAACAACGCTGCAGCGGCACGAACGCAATCGCCACCAAGCCATCCGACTGGAACGAATGTTCAAACTGTCAGGCCACCGGCTATTACCGCAACAAGGAATGTCCGGACTGCAGAGGTTCCGGCTATCTCTTCGTCGGCCTGGCAGATACCGCCGCGGTCTAACCGCGTCCCTCGCTCTGTGTATCAGAAGTACTTCTACGATTCATCAGCTGTTCCATCCGACCACCTCGGCACTGGTACAAAGAACGTCGTCACCGGCTCGGGATCTCCCGGGGCGGCGAAGACCGGTGAGTAGCCGTTGAGATTCGCGCCCCAACTCGCGGCCTCCGTGAGTGGGAGGAAGAACATCAAGTGCGGATGCCAATGGCCGTCCTTTTCGTTCAGGTGACCGGCCTTCGACAACATGTAGCACATCGAGCCTGTCTCCGGCACCGCGAAGACCTTCTTTGCGACTGCCGCCTTTATGCGCTCCAACACCTGTTCCTTCGTCAGTCCCGACAGCACCAACTCCGTCCGCTTCAGGTACATTGGCACCACCGAGCGGCTAGCAGCCGCATTGAAGCATTGCGGTGTCCGCACCTTCGGGTTCCAAAATTCCGGATCGTTGAAGCCGGTGGCCCACGCGCGCTCGACAAGGCAAACGAACCCGTTCGTCCCTTTCGCAGCCGTTTCGTAGCCCCGACTGCCGAGCACCATCACCTCAGCCTCGCGCCCAACCGCCTCCGGCGCCGCACTCCGTGCCAGCGCGATTTCCGCATTTCGATCTGCAATCATGTATTGCTCAACGGGAGCCATGTTCGCATACGTCGTTTTCGCGTCTTGCGCTGCGGCTTGGCATGCGACCAAAACGAATATGGCAACAGTGAATCTGATCTTCTTCATCTTCGCTCCTTCATTTTTTGGGCGGCGAAGCATCGCCGCTAAGCCGCCTCTACAGCAATGACGTGTGAAACGGGGTGATTTCTACAATCGCGATGAAGAAACTAGGAGCGTTTTTGGAATAGGAACTGTCTGACGGCAGGATCTTCTGCCAGGCCGATCGCTCGATCGTAAGCCTCTACAGATTCAGGTGTTCTTCCGATCTCTCGCAGAAGGTAAGCACGGACCGCCCAGTAGGGCTGATACCGAGATGCCATGTCGGCTTCGATGGCATCCAGAACTGCCAGTCCTGCTTTAGGTCCCTTCACTTCGGCAATCGCCGCGGCGTATCCGGTTCGCGTGCCCAGCGTCGGGGAAATATGAATGAGCTGCTCGTAGAATTTTGCAATCGCCGCCCACTCAATCCGTCCGCTGTGGGCCCGTTCAGCGTGTACGGACTGGATTGCAGCTTCAAGTTGAAACCTGCCGGAGCGCCCGTGTTTGGCTGCTTCAGAGAGATGCCGTTCGGCCTCTGCGATCAACGAAAACGACCATTGCTTCGGGTCCTGCTCCGATAGCGGCACATACTCACCTTGCGGTCCCCGTCGCGCCGCGCGTCGCGCCGTGCAATGGAGCATCAAGGCCATCATGCCATGAACCTCGGCTTCACCAGGAATTAGCTCCAGAAGCACCCGTCCGAGCCAGACCGCTTCCTCTGCCAGGTCGCAAGGGCGTTGGTCTGCTCCCGCCATATCGTCCCAACCGATACCGAAGGCGGCGTAAATCGCTTCAAGCACTGCGTCGAGTCGTTGCGGCAATGCATTCGGTTGTGGGATTTCAAACTGAATGCCGGCATCACGGATCTTTGTTTTGGCGCGCACTAGACGCTGTCCCATCGTCTTAGCAGGAATCAAAAAGGCGCCGGCAATACGCGCCGCATCCAGGCCGAGGACGGTTTGCAGCATAAGGGGGGTGTGCATGGCTGGATCGATCGATGGGTGAGCACATACAAAGAGCAACTTGAGACGTTCATCCGGAAACTTGGTCACCAAGGTTTCGTCTGCGGGGCTTGCCTGGTGGAGCAAAAGAGTCGGCTCACTGTCCAAAACCACTCGCTGGTGACGGATGCAGTCGATGAGCGAATGGCGTGCTGTAGTCAGTAACCACGCTTCGGGATTTCGCGGGACTCCGTCTCTCGGCCAGACCGTCAGTGCAGCTATCAACGCCTCGCTTAGAGCGTCCTCGGCCCCGGCTACGTCGCGCGTGCGAGAGGACAGGTAGGCCACCAGGCGGCCGTAAGAATCGCGCGCGACCCTCTCGACCGTTCCATGCACTTCGTTCCGGCCGCTTCCGCTCATTTCGTGATTCTGTTATGGGTTTGCGGCGAGAGCGGACGGACCTCCACAGCGCCCACCGAAGCCGCCGGGCATTTTGCCGCCCAATCGAGCGCCGCGTCGAGTGAGGGGAGTTCGAGGATTACCATTCCGGCTAACTGCTCCTTCGTGTCGGCGTACGGGCCATCCTGAACACGCCGTTTTCCTCCCTCGATGCGCAAAGTAGTTCCCGTTTCCGGTACTTCCAACGGATCCCCGCCGGCGTATACGCCAGCGTCAACCAGAGCTTTGTAGTACGCCCGCCACGCGCCAATGTACGGATGATTCTCACTCATCTTCCGTGTTGCAAAGGATTCCGGTGATTCGTAAATCAGCAACCCAAATCGCATCAGACTACTCCGCAAATAATTCCAGTTTTAGCCGCACCTGATCATATGACGGATGCAAGTCAACCAATTCGACACGATTCACGACTTTTTGGGATTCTAAGCGTTCTGCCGACGAGTTTCACAGACGTCGCCACTTTTTCTTTATGTCGAAGCAACAACCACTGAATACGCTGAAATTTGCATGCTGCTTCCTCAAAAATACACTACACTCCTCACCTTGAGACCGCTCCCGGAATTATGAAGACGGGCAATGAAACGAACCTGATTCGCTGCGGTTCAAGATTTGCGGGAGGAACATGAGAACCCCAATAATGCGCCGCGATTTCCTCGTGCGCACGCTACTTGGCGTCTCTGGACTATCCGTTTGTCGAATGGGCCACGCGAACAAAGCGCCCTTGGGTCAAACTCATACCGAGAGCCTTGTCGAGCTCAGCGCCACAGAAATTGTCGCTCTTCTGCAATCCGGTGATTTGTCAAGCGAGCAGTACGTTACCGCTCTCTTGGAGCAGTGTCGCAAGCATCGAGCCCTGAATGCGTTCATCTGGCAGAACGAGCAAGAGGTCTTGGAGTCAGCTCGGGCCGCCGATAAGAAACGCAACGTCAAGGCGTCTGGACCGCTCCACGGCTTGCCAGTTCTGATGAAGGACAACATTGACACGGCGAACGCACCAACTACTGCCGGAACCCCTGCCCTTCGCAATCATCGCCCACGCACCGACGCTCCTGTTGGTGCGGCACTATTTTCAGCAGGAGCCATTCTATTCGGCAAGACGAATCTCCATGAGTTGGCGCTCGGCATTACGAGTAATAACTCAGCATTCGGTGCAGTCCACAATCCTTACAATCCAGCGATGATCCCCGGAGGCAGCAGTGGCGGCAACGCCTGTGCCATCGCGGCGCGATTGTGCGCCGCAGGCTTGGGAACAGACACCGGCGGTTCGGTGCGAATCCCTGCGGCGCTCTGCGGCATCACTGCCTTACGGCCGACGACTGGACGCTATCCGGGAAAGGGCATCTTTCCTCTGTGCCACACACGGGATACTCCGGGGCCTATGGCCCGTTCGGTATCGGATTTGGCCCTGTTCGACTCCATCATCACCGGCGATACTGCACACATTCAGCCCGCGGCACTGAAAGGTGTCCGCATCGGCGTCCCGCGCGGCGTCTTTTATGAAAACCTGGACGCTAGTCTTGCGCCCGTGATCGAGACCGCGCTAACCAAGCTTCGGCAAGCTGGCTGCGTGCTCGTGGAAGCCGAAATCACAGACGTTGAAAAACTCTTCGGCGCGGCAATCGTACCGGTCACCTTCTACGAAATGCCTCGGGATGTTTCGCGCTATCTCGTGGATAGCGGCGCGAATATCACGATTAAAGACCTGGCTGCTCAAATTGCAAGTTCGGATGTCAAGGTTCCCTTTGATACTTTTGTGTTCGGCCCCAGAGCCATCACCCAAGAAGCTTATGATGCGGCGATAAAACAGACTCGTCCCGCCTATCAATCCGCTTATCGGGACTACTTCCGCAGCAATGACCTGGCAGCTATCGTGTACCCAACCACAATTTTGCCCGCGCGCCCGATTGGCGACGATGCCGAGGTCGAACTCAACGGCAAAAAAGTCCCTACCTTTGCAACCTTCACGCGAAATGCGCGCCTGAGCACCATGGCAGGGATTCCTGGATTGAGCCTTCCAGTTGGACTGACCGCAGCCGGATTGCCGGTCGGCCTCGAACTCGACGCGCCTCAGGGCCAGGACAGAAAACTCCTCAGCTTGGGCCTCGCGGTTGAGGCGTTGTTCGAGAAGCTTCGTCCGCCCCTCGGCTAAGCCGAAAAGCCCAGGCCGATAACAATTTCCAGACGGTGAAAGCTGCGGCCGGAATTTTTATGAAACTGAGGAGGACGTTTTGAAATCACGAACCACACTCCGCCGTTTTTCAATATCTCTGGCTGTGTTTGTTTCTTTGCCGCTCACAAGCATTGCGCAAACTCCGCCGCCATCGGCAGCTACTGAATACCACTCTGATCCGGACAAAGAGATTGCCTTTCAATGGTTGGACGCCAACTACGAAGCGATTCGAAAAGTCAGCTTGAACATCTGGAATTCTCCAGAGATCGCACTGCACGAATACAAATCCAGCCGCGAGCTGATGGCCTATCTCGAGACCAACGGCTTCCGGGTAGAAAAGGGAGTCGCCGGCATGCCCACGGCCTTCGTCGCCACTTACGGCAGCGGAAAGCCAGTGATTGCCATGTATGGCGAATACGATGCCCTGGCCGGCCTCTCGCAAAAGCCGGACATCGCCGCTGCTCCAATAAAGGAAGGCGCGCCGGGCCACGGCTGCGGACACAACTTGATCGGCGCGGGCTCCGCTGGAGCCGCAGTGGCCGTCTCCCAACTGATGGCGGCAGGAAAAATCAAAGGCACCCTTCGCTTTTATGGAACGCCTGCCGAAGAATCCATCGGCGGAAAAGCGTTCATGCTCGAAGCGGGACTCTTTAACGATGTGGATGTCCTTCTCGGCTGGCATCCGCAGGATTCAACGCGTGCGAGTTTCCAATTCAGCAAAGCCGTGGCCTCAGTACGTTTCAAGTTCAAAGGAGTGGCCGCGCACGCTTCGAGCTCCCCGCAACTCGGTCGCAGCGCCCTCAAGGGCGTTGAACTCTTGGACGTCGGCGTAAATTTCGCCCGCGAGCATTGGAAGGAAGACGCGCGCATCCACTCCGTGATCACCAACGGCGGCGGGCAGCCCAACGTCGTGCCCGCTCAAGCCGAGTCGTGGTACTACATTCGCGCCAACAAGCATGAAGACGTAGCCGATATGTTGGAATGGATTTCTGAAATTGCGCGTGGCGCCGCCATGATGACGCGAACCCAAGTCGACATCGTAGTGGACGAAGATACGTATGAATTGCTTCCCAACCGGCCCATCGCCGAAGTCATGGACCGCAACCTGCGCTTGGTAGGCCCGCCAAAATTCTCCGACGAGGAAAAAGCGGCGGCAAAAAAAATGCAGAAACCTCTGGAGAAAAATATAGATCTCCCACTCGCGGAGACAATCGAGCCACTTCCTCAATCGCCGGGCCAGGGATCCTTCTCAACCGATATGGGCAACGTCAGTTGGAATGTGCCAAGCCAGATCTTCGAAGTCGCCACTTTCCCCTATCGCGTTCCGATTCACAGCTGGCAGGTAACCGCCTGTTCGGCAATGTCCATCGGCCAAAAAGGCATGCTCGTCGCCGCAAAAACGCTCGCCGCCACCGCGATCGACATGTTCAAAAACCCCGCGTTCGTCGAAGCCGCAAAAAATGACTTACTAGAGCGCAAGAAAAACCACCCCTTCCACCTGCTGACGCCGCCGAATCGCAAACCTCCCGCTTTTCCAGAATCGCAATAAAAGAGGTTCGAAGCTCGCAGTCCGCTCTGGGCTGGTGCGCGGATAAATCCCGAATAGTCCACTACTCGAAAGTCATCCTCGGACTCGATTTGCCGGGCGACAACTCCAGATAAGTCCCCTTACCGGACAACTGGTATCGACTTCCATTCAAACCTTTCGCGCCACAAAAACACTATGCCGAGGCCCACCCTTCATCAGCCTCCCGCGAGCGCTCCTCATCTGCGCGTCAAATCCACTCGCGCGCAATCGCTGCACAAATTTTTGATCCTCTTTCACCGCCCAAATCGCCAGCACTCCATCCTTCTTTAAACTCGCATGCGCAACGGCGATTCCGCGGTCGTCGTAAAGTCCTGCATTGTTCAAGTCGGTCAACGCTGCTGGTCCATTGTCCACATCCAGCAGCACCGCATCGAACTGCCCTTCGCGCGAACCGATTGTCGTCGCGACATTTCCAATCTCCACCCGCACCCGCCTATCCTTCAGAGGTTCCTTCGCCAGTGGCCCCAGCGGCCCGCGATTCCACTCCACCACCGCGGGCACCAGCTCCGCCACAACAACGGTCGCATTTGCGGGAAGCAGATCGAGCGTCGCACGCAACGTAAACCCCATCCCCAATCCGCCAATCAGAACGCTCGGCCGCTCCGCCGTCCGCGCACGCTCGCAGCCAAACGTCGCCAGCGCTTCCTCCGAGCCATGCATCCGGCTCGTCATCAGCACCGACCCATCAATCAGAATCAGATACTCGTCCCCGCGGCGAACCAGTTTCATCGCAGAACCGTCCGCCGAAACGGTTTCACTCAACAACTCAAATGGTTTCACGGGTCCGATGCTACAGCACCCCAATACCGAAGTAAAAATTCGGATTGCCCAAGCCGCTATGACTACACGTTCTGATATTCCTTCGACAGAGCGATTGAGAACAATCTAGCAATAGGCCTGAGCACCGCGTCGGTTCGCAGTCAATCCAGTTGTTGGCCGTTCATCCGAAACCGCTCTCAGATTGTCTGGAGATAGACGGGGGCGAAGACCCTTTCAACAAATTGTTCGAGCGTCGTAGGCGTGGTGTTCCTCGCCGAGCGCTCCTCTTGGGGCACGATGAGGCCCTCATTCGCACCATTGCACATTTCACAAATCAATTCCGCGGTCTTCTTCGGCAAACCCATCTGCAGAATGGACGCCTCAAGGGCAATGCTTGGAACGTAGACGTACGCAAGATCGGGTTTGCCAATTGCCTTGCCAACAATGGAGGCCGCCTCCTCCATGGAAATGTCGCGCTGTCCGTGTAGTTCCTGGATCGAGCTTCCGGAAAAATCGCGGCTGGCTAGCCGGGACGCAGCATATTCGCCGATGTCTTTCGTGGCAATCCACGGCATTGGCGCGTCGGGTCGCAGACCGCCAGGAAGTACTCCCATGGAGCGTAGAGGCTCGATACTCATCAAAAGATTTTCCATAAAGTATGCCGCGCGCAGGTGGAGCACGTTAAGTCCGAGGACGCGGTTCAGGTTTTGTTCCTGATTGTGCAGCCCGACGATCGGGCCGGTGCCTTTCCAATGCTGAGCGCCAATACTGCTTAGATTCACGACGAACCGTACCTGGGCTTGGCCGATCGCGGCAGCGTACGAACCGGAAACACGATCTTGGTGCGCCCGCAAATCTTCCTGTGAGAGGTCCTCGGGCAGAACTAGGTAGACGGAGGAAGCGCCGCTGAAAGCTTCTGTCATCGAAGCGACTTCTTCGACTTTACCGACGAAGGGTTCCGCGCCGAGCTCCATCAATGCTGCCAGCCTCTTCGCGTCTCTCCCGACCACGCGAACCTTTTCACCTTTGGCGAGCAACGCTTCCGTAGTCGCTCTTCCCGTGCGGCCAGTTGCACCTGTTACGACGATCATTTGGCGCTCCTATCAGGAATGGCGCTCTCGGCGAACCAGTTTCATGCCAGACTCGCATGGAGAAACTGCCACATCCAAGAACTCGAATGGTTTCACGCCCGCGATGGTACAGCACACCTGAACCGAAGTAAAAATCGCCATCCGAATCTAACCACTCGCTGATATATGGACAGATTCTCGCCTCCCCAAAAGTACAGCCGTCCGTTTTCTATCCCATCGTTCACTTGTCGTGCGCTCTACAACTCACTACGATCAAAACTGATTGCTCGCTTCATCCGCAATCCGGCCGGTGAAAAACCGCACCGTTGCTCTTTGAAAACTGAATTTTCCTCGCCTATCGGGGAATCAAGATCAAACGCTTTGCACCGCGGCGTATTCATGTCGAATCAGCGCGTCCCAGTACTAGGGGGGGTGGGTCCGCCTTAAGTTCATTAGAATGAATACTTACGAAAAATAGGGGGAGGGGGCCCCCCAGACCGTCGGCCAGCCTAAGCGATTTGCGTCCAGAACGTCACTTCCCGCGACGCCAGCAGCGCATCCTTCCGAGCGTTCCAACGCAGGAAGTGATCCGTCTTCGTATGCGCCGTGTGGTCCTCCCGCGACTCCCACACCTCATGCAGCAGGTACGCGCCGGTGCCTTCTGCCGCTCGGTGCAAGTCGTACTGCAGGCACCCATCTTCTTTCCTCGTCGGTGCCACCAGAGCCCGCAGCTCCGCTTCCAAAAACGGCTCGTGTCCCGCGCGTGCGCGCAGCAACACGACCAGCGTCACTCCGCTCTTCGGAAGTTTCGTGTGGTTCGCGGCGCTCGCTCGCTTCGAGCCTCTACTCTTCCGCGCCGCCTTCTTTGCCTTCTTCTTGCCCATGGCGGCGGGGATTGTACCCCAACCGCCCCATTTCGCAAGCAATATGGAGTGCGGCTTGCCCTGAGCAAGGCCGAAGGGCAGCCCAGCTGCCGCTTCCTCGTGGCCCTCAAGCTAAAACTTCAGAGCCTCCCTGTCACAAGGACGTTCTGCCTTTTCCCAGTTTTTCTCTGTGTTCTCTGTGCCTCTGTGGCAAATCCTGTTTTTCTCTTCAGTTCGCCGCGTCTTTCCGGCCCGCATTCAAGTTGTCGAAATTCATCACCGCATTCAGCACCAGAGAATACGTCCCGCGCGTCTCCCCGCGATACACCGGGTTGATCGAAAAAAGCACCACGTGTCCTTGTCCCACCGGCACATCCAGCACCGCGGGATGTTGCGCGATGTCGCCGCCGTTTTCCACGAGTCCGGAAATCAGCAAATCCTTCGCGTTCGCGTATCGCAGTACGACCCGCGCCCGATTCGCCGCCGGAATCACACGCGCATTGTTGTGCTTCTGCTCGTCCGTCACCGGGGGAAACTCCCACACTTCCGATTCTTGTTCTTCCGGTGCTTCTGCTCCCACGCGGCCCACGGTAAAGTCCGGTTCATCCTTCGTGCCGCGCCCCGTCGGACGTTCGCGCATATCCGGACCAAGATGCCGCCGTCGCCGTCCCCCCGCCACGCTGCTCAGCGAAAAAATCACGCCGTCGTCGCAATACGCGGAAAACTTTTCGTCGTATCCGTACGCGATCGGACTCGCGGCATCCACAAGTTGCGTTCCCACCACAGCGCCGACAATTTTCATCTTCTCGCTGCGCGCGGCATTCACTCCCGCACCCATGCCAATCGAAATCGCAAACTGTGCCGTATCGTCCGCGGTCAAAAGCACGCCGCCTTTTTCCACAAAGCTTTGCAGTTTTGCCACTCCGTCGTATCCAAGCCCCGGCCGGATGTCATCCGTCGCATCATTTTTTCCAACCAGATTCGGCGTCAGTTCCGTTTTTTGCCAGGGCAACGGATTTCCCCACGACGTCGGCAATCCCTGGATAATTGCCGTCGCCGATGCGTTGATTCCCACCGGCGGAAATAGAATCACGTCGTATTTCGCGCGCAAATCGGGAATCTTCGCAATCGCTTGCGTGCTCATGTATTCGTACGGAATTTGCATCGAATCGAGCGCAAGCCGCCACCAGCCTTCCATCTGTGTGCTCAGCCAGGTATGCACGTACGCAATCCGCGCCGCCCGCACCGGATGCGTTTTCACACTCGGCGCTGCTCCCAGCGCCATGACTTGCAGCCCCAGTTCTTTTGCGGCGCTTTCGACATCGGCACGCTTCGCATCGCGAATCAAAAATGTTCCGCGCGTAAACTTCGTTCCGCCTGACTCGAAACTTTCTTCCGCGGCATCGATTGCCGCGTCTTTCAATTTGTATCGCAGCGTCGCCAGTGCGGGCTCCGCATGGTTGTTGATCGCAAACACCCCGCCTTCGCCTTTCACGCCGCCAACTGCGCGCACATCGGAAACTTTTTCCATCGGCGCATCGAGCACTTTCGCGTCCGTCACGCGAACCACTTGCACGCCGAACAATTCGCCAAACGTCCAGCCCGTATCGTCGTACGGCGTTTTCTGCGGATCTTCCGGGCTCCAGTACTGGTGGTCCAAGAGCGCATCCGCGATCCGCGAATATGGCTGGTCCATGCGCACAACAAAGCTGCCCGCCGGAAAAGTTTTTGTCGGAGCCACCGCCGGCTTCACATCTTTCGCGTCTTTCGATTCGCCGGCTTTTTCTGCCTCTTTTTTCCTTTCTTTTTTCACCGGAAGCGTAATCGTGATCGCCGATTTCGCCCGCGAGATTTCCACTTTTTGTTTCTGCAAAACTTGCAGCAATTCCGCCTGCAACGTTCCGCGCGGTTCGTCCCCCGGCAAAACGTACGCCGCCGGTCCTTCCGCTCCCGGTTTTGTAACGGAACGTTTTGCCTTTAGATAAAAATTCTTGAGGAAGAGGCGCTTATTTTCGTTGAAGTAATGAAGAGAAACGAGCAACCCGGTTTCTTCATAGTTGTTGTTGTCGCGTTGGGACCACAGCGTTTTCGGCAGCGGCGGATTCTGCTTGAACCACGTGCGCGCGTACTCTTCCGGCTCGAGCGTCCGTTCCCGCGTGTCCGCGTTTCCGTTGCCGAACGTCTCGTACAAACGGCTGATGCCGTTGTGCATCGCGGCGATAAACATCAAATATCCCGGCGACCACGTATCGAAATCCCCGTGCGTAAATACGCCCGGCATTCCGAACTTCGTCATGTCCGCCACGTTCCTCGACGCGATCATGTTCCATTCGTCGGCGAGAATGGGATCGATCCACGCGTTGTACGGTCCATCGCCAACGGTGTTGTCATAAAGATAGGGGACCGATTCGTGCAGATCGTGCAGCACCTGCGCTTTCTGATCGACGTAGGTATTCAGCACGTTCTCGGTGAGCTTCAGCGTCACGCCCATGGCGTCACGATTGTTGTCGTGTGCAACGTACTTGCCCCAATAAATCAGCGGCGGATAAAAATCTTTCGGATGCGCGAGATGCCATTTGTAAACGTCGACGACGCGGTCGCGGCCGTCGACTTCGACGACCGGCGTGATGAGCGTAATTACGCCATCGCGAATTTCCTTGATATACGGGCTCTCATCCACCGCGAGGCGATACGCCAATTCCATCAAAGCGGTCGGCGCGCCTGTTTCGGGCGAGTGAATCGTTCCCGTCACGTAATAAACGGGCGTGCTCTGCGCGACGAGTTTGTCCGCTTCGGCGTCGTTCAACTGAATTGTGCGCGGGTCAGAAAGTTTCGCGAGCCTGGCGCGGTTTTCATCGAGTTTTTTCAGATTTTCTTCGGACGAAACGGCAACCGCGATCATTTCGCGGCCTTCTTCCGTGGTTCCGATCGAAAAAACTTTCACGCGCGGGCTGGCTTTTTCGAGCAGGCGCATGTATTTATAAACTTCCTCCGCGTAGGGAAGAATTCCCGGCGCGCCGGCGACATCGCCGAGCACAACCTCCGGCGTTGGAACATTTTTCGAGGCGGGCAAATAATCCACGAGCGGCGAAGAGAAGTATGGCGCCGTCGTGTACTTCTTCATCTTCGCCGTGTACGCCTCATCGACGGGTTGTTTTGGATCGCGCCCCGGCACGGTTTCACCGTCCGCCCAAGCCAACGGCGTCGCAATCGCAAACAGCGCAAAAAACGAAATTGCTTTCCAGAAATGATTCCGGTTCATGAGGTTCTCCCAGGGACCGCGCACACAAAGGCGGGATTGTAACGCAGAAAGACGAGAACTGCGCTCGGCAAAATCAACCAGCGATTTTGTGAAAGAGTTATTCGGCAGCGATGAATTTGAGGCAGACGGGAGAAGGTACGGCGACGTTTTCTCCAGTTGGAGTGAGCTGGCCGGTATTCGCGTCGACGTGGAAGGTGACAATTGTGTCGCTGAATTGATTCTCGACAAAAAGGAAATTGCCGGAGGGGTCGAACGTGAAGTGACGCGGCTCTTTTCCGCCGGTCGGCACGCCACCCATCGGGGTAAGCGTCCCTTTTTTCACGTCGACGCCGACGATGGCGATGCTGTCCATGCCGCGATTGGAGACGTACAAAAACCGTCCGCTGGGATGGATCGCAACCTCGGCGACATCATTGCGGCCGGAAAAATCCGGCGACAACGTGGAGACGCTGTTGACTTGTTTCAGGTCGCCCTTCTTCGGATCGAACGAAAAGCTGGTTGCGGTCGAATTGAGCTCGCTGACGACAAAGAGAAATTTCCCGTTCGGAGAGAAAATGGCGTGGCGCGGGCCGGACCCGGCTTTCAGACTTGCCGCGGGAGGAATATGCGGGCCGAGGGTGCCTTTGGCTGCGTCAAACTGAAAAATCAAAATCTGATCGAGGCCCAAATCGGCGGCGAGGGCGTAGCGATTGTCGGCGCTGGTCTCGATCCAATGTGCGTGCGGGCCTTCCTGGCGGTCTTTCACGGGGCCAAGTTTGCCGCTGTCCTGATTCAGCGCGGTCTTTTCGCCAATTTTTCCATCGGCCAAAATCGGAAACACGGCCAGCGTTCCAGAAGTGTAATTGGCAACGAGCAAATATTTGCCGCTCTGATCGAGCGCGATGTAGCAAGGATCTTCGCCGAGCGCCGGCACTTGATTGAGTTGGACCAACTTGCCGGTTTTCGCGTCGAGCGAAAAAGAAGTGACGAAACTGGCTTTGCCGCCTTCATTGACGGCGTAGAGAAATTTTCCACTGGGATGAATCGCGACAAAAGAAGGATCCGGCGTTTCTGCGGCGACACCCATGGGAGTGAGTTTTCCGCTCTTCGCGTCGTAGCGAAATTCGTAAATACCTTTGCTTTGGGTTTTTGACGTGTAGGTTCCGGCAAACGCGAAGAAATCTTTTTTCGGCGGTGTGGGTGTCTTGTCCTTTTTGTCCGCAAAAAGGACGGGGGCAAACAGCAGAAGTATGAGCAACAGGCGGCGCGAAGTTTTCATGGCCCGTGGATTTTAACATCTAGAAATATAAATTCCGAACAAAACAGAATTAGACAAGCTTTCGCTGAGTGGTGCTGCAGACTAGTCTAAGTGACAGGCTTCGTCGGAACGTTTTAAGTCCACTTCGATATTTAGTTGTTCTTTCAGTACGCCCACGGCGGCCTCTCGAACCTCTTTGACGTATTCTCTTGGAGCGTAGACGTAACTGCGCCATTTGTTGTGCGCATATGCTTGAGTCCATTCCTCTACTGGGAAGAATTTCTCAATCGTCTGAATTTCCGAGTTCGGCGATGACTGCACGCTCGCACGATCCGTTTTGATATGGGGTTGTTTTGGTACACTAATAAGTACTTCTCCACGGTGACAACTCTTTTTGATGTGGTCGGGTAGTGACTCATAGATCGCTTTTTCCGCCCTATCAAGGTCCGCACGATTATCGGCCAAATCGAGCAGCTGTTTCCTTCCGTAAGATTTCCAGCTTTTTTCGGTAACGGTGCCCCTAGAAATCTCGATGGAACGGGAAAACAAGTCACGCCGACGGAATCTGGAAATCATCCTTCCCACAAAGTCATCCCCAAAAGGCTGAAACTGATTAAAGAACTCGTCATCCGTCAAGTACAGATATTCCACTGGATCAGCAAATGAAATGTCAGCCCCGTCGAACTTCACAGAGCAACTCTCAGGATTGCTTGCAATGTGTTGAATGAGCGATCTGAGCATGCTGTCGAGACATTTGACTTTTTGGTGATGATAAACGGAGCCCGTTAGCATCATTTTGCTGAAGAGTATCTGCTCCAGCGGCACGTAGCTTCGTAGAACCAATACTTGGTGTTTATTTTCAGTCGCTGTCGAAATCATGCTGTAGAACCGGGCGAGATCTACTGTGAGCGCGAGTCCACAGTAATAGCTGTCGCGTGCGATGTAATCCAGTTTGTCCGCGTCGTATGGACTGCTAATGATTTGTGCCAAAAAATGAAGATTAGGGTCTTTGTGTCGTCCCAAAACCAATTCGCCGACGAGCCCTAGGTCGACCTTTGCGCCGCAGGATTTAACTACGAATTCCTCGAACCATCCTCGAAAGGTATTCGACGTGATCATCAGGTACGAGAGGATTTCGCCAGGCGCGTTCTTGGTATATGTAGGGCTATTCCGAAATTCTTGCAAGTCACCAAGAAGCTCATAGATTTGCTCGGATGCGTGAGAGCAGAGGCCGTGTCCCACGTCGTGTAGCAACGCTGCCATTCTCAAGTGGGCGAGGTCACCGCATGTTCTATCGAAGTTGGCGACCGTCTTGCCAGATTCGACCTGCACGCGGTCCTGTATAGCTCGAAGACATCGCTCTGCGATTGTCGTCACGCCGAGTGAATGCTCAAATCTGGAGTGGGTCGCCGAGGGATAGACCTGGTAGACGAGCCCCGTTTGCTTGATTCGCTTTAGGCGTTGAAGTAAAGGAGAATCGATCACAGCAACTTCGTGTTTTGAGAAAAACTGGTTACCTAGCAGGGAGTCGTTGATTATCTTTGGCCCACGCCACTGAGCTGGTTGGTAGCCCCTGAAAATCCATTTGACAAAGCGCTCTACACGCTCTTCCAAGGGGAGACTGGCGCTGCGGCTGCGGCCGGTGCTCATGCACCCGCTATATTACACTGTATGTACTAGTTCTAATAATCCGTGTGCAATTTCCCTTAGCTCATTTTTTTGATCTTCAGTAAATCGCTTTGACAGCACAACTTGATAGTAGTCCGCCGTAGCCGGCGTCGTGAAGATAAATTCATAGTCTGGGTTTTGCCTGCCTATTAGGCCAGCTAACTGCAATTTGGAAACTGAGTCGCTCAGTATCGGGCTGTACGGCCGGGGGCCGGAGTTTGAAAATACAAATGTGTTTAGAAGCGCGCTTCTATATTTCTGGCCAAGTTTATAGAAGACGTTCTGGAGGTCCTCGTCGTGCCCACGGAACACAAGGGCACTGTTTCCACCTTTTTCCTGCCTGGCAAGTTCCAGTAGTGCACTCAAAATGTCGTCGGGCATCGGGTACGTCATCGCGGTTGTTGCCATTGGCGATACTCCGGGAGTAGAGGGGTTGCGACGGGGTGCGAAGTATACACCTCCGCCTTCAACAAATCACTAGCGACACATATCCACAATCTCTTGTGGATGCACGCTCTCCTTCCCTCGCATATCGTATGGTAATTGACGGTTAGCCGTCAAGTTATAATTGCATATTTATTGGATTTCAGCAGCTTTCTTATGCCTAGCGCCTCGGTATTTAGCGGTGAGACTTTCGAGCCATTGACCTTCGCAGCGGCTACCTTTGACGGTGATCGTGTCCCTTTGCCCGCTCGCCTAGCTGGATCGTTGCATCTTGAGGGGAACAATTCAATCAAGTGCCTTCTATTGGTGATGAGTGCGGGCCGATATCGCGTGCTGTTGTTGCCGGCCAAAGGGCCGGGTGGGGATACTGGTCAGCACAGGCTGTTGAAGCGCTTCGACGAGCTTGGGGCTGGCGACGATGTCTACGAGGCTTCCGATAACGTCCAAGCTGCGCTCCGAGCCAGACTTATACCTACTCTCATTTCTCCCATGGGGGCAGGGTGGCGAATAACTATTCCTAAGGAAGCTAGATTGCTTGTCCCAACTGATGGCGAGAGTTCATTCGTTTTTGTTCTGCTTGTCGCAGGCTTTGTAGAGCTATGGTTTCCTGAAACGTTGAGACGAGCTATCTCTGTGCCGATAACCAAGAGCCTTCGCTGACGGTTAACAGCGGAAAGGCTACTTCTTTTCTTCTTCGTCTTCTTCCTGGAGGACGGCGGCGGCGGCGATGGAGTCGTCGCCATCGAGTTTGAGCAGGCGAACGCCCTGCGTGGAGCGGCCCGCTTCGCGAATTTCGTTGGCATGGACGCGGATGACTTTGCCGTGTTCGGTGATGATCATGACGTCGGATTCTTCGGTGACCTGAAGAGTGGCGACGACGGAACCGTTGCGGTCGGTGGTCTTCATGTTGACGACGCCTTTGCCGCCGCGCGAAGTGATGCGGTATTCGGCGAGAGCGGTGCGCTTGCCGTAACCCTTTTCGGCGACGGTGAGCATCAGCGTGGTAAGCGAATCCTTGATGTCCTCGTTTTCGAGTTCTTCGAGATTCTGCGTGGTCTTCTTGCGTTCCTTGGCGATGATTTCGAAGTCCGGCTGGACGGCGTCCATGCTGACGACGTAATCGTCCTTGTCGAGGTCCATGCCGTTGACGCCACCGGCGTTGCGGCCCATGGCGCGGACTTCGGTTTCGCGGAAGAGAATGGCCTGGCCTTCGTGGCTGGCGAGGAAGATCATCTGCTTGCCGTCGGTGAGTTTTGCGCCGATGAGTTCATCTTTCGCTTCGAGGTTGATGGCGATAATGCCGGTCGAGCGAGGATTCGAAAATTCCGCGAGCGTGGATTTCTTCACGGTGCCGTTCTTGGTGGCCATGAAGACGAATGTGTCGGCGGCTTCGAGATTGGTGGCGGCGACAAGAGCGGTAAGCTTTTCGTCTTCCTGGAATTTCACGAGGCTACTGATGGCTTTTCCGCGCGTCGCTGCAGCGGCTTCGGGCAATTCATACACTTTTTGCCAGTAGACACGGCCCTTCGACGTAAAGAGCAAGATGTAACTGTGCGCGGACGCGACGAAGAGGTGCTCGACGAAGTCTTCTTCCTTTGTCTTGGCGCCGATGCGGCCTTTGCCGCCACGCGATTGATGGCGGTAGGTATCCGCCGGCGTGCGCTTGATGTAGCCGGCGTGACTCACGGTGATGAGCTGGTCGGTGTCGGCGATCAGGTCTTCGAGCTTGATTTCGTCGACCTTGTCGACGATTTGCGTGCGGCGATCGTCGCCGTAAGCTTTGTGAACTTCCTTTAGCTCGGCAGTGATGACGGCTTTCAATTTGCGTTCGCTGGCGAGAATTTCCCTGAGTTCGGCGATCAAATCGCGGATGGACTTCAACTCGTTGACAATTTCGTCGATGGAAAGCTGCGTGAGGCGGTGCAGTTGCAGTTCGAGGATGGCGTCGATCTGCTTGTAGCTGAGATTAAGAGAGCCAGCGCGGCCGGCGGCTTCAATTTCCGCTGCGCCGATGAAGCGATATTTGCGGCCATCGAGTTTTACGCCTTCGAGTTTTTTCGATTTGCCGTTTTCGACGATGGTGACGTCCTGCTCGCTGAAATACTTGAACAGGTTTTCTTTGGCTTCGGCGCGGCTGGAAGATCCGCGGATAATGCGAATGACGTTGTCGAGATGGTCGAGCGCGATCTGGTAGCCGACCAAAATGTGTTCGCGCTCTTCCGCCTTGCGCAATTCGAAGATCGTGCGGCGGCGCACGACTTCCATGCGGTGTTCGATAAAAAGCTTGATGAGAGGAATGAGGCCGAGTTCGCGCGGCTGGCCTCCGACGATGGAGAGCAGGATGACGTGGAACGATTCCTGCATCTGCGTCTGCTTGAAAAGGTTGTTGAGAATGAGTTGCGATTCTTCGCCACGCTTGAGCTCGATGACGACGCGCATGCCTTCGCGGGAGGATTCATCGCGCACGTCGGAGATGCCTTCTATTTTTTTGTTCTGCACGAGGTCGGCGATGCGCTCGATGAGCTTTGCTTTGTTTACCTGATATGGAATTTCGGTGATGACGATATTTTCGCGGTCCTTGGAGGCTTCTTCGATCGCGGCTTTCGCGCGCATGGTGAAGCTGCCGCGGCCGGTCTTGTACGCCGCTTCGATGCCTTCGCGGCCGGCGATATAGGCGCCGGTCGGAAAATCCGGTCCGGGCACGAGCTTCATGACTTCTTTGAGCGTTGCGTCGGGCTTTTCGATGAGGAGAATCGCGGCGTCCACGATTTCGCGGAGGTTGTGCGGCGGAATGTTGGTGGCCATGCCGACGGCGATGCCGCTGGCGCCATTGACGAGAAGATTTGGAATTCGCGACGGGAGGACGACGGGCTCTTCGCGCGTCTGATCGAAGTTCGGAATGAAGTCGACGGTTTCTTTTTCGAGGTCGGCGAGAATGTCTTCGGAAATTTTCGCAAGGCGCGCTTCCGTATACCGCATGGCCGCGGGAGGATCGCCGTCAACCGAGCCAAAATTACCCTGACCGTCCACCAGCATGTAACGGAGGTTGAAGTCCTGCGCGAGGCGAACCATTGCGGGATAGATGACCGCTTCACCGTGCGGGTGATAGTTGCCGGAAGTGTCGCCGCAGATTTTGGCGCATTTGCGGTAGCCACGATTGGAGGCGAGGCCGAGGTCGTTCATGGCGACGAGGATGCGGCGCTGGACCGGTTTGAGGCCGTCGCGCACGTCGGGAAGCGCGCGCGCGATGATGACGCTCATGGAGTAGTCGAGGTACGACTTCCTCATCTCCGCTTCAATATCGATCGGAAGGACTATTGATTGTTTTATCTCGTCCGCCATTTTTCCTCGTCTTCGTAACGAAAAACTTTGCTGCTACTTGTTACCGCGTTCCAGCACGTAGGCTTTCACCGTGTCGAACGCGTCGGCCGCGTTGGTGAAGCGGCGCGGCGCAAACTCGGCTTCAAGCTGCTTCAAGAACGCGTCACGGTCGGCTTCACTTGCAAATTCGACTGCCACGCCGTTGACCGCGTCTGGTGCGTTTGTTGCGGCTGCGCGAAACTCGGAGCAACTTAACCCGCGCAATCCCGGCAATGTCGTCCATCCGAGTTGATAAAACATCGGCGAATTAAATATCCAAGTTCACGACTTCAAGAGCATTTTCCTCAATGAACTTGCGGCGCGCTTCGACGTTTTCGCCCATGAGAGTCGTGAAAATATCTTCGGCGGCGACGGCGTCTTCGAGTTTGACCTGGAGGAGCGTGCGCGTGTCCGCGTTCATGGTGGTGTCCCAAAGCTGTTCGGCGTTCATTTCGCCGAGGCCCTTGAATCGGGTGATGGTGAAATCTTTTTTGGCGTCTTCGACAACGTAATTCAAGACGTCGACGACTTTTTCCTTGTTCACCTTGGTGCCATTGGTGGAGATGGTGAAGGGCGGATGATTGAACTCTTCGATCTGCTTGGTGAGGGCGCGCAGACGCTTGTATTCAGGATTCGAGGCGAGCGCCCAATTGATTTTCTGGTTGTGCGGCGGGCCGAAGTGGATTTCGTAGAGGCTGTGCTCTTCGTCGAAGGTAAGTTTTCCTTCGAGCTTGAGTTTGGCTTTGTCGATTTCCTTCAAAATCTTTTCGAGCGCTTTCTTGTCTTCGAAGTCCGTCTTCTTTTCGAGGCTGCTTTCGGCGAGGATTTCGACGAGCGCTGGTTCGCGCAAGCGACGGCCGAGTTTTGCGGCGGCCGCTTCATATTCCTGAACGTTCAGCAAGAAAGAGGTGAGCTTTGCGCCGTCGAGATTGACGCCTTCTTTTGCTTTGACGACGTGGTCTTCGGTGGCGCGCTTCATCAATTCACGCGCGAAATCACGCTCATCGCGAATGTACTTTTCGGTTTTGCCGCGCTTCACGCGATAGAGAGGCGGCTGCGCGATGTAGACGTGACCGCGTTCGATGAGCTCTTTCATGTGGCGGAAGAAGAACGTGAGGAGCAATGTGCGAATGTGGCTGCCGTCGACGTCCGCGTCGGTCATCAAGATAATTTTGTGATAGCGAAGTTTTCCGGCGTCGAAATCGTCTTTGCCGATGCCGGTGCCAAGCGCGGTGATGATGGCGCGAATTTCCTCGTGGCCGAGCATTTTGTCGTAGCGCGCTTTCTCGACGTTCAGAATTTTACCTTTAAGGGGAAGGATCGCCTGGTACTTGCGGTCGCGGCCCATTTTTGCGGAGCCGCCTGCGGATTCTCCCTCAACGACGAAAAGTTCGCAGCGGCTGGGATCGCGTTCCTGGCAATCGGCGAGTTTTCCGGGTAGGCCGCTCGAATCCATGGCGGACTTGCGGCGCGTGAGTTCGCGCGCTTTGCGGGCAGCTTCGCGGGCGCGGGCTGCGTCAATACATTTGCCGATGATGCGGCGAGCGACGGTGGAATGTTTGTCGAACCATTCGCCGAGGCGTTCGTTGACGATCTGTTCGACGTCGCCCTTGATGTCGCTGTTGAGTTTGCCCTTGGTCTGGCCTTCGAACTGAGGCTGCGGGAGGCGCACGCTGACGACGGCGACGAGGCCTTCGCGAACGTCATCACCGGTGATGCCAACTTCGTCTTTTTGCTCCTTGAGCATGCCGTTGGCGGAAGCAAAATTGTTGATGGTGCGAGTGAGCGCAGAGCGAAATCCGGAAAGATGCGTGCCGCCGTCGACGGTGTTGATGGTGTTGGCGAAAGCAAAAACGTTTTCGCCGTAGCTGTCGTTGTACTGGAGGGCGATTTCGATTTCGACGTTGCCGCGTTTGCCTTCCATGTAGATGGGCGAATCGTGGAGAGTCTCTTTGCCGCGGTTGAGATGCTTGACGAATTCGGCGATGCCGCCGGTGAAGCGGAACTCGGCGCTTTTTTCGGCGCGTTCGTCGGTGAGCGTGACTTTAAGGCCTTTGTTGAGGAAAGCGTATTCGCGGAGACGAGTGGCGAGCGTGTCGTAGCTGAAAACGGTTTTTTCGAAGATGGACGCGTCGGGATGAAAGGTAACTTTTGTGCCGGTCTTGCGCGTTTTGCCGGTTTGCTTGAGCTTCGAAGTGGGCTTGCCTTTTTCGTAAGTCTGTTCCCAGACGGCGCCGTCGCGCTGGATTTCGAGTTCGAGCCAATCGGAGAGAGCGTTGACGACGGAGACGCCGACGCCGTGGAGGCCGCCGGAAACTTTGTACGTATCGCTGTCGAATTTTCCGCCGGCGTGGAGGACGGTGAGAACGACTTCGGCGGCGGGACGCTTTTCCGTCGCGTGCATGTCGACGGGAATGCCGCGGCCGTTGTCGACGACGGTGACGGAGTTGTCTTCATGGACGGTGACGTTGACTTCATCGGCGTAGCCGGCCATGGCTTCGTCGACGGAGTTGTCGACGACTTCCCAGACGAGGTGGTGCAAGCCCATTTCGCCGGTGGAGCCGATGTACATCGCGGGACGCAAGCGCACCGCTTCGAGACCGCCGAGCACTTTGATGGACTTTGCGTCGTACTGATGTCCGCCCGGCGCCTTGCCGCCAACGTTTTCTTTGTCGCCCATTTTTCTCCCTCAATGCAAATCCGGACTCGACGAAACTTTGCGCGCAATTGTTGCGGCGCGAAACAGACTGCGAATCAGTGCGCGAGCCGTTTGAACTCGTTCATTTTTTCTTGAAGCTAGGAAAGGCGTGCGTGCGGATTTTTCCGTGCGTCCTTCAGGGACAGCCGCAATGCGGCGCGTTCCTTACCCTTTGATTCCGGAAACGAGGAGGATCGCAAGCGATCCGCGCTGGGCAATTCCGAAACTCGTAGGGT
The DNA here is from genome assembly GCA_035295625.1 of Candidatus Acidiferrum sp. Taxonomy (GTDB): domain Bacteria; phylum Acidobacteriota; class Terriglobia; order Acidiferrales; family UBA7541; genus Acidiferrum. The sequence goes on along the minus strand of DATGIS010000034.1, from coordinate 47,992 downwards.
TCCTGCTCCATCCCATCTCGCGCAGCGAGACGCGGCGAAGACTCGAACAACTCCAAGCGAAGTTTGGCCAAACGCTTCTGGCGCGAAGCGGAAAACGGGGCCGAAATTCACCTGGCGAACGTGTCGATTTGGAGGAAACAAAAGCGAATCGACAACAGGGAAATAATACTTGATTTGAGGACATTTCTCAAGGTCGCATGGGACTTTTTTTGCCGAATAAAATGTTTATATTGAATGAGATACAAGCCGGAATCGGGACGCTGGTACAAATAAAAATGGCGCCCGAAAGGGCGCCATTTCTGAAGGAAATCGCAGGGAATTCCAGATCAGATGCGCATGGGCATGATGATGTAGCGGTAGCGATAGGATTCGTCGGCCAGCGGACGCATCTGGCCGGCGGATTGTTCGTCTTTGAGTTCGATGCTGATGGGGCCTTCGGCGGCGGCAGCGAGAAAATCGAGCATGTAACTGGAATTGAAGCCGATGGAGATGGCATCGCCCTTGTATTCCTTATCGATATTTTCTTTTGCTTCGCCGTATTCGGGGCTGGAGGCGGAGATTTCGACCCCCTCAGTAGAAACGGAAAGTTTTACGGCGTGCGAACGCTGGTCGGCGAGTTGAGAGACGCGGCGGACGGCGTCGGTGAGTTCGGCGCGTTCGAGAACGATGCTCTTGTTGTTGTCGCGGGGAAGCACAGCTTCGTAATTCGGGAATTGTCCGGTGAGAATGCGGGAAATCAGCAAGCGATGACCGGCCTGAAAAAAGAGATGGCTTTCGTCTTTGGCAAATTCCATCTGCGCATCGGCGCCGGAGGCCGCGGAAAGTTTTTCGACTTCGTCCATCGCTTTTTTGGGAATGAGGACTTTTACTTCGCCGTTGAGGCCTGCAAGTTTTTGGTCGGTTTCCGCGAGCGCCAGGCGGTGGCCGTCGGTGGCAACCATGGCGACGGTGTCCGGCTTCAGGATGAGCAATCCGCCATTGAGCGTGTAGCGGGATTCTTCCATGGAGATTGCGAATTTTGTTTTGGCAATGAGGCTTTCCAAAGTCGCCGTTGGAATCTTCACCATCACGTGCGGCATTGCCGGCAACGCGGGAAAATTTTCCTTGGCCATGCCGACCAGTTTGTATTTCTTTTTGTCGCTGACGATTTCGATCCAGTGATTTTCCAGCAGCTTGAACTTGATTTCACCTTCGGGCAGCAGGCGGACGAGTTCTAAAAGTTTCTTCGCGGGGATTGTGCCGGCACCTTCTTTTTTCACTTTTGCTTCGCACGAAGTGCGGACGCTGAGCTCGAGGTCTGTTGCGGTGATCGTCAGCCGGCTCCCTTTGGCCTCGACGAGTAAATTCGAAAGAATCGGAATCGTAGTCTTGCGCTCGACAACGCCCTGCGTCGTATTGAGCTCATTCAACAGCGCTGATTTTGTTACGCTGAATTCCATGGAGTGGCTTTCCTCGCGTGCGGTTCCGGTTGCCGTCATGTCGAAAGACCTTTCCTGGGACGCAACTGCACTGGCGTTACTTTACTCGCTTTTCGCGCCTCTGAAAAGCGCGGCGATACGTGAGCCGCTGTGGAAATAATTGGAGTTCGCTTGGGACTAAGGAGTCACTGCCGGGAAATTCACAAGCAACAACCATCATCAGAGAAAAGGTCTTTTCGGAATTCAAAAAACGAAATAGACCCTTGTTGTTGTGATGATAGCTGTGAATTTGTGGAAAGCATTTCAACTACAGTCGCTTAAGCAGGTTGCGACGCCGATGTGTATGTGGCGAAAAGTGAAAATAGCGGAAAACTCTCCGGACGGTTTAAGAATTCCAACGGACCGCGGATATTTCCCACATGGCTCCACTTCTTTTCCGCGCGATTCTCAATGGTTCTCCACAGGGCTGGCGGGACGATTTTTCGCCAACGACCGCTCGCAGCAGCCGCGCAGGCCAATGCCTGGACCAGAGACGCACGCGCAATTTTCGTGAAGAACGAAGGCTAGTTACTGGAGCGCGTCCATGAGGCGCGTGATCACGCGATTGAGGTCTTTGTCGGACCGGCGCATCTCTTCAATCTTATTGATCGAGTGAAGGACAGTGGTGTGGTGTTTGCCGCCGAATTGGCGGCCGATTTCCGGCAGCGACGCGGTAGTGAGCTGCTTGACGATGTACATCGCCACTTGGCGCGGAAACGCGATGGCGCGCGTGTTGCTGCGCACCTTCAGGTCCTGCTCGCGTAAATTAAAGTGCTCGCTGACGCGCTTCTGGATTAGATCGATCGTTACACGCTTTTCCTGGGACGCGATGATGTTGCGCAGAACTTGTTGTGCCGTGGCGAGAGAAATCGCGGCTCCGGTCAGCGAACCATAGGCCATCAGGCGCGTCAGGGCACCCTCCAGCTCGCGAACGTTGGACTTGATGGCCCTGGCGATGTACTCAGCGACATCGTCCGGCAGAGTGAACCGTTCGTTCTCCGCCTTCTTCTGCAAGATCGCAATTTTTGTTTCGAGGTCGGGCGGCTGGATATCCGCGATCAAGCCCCACTCAAAACGGGAACGCAGGCGCTCTTCAATCGAGTTGATATCTTTTGGCAGGCAATCGGATGAAATGACGATCTGTTTGCCTTGCTCATACAGCGCGTTGAAGGTGTGAAAGAACTCTTCCTGAGTGCGCTCTTTGCCGGCGATGAACTGGATGTCGTCCACGAGCAGGACGTCGACCGTATGGAAGCGGTCGCGGAAGGAAATCATCTTGTCAAAGCGCAAGGAGTTGATGACTTCGATCGTAAATTTCTCCGCGCTGACGTAGCAGAGGCGCGCCGCGGGATTCCGCTTCTTGATGACATGCCCGATTGCATGCATCAAGTGGGTTTTGCCCATACCCACGCCGCCATAAAGGAAGAGCGGGTTGTAAGCTTTGGAGGGCTGCTCGGCAACGGCTCGCGAAGCGGCGTGCGCAAATTCATTGGATTTGCCGACGACGAATGTGTCGAAGGTGTAGCGAGCTTGCAGCTGGTTGTCGCTGCTTTCGAAGTCGAGCTTCGATTGCTTGACCGGCACGACCGGCTGAGGAGCCGGAGCGGCTTCTTCTTCGGTGCAGACATACTGCACTTTCAGATTCGGCATGCCCAGTTCATGAAAGACCGCGCGAATGATTTCGCCGTAGGTCCGCGTTAGAACCTGGCGGAACACAACAGTCGGAATCTGAACATAAATTATGTCGCCATCGGCGCGATTCATCCGCGTCGGCGCAAACCAGGTTGTAAAAGTGTTCAGGCTAACCCGGGACTTCACCCGTTCCAAAAACTTATCCCACATTCCGGTGGTTTCTCGTTCCTTCGATGTATGCGTCGCAGTCGTCATTAGACAAAAAATCCGTACCCAAACTATTTCCACAAGTGTGGATATCTTGTGGAAAGCAAGTCTCAGGCAAACTTTCCGTTGGCTTTCGGCTTTCCCTGCGCCCGGTTTGTGCTTGTGGCCCCTGATGCCAGCGCGCGGTGAATCCGAGTGTTGTTGGCCCGATTACCGCCGCTTTTCGACAGCGCGGGATTGTCTCCGATTGGCGATGCGTGGGCAAGCGAAAAGTGTGCGAAGATCTTGAAGGCCTTGCACACTGCATGCACAACTTTTCCACAAGCACTGGAATTGTGCAAGTCGCGGCGGCATTGCTCGCAGGAGCGTTTGTTTTCGCGGCAAACCGCAATTCACGCAAAATTTTTCCTCATACGAAACCATTCTGAAACGTCGATGCAGAAATCTGCGCCTGTGGAAAAGAATTACCGGAGCGGGACAAAATTTTTTCAGCGGCTCTCGGGACGATCGAATTCGTAAATTCCAATCGGGTCTCCGCCGATGAGCAAGCGGTCCTTCAGCACCAAAATCACGGTCGCATCGAGCCGCGCATTGTCGGGAGTGTAGATAAGATATGTTGCGCGCCGATTTCCTTCCTTGTCGAAGCGCAGCAGCGTGTCGTTCATCGCCATCCAGACTTCGCCTGTTTCGTGATCTATGCCAATCGCCGTCAAAATTCTTTTGAAGATCGGCGGATCGCCGCGGCGTTCCTGTTTTTCTATTTCGCGGCGCAGCGCTTGGGCCTGGGGCAAGGCGTCGAGCGCCGTGTAGCGCACTTCCTGTTTGGCGTAACCGAACCGGTCGAACTGCCGCACGGTCGGCTCGGGATAATAGTTGAAGCCATAGTAGAGATGGCCTTGCTCGTCGGATGCGAGCTCGCCGATGTTCAAGAAGCGATTCAATTCTTTGCGTTCCGTCAGAACGTCCAGGTCGCCGAACTCGCGTACGCGCCGCCCATTCTTGTCGAATACGACGACGAGCGAAGGATCGCGAAACGTCGCGACGGCTACCTCGTTGTCCGGCAATGCCGCAACCGAAACCGGCGCATTGATGGAAATCGACCGCAGGTGGCGCCCTTCTTTTGCGTACACCTGCACCGCGTTTGCGCCCTGATCCGCGATATAGATGTTTCCGTCGGCGTCGACGTCACAATCTTCGCCGAATTGGGTCAGGACTTCGCCGGACTTGCGCAATTCCTCCAATGCGGCCGGTTGCAGCCCGCCGGCTTCCTTCATCGCCAGGAGTTTCTTGCCCTCTGGTGAAAAGACGATCAAGCCCGGATTTGGAGACGCCAGAACATAGAATTTCCCGTCAACGCCATGGCGGACGGCCTTTAAACCAGGGCCAATAGGCGCATATACGCGCCGCTTCGCCACAAGTTCGCCGTCCACTTGGGCCGCGGCGCCACAAGCCGCGCTCAACACCAGACACATCACCGCAATCGCTTTCAAGGCTGGACCTACCCCTTCTTCCGTCGTTTGTTCAGATTATCGCCAGCGATTTCCGGTTGCTTGCATGAAGCACCTGCCGTGTTCCGGATATGCTCAATCGATTCTCAGGCGGAGGCGTTCGATCGATTTCGCCACAAATCGGCCGGCCGAATTTCGCGGCGCCGCGTCGTCCGTTTCAATCAACACGCTGTTCATTTGCACGTCGCCTTGCGCCACTTCGAAGCGCGCCGGCATGCCATCCAGAAATTTTTTGACGATGCCAACGCGATCCATGCCTATGACGCCGTCATGCGGGCCGGTCATGCCGACGTCCGTGATGTAGGCGGTGCCGTTCGGCAAGACGCGCTCATCTGCCGTGGTTACGTGGGTATGCGTGCCCACAACGGCTGTGACACGCCCATCCAGATACCAACCAAGCGCAATCTTTTCGCTCGTCGTCTCGGCGTGCATGTCCACCAACACAAAACCGACATCTTGCGGCAGCTTTGCGAGCAGCTCATCCACTTTCTTGAAAGGATCGTCGTTCGCCGCCAGAAATATCCGGCCCTGCACGTTGATGACGGCATATTTGACGCCGTTTCGGGCCGTTCCCACATACAAGCCGCTTCCGGGGTTACCTTCCGCAAAATTTGCCGGCCGCAACAGACGCGGCTCATGCGGCATGAACTCCAGAATTTCGCGCTTGTCCCAACTGTGATTGCCGCCGCTAATCACTTCCACGCCATAGCCGAACAGTTCTTCGGCAATGCGAGGCGTGATTCCGAATCCAGCCGCGGAATTTTCGCCGTTGGCGATGACCAGATCAATTTTTTGCGTCGAGACAAGGTCCGCCAGTCGCTCGCGGACGATTTCCCGCCCGGGCGAGCCGACAATGTCACCGATAAAAAGTACGCGCATAGCCCTCATCAATAAAAATGGAGCAGACTGCTGGGCCGTGGGGAGCTAGGCCGTGAACCTCTGAATTAGGTGGGCACCACGAGCCAACCGTTAGGCTTTCCTGCCCCGCTCGCGCGTTGTGTGACATTGATTAGCTCAGAGTTTGCAAGCACAAACCCCGAAATCTTCAACGAGCCAGCGGGACAGGCCGTGCACACGGGCTGTCTATCCGCAGCGCCTCAGAGATTCTGCATTGGTTCAAACAGCTTTCGCACCCTCACCTGCTTCGAAGTACCGCTCCACCTACATTGTAGCCGCAGCGCGGAAGCGGCGTCCAACCGGCGGGCAAAAGAAGATTCTTGCCTCGCAGTGAGTGGGTGGCGCTAAAATCACGCTGGCCTTCCGGAGTGCCGCTTCCATGAAAATGTTCTTCGTAATTTCGAGTCTGTCGGTCAGTCTGCTCGCGCCGCAATTCGTGTTCGCCGCACCTCCGCCGGCCGTTGAAGATCATCTCGGTAAAGTGCAGTTTGCGTCGTCGTGCTCGACGGCAGCGCAACCGCTGCTGGAAAAAGGAGCCGCGCTTCTCCATTCGTTCCAATATTTACAGTCGGAAAATACGTTTGCGGACGCGGCGAAACAGGATCCGAAGTGCGCGCTGGCACTCTGGGGCAAGGCGATGGCCCGCTACCACCAACTGTGGGACTTCCCGGAGCAGAAGACGCTCGACGCCGGGCGCAAGGATTTGGACGCGGCAAAGAAGTTGAAGAATGGGACGCCGCGTGAAAAGGGATTCCTCGAGACCGCCGCGGTTTTCTTTCAACAGAAAAAGCTGGATGAAAAACAGCGCATCGCGGCGTATTCGGCGGCGATGGAAAAATGGTACGCCAGTGTTCCGGGCGACGTCGAAGTAGGCAGCTTTTACGCGCTGTCGCTCGTTGCGCTCGCTTATCAGGAAGACGCAGCCAAAGGGCTCGAACTGCGCCAGAAGGCAATCGGCGTCCTGAATCCGCTTTTTGAGAAAAATCCTGATCACCCCGGTGTCGCGCACTACCTGATTCACGCAGCCGATGAGCAAAGCCTTGCGCAGAAGGGTCTCGCGGCCGCGCAACGTTACGCCGCTATCGCGCCCGATTCTTCGCATGCGATTCATATGCCTTCGCATATTTTTGTTCGACTCGGAATGTGGCAGGACTCGATTACTTCCAATATTGCAGCGCAGGCAGCGGGGGCACGCGCTGCGGAAGCGCATCAAGCCGAATCGCACTACCAGACGCACGCCATGGATTTTCTGAACTATTCGTATCTGCAGAGCGGCCAGCTCGCAAAGGCGGAAGCCGTCATCGCGGACGAGCATCACGTTGTCGGCGCGTCGGACAAATCCATGAAGGAGCATATGGATTCGCTTCACGATCGCATGGTGATGGAACTTCACCGCTGGAAAGACGCGGCGGATTTGCCTGCGGACCTTAAATTCACGAAGACAGTCGCCGCCGCGCGTTCCGGCGATCTGGCTGGCGCACGCCTGGCGTTCGTGCAGCTCGAGGCGGAGGCGAAGAAGCACGCCGGCGAAAAAAAGGGAAATTACACCGGCGCGTCAGACAGCGACATTCAGCTTCAGGAAGCCAGAGCATGGGTCGCGTTTGCGGAAGGAAAAATTGACGACGCGGTGAAAACAATGCGCGCTGCCGCGGAAACGGAGGAATCGCAGCGGCTCGATTCCTTCAACGTGCGCGCGCGGGAAATGCTGGCGGACATGCTGCTCGAAGCGAAACGCCCAGCCGACGCGCTCGCAGAGTACAAGGCCGCGCTGAAGACGTCGCCTGGCCGCTTCAATCTACTTTTCGGCGCGGGCCGCGCCGCCACCGCCGCAAATCAAAGCCGGGAAGCTCACGAATATTTTGCGAAACTGCTGGAGATGTGCAGCGGCTCCGCCGACCGTCCCGAGCTCGGCGAAGCCCGCGGCATCATTGCGAAGAACTAACCGTTAGAAGTGAAAGCCCAGTTCGGCGGAATAACTTCGCGGGGAAACGAAGTGCGTCCCACTGAACGTGCTCAGAAAATTGTACAGTGCTTGTTTGTTCGTCAGATTGATCACTGTAAACCGTAGGCTCCACTTGTAATGGTCTGCGTGGAACAGGTTGTCGTCGCCGATGCTGGTGTCGAACAGATTGCGTGGTTTGACCCGCGTCGGATTGTGGTCCACATCAAAGGTAGCGCCGGCCAAGTTCAGCAGTTTTGAACCGGTCTGAGTAGGGCTGGCGCCGCAAATAGTTCCGGGGCCTACGGCAAGAGGCGTGGACAACGACGCGTTGTGTGTGACGCCGCCGGCATCAACGCAGAAGAGGCCGATAGCCGTCTGCTGATCCGCGTCAAGGAATCCCGTGGCGGTCGGAAAATCGCTCAGGTTTGGATTGCTGGCGACCAGCCCGCTGTCGTAACGCCAGTTGAATCCGATCCACGGCAGATTCTTGTATGGTTGATACTGAAAATGCGTCGTCTGGTTAAATGCTTGGTCGTGGTCGATGCGGAATACTTCTCCGCCGTTGATGCTGGCGCCCAGGCCGCCGATCTGCGGCGGGAAATAACGTGCGCGAACGTGAGCAAGCACAGCAAGCGCCGTCAGACCGTGGAAGTTCGGCATGCTGACGCGGACAGACGGCCCGTCAATTTTCGAGTTCTTCCACGCAATGGGGAAGAAAATCGGCGTGTTGCCGAACGTGGAGAAGTCATACGCGTTGTGCGTATATTTCCACAAATAGTCGGCGTCCACGACAACGTACTTTCCAAACGCTTGCTGAAAGCCTGCGTTGAACTGGTTGCGTTGGCCGGAACGAATCGGCGCTTGCAGGCTGGAGCCGCCAATGACGTCCGTGATCACCGGGTTTGACGCCCCCAGGCTGGCCAAAATCAAATTCTCATTGAAGGGCGTCTCCAGGACGCGCGAGTACGACAAGCGGAGAACGCTGTTTGTCTTTTTGATGTTGTAGGCAACGCCCACGCGCGGCTCGAGCTGCCAATCGTGAATGATCGCGCGATATAGGTCGAGGCGAGCCCCCAAATTGAATGCCCAGTTGCCCTTGCTGATCGTATCCTGAGCATAGAGGGCCACTTCCTTGACGTCCGTGTGGCCACTAAACGGGAACAAGCCAACTCCAGTATGCGGATGCGACAGATCGAAGGGAAACAGGTCCGTGCACGGTGCGTCGATGGGCTGGTTCGTGACCGTGTTAAAGCAAGGGTTGCCGGCGGCATCGGTTTGTGATGGAAGGAAATTCGGATCGGTAATTCCAAAGTTGAATCTTTCCGTCAGAAACGTCTGTTGGAATGTGCCGCCAACTTTGATGTTGTGAACGCCCTTTACGTAAGACAAGTCCGCGTGAAGGCCGACATTGCTTAGTTTCCGGTCCTGATTGAGAGTCGCCGAGGAACCGCCTGGAATTACTCCAGTACCGTCCGCAAAAACGTTTCCCGTCGGGTAATAATTGAATTGATCGTGGCGCACAAAGGCTCCGACTGTGAAGAGCGTAGTCGGGCTGATCAGACGCGTCCAAACCGGCGCGATGTTGTAGGTGCTGATTTGTGCGCGTTGATCCGTCGCGGGCAATGGAGCGCCCGTAACAGGGTCGGTAAGTCCGGCGTTGAGGTTGTCGATCGTATTCGGCGTCTGGAACCAGGAGCGCGTGTACTGGAAATTTATATGAATGGAATCCGCGCCGCTGGCTTGATAATCCACGCGGTCGAACAAGTTTTCTTCATTGCCGCGATCGTGAATGGCCTGAAGTTCGGGCGGATCCAGAAAGCGGCTGGTGTTCAATCCGTTTGCAGCGATGAAATTTCCAAACTTCTGGTTTCCAAAGGCGAGCCGAAATCCACCCGTTACGGAGCCAAAGCTGCCATACGAGCTATACACACTTCCCGTCGGCTTTCCTGCTCCAAGCCCCGAACGCGTGGTTACTTTGATTACCAGGCTGGTTTTGTCGCCGTACTCGGCGGGCGGCCCGCCTGACACTGCCTCGATAGACTGAATCGAATCCAGCGGAATCTGATTCGAAAAGACTTTGCTCTGTTGGTCTGTGATGGGCTGCCCATCGACGGAGAACGAATTCTCAGCGTGATCGCCCAGTCCGTGAAACAGTCCGTTGGAATCCGCCACTACACCGGGCGTCGCCAACGTCACCAGCGAACTCACCGACGAGGATTGACTTTCCAGCGGCATCCTTTCGGTCAGGGCCGTATCCACGTCCGAATGAAAGCTGGGATCCTTCTCGACAAGGTCCTCTCCTTTTGCCTCGACCGTAATCTGGGTGTTCGCTGCCCCGATTTTCAGTGCGATCTGGACGCTGAGAGGCACCGAGGAACGCACGTCCACATCCATGCTGCTCGCCGCAAATCCCGGCGCCGTCACTTCCAGGTGATACGGATTAAACGGCACGTTCGCGAACCGGAACTTTCCCTCTGCATCGCTCGTCGTACTGCGGTCGTAGTGGCTTACGGGATTGTGAATCTCAATCGCCGCGCCTGCGATCGCGCTACCCGAAGGGTCTTTCACCACACCCTCTATAAGTCCAGAGGACTGCGCATACCCCGCCCCAGCGAGCACGAGTGCCAAACTGAAAAATGCAAATACAACACGCCGAAAACGCTTCAACATTTTTTCCTCCGTCCCGGTAAGAGGGGACTCGTACGTTGAGGTGAATCAACGCCGCAATAGAAATTGCGGCTTCGCCATGGCGGCATGGAATAAATGCCAGGCGATTCAAACGAGCGACACTTCGATTGGGATGGAATTAGGCGAGAGGAGGCGCGCGACCGGCGCGATCGAGCGAGAGTCCTTCACAGGGCGATCCGCTGACGGCGGGCGAGACATAAAGCGAGTGAAACTCTGGAATATCGACACTGGGTGCACTGGCGGGGCTCAGCGCGGGAAGGTGCAGAGCCTGGCAGACGTGGCAGGCAGTATCGTTGCCGCCGGGCTTATGTTCGTGCAGGAAAGCGCCGCCAGCGGCGAAGTAAAAAAGTGCGGCCACGGCGAGCAGCGCCATGGCGCGCCGCCCGGTGGTCCTGTCGAAAAAGTGAGTCAGTTTCTTCATTCTAGCTTCGAGCTACACTTCACCTTACACCCTTTGACGTGCGAGCGGGGCGAACGGTTGCTTCCAAGCGCCCAAATTCGCACCCCCTTGACCCGGACGCCTTTCTTTGCGTAACTTTCACGCGTCCAAGCATATAATTCCAATATATGTCGCCTCGTCTCTACAAACTGGCTTTCATCGCGTCGCTCGTAGCGATTCTCTTCCTTGCGGCGCAGTTCCACCAGTGCGCCGATTTGACGACGAACGCGACCACGTCACACGTCTGCCCCGTTTGCTCCGCGGCAGCGACGGTCGTCACCACCGAATCCCCGGTAATCGCTTTCGTTTCCACGGAAACGGCTTTCGTAGCGCAAGCAGCTCCCCGAGTTGTCTGCTCTCCTCTCCCCTACGCCGCGTCTCCGCGCGCTTCTCCTGCGGTTTAGTTCCTCGCACACCCTGACCCTGTCTCAATCCTGGTACATCTGCCGCCCGCGTTGCGGCTCTTGAGGAGTTTTTCAATGAAAAAGTATTTCGCTCTGGCGACGGCCTTCCTGGCCTTTAACGCCGGCGCTTTCGCGCAACAAGCGGCGCAAAAACCGCCTGCCGCGCCTCCCGTGCCGGTCACACCGGCAACGGCGCCCGCGCATATCACGCTCGAAGAGGCGATTCGCCTAGCTTTGCAGCACAACCACGCTCTGCAAGCTGTTCGCTCGACGATTCTCATCAGCCAGGCGGACGAAATTACCGCCAACCTTCGCCCGAATCCGACCATCAACTGGGACTCGCAGTTCTTCCCGCTCTTTCATCCCGATCAATTCAATTCGGACTATCTTGAGAATCAGGCGCAGTTTGACCTTGGCATCGGCTATCTTTTCGAGCGCGGCAAAAAGCGCCAGCACCGCCTCCAGGCGGCGCGAGATCAAACGGCCGTCGTCCGTTCGCAGGAAACGGACAGCGAACGCCAGCTGACCTTCAACGTGTCGCAGCAATTCATCGCGGCGATTCTGGCGGAATCCACGCTTGCCTTCGCGCAGCAGGATCTCGACAGCTTCCAGCAAACCGTAACCATCAGCGAAGAGCGCTTCAAAGTCGGCGACATGAGTGAAGGCGACTTCCTGAAGATCAAACTGCAGTTGCTGCAGTTTCAGACGGACGTTTCGGCGGCGCAACTTGCCAAAGTGCAGGCGCTCGCCGCGTTGCGCCAGTTGCTCGGCTTTGATTCCGTGCCGGACAACTACGTTTGTGACGGCGAATTGAAATATGAAACCGTGCGGGCGGGACTCGACGATTTCAAAGCGCTCGCGTTGCGCAGCCGCCCGGACCTTACCGCCTCAATTCTCGGCATCACGGCGGCGCGCAGCCAGGAAGCGCTCGCGGAAGCGAACGGAAAGCGCGACCTCGGCACCAGCTTCAACTACACGCACACGGCCGGCACGAGCAGCGGCGCATTTTTCTTCAACATCGAGTTGCCGATTTTCGATCGCAATCAAGGCAACATCGCGCACGCGCGTTATGCCGTAACACAAGCGCAAGAACAGGCCAGCGAAGCGTCGGAGCAAGTGCTTACCGACGTGACCGACGCGTACGAAAATCTCCGCACGAACGACAAGATCATCCAGCTCTATGAAGGCGGATACGTCGAGCAAGCCAAACAATCGCGCGACATCAGCGAATATGCCTACAAGCGCGGCGCTGCCAGCTTGCTCGATTTTCTCGACGCCGAGCGCACTTACCGCTCCAACCAACTTGCCTATCGCCAGGCGCTCGCGGGTTACATGAGCGCGGTCGAACAGATGCGCCAAGCCGTCGGCACAAGGAATCTTCCATGACACACCGAAAATTCAATCCAGCAAACAGGATCACTCGTATGCAAAAGACAGCAATCTGCGGCGGCACGATGGCAGCCGCTCTGCTCCTCGCGTCTTGCGGCTCCGCGCCGATCGAAAACGAAGGCAAGATGACGTCGTACACGGCTTCCGAATCGAAAGCGGACAGCGCATCGCTCTTCTCGGTCCCGCAAGAGCAAATGGCCCACGTGAAAGTTGCCGGCGTTGAAAAAGCAACGCTGCCCCGCGTGTTGCGTTTCACTGGTTCCGTTGCGTACAACGCCTTCAAAACGACGCCGGTTTTTTCGCCAGTCGGTGGGCCGGTACAGGAAATTTTGGTTACGCCGGGCCAAACGGTGAAAGCGGGGCAGGCCCTTCTCACGGTCACGAGCCCGGACTACTCCATGGCTCGCTCCGCGTACATCAAAGCGAAAACTGTTTTTCAACTAGCCGACAAAAATTACGATCGCGCTAAAGACCTCTATGAGCACAAAGCGATCGCCGAACGCGACCTGCAACAAGCCGAATCCGATCGCGCCGCAGCGCAAGCGGATCTCGTTTCCAGTGAAGACGCGCTTCGCGCCGTCGGCGTCAAAGATCCCGAATCCATTTTGAAAAATGCCGCGCTCAGCTCGGGTGCCACGCCCGTTCCTGCGCCCGTAAGCGGCGAAATTACGGATCGTCTCGTGGGCCCGGGCCAGTTGCTCCAGGCCGGCGCAACGCAATGCTTTACGATTTCCGACATGAGCTCGGTGTGGGTGCTCATGAATGTCTACCAAAGTGACCTTTCCTACGTTCGCGTGGGAGATGAAGTCGAAATTTCGACCGATGCGTATCCCGAAAAATTCCACGGCAAAGTTTCTTACGTAGCCGCTGCTCTGGATCCAACCACCCGCACTTTGCAGGCGCGCATCGTCACGCAAAATCCCGGCGCCAAGCTCAAGAACAATATGTATGTCACCGCGACGGTGCAGGCCGGCGCCGTCAAAGGTGCGCTGACGGTTCCCGATGCCGCAGTGCTGCGTGATTCCGAAAATCAACCATTCGTTTACGTCTTGCAGGGCGGCAATCAGTTCGCGCGTCGCCTCGTTTCCGTCGAAGAAGGCGGCAATGGCCGCACCATCATCACATCCGGATTGAAAGAGGGCGAACAGGTCGCCGGAGATGGCGCGCTCTTTCTCCAATTCAAAAATTCTTTGCAGCACTGAGGATCACGGACCAGCCCATGATTCATCGCATTGTCCATTTCGCTCTTCGCCAGCGCTTCGTGATCCTCATGGTCACGGTCCTCATCATTTTCGCCGGTGCTTATTCCTTTCGCCAGATGCCGGTCGATGCCTATCCCGACCTCTCCCCGCCCATGGTCGAACTCATCACGCAGTGGCCCGGCCACGCCGCGGAAGAAGTGGAGCGCTTAACCACGCTTCCCCTCGAGCTCGCGATGAACGGGACGCCTCACTTGAAAGTGATGCGTTCCATCTCGCTCTACGGTCTCTCCGACGTGCGACTCACGTTTGACGAAAGTGTCGATCCCTATTTCGCGCGCCAGGTTGTCTTCGAGCGCATCGGCGACGCCACTCTCCCGCAAGGCGTAACGCCGAGCATGGCGCCGCTCTTCAGCCCCAGCGGTTTGGTCTATCGCTACGTTTTGGAAAGTCCGGACCGCTCGCCGATGGAGCTGCACACGCTCGAAGCGTGGGTCGTGGAACGCGGCTACAAGAGCGTTCCCGGCGTCGCCGACGATTCTGGCTTCGGCGGACCCACGATGGAGTATCACGTCCTGCTCGATCCGGTGAAGCTCTACAACTTTCATTTGCCGGTGACGCAGGTGCTTAACGCCCTACAGGCGAACAACTCCAACACTGGCGGCGGCTTCTACACACAAGGCAACCAGTTTTATTACGTTCGCGGCCTCGGCTTGATCCGCTCCACGGACGACGTCGGCGAAGTCGTCGTCGGCAGCAACAATGGCGCGCCCATTCGCGTGAAAGATATCGGCCGCGTCGAAATCGGCAACCCGCCGCGTCTCGGCATCTTCGGTTTTCAAACTGCGCAGAGCAACAATAATGACGCCGTGGAAGGCGTCATTCTCATGCGCCGCGGGGAACAAACACAAAACGTCCTCGAAGGCGTCGAAAAGAAAACCACCGAACTGAATGCGCGCACTCTGCCTCCCGACGTAAAGATCCGTCCGTATTACGACCGCAGCGATCTCGTCCGCGTCACCACCGACACCGTCGAATGGAACCTCATTCGCGGCATGATTCTAGTCCTCGTCGTGTTGATTTTCTTCCTCGTCAGCGTTCGAGCGGCCGTCATTACGGCTCTCACAATTCCACTCGCGCTTTTATTCGCCTTCATTTTTCTGCATCAGACCGGCGAAGCCGCCAACTTGCTCTCCATTGGCGCGATCGACTTTGGCATCATCATCGACGGCACCATCGTCATGGTGGAAAACATCTACCGCGAGCTCAGCGAACGCCACGGCAAAGAATACAAACTCAACGAAGTCATCCTCGCCGCCGCTCGCGACGTAGACCGCCCCATCTTTTATTCCGTCGCCGTAATCATTGCCGGTTATCTTCCGATTTACGCGCTCACGGGTCCCGCTGGAAAACTGTTCCATCCCATGGCAGACACGATGGCGTTCGCTCTCATCGGCGCGCTGATTCTCACGCTTACTTTCGTGCCAGTCCTCGCCTCCTACTGGTTCAAGAACGGTGTGAAAGAAAAAGAAAATCGCATCTTCAATTGGGTCCGCGATAGCTACGCCGGCCGCCTCGATTGGTGTCTCGATCACCCAAAGACTACGGTCATCGTCAGCCTGCTGATCTTCGGCGCAACGCTTTTGCTCATTCCGCTCATCGGCGGCGAATTCCTTCCGCATCTCGACGAAGGCGCACTCTGGGTCCGCGCCACGATGCCTTACACAATTTCCTTCGAAGACTCCGCGAAATTCGCGCCCCAAATCCGCGACATCCTCGTGAAATATCCTATGGTCACTGTCGTCGGTTCCGAACTTGGCCGTCCCGATGACGGCACCGATCCCACCGGTTTTTTTAACTGCGAGTTTTACGTTGGCTTGAAACCTTACGACGATCCTTCCTGGCACAAAACGTCAGTCCACGATAAGGAAGAGTTGACGCGCGACCTCGAGAAAAAACTCGAATCCTATCCCGGCGTGATTTTCAATTTCACGCAGCCTGCCGAAGATGCTGTCGATGAAGCGCTCACCGGTTTGAAGTCGGCGCTGGCTGTCAAAATTTTTGGGCCTGACCTCGACGTTCTCGAGAAGAAAGCCGTCGAAATCCGCAATGTTCTCGATAAAACCCCCGGCTTCACCGAACTCACCGTCGTCCGCGAACTTGGCCAGCCCAGTCTCATCATCGACGCCGACCGCGCCAAAATCGCCCGCTACGGCATCAATGTTGCCGATGTGCAAGCCGTCGTACAGGCCGCGATTGGCGGGCAGGCCGTGACCCAGGTGATTCAAGGCGAAAAACTTTTTGACCTCGTTGTTCGCATGGAGCCTCAATATCGCTCCAGCGCCAAGCAGATTGGCGATTTGCTCGTCCCTGCTCCGGGCGGCCAGCAAATTCCGCTCTCGGAACTTTGCAACATTCGGGAAGCTTCCGGCGCCTCCTTCATCTATCGCGAAGACAATTCTCGCTACATTGGCATTCAATTCTCCGTTACGGGCCGCGATCTCGAAGGCATCGTCAACGCAGGCCAGCGCAATGTCGCCAATGCCGTTAAGCTGCCCGATGGCTATCGCCTTGATTGGGGCGGCGAATACAGCGAACTTCTCGAAGCAAAATCGCAGCTCTACATCATCGGCCCGCTCGCGATTTTGCTAATCTTCCTCATTCTTTTCGCGCTCTACGGCAATTTCAAATTTCCGGTCACCATCGCGCTCGGCGTCGTGCTCACCGAACCCGTCGGTGCCCTGATCGCACTGAAACTCACTCATACGCCTCTTAGCGTTTCGAGCGGCCTCGGCCTCCTCGCTCTTCTTGGCGTTAGCGTGGAAACGGCGGTCATTCTCGTGAGCTACATCAACAAACTCCGCAACGAAGGCAAATCCATCCGCGAAGCCACTCGCGAAGCGTCTCTTTTGCGCCTTCGTCCTATCATGATGACCGCTCTTGTCGCTTGCCTCGGTTTGCTGCCCGCCGCGATGTCCACTGGCGTTGGCAGCGATACGCAAAAGCCATTCGCGATTGTCGTGGTCGCCGGCTTGCTCTCCCGTCTGTTCCTCGGCTTCTTCGTCAATCCCGTTCTCTACGAAGTCGTCGCGCGCGATGGCGACGTTCTTCAGGTATGACGCAGCTCATGTAGGGGCTGCCTTTTTATCCTGAGCGAAGTCGAAGGGCGGAAGCG
The DNA here is from genome assembly GCA_035295625.1 of Candidatus Acidiferrum sp. GTDB lineage: Bacteria > Acidobacteriota > Terriglobia > Acidiferrales > UBA7541 > Acidiferrum. The sequence continues at coordinate 31,055 of DATGIS010000034.1, read as the reverse complement.
GCCCTTCTTCCGGCTATACTAGAGGTTCAACCAAACCGCTTGAGGTGCACCATGTCTGAACCGACTTACGAAGAACTCAAAGCCAAGCTCGCCCAGCTCGAAAAAGAAAAAGGCCCCAAGCGCACCGGCTCCCTCGAATTTCGCGTCGGTGAAAAGGGCGGCGTCAGCGTCTACGGCCTCGGCCGATTTCCCGTCACGCTCTATTACGAACAATGGATTCGCTTGCTGGACGTTTCGAAAGATCTCCGCGAATTCCTCGAAGAAAATAAATCCGCCGGAAAATTGAAACTTAAGGAATAATTCGCGCTCGCCCCGTCAATTTCTCTATCAGGACGACTTCTTCTTCCTTATAAGGCTTTCCGTCCGTCCGAAATATTTCGTGAAACCACACTTCCGGCTCACGGTCGATGTACGGCTTCTTCCACGAATCCCAAGGCAAGTACGTCTGCGTTTTTCCAGCCACCAATCCCCAGTTGATCGCCCCCACGTTATATTTCTTCGCCACCGGCAGCGATCCCTCGAACGTCGAGCCGTTTCCGCGCGCCATATATTCCGTGCAAATCAGCGGCCGTCCGTACGGCTTCAACCAAAGAATTCTCTTCTCGAACTCTTCCGCCTTGTCGTAGTTGTGAAAACTGATCACGTCCGATTCTTCCAGCTGAATTTTTTCTGTCGCGCCCAATTTCGCCGGATCGGACCAGTTGTCTTTCCATACGCCGCTCGTCAACGGCTGCTGCGCGCCCGCTTCGCGCGCCCACGCAAACACTTTCGGCAGCAATTCATTCACGCGCTCCACTTTGTCTTTCGGGTCGCTGTAATTCCCGCCATTCGTGTTGTCCGGTTCGTTCCACACGTCCCACGCCAGAATCCGTTCGTCGTGCCCGAATTTTCCCACGACACCGCGCACATACGCCTCCAGCCGTGGATACTCCGCGCGATCTTCCAGCGCCTTAGCGCCAGGACTCTGCAGCCAGCGCGAATTGTGCACGCCCGGCCGCGGTGGTGCCTGCGGTCCGAGCTTGGGATCCGGATCCCACACCGAATCAAACAGCACCAGCACGGGACGAATGTGGTGCTTCGCGCAAATCGCCAGAAATTCATCGAGTCGCTTCGAAAATCCCGCCGCATCTTGTTTCCAAAGCAAGTCGTGCAGGAACACCCGCATCGTGTTGAGCCCGATCGATTCCGCCCAACCAAGCTCCAGATCAATCCTCTTCGGATCGAACGTCTCCGCCTGCCACATCTCCAGTTCATTCGAAGCGGTTGCCGGAGTGTAGTTGCTCCCCACGAGCCAAGGCTGCCTTGCATACCACGCGTTCGCTTTCTCCGCCGTCCAGCGCGCTGGTGGCGCACTCGCTCGCGGTACCGCGGACACGCCGCCTGCACACAGCAAAGCGCCCAGGATTGTCGCTGTCAGCCACCGCATTCCGCGTCGCATTTTCATATTCCTCCGCGCCTCGTTTATATCACTACTTTCTGCCGCGTCGCGCACTGCTGCCTTATACTAAAGCGCTCTCAAATCGCGCGAGGAGAACTTTCGCACCATGAAACTCCGCCGTTTCGGCCGCACCGGTTGGCAAGTCAGCGAAATTGGTTACGGTATGTGGGGCATGGCTGGCTGGACCGGCTCCGAAGACGCCGAATCGCTCGCCGCGCTCCAGCGCTCCATCGATCTCGGCTGCAATTTTTTTGACACCGCTTGGGCCTACGGCGACGGCCACAGCGAAGAGCTGCTCGGCCAAACGCTCCGCGCTAACGCTGGTAAAAAGCTTTATGTCGCCACCAAAGTCCCGCCGAAAAATCGCCGCTGGCCCGCGCTCAAGGAATTTTCGCTCGACGATTGCTATCCGCCCGACTATGTTTTCGAATACGTCGACAAAAGCCTGAAGAATCTCGGCGCGGAAACGCTCGACCTGATTCAATACCACACGTGGGACGACGGCTGGCTCGACGATCCGCGCACCCGCCAGACAATCGAAAAGCTTCGCGCGTCCGGCAAAGTCCGCGCCGTCGGCATCAGCCAGAATCGCTGGGAACCCGAAAATGGAATTCGCGCCGTTCGTTCCGGTCTCGTGGACGCTGTCCAGGTCATCTACAACATCTTCGATCAGAATCCCGAAGACGAACTTTTTCCCGCGTGCCGCGAAAAAGATGTCGCCGTAATCGCGCGTTGCCCGTTCGATGAAGGCGGCCTGACGGGAACACTTACGGCCGACACCAAATGGCCCGCCGGCGACTGGCGCAATGGCTATTTCAATCCTGAGAATTTGAAGGCGACCGTCGAACGCGCGGCAAGATTAAAGCCGCTCGTCCCCAGCGGATCGTCGCTTCCGGAATTGTCGCTGCGCTTCATCCTGAACAATCCGGACGTCAGCACCATCATTCCCGGCATGCGCAAAATCCGGAACGTCGAATCCAATCTCTCCGCCGGCGACAAAGGCCCTCTCCCCTCCGACCTCCATGCAAAACTCCGCCCCCATCGCTGGCTCCGCCGCCCCACCCACTGGAGCCAGTAGAAAAGTTGTAAGTAGTAAGTTGTAGGTTGTAAGTCAAAAATTGCTGGGAACAAGAAACGTACGTGCCGTACAGGATTTTTTGGGGCGCACCCTTCGGATCTGTTCTTACTTAAGACTTATAACTTAAAACCTAGAACTGTCTCTCACGCCGTCTGCTTCAGCGCCCGCTCCACCAGCGTCAGGCACCGCTCGGCCTGCTCCTTCAGCATCTCTTCCCGTTCGCCAATTTCGCGCTGTGAAGAGTGCAACTCATCCGCAATCGCCAGCGCCGCCAGCACGGCTATCTTCTGCGTGTCCACCGTGTGCGTCGCGTCTGCTATCACGTGCATCTTTTCATCGACAAATTTCGCGAGCCTCTGCACGTACGCCGCATCCAGGTCGCCCTGAATCGAATACGTCTGCCCGAAAATTTGCACTTTCGTCGGTCCCGCCATATCCGCCTATGTTGCCAGAATCTCCGCACGCTTGCACAAGAATGCCCACCACACACTGTCATCCTGAGGGCATCCACGAAGATGCCCGAAGGACCTCAACTGTTAACGTATCGAGGCTTCAAGTAGGACGATATTTCAGCTCGCGCGCAGTTGCGCGCCCAAACTCTTTTCCAATGCCGCCACAATCCTCGCCGAATACTCCGCAATCTGTGCATCTGCCAACGTCGCCGCTTTGCTCTGCAGCGTCACCCGCACCATCAACGAATATTTACCCGCCGGAACATTTTTTCCCCGGAACAGATCCGCCGCCTCGATCGAAGTGATTTCTGAAATTCCCAACGACTGGATCGCGCGCGTCACATCCGCAAACTTCACCCCATCCGCAAGCAGCAGGGAAAAATCCCGCTCCACAGCAGGGAATCGCGGCAACGGTTCATACCGTCGCGCATTTTTCGCCCCGTAGTAGGCACAATAGAGCGGACCCAGCGCAAGCTCTGCCAAAAAAACGTCCTGCCGAAATTTATATTTCTCCGCCACACGCTTTGCCAACAATCCCGCCGCGCCCAATTCGTTCTCTTTCAAAAAGACTCTTCCGCGCTTCGTCGCATTCAACCACTCCGGACCGCCATCCTGCCAGCCAACTCCACCGCTCAGCGCGCTGATCGCATCGAGGTCGCCCTTCAAATCCGCAAACGAATACTCTCGCGACGCATCGTGCAACCCCTGTGGACGTACTTCTCCCGTCGCGCCAATCGAAAGCACCGGCGTCTCAACTGGCGTCGGTCCGTTGAAACGATAATGCCGACCAATCTCAAACAGCTTCACGCTTCGCTGGCTATGATTCAAATTCCACTCAATCGCCGCCGCCATTGTCACGCTGCCCGTTGACCGCAGCACCCCCGCTTCTTCCGAAAGTGGATTCGCCAATTTCGCTGGTCCCGCTCCGGCCGGCCGGAATAACTCGTCCCGGTGCTCGTCCACGTGCGGAATCGTTACAATCTCGCGGTATCCCGATCCAATCAATCGTTCCCGCAACCGCGCTTCCGCTTCATAGTGAGGCAATCGCGCTGCGCCCGCCCGCGCCGCCGGCAAACGCGGAGGAAATTTATCCAGTCCATACACGCGCGCAATCTCTTCGATCAGATCAATCTCGCGTTCCACTTCCGCGCGCCACGACGGCTGCGTGCATTCCCAAGCCGCCAGCAATGCTCCTTCTTGTCCGCGATTCTGATCCACACGCACCGGCGCAAATCCCAGTGCGCCCAAAATCCGCTCCACTTCCTTATCCGGTACGTCCGCGCCCATCACTCGCAAAATCTCCGCGCGCGTCACCGTAATCTTTTTCGCCGCGCGTTTTCCCGGATACACATCCATCGCGCCGCTCAGCAGTTCGCCGCCCGCGAGCTGCAAAATCAATTCCGCCGCCCGCCGCGAAGCCACTTCCGCCATCTCCGGATCAGCGCCACGCCCAAACCGCGTCGAAGCCTCAGTATGCAGCCTCAAAGCCCGCGCTGCCTTCCGAATCGAGACCGGCTCGAACCACGCGCACTCAATCAGCACATTCTTCGTCGAAAACGAAATCTCCGTCTCCGCGCCGCCCATGATTCCGCCAACGCCGACGAGCCGCGACCCGTCTCCATCCGCAATCATGCACGTGTCTGCGGGAAGCGCGCGCTCGACCCCGTCCAGCGTCTTCAGTTTTTCGCCCGTCTTCGCTCGCCGCACCACAATCGAATGATTTCGCACCAGGTCGTAGTCGAACGTATGAAGCGGGTGCCCCAGCTCCAGCATTACGTAATTCGAAACGTCCACCACGTTGCTGATGCTCGCCACGCCCGCCGCCTCAAGCCGCTCCCGCATCCACACCGGCGAGGGTCCAACTTTCACGCCGCGAATCACCCGCGCTGTGAATCTTCCGCAAAGCTCCGGCGCCTCAATCTTCACGCTGACTGCATCGCTCGCCTTTGCCGCGCTCGATTCTGCCGGCCTCGGCGAAACGTTCTTCACCGCCGTCTTGTAAATCGCTCCCACTTCCCGCGCGATGCCCAGCAATCCCAAACAGTCCGGCCGGTTCGAAGTGACCTCGGCATCAATCACTCCACCTTGAACATTTTTCTCCACTCCGCCAATGTTCGTGCCGGAAAGCGCCAGCCGCGACGCAAGCTCTTCCGCGGACGCCGTCACGTCCACGAAATCTTTCAGCCAGTTGTAAACCACCTTCATCGCATCAGCCTCGTCGCACTACAACGCTGTCATTTCGAACGAACAAGCCGACGCTTTCTCTTCCCGATTCATTCCGATGAATCGGTCGGCTTGTGCAGAGAGAAATCTCTCTTCGATCTATACTCTGACACCCACTCCTCAAGGGAATTGCTTCAAGAACCGCACATCGTTCTGGAAAAACGCCTGAATGTCGTCGATGCCATACTTCAGCATCGCCAACCGGTCAACTCCGATGCCGAACGCAAATCCGGTCACGCGTTTCGGATCGTATCCGACAAATCCATACACGGCGGGATCCACCATTCCTGCGCCAAACAGTTCAATCCATCCCGCGCCCTTGCATTTTCCGCACGTGCCGGCCGCAGTCGTCCCGCTGCCTCCGCAAAATACGCACGACACGTCGAACTCCACCGAAGGCTCTGTAAACGGGAAATAGCTCGGCCGGAACCGCGTCTTCACGCTCGGCCCAAAAAATTGCTTCACAAAATATTCAATCGTACCGGTGAAGTCGCAGAACGTAATGTCCGTGTCCACCGCCAGGCCTTCCACTTGGTGAAACGCAAACGAGTGCGTCGCGTCCGGATTGTCGCGCCGGTATACGCGCCCCGGCACAATCACGCGCACCGGCGGTTTCTGCTTTTCCATCGTGCGAATCTGCATCGGCGAAGTGTGCGTGCGCAACAAAAGCTGCCCCGGCGCGCCCTTCGGCAACTCCATGTAAAACGTATCCATGTCATCCCGCACAGGATGATGTTCCGGAATATTCAGCGCTTCGAAGTTGTAATACGGAGTCTCAATCTCCGGTCCTTCCACGACCGAAAATCCAATACTGAAAAAAATATCCTCGATCTCTTGAAACACCTGCCGGATCAAATGCCGCGACCCCAGCGGCCGCACCACTCCCGGCAACGACAAATCCACGCGGTCCTTCGCGCTCGCCGTTTCTTCCGCGCCAGCTTCAATAGCCGCGCGACGCTCTTCCATCAGCGCCTCGAGCGCCGCCTTAAACTTGTTGAACTCTTGCCCGACGGCCCGCTTCAAATCTCCCGGCGCCTGCTTCAGCCAGTTGTCCGTAATCTTGGTAACGACGCCAGCCTTGCGCCCCAACCACTGATTCCGGAACTCCTCAAACTGTTTCTCATTCGAAACGCCGCGCAACTCCGCCTCCGCCTGCGCGCGCACTTCCGCGAAAGCCGCCGCCACTTGCTCGGCAGTTTGCAAGTTCTGTTCGGTCAGAGTTTTTTCTACGGAAGTCGCCATCGAAGTCCCGCAAATGCGTCGCGATACAACTAGGGGCATCCGCCGAGGTGGATGCCCCTCTTCAACTTACAACTTATCACTTAAAACTTACGACTTACTTTTTCTTCGCTGCTGCCGCCGACTTCGCCTTGTCCGCCAGCGCTGCAAATCCCGCGGCATCCTTCACCGCGATATCCGCCAGCACTTTGCGATCAAGCTCCACGCCCGCAGCCTTCAACCCATGAATCAGTTGCCCGTACGTCGTCCCGTTCAGCCGCGCCGCTGCGCCGATGCGCTGAATCCACAGCCGGCGATACTCTCTCTTCTTCACGCGACGGTCGCGCTTCGCATAACGATCCGCGCGATTCGCCGCTTCCTGCGCCGACTGGTACAGCTTGCTCTTTGTGAGGAAAAATCCTTTGGTCCTCTTGAGATACTTCTTCCGCCGTGCCCGGCGTTTTGTGCCGCGTTTTACGCGTGCCATGGGGTTTTCTCCTAATTGAATTGCAGAGACAAACAGGGCGTGTCCACGCGCAAAATTCCCGCGCGCAACACAACGGGTTTGTCTCTGGTGTGTGCTGCTTTGCCCCAACCGAAGCCGGAGCTTATCGGCCGGCAGGCACCCGTGTAGCTCTGCCTGGCTCGATGTACGCTCGCCATTTCTGGCTTGCGCGTCGCGGAGCCGAAATCCCGCTTTTCTTTGCTTCTCGCAATCCGTTGTAGGGTCCGCTTTCTCAAGCGGACTTCAGCGCATCGCGTTCACTCAGAAACTCTTCGGGCAATTACCCTTCGGCTCCAAACTCTGTCATCCCGACCGGAGTAGCGCCATCGCGCTACGGAGCGGAGGGACCTTGGCTCAAAGTCTAGAAACTTGCCCCAATCACTGCGACCGCCACCGCGTTCCGCCGTCTTACAATCCGTACGGCAACATCTGCATCGTCTTCAGCTTGTCCGCTTTGCTCACTTGCGTCAGCTTCTTCAGTTTCCGCATCCGCTTCGGCGCTTTCGTCCCCAGCAAATGCCGCTTCCCGGAGTGCATCCGGATAATCTTCCCGGTGCCGGTGATCTTAAATCGCTTCGCGGCTCCGCGGTGCGTCTTCAACTTCCGCTTCGGTTTCGATGCATTGCGTGGCATGACTCAAAACTCTCCTGATTCTTTGCTTTTGTAGGGGCCACTTTCTGAAGTGGCCCTTTCTGCCTAATCTCTACGCCTTCGCCGGCGCCCCTGCGCCCTTCTTCGGCGCCAACAACGCCACCAGAACGTTTCCTTCCATCCGTGGCATCGTTTCAATCTGCCCCTGATCCCCGATTTCGCCCAGCAGCCGCGTCATCTTCGCGCGGCCCACTTCCTGGTGCGCCATTTCGCGCCCGCGATGAAAAATCATCGCACGCACTTTGTGCCCTTCGCCCAGGAACCGGAGAATCTGGTTCTTGCGAACCTGGAAATCGTGCTCCGCCGTATTCGGCCGGAACTTCACTTCCTTCAACGCACTTCCGCGGCTGCTCTTCCGCTGTTCGTGCGCTTTTTTATTCGCTTGGTAAAGATATTTGCCGTAATCCGTGATCTTGCAAACTGGCGGATCCGCCGTCGGCGAAATTTCCACCAGATCCAGGCCTTTTTCGCGCGCCATCTTCAGCGCTTCGAACGGCTGCATTACCCCAAGCTGCCCGCCCTCTTCGTCAATTACACGGATTTCGCGAGCTCGAATCCTGTCGTTCACTCGTATCCGGTCGCTCTGCTGCCGGAAATTCCGATCTGCGATAATTCCCCCTAGTTTCTACCAAAGGCCGGCACGCCTTACCTGCCAACAACTTACCCGCAAGTGCCCAGCCCGATTCCACCCCGTTAACCCCCGCCAGGCAGAACTCCCCCGCGCAGGGACAGGCTAAAAAGTATAGCACGCCAAACGCTCTTGACCGCAAGCCTTGGCGCCAGTTAGAGTCCCCGCTGGTTGCCACTTTTCGCGGCGCCTCGAACGGCTTTTCCGTCCCCAAAAGGATTCTCTTGTGCGCCACATTTTGACCGTTCTCCTCGTTCTCGTTTTCGTATTTTTCTCACTGCCTTCTCGCGTTTCTTCTCAATGCACGCGTTCAACGAACGGTTTTGTGGACATCGCAACCATTCAAAACAATCCCTTCCACGCTGAATTCGACGCCACCACCAAAGATCCCGCCGCTCCCGCCGGTCGTCGTCGCGGAACCATGGACCGCGATAGCCAGGGCCGCGTTCGCGTTGAATACACCATTCACAAGGAAGATAACCAGTCCGGCCAGAACCAGAATCAGGAAGCTGAACCGCACAACATCGTCATCTGCGATCCGGTTGGACACACCTTAGTTCAAATCGACGTCCTTAAGCATTCGGCTCTCATTTACCGCGTCGCTCCACCGCGCTTCTTGTTCAGCAACGCATCATCCCCGTCACAACCTTCCCTTTGTTCCGCAAAGCCCCCTTCGTTTTCTTTGTTGGACATCAAGTATGAAGAACTCGGTGCACAGACCATCCTCGGCCTGCAAGTTCATGGAGCCCGCATCGTCTCTTCGCCCAAGCCCGGCTCTTACGATAAACAGCCCGCCTCCACCCTCACCTACGAAGATTGGTGCTCCGAGGATCTCGCCGCAGTCCTGCTCAATGACACTTCCGTCGTTCGCGAGGGCAAAATCGTGAACGGGTCTCACAGTTCGCTCTCAAATCTCCTTCGCGCCGAACCCGATGCCGCCCTCTTCCAGATTCCTTCCGGCTACACCGTCTCCGAAAAGACGATGGCAAGCATTACCGTCTCGCGCTGAATTCGGAACAACGAATCTATCGGCTACTATCTGCTACAGCTCCACTTCGCCCTTCGGCCCAGTAATCCTTGCTCGTAATCTCGCCGACTTGCCCGATCTCACTTCCACATCCACGCCCATCAATTCGAATTTTTTCACCAATTTCTCCGGCTCCAAACTCTCTATCCAGAATTGCTTCAGCGTGCATCCCTTCGTCGCATCCACCGACGGATGCACCGTCCCCGCTCCCCACTCAATGAAAAACGGCAATAGCCCTCCCTCATCCTCCGCCAGATTCACCGTCTTCCACTCCAACATCCGTCCATCGGGCCGCTTCCGCGAACCCGGCGTCGGCCCTTCTGCCACGACGCTCGCCCTCTTCAATCGCTCCGCCAGCTCGGCTGCGCTTCCCGGATGCACCGCCCAAGTCACCAGCTTCGGCTCGGCCAATTCTCTCAATTTCAGTCGCTCGACCGAACTCTGCGACCCCACCGTTCCCGTTTGCTTCGGATCCGGCGCAATGATTTCCAGGTATTGCCGCTCGCCCAGCGACAACAGCGCATTTTGCGTCCCGCGTCCCGGATGCACTCCTCCAAACGCCGCCTTCACTCCTGTTTTTGCTTCGACGAACGCAATCCCCCGCTCCAAATCCGAGCATCCCAGCAAAATGTGATCCAGCATCCCTGGCACTCTCTTTGACCCAATGATTCTCGGCGCCAACACCGTCGCCCCGCCCGCCATTACCAAAAACTCCCGCCTCGTCTTCATTGCCACACTCCTCCAACGAATTTCGCTGTCCAATATTGCACACCTCACAACCAGACAACCTGTTACCCTCCACAGCGGTTTATTGCCTTCCTGACTCCTTCTAGACAACAAACCTTTCTACCGGTTCTCGCTTCGGCACGACCTAGTGCGTTGGAAACGGAGTAGTCCGCGTATGCGTATTCTGCTCTACAACCCAGACAACGGCGTCACACGCAATTTCATGCCTCACCTTTGGATGTTTCTCCTCAAATCTCTCACGCCCGCCGGCCACGAAGTCATCCTGATCGACGGCAATGCCCAGCCCATGAACGAAGAGTCCATCGCCAAATTTGTTCAGGCCGAAAACATCGGCCTCGTCGGAATCGGTGCCATGACCCGCATGATCGCCAAAGCCTACCGCATGGCAGACGCCATCCGCGCTGTCGGCGTCCCCGTCGTCATGGGCGGTCCGCACGTCACCGAAGAATTCGACGAAGCACTCGGCCGCAACGGTGGCCCGCGCCATGCCGATTCCGTTGCTCTCGGCGAAGCCGACGAAACCTGGCCGCAAATCGTCGCCGACGCAGCAATCGGCAACCTCAAAGACCTCTACTCGCCCATCGACGCCTTCGGCCAGGAGCGCAAGCCCAGCCTCCAGGATTATCCCGCCATTCCCTGGGACAAAATCGATCTCGGCCAGTTCAATCTCATCCCCAAAATCGCCACCAAGACTCTCGGCCGCATCGGCGAAGGCTGGGGAACCTTTCGCATCATTCCCATGGAGTCCGGCCGCGGCTGCCCTTACGGTTGCGAATTTTGCACCGTCACCGGTTTCTTCGGCGACTCCATCCGCTTCCGCACCAACGAAAGCGTCGTTAACGAACTCCTCCTCTTGAAAGCTCGCGCAAAAAGCGAACGCGGCCAGATCGCCGTCTTTTTCATCGACGATAATTTCGCCATCAACATCAAACGCACAAAATCCCTTCTCCGCGACATCATCGCCGCCAACGCGCAAGTCCATTGGGTCGCTCAAATCAGCGCCAATCTTTTGCGCGATGAAGAACTCGTCGACCTCATCGCGCAATCCGGCGGCAAATGGGTTTTCATCGGCATGGAATCCATCGACCCCGCCAATCTCGCCGACGTCAACAAAGGTTTCAACAAGCCCGGTGAGTACGCCGCCGTCCTGCAACGCCTCGCCCGGCGCAACGTCTACGCCATCACCTCATTTATTTTCGGCATGGACAACGACACGCCCGGCGTCGCCGATCGCACTCTCCAGGAAATTCGCACTTGGCCGCCGGGGCTTCCCATCTTTGGTCTGCTCACGCCGCTCCCTGCCACGCCGCTCTATAAACGCCTCGAAGCCGCCGGCCGCCTGACGCGCCCCAAGCATTGGCAGAAATTCATTCCATTCGAAATGGCGCACACGCCGTTAAAGATGACCATCGCCGAAGCCCATGCCGAAGTGAAGCGAGGTTGGTCGCTTTCCTATAATCCGGAAGCCATGGCTCATGCCGTCGATTCGCTCAAGGACCAGCCGCTCGGCTACCGCATCAACATCTTCATCGCGCGCATGTGTTTCCGTGGAATCTATTTCCCGCAGATGGGCCCGCTCGCATGGCTCAAAGTCATCTATCAGAACAAGCGCACCATCTTCGGCCTTGTGCGCGAAGGCTTCTCCACCTGGCGCAAACCCGCTCCTCGCCCGGCCCGCGCTGCCGCCTGACCCGCTCAAAATCGGTACGCCTTTGTAGGGCCGGCTTTTTTATCCCGAGCGGAGCCGAGGGACCGAAGCCGGCCGTTTTTACTTCAGCGCAGCCTCTTCTCTTTTTTCCTCACCGCCGCGCAATCCTCAACAACAGCGGCGCAATCCCGTCCTGCAGTGTGTGCGCGAACATTCCCGGCCTCACTGTCTTCCGCCAATGCGCAAAGCACCCAAACACAATTCCCATCACCGCGATGGAACTCGCGCGTTCCACTCCCTGATAAAGATGCGCCCCGCCAAACGCCGCCGCCGACAGCGCAATTCCCACCCACGCGTTCCGCGTCAACGCGCCCAACTGCCGCTGCAAATAGCCGCGGTATATCGCCTCTTCGCAAATCCCCGCCGTGAGCGAAAGCAGCATCCACAGCACCATCTCCAGTTGCGTCTGCGGCAACAAAAACCCGATCGATTGGCCCGCCGCTCCCGAACGCGGATGCCCACCGATCATCGAAACCACCAGCGTGGAGAAAACGAGCAGCGCAATTCCCAAGCCCAGATCCAGAAACACTTGCCCAATCGATTTCCACCGCCGCCCAAGCACACACTCCAGCGAACCTCCGCGCAGCTTCACGCCCGCCATCACGATTCCCAGAAACAACAGCTCGAAGAACATCGTTCGCAAATACATCGTCGGCCGGCTCGGCCCAAGTCCCGCCTGCGCTCGCGCTGCGCGAAAGATCGCCCAATACCCATAAAGCCCCAGCACCACCAGCACAAGAACTGTGTGCCACGGGCTCGCCAATAATTTGTCGCGCGGAATGTCGCTTCCCGAATCGTCTTTCACTTCAGGCCTGTTCACCACAATCGGCAGACTCACGTTTCACTCTCCGTACGAACTTTCCCCGTTCGACGGACCAATCCCACGCACGCGTCTCGCGTCCCCCTAAATTTGAACTAATTTCCTCACGCAATATCCGGGTACCACATGGCGATCCCCGGATTCTGTCTTGCTTTTGTAGGGCCGGCTTTCCGAAGCCGGCCTCTTCGATTTAACCGTCTCCTCGATTTCTCCCCAATCTCCCTACTTCAAATCAAATCCATTTCCCGGCACCATGCGCAGCACCACCCCTAACAAAACCAACACCGCCGCAAAATACGCCAGCGTCGTCCGCCCAGATACCGGCGGAAACTCCTTCTTCGTCAATTGATACCCCGCTCCGCCTGCGACCAATAAATACGTCCACTCGCGCAGCAAAACCGCAAGCACCACGCAAATCCCCACAATCGCCCAACGTTCCATCTTGTCGAGCGCCTCCGTCGCGCCCGCGCCGTCCAGCACCCACACAGGAATCAAATTCAACAGGTTCAACATTCCGCCGGCCCGCGCCAGCCCTGCCCACAAATCATTTCGCGTCACGCGCCACAAAATCGCGCAGCCCAGGGACGCCAATCCTCCCGCAAGCGGACCTGCCAGGCTCACTGCCGCTCGTGTGCGCAGTGAAACTCCCATCGCTTTCCATTTCACATATGCGCCAAAACCCGGCAAAAAAACCGGCATCTCCGCCGGGAGTCCGCGCCTGCGAATATCAATGTAGTGCCCCATCTCGTGAATGAAAATCAGCAGCGCGAATCCAAGCCCGAATTTCCAGCCCCACAAAACGAGGTACAGCCATAAAAACGCGAAAAAACTGAAAAAGAATTTGAACTTAAAAATCGCCAGCAGCCATTTCGCTTTCGCCAAAAAAATCAGGATCGGCGCCAGCGGCCCCAGCTTCTTCGCCCACTTGTGTTTTTCTTCCGGCGGTGGCGCAGCCTTCGCCGCCAGGTCCAGCCGATAAAGATGCGTCCGTACCCACTCCGCCTGCGTCGCTTCGTAGGGCAGCAGCGCGAGCGCCTTCGTCCAAAGTTCCTTCGCCGATGCAAAATCCTCGTCCGTTTCGAATTGTTGTGCCCGGTTTGAAAGCACCGCCAGTTCTTCGGAGTGAACCAGCGCATGGCATTGCGGACAAGCCAGCGCATCGGCTGCCAGCTCGTTTCCGCAAGTCAGGCATTTCTTTGGAAAAGAATCAGCCACAGTGAACGCGGGATTCCATAGGCGCCATTAACCCAGCGGTGCAGCAGGAGCCGGCGTGCTCGCCTTGAACGGCCCGAGGATGTCGATCTTCGGAGCCGCGGTCAATTTCCACGCGATGTTCATCCCCACAAATAGAATCACCAGTCCGATAATTCCGCCCGGCTCGTTCCCAAGCTCGAGAAACGGCGACGCCAGTCCTGCGAGAACTAGCGCTCCAATCGCTGCCCCGAAGCTCATCTTCTTTTGCGGCGTTCCTCCGGCTTCGGATTCCTTGTCGCTTGTGTCTCCCCCATCAACCACCACCGCACCGGAATTCGGAACGGTTTTCGTTTGCGGCGGTTGCGACGTCTGTACTTTGTTTTTGTCTTGTTTGATGAACGCTGAAATTCCCATCGGAATCGCCGACATCGAAACCGCCGCATACGTAAACGCGATCGCTACAATCTGGTACCGCCGCCCGCCGATCCCTTTCGACCCCGCACGAATCGCTTTCCCCACCAGCCATCCCACTGCCAGTGACACATACCCGATCACGATGCCCGTAATGATGCCGAACAGCGAATATACGATCAGCCCCGCAATCGCCCCGCCCACGCCAAACAAAATCCCGCGCATGAACGCCGCATGCGTATCCTTCGGAATCTGCTGTTTCACTTTTTCAACGCAACCGCTGCACGCCAGCGCGCTGTTGATCCGGTAATATTCGCCCGTAATCGTCTGGTTGCACGCACGGCACACCTCGCCGCCCGTCGTGCTTTTGTACTCAGCCGTTCCAAACTGTGGAGGAGTCGTGGACATGCCGCGCAAGGTAACACATCCCCATTCCATTCCCAAAATAAAAATTCTCCCCCTCAATCCACGCAACCAAGCCCCTTTGCTCCCCGATCATCACCGCCCCTGCCATCCACCACCGTGTTAGTCTTCTGATGAGGTGAACAAACATGTTACCGCTCGCCGTTAAATGGACAGTTGTTCTTATAGTTATTCTAGCTATTCTAATTGTCGCGCGATCAGCCGCAAAAGAATTTGAGCAACGCCTAGTCTTTGCGTCGGTAGTAGCCACTATAGAAATACTCACCAATCACGACGAAGAAATCGCGGAATTAAGGGAGGCACACAAGGCGATCGACGGATTCTACGAACACCACAACGAACACAAGACGGAACCAGATCCAGAAGTCTTAAATGCCATGAGCAGGCGACGGTCAAAGGCTCGAATCGCTCTATTCGAATTAGTCAACGATCACATCAAGAACAAATAGGCCTTCCTCGCGGAATTTCGGTGATACGTCTGCGGTTTTCAGGAGGCGGATTTGACTTTCCTTCCTGGTCGAGTCTTCGTTTCATAGGATTTGACTTACCCACTCAATTAGCTATTGACTTGATTACCTAACCCGTGCTATACTAGCGAGTGTAATCGGCACCAATTCGAAATTTTCGCGCCAACCCCGCCCGCCTATCCCCTTTATTTTCATACTCATCCAAACGCCTCTTCCCGCAACTCCTCTCTTTTCACATTCATACGAACTGCCCACGTATTGGCACCGCGGTCGAACGCCAGAGGCCTTCTTGT
Source organism: Candidatus Acidiferrum sp. (assembly GCA_035295625.1). Taxonomy (GTDB): domain Bacteria; phylum Acidobacteriota; class Terriglobia; order Acidiferrales; family UBA7541; genus Acidiferrum. Next base: position 15,772 of record DATGIS010000034.1, on the reverse strand, counting down.
CCTCCCAGTCTTCCAATCGCGCACCATCCGGCAAAACGTAACTCTCTTCTATTCAACAACTTCCGCACTCTTGCTTCACTCTTTTGCCGTGCGCGGCAACTCAACTCTCTTCTTTTCAATGCGTTGCACACTCTTTGCAAGAACACCCGGGGTGTACCCCAAACGGCAAAAGAGCGCAGGCTCTCCCCGCGCTCTCGATCGGAATTTTCCGGTTTTAACCACTTACGCCGAACGACAAACGACTAACTCGCTCTCAAATCGTCCGCTCGGAGACTTCCTTCTGCAGCGCTTCCACCAGCTCTGCCAGCGGCCGCGGACCCAGATCGCCCTTCGCGCGATGCCGCAAACTCACCGTCCCGGCTTCCGCTTCCTTCGGCCCCACCACCAGCATGTACGGAATCTTTTGCATTTGCGCGTCGCGAATCTTCGCCGGCAATTTCTCGTTCCGGTCGTCCAGATGCACGCGCAGCCCATGGTTCTTCAGCGTCTCGTGAATATGCTTCGCATAATCGGCGACCTTTTCGCTCACCGGACAAATCTGCACCTGCACCGGTGCCAGCCACAGCGGAAACGCGCCCGCATAATGCTCGATCAAAATTCCAAAAAATCTTTCCACCGATCCGAGCAGCGCGCGATGCACCATCAGCGGTTGATGCCGCGCTCCGTCTTCGCCCACATACTCCAGGCCGAATCGCGCCGGCAAATTGAAATCGAATTGCACTGTCGTCAGCTGCCACGGACGCCCGATTGCATCAATCAACTTCACGTCGATCTTCGGCCCGTAAAACGCCGCTTCGCCTTCAAATTTCTTGTACGGAATTTTCAGCCGGTCCATCGTGCTCGCCAGCGCCGCCGTCGCGCGATGCCAATCCTCCGGCTTCCCCGCATAATTTTCCGGATGCTTCGGATCCCAGTCCGAAAGTTCCACTTCAAATTTATCGAACCCGAAATTCTTCATCACCGCAAACGCAAAATCCATGCACGCTTCCACTTCCGTTTCGATCTGCGAAGGCATGCAAAAAATATGCGCGTCGTCCTGCGTAAATCCGCGCACCCGCAGCAATCCGTGCAGCACGCCGCTCCGCTCGTACCGGTAAACCGTTCCCAACTCCGCCAATCGCACCGGCAAGTCGCGGTAACTCCGCAGCTTCGATTTGAAAATCAGAATGTGCCCCGGGCAATTCATCGGCTTCAATTGATATTCGGCTTTCTCCACTTCAATCGCACCGAACATGTTGTCTTTATAAAAGCCGGTGTGTCCGCTCGTGTTCCACAAGTCTCGTCGCATGATGTGTGGCGTGTAAACCAGATCGTATCCGCGCGCCTGCAATTCCTTGCGCAGCCACTCTTCCACAATATTCCGGATCAGCCCGCCCTTCGGATGCCAGAAAATCAGCCCCGGCCCCGCCTCTTCCTGCACGCTGAAAAGATCCAGCTCCGTTCCCAATTTCCGATGGTCGCGCCGCTTCGCCTCTTCCAGCCGGTGCAGATATTCATCCAGCTCTTTCTGCGTGAAAAACGCCACCGCATAAATCCGCTGCAGTTGCGCGTTTCCTTCCTGGCCCTTCCAATACGCGCCCGCAACGCTCATCAACTTGAACGCCTGAATCCGCTTCGTCGAAGGAATATGCGGCCCGCGGCAAAAATCGATGAATTTCCCCGTGGTGTAAAAAGAAACCATCGGCTCCGTCGCCTTTTCTTCCACAAGCTCGCACTTGAAAATCTGGTTCTGTTTTTTATACAGCTCGATCGCTTCCGCTTTCGGCAGCAGTTTGCGCTCGTTCGGCAAATCCTGCGCCGCCAGCCCGTGCATCTTCTTTTCGATTTTTTCCAGATCTTCGGGTGTGAAAGGCTGCTCGCGCAAAAACTCGTAGAAAAATCCGTTCTCCACCGGCGGCCCGATTCCCAGCTTCACGTTCGGATAAAGTTCCATCACCGCTGCGGCCAGCAAATGCGCCGCCGAATGACGAAACACGTACAGCGCGTCGGCGTCTCTATCCGTCAGGATTTTCAGTTTCAAATCCTGCTCCAGCGGCCGCCGCAAATCGATCAAATACCCGCCATCTTCCGCCGCATCGCCATACGTCGTCAGCGGCCCATTGCCCGAATAAATTTTCGCGGCAAACGCGGCATCCGCCAGTCGCGGCGAAATCCCGCGCGCCACGTCATACGGCGTCGTCCCCCTGGGGACATCCTTGACGCTGCCATCCGGAAGTGTGACGTGAATTGTTTCCATGTGCTCCATGCCTGGAAGGAGAAACATCAAGCTTATCGGCGCATCAACTCAGAATCAAGGCGGTCTGCAGCGGGGAATTCCGAGTCGTCAATGAATCGTGCCGAACTCAGAAAGTTCCGAGCGTGTTCGCATTTCCTGAAACGCCGGCTCGGCCTGAAGCCACATGAGAAACTCCCCCGAATCCTTAGCTGTGGCCTTTGCGCGTCGAAGAGTCTCAACCGCAGCCTTGCGGTCTTTGTTAAGCGCCTGCGCCACCGCAAGCTGCCGCAGCGGCCATTGAGCGTCGGGACGCGCTTCCGCAGCGACGGCAAGAAAGTTCGCCGCAGTACGATAGTCTTTCCTATCCAGCGCGCCCTCGCCCGATTCAATCGCGCCCACGAACACGCCGGCCAGCGCGCGTTTCAAAACCACTGCGCGCTCCGGTTTCTTCTCTTTCTCGGTGCGGACGCGCAAATCGCGAGCGTCCTCGGCTGCGTGATTCTGTTCCTCCGACCTCGGCGCGTCTCCATTGCCGCCCGCTTGGATCGCTCCCAAAATCTGGTCGCTCATTCGTTGCTGGTCGTCAAAGTCGCTTCGTTCACGTTTCAGCGCGTCGCGCACCGGTTTCGATTGCGCCAGTGTTTCCGCTTGCACGTGAATTTCCGCCATGTTCACCAGCCCATCAAACGTCGCCCAAATTTGTTTGTACTGCCGCCACGTCGCAAGCCCGTCTCCACTCGCCGAATATTTCTCTGCCGCTGCTACGCTCGTTTTCAATTCGCCCGCGATGAAATCCTCATTTCGCGGTTCGCGTTTTTCCCGCATCGATTGAACGCGGAACCACGCGAACGCTTCGCCCATCACATCCGCCGGCGCCCATTCATGCATACCTTCAAATACCCGCAGCCAGTGCGGGTATCCCGCTTGCTCCAGTTTGTCCTGCAGCCCAATCAGCTCCGGATAATTGAAGTCCAGCGTGCCAACAGCGGAGAAAACGGGAAACGTCGTTTCCTTCTGCGGCGCAGAACTCTGAGAGAAACCGGCTCCGCTCAGCAGCACGCCTGCCGCGCATTTGCAGAACTGCGCGAGCTGAGAAGCCACCCGTGCGCCTCCCGACAGCCCCGCGAAATAAATTCGCTTCAAGTCGACGTTAAAACGCTGCTGTGCGTCCTGCAGCATCGCATCGGCCGCATCCATTTCCGGTTTCCACGCGCCGTTCCGCGAGTTGTTCGAGCCCAGGACAATGTACCCGTATCGCTCCGCCGCATCCTTCATCAATTCCACCGGCATTTCTCCACGAGCGCCTGGATCAAACGCGAAAACCACCGGCCACGATCTAGCTTCCGAATAAGTCGAAGGCACGTACACGGCATACGATTGCTCTGAATTTCGGATGCACGCGACGCGCTCTATGACTTTCCCTGTTTCCAGCTTCTCTTGCGGGCCGCCGCTGGCCGCAGTCTGTGCGGCGCCGGTCGCCCCAAAGATCAAAAAACTCAGCAACAACACCGTGCTTTTCACAATTCGAGTATACCGCCGGCAAATCGGCCTTCCGCCGCCGATAAATTCAGGAAGGAAGATTCCGCGCGAATCAGGAATAATAAAGGACGAGGATCTCGAATGAAACGACTCAGCCTGCTATTTGTTTTGTTGTCTGCCGCGTCACATGCAATTGCGCAGGAGCCGCAAAAAATCAAAGGCCCTGACGAGCGCTACAAGGTCGACATCCTTGTCGTCGTTGCGCATCCCGACGACGAAGGCGCCGTGACGCCGTACCTCGCCCGGGCGATTTATGATCTGCACAAAAGCGTTGCGGTCGTTTTTGGGACGCGCGGCGGCAGCGGCGGCAACGATTATCGCCGCGAGCACGGCCCGGCCATGGCCGACGTGCGCGAAATTGAAGCGCGGCAGGCTTGCGCCAAACTCGGCATCGACAAAGTCTGGTTTCTCGGCGGCAAAGACACCGCGTCGCAAAATGTTTTGAATTCCCTCGCCAATTGGGGCCACGGCCAAAGTCTCGAAGAAATGGTACGCATCGTCCGCCTGACTCGGCCGGAAATCATCATCACCTGGCTGCCCTCCATTTTCATTGGTGAAAATCACGGCGATCATCAAGCCGCAGGAGTGCTCGCCACCGAAGCGTTCGATCTCGCCGCGGATCCCACTGCATTTCCGGCACAACTTGCCGGCGCGTCAAAGCGCCTCGAACCCTATCTCGAAAATCTCACGCCCTGGCAGCCGAAGAAAATTTATTACTTCTCCGACGCTAGCGACTCGAAGCGGTTCATGGGAACAGGGCCGGCGTATTCGGTGAAGGAGATCTCTCCGTCACAGAAAAAGCCCTACTACCGGCTCGCGATTGACGCGGCGTTGCCGCACCTGACGCAATTTCCCGAAGACATCGAGCGAATGGCTAAGCTCAGCGACGCCGACTTGGAAAAACTTATGAACGATCCGCACTCCGCGTGGTGGAACGAGCCGGACACGCTGATTTTCGGCAAGACGGTAAATCCCGGTCCAACCGTGGCTGCAGGCGATGTTTTCGCAGGAATCGTCACCGGAGAAGCGATCAATGGCGAGCCATCGCGTCGTCAGCTCGCCTCGGTTCTGCCGATGTCGGAACAACCTCAGCTCTATCTCGGAGGTCCGTGGCTCTTTTACAAAGAATTCAGGCAAGCCCATTGGATACTGGGTTTGCCACAACCGGCGAAACCGGAAATCGCGGTAAAGTCCGGCTCGCTGCTCTACGTTCCACTGGTTGTGCTCCATGGCGGAAAAACTCCGGAAGAAGTCACCTTGAAAGTGACGGCGCCAGATGGTTGGAAAGTAATTAGCGGAGAAGGGCGATTACTCTTGCCAGCCGAGCGCCAGACGGCGCTGCGCGTGGAGATTCAAACTCCCGAACTTTCCGTGGAAGCGCTGAAGAATGTTAAACCGCAAACGGTTTCCGTGAGATTGGTTGTGGCCGGGAAAGACGCGGGTCTGGTGGATCTGAACGTGCTGCTCGGCCATAGCGGCCTGCCGCAATAGTAAACGGGAGCCAACTATTTTTTCGCGCGGGCCGATTCCATTTGTTCCCAGACGGAATCGGGGAGCATGGCAAGGTCGTTAAATTCGCCGGCGCCGCGCAGCCACTGCGCGCCGTCGATCACGACGCACTCCCCATTGATGTACTCGGACATGTCGCTGATTAAAAACGCAGCGAGATTCGTAAGTTCTTCGTGTCGGCCGAAACGTTTCATTGGATGTTTGTCGCGCGCGTGCTCTTCGAATTGTTTGGACGGCATCAAGCGCAACCATGCGCCTTCGGTGGGAAACGGTCCCGGCGCAATCGCATTCAATCGAATGTGATATTTCGCCCACTCCACCGCAAGAGAAGTGGTCATCGCGAGAACGCCGGCTTTTGCGCACGCCGAGGGAACAACGAATCCGGAGCCGCAATTTGCCGAAGCATACGTGGTGACGATGCTCAAAACGTTGCCGCCAAGTTTTTGCGCGATCCACCGTTTGCCGAACGCTTGCGTGCAATGGAACGAACCATTGAGCACAATGCCCACGACGGCGTTGAATGCATTCGGGCTCAGCGATTCGGTGCGCGCCATGAAATTTCCCGCGGCGTTGTTGATGAGCGTATCGATGCGGCCGAATTGCTGATCCGCCGCTGCGGCTGCGGCTTCAACCTCGTCTGGATTCCGCACATCGCACGTGGCGAATGCCGCTGAACCGCCGGTGCGATGAATTTCATCGCACACTTCCATCAACGGCTGTTCGCGGCGGCCCACAACAAAAATCCGCGCGCCGAGTTCCGCAAAGCGAATCGCCATCGAACGGCCAAGTCCGGTGCCACCGCCGGTAATAAAAATCGCGCGGCCTTTGAGCATCTCTTTCTGAAACATCGTTCACCTCAAATGGATCCGCTCGTCAGAAAAGTCCCGGGACGAAGCGAGGCTTGGACGACATGGCGGCGCGATATTGCGGGTCGGCGAACAAGACTTTTTCTTCGGTGGCGAGACGTTGCGAGAGCACGATCGCATGCGCGAGCGAACCGGCAATCGCGGTGATCCACGCCGTGTGAATCATCGGTAGAAAAAACATTTCAAGAAACACCGCGGCGTAATTCGGATGGCGAACGTAAGCGAAAGGCCCGGTTGTGATCACGCCAAGTTTCGTGGAGTCCATCACTTGCACGTTCCAGTGTTCGCCCAGCGTGCGAATGACCCACCAGCGAATAACGTTCGCCACGAGAAAGAGAACGAAAGAAATTGCCGCCAGAACAGGAATAAACGGGCGGCGCAGAAAAACGACTTCGACCGCAGCGCCGATCAGGACCGCCGTGTGCAATAAGACCATCCAGAGAAATTTCGGGTCTCTGACTTTTGCGCCGCCGTCCGCGACGATCTGTTTTTGATGGCGCTTGGAAATTTGCAGCTCGACGATGCGGAGAGCCGCAACCGCGACCAGCAGGCCGAGAAACGCGATGACCGTTATTGCCATTGGAGCAGAAGAAATTCTGCGCTGAAGCCGGGACCGAACGCGCCGGCGAACGCAAGATCTCCGGGTTCAAGCGGACGCTTTTCGAGCCACTCCTGAAGAATAAAGAGAATCGTGGCGCTCGAAAGATTGCCGACGCTCCCAAGAATATCCCACGAAGGCTGTGTGTCTTCGTGCGTTAGGCCAAGTGCCTGCTCGACGTTCGAGAGCAAGCGCGATCCGCCGGGATGCAAAATCCATCCTTTGATTTGCTCCTGCGTGAGGCCGCGGCGTTTGAAAAAGCAATCGACGAGTTCCCGCATTTTTGCGCCGATCATTTCGGGAACGTCTTTCGAAAGAAGAATGTGGAAGCCGGAATCGCGCAGGTCGAAACCCATGGCGCCGAGAGAATTCGGGAACGTGTAGGTTTCCGTGGAAAGAATTTTTGGGCCCGCGCTTGGTTTGCCGGTAACGATGACGGCGGCGGCGCCGTCTCCAAAGAGAATCGACGAAATTAAATTTGCCTGGGAAATGTCCTTGCGCTGGAACGTGAGAGTCGGCAGTTCCACCGAGACAATCAAAACGTTTCGGCCCGGATACGCTTGGATAAAATCCGCGGCGCGCGCCAGGGCCATGGCTCCGGCGGCGCAGCCCAGTTCGGTGAACGGCATACGGCGCACGTCCGAACGGAATCCAAGCTCATTGATCATATGTGCGTCGAGGGAAGGAATCATGAAGCCCGTGCAGGAGACCGTGATGATGAGGTCGATGTCCTCGGCCTTCATGCCCGCGCGCTCCAGGCATTTTTGTGTGGCCGCAAAACCCAGCTTGATCGAGTGCTCTATATATTCATTGTTCGTTTGCGAAAGCGGACGCGGCTCCACGATGTATTCCACCGGGAAGATCGAGTGGCGCTTGTTGACGTTGGCGTTGTCCACGATCGACATCATCGCTTCGAGCCGGCGCTCCGGAATATCGAAAACGCGGCCCATGTAATATTTCAAGTCATCGCGCGTGATGGTATGCGGCGGAACGGCGGTAGCGGTGGCCGCAATGGCGCAAGGATGGGCGTAGCCGGTCTTGGCGGAAATGGTCACGGTTCGAATGTGTCTTTCTGGCACGGGAACTAGAACCCCTGTGCCGAGCCGGGCTGGTGAGGATGCCCCTGTTCTTTATTATATAGGTTGCGGCAGAGCAAAAAGAGCGCCGCTTGTGTCGGCGGACACTCTACCCTAAATCGCGGAATCTTTGCAGTCCTGTCATCTACGTATTGCCTGGTGAGGTAAGCTACCTGCCCTATGACGAGCCAAAACGCGTTTCGCCGGAATTCCCTCCGTAGCCTCGAATTTTTCACCGTGCTGGCAGTCGTTTTATTCCTCGGCGGTGCCCTGTCTGCACAGGACAAAACTTCCGGCAAAGCGCCGGTCCTGGTGATGGTCTCCGTAGATGGCATGAAGCCGGAATACGTGACGCACGCGGACGAGCATGGGGGTAAGGTGCCCAATCTGCGGCGGATGATGCAGGAGGGGACGTACGCGGAGGGGGTGCAGGGGGTGATCCCGACGGTGACGTATGCGAGTCATACGTCGCTGGTAACGGGAGTGTGGCCGGCGAAGCATGGGATTTATGCGAACACGCTGTTCGATCCGTTGGATAAAGCGAAACAGGCCTGGTATTGGTACTCAGAAGATATCAAAGTGCCGACGATTTGGGACGCGGCGCGCGAAGCGGGAAGAACGACGGCGAGCGTGCAATGGCCAGTGACGGTGGGCGCGAAAATTACGTGGGACATTCCGGAAGTGTGGCGCGCGGGCGATGCGAACGACATGAAGTTGATTCGCGCGGTGACGACGCCGGGATTGCTGGAAGAGGCGGAAAAAGAAATTGGCGCGTATCGAGGCGGGATTGATACGGCGGTGGAAGCCGATGAAGTGCGCGAGAAATATGCGGCATGGATTCTGGAGAAAAAGCGGCCAGGAGTGTTGCTGCTGCATTTGCTGGCGCTGGACCATCTGGAGCACGAGACGGGAGTGTATTCGGAGGAAGATTTAGCCGCGCTGGAAAAGATCGATGCGGCGATTGGAAATTTGCGCGCGACGGCGGAGCGGGTGTTTCCTGGGCGCGTGATCTTTGCGGTCGTAAGCGACCACGGATTCGTGAATGTGGAGAAGCAGGTGAATTTTGGGCCGGCGTTTGTGCAGGCGGGATTGATAACGCTGGATGCAAAAGACAAAGTGACGGAGTGGAGAGCGTTTCCGTGGGCGACGGGCGGGTCGGCGGCGATTGTGCTGAAGGATCCGAAGGACGAGGCGGTCGCGGCGCAGGTGCGGGAACTGCTGGCGAAATTGGCGGGCGATTCAGCGAATGGGCCGGCGAATGGAATTGACCGCGTCCTGGAAGCGGACGATCTGCATGCACGCGGCGGATACCCGACGGCGTCCTTTTTTGTGGGATTGAAGCCGGGATGGAAAAACGGATACGTGCTGACGGGGCCGATTGTGCAGAGCGTGAAAAAAGGCGGCACACACGGCGCGTTGAACGATTTGCCGGAGCTGCGGTCGTCGTTTTTTGTGGTGGGTGGGTCGGTGCCAAAAAATAAAAATCTTGGTGTGATCGATATGCGGAGTATTGCGCCGACGCTGGCGGGGCTGGTGGGATTGAGTTTGCCGACGGCCGATGGGAAGAGTTTGTTGCCGTAGTCGGAACAAGATTGCTGGTCACAGTGGCTTCAAGGGTTATTTTCATCCAGCCAAGGTCCCTCCGCTGCGTAGCGCGGCACGCCAGAAAGCGGCGTGCAGGAAAAAGCCGCGCTACTCCGGTCGGGATGACAGAGAATTTCGTTGCGAGCGACGGCAAGAGAAGAGGGCCCGCGAAAGCGGTGCCCAAATCGTCAAGCCGCCGCACTCCAGAAAGGGCACGATATATCGTGCCCCTACACAAACCGATCAGCGGGCGAGGTGAAACGTGAAACGAGCATTGTTTACCGCAATTTTGTTGATGCTCGGTGGAGTTGTGTCCCCGGCATTCGCACAAGAGACGAAGTGGCAGGTGACGGAAGGCGATTATGTTGCGAAGGATTTCAAGTTTCGCAGCGGCGAGTCGCTGGCGGAGTTGAAGCTGCATTACCGGACGCTGGGAACGCCGAAGAAGGATGCGCAAGGACGCGTGACGAACGCGGTGCTGATTCTGCATGGGACGGGCGGAACGGGCGCGCAGTTTTTGTTGCCGCAGTTTGCAAATGAACTTTATGGCGCGGGACAGCCGCTGGACGTGGCGAAATATTTTGTGATTTTGCCGGACGGGATTGGTCACGGAAAATCTTCGAAGCCGAGCGACGGGATGCATGCGAAATTTCCGTCGTACGACTACGACGACATGGTGGCGGCGCATCATTTGCTGCTGACACGCGGGCTGGGCGTGGAGCACTTGCGGCTGATTTTTGGAACGTCGATGGGATGCATGCACTCGTTTGTGTGGGGCGAGACCTATCCGGAGTTTATGGACGCGCTGATGCCGATGGCGTGTTTGCCGGTGCAGATTGCGGGGCGCAACCGCGTTTGGCGCAAGATGGTGATGGACGCGATTCGCGAAGATCCGGAATGGAAGGGCGGCGAATATACGGAGCCGCCGAAGCAGGGAGTACGCGTGGCGCTGGATTTTCTGATTATTGCAGGCAGTGCGCCGATTCCGATGCAGAAGAGTTTGCCGACGCGCGATGCAGCCGACAAATTCCTGGCGGATTATTTTGCTCAGCGCGCGAAGGATTTGGACGTGAACGACTTTTTGTACCAGGTGAATGCTTCGCGGAATTACGATCCTTCGCCGAACCTCGAGAAAATTACGGCGCGCGTACTGTGGATGAATTCGGCGGACGACTTTATCAATCCGCCGGGGCTCGGAATCGCGGAGCGCGAAGCGAAACGCCTGAAGAACGGAAAGTTCGTGTTGATTCCAGAAAGCGAGCAGACGCACGGGCATGGTTCGCACACCTGGGCAGTGCTGTGGAAAGAGCAACTGAGGCAGTTGCTCGGAAATCAGTGACCGGAGATCAGAGATCAGTAAAAAGAAGAAACGCAGGGTGCCACGCCCGTGGTGTTTTGCGCGCCCCTCCCAACCCCTGTGGTTCGGGGTAAAAGTGCGCAACGTGAAGAAACTGCAGGAGATGCGGGATTTATTGAGGTGCTGGTTTGTGCTCTCTCGCGTCCGCTCGGGACAAGAAAGAGTGCGCAAGCTGTTGATTTGACGAGAGATAAGAGAGCGCTGAGATAGCGAGAGTTCGATTTCAGTAACGAAGTGGGGGACCCCCCTCCCCCGGTTTTTTGTAAGTGCAGAATCCAAACGACTTAAGTTTTCTGGAAGCCCTTTAGAATCTGCAGTTGTGAGAGGTCTTGGAACTGCTGATTGTAAAGGACTTGCGGGGACGGCGAAATCGGGTACTAGGCTGCTGGCGGGGGAGTTAACGGAAGAGGCGGGAAGAGGAGCCGTGTCGTGAGAGCAGACAGCGGCGACCATACAAACATTAGGCTAGCACGGCAGCCTTAACTTGTCAAGTAACAGTACTTTGGCGATACCGTTCGAATGATCCGGAATCAGTCCTGCCCTTGGGATCTGAAAACCTCACAGACGCGGCCAGACCCATTTATGAATGCTCTACAATTGCAGGAGGTAATCTGAGCTAAGGTGTAATGAGTTCCGTGAAAACCAACGATAAGCCTGAGGTTCACGAGAAGTCTACTGATTCAGAGACGCGGGGGCTTGCCCTGCGTCTAGCGTCAATTTTTGTCTTTCCTCCCGAACAAGACTCAATCTTCTCGCCGCTAACAGAAACAGCTGCTCGAGTCTGTAAACCGTATGCTGAAATCTGCTTGACGCTTCGCTCCACGTTATCGGGGTTATTATCAGCGGTCTCCATGCCATTCGCGATGGCGAATCGAAGTGCTCAAGATAGGCATTGGCAGCGGATATTCGGCGCAGCACGCATTCGTTCGCTTATGTTGAACGCCGAATTGGGTGAGTCAAATGAAGCACTGGAACTGCGGCGCCACGTGGAAGCCCTGGCCCACGCGAAGGCTGACATGGATCACTTCTTGAATTCAAATGAAGGCCGAGATGCTGTCACGCGTGATACGTTGGTCTTTCTGGACAGATCAGCTGCGGATGAATCGTTCGCTCATGCTGCGAATGAACTTATATTTCAGGGAGTAGTACTTTGCTGGAGTGGGTTTGAGATCTTGGTGCGCGATTGTTTCGTCGCACACCTAAACAATCATCCTGCCGACACGCTGACGCTTCTCGGGGATAACGTTGCGAAGCGCAGGTTTGAGGTGTCTAAGATCTCTTTAGAGACTCTTGCCGAGCATAACTTTGATCTATCCACGCAAATGGGAACATTCTTATCGAAACACCAAGATTTCAGCGATATCTACTCTGTGAAGTCCGTGTACAAAGCCCTCTTTCCGAACGATAAAGAACTCCACATGGCTCTGAGCGACGAAAACCTTAGATTCTTATCACTGCGACGAAATCTAATCGTTCATCAGCGTGGGTTAATTGACGAAACATACTTGACATCGGCGAAGTGTGCCCAGCCAGTGAGTGAGCGACTTCAATTAACCCCAAATGATCTTGAGGCGCATTTGACCATAACGGTCAAAGCTGCAATCGCTGTCTTGGGTACCGTTTCGAGGAGAATCTAATAGCTCAAAGAGACTGTGACCGGTCCCTGGATGACTCGACGAGCGTTCTTTCCAAGGATTCGCTGGAGTTTTCGGTGTGACCGCGACGAAATTCTAGGAGGGTCCCTCCACTTCGGTTGGGATGACAGAGTAAGGCAGTCGGACGGAAAGACGCCGGCTGGAAGAGGGCGAAGAAGCGATAGTCAATCTCGATGAGTTACCTTTTGGGAATTACCACGCTCGTGATATAAAAGCCACATTAAGTCCAGTTGTTCTCTCCCATCTCTAGTCCTACACCGCTTTCTGCAAGCGGTTCCGCAGAAGGCACGAAGGAATTTCTATGAATGAAACCAATATTCACCTTATCTTGGAGCTCTTCGTAGTCATCATTGGTGTCGCGGTGACGAGATTTCTTGCGGAAGGCACTCTTGTTGATAGCGACCCGGCATTTAGAGATGAGGAGAATGCAAAACCCAAGCACGATGTGTGGTACTGGGTCTGTTATGGGCTTGCTCTAATCATTCTTGTAACGCTGATAATGAGATTCATGCTGGGAAGCAATAAACAGCTGATGCTGATGTACGCAGGAAAGCAGGATTTCGACTCTTACCTTAAGTTTTTCTGGGACATTTGTTTTCTCATGTTTTTCGGCGCGTTTCTGGTTGCCGCAGCGCGGTCGGAAACCGTTCGCACGTTCATGAGATGGCTAGCCGTTAGCTCAGCTTTGGGCGTGGCTTGGAGCTTGATCGCGCTTTGGAGGGGCGAAGGCAGTCTGGGCTGTTGGTGGCTGGACGTGAATCTCATCCAGTGTGCCCTAACCGTTCCATTTTACTTGTGGTGCCGACCACTTAACGCAAGACCCGGGACTGGACGACTAGCCGGGCGGACGGCGCTGGTCGTCGTGAGCGGCTGCTTCATGATTATTTTTTGGCTTGATATTGAGATGATTTCCTTGGGCAAGATATACCACTGGCTGTTCTGAATAAGCCGGCGTTACAACATGGGCGCGATCAGTTTTGTGGAGGTGGCGAGAGTGGTTGTCGAAGGGCGTTCCAGACTTTGGAAATGAGGAAGGCGTTGGCGGTTGCGAGGAAGGCGGTCAGGACGTAGTCGGCGATTCGCCAGAGAGGGTGTTCGCGGAAAAACATTTCGAATTCCAAGCCCATGTCGTGTTGTGGGTAGGGTTGGCTGGGGAAAAGGCGATCGAATAGTTCGGAAATGGGATGGCGCCAGGCGTAGGGAAGGAAGGATTCGAGGATCCAGAGTTCGAGGAGGAGCAGAGCGAGGAAGAGAAGGATGAGAGCGGCGCGTTTCATAGGGGAGGGAGTTTAGCAGGGGGGAGGGTTGGGGAATTGGGGGCACCGCACACGAGGGGCACAGGCCCTTCGCAGATCAGGGTAAACAAAAGTGCCTGTGCTACCGAAGGGAAGAGACGCCGGCTGGAAGCCGGCGTTACGAAATGGGCCATCTCGGCGCCTCGCTAACTCGGGATAAAAGGATGGCCCCTATAGAGAGCAAAAGTAGATCCCTCGGTGGGCTCCCTTCGGGCATAGCCTCAGGGCAAGCGGGATGACAAACAAGAGAAACATCAAGATGCCGGGCTGAAGCCACGGCTCTACATTAAATTCGAAGATGGGCGCGCTAGAGCGCCGCCCCTACACAGAAAAGGCAAAGCGGCGATGATCAAACACAGAGGTCACAGAGGTCGGAGCATAGAGGTCACGGAGAAGGGTCGGCGGGAAGAAAAGCGGTAGCAGGGCTACCGCAGTCCAGAAGGGCCATCTCGGCCCCTCGCCAACTCGGGATAAAAGATGGCCCCTACAAGGGCAAAAGCAGATTCCAAACCCGCACAAATCGCGAGATTCGGAATGACAGCGCGGAACCGTGCAAAAGCAGATCCCTGATGAGCTCGGGATGACACCGCATGAGGGACTAGGAGGCGCGGCGGAGTTCTTCGCGGATGACGCGGCGGAGAGTCTTCTCGAAGGGTTCGGTAGCGTTCTGGACGTGGCGGCGCAGGACTTCGTTGATGAGGGTTTGGTAGTTGCCGCCGCCGGCTCGTTCGACCTGGCTGCGAAACCAATCCAAGGTGTCAGAATCCAGGCGAATCGTGATGCGAGTTTTGCCGCGGGGAGTGGCGATTACTGCTCCTCGCTTGGCGCTGCGAAAGTCATATTCACGTTTCATTTTGTTCCTCATATTGTGCGCGTTCGCGTGGCGTTGCTTTTCTGGCAGAAATCAAACGGACGTTGTTGCCGCGCCAGGTATAGACCACAACGAGCACCCGTTCCAAGGCGTCCGAACCCACGGTTATCCAACGCTCTTCCTTCGCGGAAAACGGATCGCGGATGGTAAGAGCGAGATCGTCCTCCAAGACTGTGGCTGCATCGGAAAAGCGAATTCCGTGCTTTCCGAAGTTGGTTTCCGCTTTGGCGGGATCCCATTCGCAGGCCACGAATTAAGTATATGCACGTTTGTGCATACAAGTCCAGGGGATGCAGGTGCAAGAAAATGATTTAACACAGAGGGCACTGAGGTGGGAGCACAGAGGTCACGGAGAAGAGGTCGATTCGGAATGACGGCGGGATTACAGCAAAAGCAGATCCCTCGGTGGGCTCCCTTCGGGCACAGCCTCAGGGGCAAGCGGGATGACAAACAGGAGAAACAGCGAAGATGCCGCCCTGAAGGGACGGCTCTACATTAAATTCGAAGATGGGAAGGAGCGCCGGGCAAACACCGCCCGAGGAATGACAAGCGCAACGGTTATTGAGCGGCTTCCTGGGAGGCGCGGATTTCTTGCCAGCGGCGGGGGCGTTTGCTGAATTGCAAAACCTTTTTGCGGAGGCGAATGGTCTTGGGGGTGATTTCGACGAATTCATCGTCGGCGATGAATTCGATGGCTTGTTCGAGGCTGAGTTCGCGATGGGGAATGAGGCGAATGGCTTCGTCGGCCGAGGAGGAGCGCATGTTGGTGAGCTTCTTTTCGCGGGTGACGTTGACTTCCATGTCCTGCTCGCGGGAATTTTCGCCGATGATCATGCCTTCGTAGACGTCGACAGTGGGACCGACGAAAAGTTCGCCGCGTTCCTGGAGGCCCCAGAGGGCGTAAGCGGTGCTGACGCCGGCACGGTCTGCAACGAGCGCGCCTGTGGGACGGAGCGCCATATCTCCGCCGTAATCAATCCAACCTTCAAAGATGGAGTGAATGAGCGCGGTGCCGCGTGTGTCCGTAAGAAGCTGACTGCGAAGGCCGATGAGGCCGCGCGACGGAATTTTGAATTCGAGACGAACGCGGCCGGAGCCGTGATTGCTCATTTTGGTCATTTCGCCGCGGCGGGAGCCGAGCGTTTCCATGATGATGCCGATGAAATTGTCGGCGACGTCGATGACGACGCGCTCCTGCGGCTCGAGT
>DATGIS010000033.1:0-12415 GCA_035295625.1 Candidatus Acidiferrum sp. | reverse complement strand
GCGGCGCCAAGTGCAGATTCGACGTCACCGCTCTCCAGCAATCCTCGTTGCTGCGTCGAATGGGCCCAAACTCCCGCAAGGCAATCGGCTTGCAATTCCATACGAACGGACAGTGGGTTTCGCTGCCGCGGATTTTGTTCCTGCACCTGGCGCACTTTCGCCTCAATGCCGACCAGCTTCTGCACGTGGTGCCCAATTTCGTGTGCGAGCACGTACGCTTGCGCAAATTCGCCGGGAGCGCCGAATCGCTGCTTCAATTCGTCGTAGAAACCCAGATCGATGTAAACCTTTTCGTCCTCCGGGCAATAGAACGGGCCAGTCGCCGATTCCGCGGAGCCGCATCCCGATTGCGTATAGTTGCGGAATAGCACCAGTTTTGCGTGGCGATACTGTTTGCCAGCCTGCTGCGGTAAAAGCTCTTCCCAGTTTTTCTGTGTGTCATCGAGCACGAACGAAATAAATTGCACGAGTGGTTTCTCCGCGGCGGTTCTACCCGGGTCGGGCCGACCCGCAACCGCTGCCGGTCGCGGAGAACCGCCACCAATCAGTGCGAAGAAGTTTTGTTTGAAAACCAGGCTGAGCACGAGCAGCACAAGCGCGCCGCCAATGCCAATGTGCATCCCGCCAAACTGAAAGCCGCCGCCTCCACCGGAATCGCCGTCGTCCCGGCGATCCTCAATGTCTCCGCTCTCGCCTCCCGGTGTCCATTTCATGGCTGGCCTCCTCGTACGGCTTTTTCAGGATGGTAGCATCCTTCAATTCGCACGGGAGAGGGAAAGCATCAACACCAGATAATTCTTCAAATTTTGCGTAATCAGGAAATTTTCTTTCACGTGCTTGTGTCCGTGTTCGCCCAGTTTCTGCGCAATTTCCGGATGCGAAAGCAAGAACCGGATTTGGTACGCGGTACCTTCGACGGAGTGGGCCAACAGACCGGTATGTTTGTGTATAACCTGCGTCGGAATTCCGCCGACCGCCGAAGCCACCACTGGCTTCTTTTTCCAAAGCGCCTCGGCAACCGTAAGCCCAAATCCTTCGCGAAGGCTTTTTTGAATCACAACGGTCGATGCACGCTGCAGAGCGTTCACTTCGAGCGGTGCCCACGCGGGCAGTTCGAGAATATGGATATCGCGGTCACCTTCGGCTTCCTTGCAGACCTCATCCAGAACAATTGCGCCTTCGGGATCGTCGGACGCGCTGCCACCCGCAAGCACCAGTTGGCAATCGAAGTAGCGCTTTACGATTCGGTAGGCGCGAATGACTCCAACGGGGTCTTTCAACCGGTCGAAGCGCGAAATTTGCGTAAGAATCGGACGGTGCGGATCGATGGAAAAGCGCTCAAGTACCGACGCCACGAAATCGTCATCCAACTCACGGTTTTTTTCCGACAAAGGATCAATCGACGGATAAAAAAGAAATTGCGGCACCGGCAATTGCCGTGAGAATTCCGGCGAAGAAAAAATGGCGCCGTCGTATTGGGATACATAGGGTCGCAGGAAGCCCCACACCGCCGAGTTCGGTCGCGACAGATCGATGTGGCAGCGCCAGATCCAATGACCGCATTTCGCGTGCCGCGTTTCGATGAGCCCAGCGGGTTGCGGGTCATGAATGATGGTAAATTCGGCGTCCTGGCGCACCAGTTCGAAATTGCGCTGGTTGTAGTCTCGGAATACGGCGAAGTCCCTGTCATTCGAAGCATACGCACTTCCGTGAAGCGCATTGTGAAACGCTTTGGTCACTTCGAAAAAATCCGCGCCGCCTTTCATGACGTCCCAGTGAATGTCGAGTTCGAGTTCCTCCGCGAGCGGAATCAGCCGATTCAGAATTTCCGCGACTCCGCCTCCCACCGCGGTGGAATTCACCATCTGAACGGTTTTTCCGCGAAGCGGCCTTGCGAGGGATCGCATCTCCTCAATCTCCGGAATTCCCAGCAGAGGCGCGTAGTCGTCCAGTGGAATCCGATTCATTACCTGGGTCGCCGCCATGCCTTTTGTTCCTCCATCTCAATCATTCGGAGCAGTCGTTCCCGTGCGCTATCGAGCGTGTTCGTGTAGACGTCGATGCGGTTCACGCGGTTCGCCAGCGTTTCGAGCCCCAGGCTGTTTTCAAGCCAAACGGAAAAATCATTCGTGCGCAGGTGAAGCCGCAGGCGCGACGACACGAAATGAAAGTAAAACGATGCGTGACTCAACTTTTCGATGCCCGAGCGGAATTCAGGCAGACTGCGCGCCGTGAACTGCAGCGGTTCGGTTACTTCGACGCTTTCGCAAAAATAAAACGGTTCTAGCGCTTCTTGTGCCGCGAGGTTGGGTTGCGCGATGCAGTAGGCGCTCACAACCCGCCGCAGATCGCTCCGCAATTCCGCAATCGAGAGATAGTCGCGTATGTCGAGTGCCGCAAGCTGTTCCGCAAGCGCATCGCGATTCGCCGAGGCCAGCACCCATTGTGCGAAATCATTGGAAAATCCTTCCGTCAGAAAGTGGTGACTTCCCAGCGTCTGAAAGGTGTGGTGAAAGATGGACGCATCGCTGCATTCCTCAATCCCTTTCAACAGTTCATTCAATGTCCGCGCGCATTGGTTTCCAATTTTCGTCAAATATGCCGCCGTGAAAAACAGAAATGGTGTTTGTTCCGCTTGTACCGGGACTGTCATTGGATCTTTGCCTCCTCAGGCCGCGGCTCTTCGCTGTGCGCCGCGATCTCCACTCGCGAAGGCTGGTCGATTCGTATTTCGGTCAAATCGGACAATAAATTCGCCGCCCACCGGAAAACGTTGTGTTCGCGCAGGTTCTTCCGCATGTGTCTCAATCGCGTGGCCTGTTCGTCTTCCGGCATTTCCAGCGAACGATAAATCGCCGCAGCCAGTTGCTGGACGTCATAGGGGTTCACCTGCAAGGCGTCCGTCAGTTCGAGCGCGGCGCCTGCAAACGTGCTCAGAATCAACGCGCCGCGTTCATCATCCCGTGCGGCGACGAATTCCTTTGCCACGAGATTCATACCGTCATGCAATGACGTCACGAGGCAAACTGACGCTGCCCGGTAAAATCTGGCGATCTCCCGATGCGAATGATGCTTGCGCAGAAACAAAATCGGCTTCCACTTGCCCGCCGCGAAACGCGCATTGATTCGCTCCGCCTCCGCCGATACTTCCTCAAGGAACTGCTTGTAGCGCGGAATATTCGTCCGGCTCGGCGCCCCAATCTGCACGAACGAGAATCGGTTCTGATATTCCGGATGAACTTCCAGAAACCGTTCGATCCCGCGAAACCGCTCCAAAATCCCCTTGGTGTAGTCGACGCGGTCCACGCCAATTCCAAGCAAGGAAGCTTCGATGCCCAACTCGGTGCAAAGAGCAGCGCGCTCTTCTCCCGAACTCTTCCACTCGATTCGTTCGGCACTGCTGTCGGGAAACGCCACGCTAATCGGATAGGGCCGCACCAGCGTCACATGTCCTTGCCGATTCACCGCGAACCGGTCCCACTCCGTCAGAGCTTCCAGTGCACGATCCACCGTTTCCAGAAAATTATTGCAGTGTGTTTGCGTGTGAAATCCGATCAGGTCGGCGCCGAGAAGACCGCCCACAAGCTCCCGCTGCCACGGGCAGATTCCAAACACTTCCGGATTGGCCCAGGGAATGTGCCAGAAAATTGCGATGCGTGCGTCCGGGCGCGCATCTTTCACCATTCGCGGCAACAACGCAAAGTGATAATCCTGCGCCAGCAGTATCGGCGATTCCGTGCCGGCCATTTCCTCGAGCACAGCATCCGCAAATTTCCGGTTCGCCGTCTGATAGTGTTCCCAATCTTCCGGGCGGAACGTTGGCCGCGTGTGCGCAATGTGACAAAGAGGCCAAAGCCCTTCGTTTGCAAATCCCTGGTAGTAGCCTTTTTCTTCTTCATCACTCAGCCAGACACGCCGCAGCGTGTAGCTCGGTTGTTCCGGCGGAACACGCAAATGATCCTTCTCATCCACCATTTGCCGATCGGCGGTGCCGCTGCCATGGGCAATCCACGTTCCGTTGCACGCAACGAGCACCGGCTCAAGCGCGGTGACAACGCCGCTCGCCGGCACGATGGTTTCAATCTCTTTCGTTCCAGCCATGTGGATGTACGGCTCGCGATTCGAGACGACGAATAGCGGATTGTTGTGCAGCTTTGTTCGCAAACTCACGCGCAACCGCTCCGCCGTCCACTGCGTCGCGTTCGATTCCCGCAGCCGCGCCTCTTCTTCGGCCGCCGCACGCGCTACGCCCAAGTCGCGAGCAAGGTGTGTCACCTCCGCATGAATCTGGTCGAAGGGTTCGCCTTGCGGCAGCGGATGATTCTCCTGTCCGTGTCCAGTCCTCAGGTGCTGCACCCACTTCACAGTCCGTTTCAACGGATCCATGAATGTCCACCGCACCAAGATCAAAGCCAGCGCCGTAATCAAAATTGTTTCGAGCAAAGCAGTCAGCAGCGAATCGCGCAAGGTTCGCAAGACTCGCGAATCGATATAGCTCGTGTCATAAACAAGAAGCAGCGCACCCGACGCCTTGTCGTTCCGATGCAACGGCAGTGAGTAAAAAAACACCGGCGTATCGCCGACCGCTTCCGAGCTGCTTTCCTTGTCGTCGCGTGCAACGGCGCTCACGGCGGTTGCCGGCGCGGATCGAAAATATCCTCCCAATGCTGGCGTCAACACGAGCGCGCTTCCATCCGCTTCGTAGACTCCGATGCCTTTCATGTGTTCCCGTTGTGCGAACCGGTCCACAACGCGTTGCATGGCGCGTTCCCCGGCGTGATCTCGTTTTTCAAATTGCGGCTCGATGGATTCCTGCAGGCTTTCCGCAAGCAATTCCGCGCGTCGTGCCAGATCGGTGCGCAAGCTCTTCCGCTCCGTTCGAACTTGATATCCCGCGAAGAGCAGCGACACCGCGGCCACGCTGACGACGAGCGGCAGAACGATCTTCAGGGTCGTGCGCATCGATTGCCTCGATTCGCGTTCTTCAACCAGGGAATTCGTCAGCGAACAAACAAGGACTGCGGCTGGGGGCGTACTTGATTAGCGCAAGGCGAGTGCCAGGCTCGCACTCAAATCAACTGCCGTGCTTTCATCACCTTAGCATGTAAGCAGTGTTTCCCAGGACCGTAAATACCGAGATACCTGTACGAAAAATTTACACCACCGGGTCCTAGAACCATCCTCTTCGTTGCCAATAACATCTGACATCTCCACTCGCGACTTTCCGCCCATCCGCCCCCGAATCTGCGAAAATAGGCTACAGACGGAGCAGCAATCGCAAGCATGTCCACGAATCCCACGCAGGCCTCCTGGCCGCTCAAGAAACCGCAGCAGCTCGTCTATGTCGAGCTTGGCCCGCACAACGGCGGCATGATGCTGGGCATTTGTGAGGTCGGCCTCACGTTCCGCGCCGTGGCCCCTCTCAAAGCCGACGGGCCGATCCCATTTACATTCGCGCTCGATGGCAAGTCGCGCCTCCAGGGTGTCGGCGAAATTGCGTGGGCCGAGGAAGACGGCAAAACCGGCGGATTGAAATTTACAAACGTGAGCGCGGAATTTCGCGCTGCGCTTCGCGCGTGGCTCGCCGGGGAGTCGGCGAGCAAAACCGTCGGCCGCGAAGTGACGCCGGCCGCTGCGCTCCCGCTCGATTCGATTGAAAAAATAAAAGCGCACATTCGCGAAGGCAACATCGAAGAGATCAAAGCGGGTGTGGTTGCTCCTCCTTCCGAAGAAAAGCGAATCCAGGAAAAGCCGGCAGCGAAAACGCTGCTTCCGCCCGCGCCGGTTGAAGCCAGATCAGCTGCGCCGCCTTCTCTTTTGCCAAAGTTCCGTTTGCCGTCTGTGCCGCCGGCTCCAACTCCCGCGCCAGACCCAGTTTCAGTGCAAACTTCGACGGCACCTGAACCTGTGACTTCGGTGGACGTTGAACTTCCTCAGCCTTCGCATGTTCCGGAAGCACCGGCGTTCCCGCCGTTGCAGGAGCCGCAGAGGGAATATCCGCCACTCCCCGGCCTTCATCAGCCCTACGCTCATGTGCCGCCTCCGGAAGAAATCGTCGAAGAGCCGCCGCGCCTGAATCGCGCCGCCGCCGCCGGAATCATTTCGCTGGCCCTTGCCGTGATTCTCGTGGCTCTCGTTCTCAGCTTCCGCCGTGAAGTTGGCGAAACGTTGATTCGCCTCGGCGAATCCCTTTCGGGCGAGGATCGCTCTGCGGTCTTGCTCGATTCGAAACCCGCGCCGGTTTTGCAGTCGTCGGTTCCATCCCCGACGGAGCCCAAGCCCGCAGCAGCAAAAACGGAGAGTCCCGCCGCGATAGGCGACACGAACAAATCCGCGCCTGCGGCGAATTCCGCTGTGCCAGAGTCGCCACCTACAGCCAACGTCCAGCGCATCGAAGATCTGCCGGCGGCGCCGGATGGCGGCTCCGGCCAAAAAGAGTTCGATCAGGCGCGCAACATCCTGAAAGGGAATCATCGCCAGCGCGATATTTCTGTGGCGGTGGACTTGCTCTGGGTCGGCGTGCGAAAGGGCTTCGTTCCTGCAGAAGTCACTCTTGCGGATCTCTACGCTCGTGGTGATGGCGTCGAACGCAGTTGCGAACAAGCGCGCGTTCTTCTGGATGCGGCCGTTCGCAAAGGCAGCCCCGAAGGTCGCCGCCGTCTGGCGCAATTGAGGCAACAGGGCTGTTCGTAAAAGCTTGTCGTGAATTTTTCTGGAAACTTTTTACTTCTTTCTTTTGTTCGACCGCTTTTCGATCGGCCAGCGCGCTTCCACCGTCGTATTCAATCCGCCGCGCGGCGTGAATTCTCCCCGCACCAGGCACCATTCCGGGTCGATTGCGTCCACAATGTCGTGCAGAATCTTGTTCACCGCGTTTTCGTAAAAAATTCCCAGGTTGCGGTACGCCAGCAAATACATCTTCAGCGCTTTTAACTCGATACACGATTTCTTAGGCATGTATTCGATCGTGATCGTGCCGTAGTCCGGCAAGCCTGTCTTCGGGCACATCGACGTGTACTCCGGATACCTGGTCGTGATGACGTAACCGGGAAACTGGTTTGACCATGCATCCAGCTTCGGCAATTTCGTTTTGATCCCAGCTCGCGCGTGTTCGTCGGTGTAGTCGGCCATGGTTTCTCCTGAAATTCTAGTTTAGCGCAAGGGCTTCCCTTGGTCATTCCGGCGGCGGTGAACTCTCGCCAGCCAGCCTGTCCCTTGAACCCTGCCGCACTTTCGCATATGCTTTTCCCGTCTCCCTCCGGTTTGTGTGCGTCCATGACAGCTGAGTGTCCATCATGTCATTCGTCTGCTAGCCGCCGCTCGCGGCGTCGCGGGATCGACGACTACATTTATAGCGTTGCTGGCCTCGTGCCATGGCGCTGTAACAAATGCGAACATCGTTTTCGCGCCCGCGCCGTGCCCAAGCACCACTGGCGCTACGCTCACTGCTCCATCTGCGGCAATCTCGACCTCAAGCGCATCTCGCCGGAATACGTTCCCGGCTTCATGGGCGCAGTCGGCCGTTTGCTCGGGCTCCCCTCCCTTCGCTGTGAGCCTTGCCGCCACAAATTCTTTTCCGTTCGTCCGATTAAACAGGCTGCCGCGGAAGAATCCAGCGAGCGCGAGCAGCGCGTCGCTTAGCTGCCTCTTCAAGACGTCCCTTTCCGTTTCGAGCGCCGGCGCCGCTTGAACCCCTCGTTTCCCCATGAGAAAATAACTCTCGACGCAAACGCAGGATGGGTAGTCCTGCGGTTCTTTGGCGATATCGTCTAAGGGTTAGGACGTAGCCCTCTCAAGGCTAAAATCCGGGTTCGAATCCCGGTATCGCTACCAATCGCTCTTTATCCTTGTTCAAGAGCTTGGTTCACAGTTTCCGGCCTGACGCCGTGATTAAATCGCGCACCAATTCGCTTGTACCATTTTGCAACGGAGGATCCCGCACCGCATGAGCGCCCGCAATCCCGCTGTGCCTCTCACCAAAAATGACCATCTGCTCCGCTGGGTCGAAAAAATGGCGGAGCTTACCCGCCCCGCGAAGATTCATTGGGTCGATGGCTCGCAGGAAGAGTACGACCGGCTCTGTGCCGAACTCGTCGAAGGCGGCACCTTTATCAAGCTCAACGAAAAGCTTTGGCCCGGTTGCTTTTACGCCCGCTCCGATGCTTCCGATGTTGCGCGCGTGGAAGACCGCACCTTCATTTGTTCGTTTGCAAAAGACAATGCCGGCCCGACCAACAATTGGGAAAATCCCTACGAGATGCGCAAGAAGTTGAAAGGCCTCTTCAACGGCGCGATGCAGGGCCGCACCATGTACGTCCTGCCCTTCAGCATGGGGCCAGTCGGCTCGCCGATGGCAAAAATCGGTGTGCAGCTTACCGATTCACCCTACGTCGTCGTCAGCATGCGCATCATGGCTCGTGTCGGGAAGCGCGTCATTGACGAAATCGATCGCGGCGCGCGCGTCGTTCCCTGTATGCACTCCGTTGGCTTGCCGCTCGCCGCCGGCCAGAAAGACGTGCCCTGGCCGTGCAACAAGGAAAAGTACATCGTGCATTTTCCTGAGTCGCGCGAAATCTGGTCGTACGGCTCCGGTTATGGTGGCAACGCGCTCCTCGGCAAAAAATGTTTTGCGCTGCGCATAGCGTCGAACATCGCTCGAGACGAAGGCTGGATGGCCGAGCACATGCTCATCCTCGGCGTCGAAGATCCCAAGGGCGAAAAGACTTATGTCGCCGCTGCGTTTCCCAGCGCCTGCGGCAAAACCAATTTTGCCATGCTCATCCCGCCGAAGGGTTTCGACGGCTGGAAAGTCTGGACCGTTGGCGACGACATCGCCTGGATTCGCCCCGACGAGAACGGCGCTCTTCGCGCGATCAATCCGGAAGCGGGATTTTTCGGCGTCGCGCCCGGCACCTCCAGGAAAACCAATCCCAACGCGATGGCCGCGCTTTCGAAAAACACCATTTTCACCAATGTTGCGCTCACTCCCGACGGTGGCGTCTGGTGGGAAGGCATGACCGACGAGCCCCCCGCCGAGTGTCTCGACTGGCAGGGGAAAAAATGGACGCCGCAAATCGCCAAAGAAACCGGCGCCAAAGCCGCGCATCCCAACGCTCGCTTCACCGCGCCGGCGTCGCAATGCCCCACGATCGATCCCGCATGGGAAGATCCGAACGGCGTTCCGCTCCACGCCATCATCTTCGGCGGCCGCCGCGCCACCACCATGCCTCTCGTCTATCAGGCGTTCAACTGGAGCTCCGGCGTTTACATTGGAGCCACGATGGGCTCGGAAATGACCGCCGCCGCCGCGGGAACCATCGGCAAAGTGCGCCGCGATCCCATGGCCATGCTGCCATTCTGCGGGTATCACATGGGCGATTATTTCCGTCACTGGATCAAAATGCAGCGTTCGCTCAAAGTCACGCCGCGCATTTTTCATGTGAACTGGTTCCGCAAGGACGGCGACGGAAAGTTCATCTGGCCCGGCTACAGCGAAAACATGCGCGTCTTGAAGTGGATTGTCGACCGCGCTCGCGTCCGCGCCCTCGCCAGCGAAACGCCCATCGGCTGGATGCCCCACTACGAAGACATGGAATGGAAGGGACTCGAGTTCCCCCGCGAAAAGTTTGAAGCCTTGCAGGACTTCGACAGCGACGCCTGGCGCCGCGAAGTCATCGAACACGAGGAGCTCTTCATCCTCCTCCATGACCATCTACCCAAGGAAATGGTCTACGAACGCGAACTGCTCATCTGCCGTTTGTAAGTGCATAAGAGATTCCTTGGAACAAGTCGTCGGCATAAGGTGTCTATAAACCAAGCGCAAATGACCTTATTTTTTTATCTCAATCCACTTCACTTTCTCCGGCTGTTGCCTGGAACTTCGCTACTCTTTATCGTGCTTCTTATTTCGGTAGCCGTTTTCGCAATCGTTCGGTCGCTCCGGATTCTCTGGGAACTGCGAGCGTTACCCGGATCGGGATCAGATCAGTTGCCAGTTGAAGCAATTCGCGCGCGTTTGAAAAATATGCGCCATCGTATGAGTAACTTACGCCGGGCGCTGCTGATGTGTCTCTATTCGTTTGGATTTTGCCTATTCCTGCAGATGTTTGTCTCATTCCAAGCGATTGGCATGAGCGGTCGACCGTTAGCCATCTCAATTGCCAACGATCTTTCGATAGCGTCTGTGTTTGCGACAAATGTTTTTCTTGTTCTTTTCTGTTTGCACCTGCTCGAATGGTGGGTGACTTCGCGAGTAAACAGGGCCGTCGCTCGCTTGTAGCGGCCCCCTTCCGAAGCGGGCGCTTTTTCTTGTTCCGCAAACGTGACTTTACGCTGCCATCTTCTCTTACTTGTTTCCGTACCCGCGAGACGATGTCGTTCCTTTGCCTTCCGTCACCGTCACCGTCTGCCCCGCATTTGTCGCACCCAGCTTCTCGATTTGTCCGCTCGGCCACCGAATTTCAACGGCGTCCACTTTGCTCTGCTGCCCGACGCCAAACGTCAGCACCAGTTCGCTCGCCGACAAATAACTCGACCCGCTCCGCAGCATCTGCGTCTGCGTTCCTTCCACGGTAGTCACGCGCACCACCGCGCCAATCCCGTCGCGATTCGACTTCGTCCCAATCAACTTCACGCGCAAACTGTGATTCGCCGTTCCCACCGGCTCATTCTTAAATAGCGAAACCGGCCCGCCATTGGTCGACATCAAAATATCCAGCCGCCCGTTGTTGTAAACGTCCGCATACGCCACCGACCGTCCCACACGCGGCGTCGCAAATGCTGCACCCGCCGTCTTCGTCACTTCCGCAAATTTTCCTTTACCCAAATTCCGGAAGAGGTGAGGCGGCTCCGCATACTTCACGTTCGCTTGTACTTTTTGGATGTCCGGATCGATGTGCCCATTCACCACCAAAATATCCGGCCAGCCATCCAGATCGTAATCGAAAAAGAAGCACCCAAATCCCAGCGTCAACAGCGACGCCCGCCCCACTTCCGATCGCGGCGCCTCATCCACAAACAATCCGCGCCCCTCGTTGTGATAGAGCGAAATCATCTGATTCGAAAAATTCGTAATCATCAAACTCGTGTTCCCGCTGCGGTCGTAGTCCGCCGTGTCCACGCCCATCCCCGCGCGCGCCACTCCGTCTTCGCTGAACGCCACGCCCGCCACCACCGCCTTTTCCGTGAATGTTCCGTTCCCATTGTTCCGGTAAAGTTTGTTCGGCTGCGTGTCGTTCGAAATCAAAATGTCCGGCCATCCATCGTTGTCAAAATCCAGAATCGCAATCCCCAGCGTTTTCGAAGTCGGCTCGTAAAGCCCCGCCTGCTTCGTCACATCCGAAAAAGTTCCGTCCCCATTGTTATGCCACAAACGAATCGACGCGCCCTTATACGACTCCGGCGTGCAATACGATTTGCTCTTCCCGTCCATCGTGCAGTAAAGATCCGCCTCCGGCGACCACGTCACATAGTTCGCTACCACGAGATCCAACCACCCATCCTTGTCGTAATCCACCCAAGCCGCGCTCGTGCTGAACTCTTTTACGCCGCCGAATCCGGCCTTCTGCGTCACATCCGTAAACGTGCCATTCCCGTTGTTGTGAAACAGATGGCTCTGCCCGTACGCCGTCACAAACAAATCGTCATAACCGTCGTTGTCGTAGTCGCCCACCGTCACGCCGAGCCCGAACATCTCCACGTCGAGCCCCGCCTTATGCGTCACATCCGTAAACGTCCCATCGTGATTGTTGTGATAGAGCTTCGGCGTCGAATGTTTCGTCGCGTGCCCGGGCCAGTCCATCCCGTTCACCAAAAAAACGTCGGGCCAACCGTCGTTGTCATAATCGATGAACGCCACGCCCGGCCCCAGCGTCTCCGGCAAATATTTCTTCCCGTACGCTCCATTGTTGTGAACAAACTTGATCCCCGCCGCCGCCGTCACATCGCGAAACTCCGCCGGTCCTTTCGGCGCCGCGGGAGCCTGCGTTTGCGCATTTGCGGAAAAAACAATCAAAACCGAAGCAATCGCTGCCGCCAGTTTCTTCTTCACGGTTTCCCCAGAACATCATCGCGCCCAACGCCCAGCGCGTCGGCCATGCGATTAATGTAGTTGAACCACGACGCGATCATCGTAATCTGCAAAATCCCTTTGTCGTCGAATCCCACCGCGCGCAGCGCTTCATGATCTTTTGGGCTGCACTGCGTCGCGTCCCGCGTCAGTTTCACCACGTAGTCCAGCATCACGCGGTCCTGCTCGCTGATCGGCGCCGTCCGGTAATCCCGCCGCAGCGCCTCGACCATTCCCGCATCCAACGTCACCCTACGCAGAAACTCTGCGTGAGATTCGATTCAATAGTGGCATCGGTTCGTCACCGACACCATCGTCGCGATCATTTCATGCTGATGCCGCTTCAAG